>CAIOKO010000201.1 GCA_903858935.1 uncultured Schlesneria sp. | reverse complement strand
CCATGGCGATCATTGGGGTACTCAAGCGAAACACGTGCCACATCGAAGAATGCAACGCAAACCCTTACAAATCAACGCGGTGGCAAGACCAGCAACTTGAAAATATTGCAAAAGATAAGGGTAAAACTGAGCCCGATGGGCTGGGCTATTTGAATGGATGGACCGTTGGTCCGAAAGACAGCCAGCTACGCACGCACCATTTTTGCTTGCTACGAAATTGAAGCTCATGCGGCATTTAGATCGTGCAACTAACGCGAACGAGAGGTGTGACATGGGCAATCGCGTGAGATCGTTGCTTTCACGCCTGAAATGGCACCACTGAGGCGGAATTGCGATTTTTGTATTTGTGATTACGGTGTGGGAACGGACCGAAATTGTCCTTTTGCTTGAGGCGCCTCGGCTATCCACTGAACTCAAGAACGTGGCCGAGCGCTGCGATTCAATCGTCGTTGATATGCACGCTCAGGCTCACTGTGACGTCAATGTTCGGCTTTCGCCTTGGCCAGGTAGGGTTGGCTGCCAGCGTTGTCAAACAGATGTTGGTATCCCGCAGCGGTCAAAGCCATCTTCTCTTGCTTCGAGACCCACCAGAGCAACACACCAACGCTCAGGAAAAGAGCCGAGATCATTCCCATCATGAACAGGATGCTGATCATATAGGCCTTCGGTTCGGGAGCATCGGATGCTTCCAACGCGTACTTACACATCGGGCAGGCCCAAGCGTTTGACGAGTATGCCATAATCAGTGTTGTGAACGCCATCGACTTCAGTGTGCGATTCATGAAAATAACCTCAAACATCCGAGCCAGGCCAATGGTAAAGTATCACGTATATGATAACACCCGTCACGGAGACGTAAACCCAGATGGGGAATGTTACCACCGCAATGCGACGATGCCGAGCCCAGTCCTGCTTCCAGGCTCGAAACAGTGTAATCGAAGCGAGCACCGGAACGGCTGCTGCTAAAATCACGTGAGTGACTAAAATCACGAGGTAGACGATCCCAATCGCGGTTCCCTTGTGACCGAATCGCTTGCCGGGCTCGCCTGTATAGACGTGCAAGGCATAGTGATAGGCCAGATAGCATGCTAGAAACAGGATCGACGTCACAAACGCAGCGATCATCGTCCGGGCATGAGCCGTACGCTGACCCCGTTTGATCAGCCAGTAGCCAGCAAGCAGCATGATGCCCGCCAGGCCGTTCAGGCCCGCGTTGACCGCCGGAAGCATCGCTGCCCAGGAAGGAAGTTTGTCCACGAGTTATCGCACGCCTTCTTCTGTGGTTTTCTGGTCCGATCTCAAAGCGGCAACTTGTTTGATTTGTTTTCGCAACTTGGCCATCACTTCTTCGCCCTTTTGAGCATCAAATTTGCCAATCACTCGACCAGTTTTATCGACCAGCATGATGTTTGTTGAGTGAATGATTTCAAACCCTGGTTTGCGATCTCGGTCTACCTCTTCCTGGACAGGCATGGCGAAACTACGATGAATCAAACCATAAATTTCGGATTGTTTACCGGTCAAAAACTTCCAGCGGCTGAAGTCCGCTTTCAATTCCTTTCCATAGGTTTTCAAGACGTCAGCAGTGTCCCGCTCGGGATCAACTGTCAGTGAGACAAGATTAAAGTCGTAATCTTTTAATCGATCTTGTAGCTCCCGCATTTCCATACTGACTTTAGGACACGGGCCACGGCAGAAAGTGAAGATGAATGAAATGATAAACGGCTTGCCGAGCAAATCCGCTTTCGTCACCGTTTGACCTTCGGTATCTGTGAATGAAAAGTCTTCAATGCCAGCGGGGTCCCAAGGATTTTCATCCTGATCTTTCGTCACTTCGACAGGCAAGAATGAGCCATCCTTTTGAGGGACCAGCTTGATCGTTTTCACGCTTCGCCCGTCATTATCCTGAGTCTGATTCTCGGTTGCCGTATTGCTGTCACGAGATTCGGATCGAGCGAGGTAATTCAACCGCCACTGATACCAGCCAAATATAATCCCAGCCAGACACAACACCCAAACAATCGATCCAATCCACAATATCGAATTGGAACTTTTTGAATTGGCTGTCTGGTTCTCGCTATTGGCGGTGTTGATGTTTGTATTTGTCATGATTTTTCTCAATTCGACAGCACGTCTACCGTGCATTATGAGCTGTCTGGCGACCCGTCATCCAGATGGCGAGCGAAATATAGATCACTGCTGAAGCGACCGTCACAGCCAGGCAAAGCGGAAACGAGGGAAGCCCTGCGACCGCATCAATGTTAGGCGTCACAAGTCGGCGAAGACCGGCCGTACCATATGTCAAAGGATTAAGACGAATTACCCATGAGAGCCAACCAGATTCTGGTGCGGGAAAAAACGATCCGGATAACAGCCACATCGGCATCAGAAACACGCTCATGATCGCATGAAACCCATGTGTCGAATCCATCGGCCAGGCAATTAAATATCCAAGTGCAGTCAGTGCAAATGCGACCAATGCCAGATAAGCGAGCACAATCGGAAAATTGAACCACGTCAGTCCCGTGGAAATGGGAGGCGAAAGACCAACAACCGCAAGCAACGGTCCGATTGCCAGAAATAACACGGCTTGCATGACCGCTAAGATTGTTCCGCCGAAAACCTTCCCTAATACAATGGCCAGCCGCGAAACAGGAGCCACAAGAACCCCCTGCAAAAATCCTTCGCGACGGTCTTCAATGATCGAAATGGTCGAAAAAATCGCGGTAAACATCACGATCATGACCGCGACACCGGGGAAAAAATATTCCTGATAGGAAATCCCGGCAGGTCCTCGAAACGAACCTTGCAGACCCGCTCCAAACAAAATCCAGAAAATGAACGGCTGCCCCAGAGCACCGATAATCCGCGTACGTTGTCGAAAAAATCGGACGAGTTCGCGTATTGCCAGAGTATAGACCGCCAATCCGATCGAAGGTTGGGCGTGCGCAACGTCACCATTTGAGTCATTGATCGATTCAGGAATCGCAATCGCTTTTGACATAATCTTCTTGAATCACTCGAGCTCAAACAGGTTCGTTTTCCCAAAAACGATGCCCCGTCCGCGAAATAAAAACGTCTTCCAAGGTCGGCTTCGCCAGCGAGATCGCCGTGATCTCACTCGGAAAAGCAGTCACAATGTCTCGCAATAGTTCGTGTCCCGCGTTCCCTTCGATTCGGATCGACTCCCCTATTTGACGAGGGGTCAATTGAAAGCGAATGGTCAGTTTTTCAGCGAGCGATTTTGGGTCTGACGATTGGATCGTCAGGCAGTCGCCGCCGACTGAAAGTCGCAACTCGTCAGGCATTCCAATCGCAACCAGTTCTCCTTTGTGCAAGATTCCCAATCGATCACACCGATCAGCCTCTTCCATCAGATGAGTGGTTACGAGAATTGTAGTCCCTTCGTCGCGTCGCAGGCGTGACAGATACTCCCACAAGTCATGGCGAGCGCCGGGGTCGAGGCCTGTGCTGGGTTCATCCAGCAACAGGATTCGAGGACGATGAAGCAAGCTTTTCGCCACTTCGACGCGGCGCTTCAGTCCGCCAGATAAAGAATCGACCAGATCTTGAGCACGGTCTTTCAAACCCAATCTGTCCAGTAGCTCGCTGATACGCGATTTCGCCGTTTGGCCGGAGAGACCATAAAGATGTGACTGATGTTTCAGGTTTTCCGTAACAGTCAGCTTCCCATCCAGGCTCGGTGACTGAAACGTCACACCGATCAGTTGACGGACTGATCGAGATTCTGTGGCGACGTTTTTTTCGAGCAGGGTTGCGGTACCAGACTGGACCGGAAGAAGTGTTGCCAGCAGCCGAAATAGAGTTGTCTTCCCACCACCGTTCGGGCCGAGCAATCCAAAGATTTCGCCAGCTGCAACCGTGAAGCCGATGCCTCGTAGCGCTTCACGATCCCCGTAGCGATGACGAAGATCGGAAACACGAACAGCAATGCTATCTGACATCACATCCTCAATTGGACTGGTCAGTGGTGGCCACCCTGGTGTGCAACAGAGGCTTCATGCTCTGGGTAGTCATGAAGTTGTGGAATGTCCTGAACGTAATAACTCGCGCCAATATCCGGTCGCAGCGAAATCGGAATCGCCAAGGCGATAATCGTCGTCGGAACAAGTAGCAGGTACTTCCATGCTCGCTCGAACTTCAGGTGCATAAAGTACGCCATCACGCACAATGCTTTGGCCACAGCAACAGCCAATACGATTGCACCCAGCAGGAACTTGCTAGGCAAATGCACAATGTCGGCAACAACCGAAATCGCAGTAAACACACACAACGTGCAAAACACTTTAAAGTAGGTACTACCATGAGACTCATGATGTTCGTGTTCAGACATGGCATTTGACTTTCAATTCAAATCCAACGCATCGTTGGAACTATAACGTTTGCTTCAATGATTTTGGTGTTCGGGACAGTCATTAAAATCAAATGATATACAACAAGGGGAACAAGAAAATCCAAACCAGGTCAACGAAGTGCCAGTAGAGGCCGATGTTCTCAACCAGAGTCGCATCACTGATGTTGAGCCGATGTCCCTTCATCAGAACCATTAGGAACATGTACAGACCAATAATCACGTGAATTGCATGAAAACCTGTCATCAAAAAGTAATTTGATGCAAACAGATTTCCATAAAGAATCGGATGAGCAGGACTGAGTCCGCTTGCTAATGGTCCGAGGTCTTTGTCCTTCAATAACTCTTCGACTTTTCCATTAACCTCTTCAAGGCTCACGGGATCGTATTTGCTCGAAGGATTGTCTTCTTTGCGAATGTCATCGAATTTCGCGTAATCCACTTTCAATGAAAGATTGCTGCGAACGTGTTCTTTAAGGCTGACATATTCAGCGCTGAGTTTCGAAAGTGCAGTCGCATCGTTCAACTGTTTCACTTCTTCAGGCGTCAGACCTTTCTCTTTTTTCTCTGTCAATGCGGCAATGCGTGCATCCAGTGCCGCCTTCTGAAGTTCTCTTGTTTTTGGCGCTTCTTCACGATTCTTTGCCGCTGCGATCACCGCGTCAGCTTGCAATCGCCGATCAACCAGCTTCCCAAATTGATTGACGACTTTGTCCATAGCCTGACGGTTATTCTCAGGGATGTGGCCAGGCAGGATGTCATGCTGGAACTTGCCTGCGTATTCAAGACTCTTGATTCCCAAGAACAAACATCCGAGCAGAAGGGTGTAAAGCATGAATCGCCACGCTTTGGCATATTGATGCTGAAGCAGGCAATCATGAGACACCACAACGAAATAGCTCGATACGATCAGAACGAATGTATTGACCCCACCGAACAAGATATTGATATGCGTGACGTTCGTATCGGTCGGCCAGCCAAGTGACCCCATGCGCATCACGATGTAGGTGCCGATAAAGGCCGTGAAGAACATGATTTCTGTACCGAGAAATAACCACATCCCGAGTTTTGCATTCGTGATGGGAATACCCATTTTCAGGGTCGGAGCAGCAACAGCGTGTGTCATTTCAGTCTCATTCGCAACATAAGTCTGACCACCAGATGCAGTCGTGAGCAGGCAGTCAGCAGTGAAAAAATCGGGTTCTAAAGTCGTTCAAGCAGTCTCAGGTGATCCCAGGTCAGCGTCAGCAGTAACAAAGGCAAATAGATTAACGAGGTCCATAGCACGCGTCGGGCACTTGTTCGAGTTTCGTTCATGGCGAACAATACTGACGCCATCAAATAAGCAGATCCTAGCAGCATTGCGATCGTACTATAAGTTTTACCGGCCATGCCGAAGTGACTGGGCAACAGGCTGATTGGGATCAGGCACAATGCATATGTTACTGCGAGTAACCCAGTAATATGGGGCATTGATTTCCCTCCCGGCAACATTCGCAACCCTGCCCGGCAATAGTCGTCGCGGTGCAACCACGCGATCGCAAAAAAGTGGGGAAACTGCCAAACAAACAGAATCGCAAACAGGGCAAATGCATTAATGTCGAGCGATGCTCCAGAGGCTAACCAACCCAACACGGGAGGCAACGCTCCAGGTATTGCACCGACCGCCGTACACAACGATGTCACTCGCTTTAACGGAGTATAAACACCTGCGTACAAAACAAACGTGGTTGCAGTCATTACTGCCGTTGCCATATTCACTGTAAGCGCCAAATAGACGGAACCGAGACAGGCCGCACCAATTCCGAATAACAAAACTTCAATGGGAGCGAGGCGACCGGAAGGAAGTGGACGATTCATTGTTCGCCGCATCCGGCCATCGGTCTTCCTCTCAATCCACTGATTCACTGCAGAAGATCCAACAGCAACGACCGCGATTCCAAGGCACGCATGAAACAGCGTGACCGATACCGAAGCCGTTTCCATTCCAAGGATGAACCCGCACGATACGGTCAACAAGACCATTAACGAAATGCGTGGTTTCGCGATTTCCACATAGTCGGTGGCTCGGGACAGGACAGACGAAATCAAGGTGTCCTGTGAAGGCTTTGCCACATCGGGACAGACAGGCAGCGGCGAGATTGCACTCATGTGACCGCCCCCACAACAGTATTGCTGACGGAAACTGGATCACGTTGATCACTGTGTCGTGGCCGAAGCGCACCACAGCAAATAACGGTTAAAACACTGGTCATCAGTGTCAAAAGTCCAACAACTTTATGCAGCGAACAGATCACGATCTGAGGAAGTGAATCCTGTTGAGCCACAACTCCCCACGAAGGGATACCATATTTTACGTACCAGGTCGCCAAGCCGATCAGCGATTGTGAAAGAGCGAAGCCAATCAGTGCTATGGCGCATCGATTAAGGTACTTCGACCCAGCTCCACGAATTGACAAGACGAACATGGCGGTCGCAATCAGCACAACCACAGCGAACCAGGGATGAACCATCCAAGCCCACGCAAATCCTTCGTATTCACGCAAATGCCTCAGGAAACCACCCATCACGTATTGAGCCACCAAAGAGCCAAGCAGCAGCTTTGCTGCAAAAGAGACTCTGCTGCTGATTGCGCTGGAATTCAGTCGTGATCGCTGATCCCAACCTTCACTCGTAATCAGAATTAACACTGCCATCAAGCTGAAGACAAATGCTGCAAAGTCACCATGCACGAGTGCCAGGGTCTGTTTATCAAGTCGCACTCGAGCTCCCCCCAGCATTCCCTGGGCAAACACGGCAGCAAAAATCATCGCAGCAACCAGCCTGACATTTCGGCGACGATCTAAAGCCCAAGTGGCGATGACAAGAGACAAACTAAGCAGCCCGATGACCATACCCGCCAGGCGGTGACCGTGTTCCACAAACTGGTCTCGTGCCGAGCTCAGCCATGGATAGGCCAGCATGTTGTAGCCGTCGGAAGAAGGCCAGTCGGAGAAGACCATCCCGGCTTTGAGTGTCGTCACGATCGCCCCCGTCGTCACAGGCAAAAGCAACGTCAACGCGGCGATCAGCCACGCAAGACGATGCAGCAAGACAGATTGTGACGGTGGATTCATCGGACGGTTTGACGCAATTAATTAAAGGTTGAAAAACTTCGTTAGTGGTGTTCTTCGGCAGCAACTCGCTGTGCAAGTGGGACATACTCGGTTTGCATCAGGAAGTCCTTGTCGCCGCTGACGGGTGAACCGTATTCGTAAGGACCGTGATAGACGACGGGTAAAACATCGAAATTACCGTGTCCCGGTGGTGAAGGTGCTGTCCATTCCAGACCGTTTGCACCCCAAGGATTTCGCCCGCACTTGGGTCCAAAGTACATGCTGTAGAAAAAATTGCCGAGAAGCAGGAACTGAGCCATCCCCATCAAGAATGCTGATGCGGTCATGAACTGATTCAATGGAAGCAGGTGTTCGAGATATGGAAAGTGATACGGGTCGGCATAACGGCGGGGCATACCAGCGATACCGAGCATGTGCATTGGGTAGAAAGTGCAGTTGAAGCCGATGAATGTGAGTACGAAATGAATCTTGCCAACCGTTTCGTTCATCATCCGGCCATACATTTTCGGGAACCAGAACTGGATGGCGCCAAAAACTCCAAACAACGTCGCACCGAAGATCACATAGTGAAAGTGGGCAACGATGAAGTACGTGTCGTGAATATAAATGTCGACAGGCACCGCAGCCATGAAAATCCCACTTAACCCGCCGATGATGAACATCGAGACAAACGCGATGCAGTACAGCATCACCGAGTTGAATTGCACTCGACCGCCCCAGATCGTTCCAATCCAGTTGAAAGTCTTAATTGCCGAAGGGAGTGCAATCATGATCGTGCTGACCATGAACGTCATTCCCAATGCCGGGTTCATACCGCTGATGAACATGTGGTGGCCCCACACGATGAATCCTAAACCTGCAATCGCCGCCATCGAATAAACCATCGGCTTGTAGCCAAAAACTGGCTTACGGCACATGCATGCGAGCATGTCAGACACCATACCCATCGCGGGAAGCAACATGATGTAAACCGCAGGGTGCGAGTAAAACCAGAACAGATGCTGCCATAAAAGGGTCTGTCCCCCACCGACGGTGGGTGCAGCGTTATTGACGACAATCCCGGACGGTACGAAGAAGCAGGTTCCCAGCATTCGGTCAGAGACCATCATGAAACCTGCTGCTGTCAGCACGGGGAGAGCAAACGCCTGAAGAATCGCGGTGATAAACATCGACCAGATCGTGAGCGGCATTCGGAACAGAGTCATCCCTGGCGCACGCATATTGATAATGGTGGTCATGTAATTGACCGAACCCATCATGGAAGAAACACCGACAAACGTCAGGCCTAACAGCCATAATGTCTGGGCATCACCTGAGCCGGGAGCTGCCTCGCGCAAGAGCGACAGTAGCGGATAAGATGTCCACCCTGCCGCCGGCCCCCCACCGTACATGAAGAAGCTGGCACCGAACAAGAAAATTGCTGGCCACATGAACCAGTAGCTAAGCATGTTCAGCGTCGGGAACGCCATATCATCCGCACCGATTTGCAGTGGAATGAGAAAGTTACCGAAAGCACCTGCCAGCACGGGGATAATCACCAGGAAGATCATCACGGTCGCGTGCATTGTGAACAGCATCGTGTAAGCATCAGGAGAAATCTGGCCTCCGTCCGCTCCGAACACCATGTCACCGAAAATTGGCATCCGTTCCCAGGGGCGGGCCAATTGCCAACGGACAGCCAGTGCAAGCGCGCCACCCACCATCATCATAAAAAGCGTCGTGATCAGAAATTGCTTTCCGATCATTTTATGATCAGTCGAAAAAACGTACTGGGAAATGAAGCTCTGCTTGTGAGCATGATCGTGACCATGACTATGGTCGCCATGATCGGCGTGGTCTGCATGATCAAGTGTTGGATTGAGGGTACTCATAATCTGTCTGCTTTTCGTTCACTTCGACGTTGGAATGTATGCAGCCGGTTACAAAAATTTACTATTCCGCTGGCTTCCGGTAACCATCATCAAATTGATCTGCGGAGGCTTTGTCTTTCCACGCTTCAAAGTCGTCAGCCGACTGGGCAACCAGCATGGCTTTCATTTTATAATGGCCCCAGCCGCACAGCTCTGCACACAGCATCTCGTAATTGCCGGGCATGGTCGCATCGAACCATACGGGAATCATCTTTCCCGGTACTGCATCTTGTTTAACCCGGAGCATGGGGACGAAGAACGCATGTTGAACGTCGTCAGTTCGTAGCGTGATCGTGACCAGACCACCTGTCGGAACGTGCAACTCGTTCACCGAATAAATGTCATCAGGTTGCGGGGTTGGCTTCAGTGGCTTGCCGTTGGCGGGATAGCGAATCCGCCATTCGAATTGCCGAGCAGTCACTTCCGCGACGACAGTAATCACCTTGGGAGAACCATCCTTCTCTTTCGCAAAACCCTTCATTCGATATTCAGCCCAGACGTCCAGCTGGTAAAGAGCGATGAACAGCAGGACGGCTGAAGGGACGATTGTCCAGATCACTTCAAGGCTGTGACTGCCGTGAGAAAACCAGACCTTTTCGTCTGACTTGATTGCCGCTCCCCGCCAAAGGGCGTAACCCAAAGCAGCACTTGTGCCGACAAAGGTCACTGAAACAATGACCAGAATCAAATAGAAAAGATCATCGATCTTTCCGCCGAGCGTCGAGTATGCATTACCGTCTCCAGGAAACCACCAGTGCATTGCTGGGGAAATCCAGGAAACAATGAAAATGATCACTGAAGTCAGGGTGAAAAATACTGCCCAAAACTTGCCCACGATATTTGCCTTATGTCTATTGTTGGGGTTCCGGCAATAGCCCACCTTCGGATTCTAGTACCAAGCGCCAATCTATTATTCAATCAATCCCCGGGTTTGAGGATTCGATTCTACGAGGCTTGCACTTAAACATCCGCGATGACGGGGTCTTACCTGATCCTGCCCTATTTCAATTTGCCGGTTTTTCTTCGTTATTTGCTACGGTTTCCGAGGGATGCTTCACAGCGGTTGGCTGTTTCTGCTGATACGGAAGACTCATTACATAATTGACAATATCCCAGACTTGCGGCTCTTTAAGCACCGTATCACCGAAGGCCGGCATTGGTGTTCCTTTAATACCAGCACGAATCCGTCGGAACAGGTCGAGAGGACGCCGGCCACCCCGATACTGTCCACTCGTAAGATTGCGTGGCTTCAATGGATTACCCCATTCGTCATGAAGACCTCGATTGGGATATTTCACATTTGTCCCAGGCTTGTCCCAGAAATCCTCGGTCGCTGCTCCATCACCACGACCAGTAGGACCATGGCACGTATAGCATTTCGTTGTGTTGGACATATACAGTAATCGACCACGCTCGCGCGATTCAGGAGTATCTTCGACTCGTTGACTCGTCGGAACAACCAGAGCTTCTGGAGTCTCTGCCTGGGTCCATGCCGCCGCTAACAGATTCGCCGTTTCTTCGATCGCTCCATCCAGTTCTTTATCGTCAACATACTTTTTGAACGCGGTTCCGGCTGCCTTAATGGCCTTAGACAAGTTCAAAGGCTTTTCTGCTTCTTCCTTGTTCCGCTTCTTTTCGAGGTAAGACTTTTCTGCCTTATCGGTCGAATCCTTAATCGCCGTTTGGGAGTAGTCGTTGGTCAGTTCTTCAACGAATCGCTTCTCAAACTCGCCACGAACTGCAAGCCATCGAATGTATTCAACGACCGCGGTTGTTTCTCGCTCTCCCAACAACAAAAATGAAGGCATATACGTACCAGGGATGCCGTACTGGACGATCCGATGCAAATCATCGCGAGTTGCCTTTTCTTGCGATTGAGTCGATGTGAACTTGAATTTCCCATTTCGATAGTCTCGAGGACGAGGATTCAAGAACTTACCGGTCGGCCCATTTCCATCGCCGGTCACTCCGTGGCAGTGCATGCAATTCTTCATGTAAACCACTCGGCCAAGCTGCATGTCTTCGCCAAACCCAACAACGAAACGGTCGCCTGCAGAAGGAGCACCCGCACCACTCGCCAGTTGCAGCGTCTTCGTCTCAGCGTTGAAGCCCTTGACGCTTGTTTCCGCAGATTTCCCATTCGCTTGTGAGCCAGAAATCCAAAGCAACGAGGCATTCTTTGAAATCTTGGCTGAGTCACCCTCAAGTGATACGGTGACAGATCCGGCTGGACCATCAGTGGAAGCCACCGTACCTTTTACGCCACCGTAATTGATGGGAAAGCGTTCCCAGGCAACCAGTTTCTCAGGAGTTCCGAAGTCCTCAGTCAGCGTCTTTGTGACCGCCTTGTTGGCCTCGGATATCAAGTCATCAGTCGTCGGGCGATATGTGAAGACGGCCTGCGGCCCATTGCCGCAGCCCAAATTCATGACCGCCAGTCCGAACGTGACCAGCACGGAAAAACCCGTACGTGAGCAACGTGGCATCGAAATCAAATTCTCGCGAAGCATTATCTGCACCGTCAGTGCTAAAACGTCGAACCCAGATTTACACACAACCCAATTGATGGGCTCATTTTCCCAGTTGGGATGGCGTTACCTTAATCGTCAATTCGTTGTCACCTGGCTTGATCGTGACAATGAGCCCCTTCTCGAGCAAACCCGCTGCTTCATGCCAGACCTTGAACTCGTGCTTGCCAGAAGGAAGATCCTTAATCTCAAACTTACCATCTTCACCGCTGACGACTGCAAATGGGTGGTCAATTGGCAAATGATAAGCGTTCATCCAAGGGTGGATATCGCAACCGACTTTTATCGGTTCCTGCTCCGCCTGTTTATATTCCATCGGTACCCCAACAGCATTGTTTTCACCGACGACAGAATTGAATTGAACAGTCTTCTTGCCGTATGTATGGGTGTTATGAGCGACTCCGTCGCTGTTCAGAATCTTGACCGTTTGTCCGACTCGGGCAATCATTGCGTGAGGCTTAAAGACACAAGCCTTCTGATCGAAGATCAGGCTTTCGCTTGGAGCGGAGCTTGACGCTTTCGGAGCTTTTCTTAGATAGATAAAGACGTTGGCTAAACCCCCGTCTTTTACCAGAATGGTTTCGTTGGGCGCTTCGACAGCGGCGCAGACAGCGGCGTCCTTAACGTCACTTCCTTTAAGGTACAAAGGAGGAAGAGGTGTAAACGCCCCTGCGAATTCGACTTTTCCACGAAGCGTTCCGACACCATCGCTGGATGCTGTTTCCGTCGACTCAGCTGCGCCCGAGCCCTTTGTTTCTGAAGCGTCCCCACCAACCGTACTCGGCTTATATTTCACCGTTGGTTTCAGGTTCGCACCATTGACCAGATCGCCGCAGCCTGACATCAGCAACACAGATGCTGACAACATCAGCCCGACGGCTGCCTTTAAAACACGATGATTCATCACAGTGATCGAATTTCCAGAAACTCGCGTCATCATTATTGTCCACCTCCTGCCGCAGGAGTAGATGGGGCAGGTTGTGAAACCGCCTTCCCTTCGCGTTCCAACAATTTGTGATAATTAATCAGCGCATCTCGCAGCGAAATCGTCTGCTTGAGTCCGTCATCACCAAACTGTTCCGGGTACCGAGGCTGAGCTCCAGGCCCCTGTGGAGGCAATGGAACAGGCATCGAAGTATACGGCGTCAACCAGTTCGGCTTGTACAACCACAAAAGTGTCCAGTCAGGTCGCAATCGATCGGCTGCCAAATCCAAGTTAGGTCCACGAATATCTTTTGCTGGATCGGAAATCTTAACCTGATTACCGCCGACCGAGTGGCACTTGATACACAGTGGGACATTCAACATCTTCCACGATTCGGACAGGTAATCATTCGTCTTTGCCGGGAATGCCGCATGGAATTCGGCATCGCGTTTCTGCAGATAGCCCGGTTCACGCTCCGCAATCAGTTGATAAGGATAAGGAGTTCCATCAACGGCTGCGAAATAGTTGGCGAGCGATTGTGCCTCGTCATCGCTCATATTGAACCGCGGCATTCGCAACACGGTCGTATGGCGAATCTTGCCTGGATTCTTCAGGAAATTGAATAGCCAAGGAGTCTGAACCTTGATGCCTTCCTTGTAGAGCGGCGGCGGAGCCATCTGCCATGCTAAGGAGCGTTCTTTAGCCTGCTTCGTATCCACCAGACGATCGACCAGCCATTCGGCATACTTTCCACCACGGGCCGGCAGAAGAGCATCGAGATTCGCTGCCGGGAAGATGAACTTGTAAGTCGGCAAGAAATCTTTTCCGGCCAGTTTAAGGGTTTCCCACAGTTCAACAACGTACTCTTGATCTTCAGGAGGGTCTTCAGGATTTGGCGCACTGGTTACCAATCCGTGCAGTTCCAGCATCGACAGCGTTTTCTTTTCGCCGTCGACCGTAACAACTTTCTTAGCGCCGGTCAGTCCGTTACGAGGCGGTCGCAATTGCATCAGCAATTTTACTGCCTCGGGATACTCACCAGATGTATCGGAAGCTGCCAGACTGTCAACGTCTGCGGCATAACGTATCTTTGGCATTTCGAGGATATGGCAGCCAGAGCAATTGTACTGCTCGATCAGCTGCTCGCCACGAATCTTTGCTCCTGCTGGCCCGCTCGGGTTGTACAGGTATTCTGTTGCAGGAGGTTCTGCAATTAAACCGACAACGAAGGTTGCGATGGCGTCAATTTCGCTTTCAGAAAGTGGAAATTTCGGCATTCGCAACCGATCGTCATATGCTGATTTCGTTTCAATCGTCTTGTAGTCATAACTGCGAGGCTGACGCAGTTTTTGCCACAGGAACCCTGGTCGACCGTGATGCGTCAAGCTTTCATAGTAGAACGCTGCAGACAGTTCACGGTCCTTGTCTTCCTCGTTCTTGAATTCATTTCGTTTTGCCTGACCAATTCCCTCTTCAACACGAGCCTGCAAGGACCCGTCGGGAAGAATTCGTAATGTCTCCGCTTTACCATCTCGCAATACGGTAACCCTCGACTCTTCTCCCACAACCGTTCGACTGAGACGATCTTGCAGGTCGGCAGGGGTCTTAATATCGACGCCATTGAAGTTCACGATGATGTCATTTAACCGCAGTGAGTCTCCACTTGGGCCATGTCCTGGCTTAATGTTAGATACTCGAACGCCAGTGACCGATTCGAGTTTAAGCCGTGCAGCCTGCTTCGCATCGATTGCTTCGAACTCAACGCCCAGACTTGGGTTTCCGTGATGATGCAGGTATTCATGGATATGTTCGAACGCTAATCGTGACCGATCCTTCTTGCCCCAATCCTGCAAAGCCGTACCGACCGGTCGACCATTTTCAAACTTCGGAATCTCATGGCAACCGTAACAACCGTATTTCGTAATCGTTTTACGACCAACATACGTCAGCTTGCGTTGCTTCCATTCCTCTGCAGAAAATTCACCGTCTTTCGCAAGTTCAATTTCGTCGGTCTTGATGTTCTCAGCAGGAAGTGGGTATTTCCCGGTTTCAAGCAATTTGGTGATCTGGTCTGAAGTCAAAATCTTCGTCAGCATCGATCGAATAAGCGAATCCAAAGAGGAATCATCAACAACAGGAGTTTCATAAGTCGCCGTTGGCTTGAAGCTCGCGGGGTACCCATCAACCTTAAGGAGGAATGCAGCGATGTCTGCAGCAGGATCAATTGTCCCGTCAGCTGTTGTTTCGGCATCGAGGTAAAGATTCGGCATCTTTGTGCGGGCATGATATCGCTCAGGCTCGCGAATCCACGTGTAGAGCCAGTCGAAACCGACCTTACCTGACTTGAGTTTCCCATGAATTTTGGAGAGCTCCGGACCGAATGTGGCGTTCAGGCCAGGAACGTCTTCATGTGAGTGGCAGACAACGCAACCTCGAGTTGCAAAGAGGCTTTGACCTCGAGCAGCATCTGGCTTGTAACCTTCGGCCGGTGACAATGTCTCGAAGGGCGCTGAGTTTGCCTGTAAATAGTGTGCAACGGCAGCGATTTCGATTGGCGTGTACCTATGAGCCAAGTCATCGGTCTGGTTATCCAAGCCGAAGAATTGTGGCATCTTCGTCGTCGGACGGAATCGCTTAGGCTCAGCCGTCCAGTGTGCTACGAAGCCGACATCCGATTTGGATGCGGAATACTTTAATGACGGGCCAACCTTCCGCAGCTTTCCGGCAACTTGCAGCGGATCTTTGGCAATCTTTTCAGCTTCTTCGGGGGTTGACGGCTCAAGACGCAAATCGGGACCGACGATCTTGGTTCCGTCATAACCAGAAATTTCGTGGCATCCAAAGCAGCCATAAGTTTTTACAAGCTGATAACCTTTGAAGACCTTTGGCGCAGTCGCTCCGAACTCTTCATTCACGCCCAGTTCGGTAACATTGACGTGGCACTTGATGCAGCCTGATTCCTGGAATCGCTGGGGATACATCGGATGTTCCCAAAAGTGATTGTCAAACCACTTGTGTTCATGCTCCCATTTCGCCATTTCAGCAGGATCGTTCGGAGTATGTGACGCGTTCGTAAATGTTGTTCCTGACCCTTGGCCTTCGTGACAGACCGTACAACCAAACTTCGGCAGCGGATGAGGACTGGCAGACGTTAAATAAAGATCGAGTCGTGGATGCGACGCAAACGGATGTGGATAATTTCCATCCTTCTCGGAGCCGTGGGGATACGCAGGAGCACTGCCTGCATTTACCGAATCAATCATCGCATGACAGGTTCGACAGCGATCGAACCGCGCAACCTTTGACATCCCACCCAGATCAATCTCGAGCTTCGGCATCCAATCCTGGGTAATCCGCTCACGTCCATTGAAACCGTCGATGATCGGCAACTGCATCAACTGTAATTTAAGGCTCTTCAAGGTTCCGTCGAGGCCCGTCGATTTGCCTTCCCAATTTGTTTTTTGAGGCGCAATTTTGTTAAGTGACGCATCGATCAATGTGATTTCCGCTTCTGCGGCTTTCTTCGCGGCTTCAGCCGAATCACGCTCGCCAGTTAACTTCGAAACGGCTGTCTTGGCCTCGTTGGATTCATGGGACAGCTCAACAAACTGAGCCTCTTTCTTTTGGACATCGGCTTCGATTGATGCAAATTCCGATTCCAACTTTGACAACTGCGGGGCAGGCAAGTTGTTGCTTACTGCCAGATTGTAGTTTGCTCGAACCACGTCACGTTCTGCGCGGCGCAATTTCAATGCGCGCATGTGGTTATCCAGCTTTACCTTGGCGGTATTTGCGGCCGCTTGAAGGGTTGCAAGCTCCTTCTCATGAGTTTTGACAGACTCTTTGGCCGCATCGACTTTCTGCGTCAATGCCTGAATACTCTGTTGAAACGCGGGATCGTTCTTGATCTTGGTTTCGCGGGACTCGTCCCGCTTTGCTTGAAGGGCAAACGCCTGGCGCTGAAAGGTTCGCCATTCGTCGTTGTAATCGGCCCACATCATCCAAAGGGTGACGAAAAACAGGAGCGCCGCACTGGCGAAGAACACCTGATGCATCACCTTGGGACTGCGAAGATAATCGTCGGTCGCCGGCATGATACCGAACCCATCCTTATTATGTCGTCAGCGGAACAACATGTCGTTCAGTTACGAATGTCAGTCTCGCACAAATCGATCAAACGTAATCAAATGTTGAAGAACCACTCAGGAATCGCCACGATGTATTTTAGATTTACTGCCCACCGCAAAACCATCTTGATTGGCAATGACATCATCATCAGCATGAGATTGGCGAGAACCATATATCGCAAGAAGCCCATTTTGACATAATACTTCTTGAAAACAGTCGCTGCCATGATGTTCGGCAGGACCACGAGATAAAACGCAACGCCTACCAATCCCAACCACTCTCGCAGCAGAATAATTGGTGCCTGCTGGGCAAATGTCGCTCCTGGAGGAACCACAGGAAGTGGACGTCCGAGACCTTTAATCCAGAACAGCTCTGACAAGTTAATATTGTTCAGCAACTCCAGCTTATGGACGTCCCAGAACTCGTAAGGACTGAAGAAGTTCCAGTTCGGGCCTCGCAGGAATGTACCGAGAACAATCATCGCCACCCACAATGGCAAGAATCCAAACAAGAACGTTGAAACCGCAAACTTACGTTCATTGAACGTGTAGTACCCATTTCCTGCTTTATTGAAATCGATGTATGGGACCGCCATCAGTCCGACAAGGATAACGCTCGGCAGCACCACCCCGGCCATCCAGGGATCGAAGTACACAAGCATTTCCTGAAGGCCCAGAAAGTACCAGGGAGCCTTCGAAGGATTAGGGGTCTTTGCGGCGGAGGCGGGTTCTTCCAGAGGAGCCTGAAGAACAATACCCCAAGCAATAAGTACGGCGGTCAACAGGACCATACAAATAAGTTCCGAGTAGACCAGATCGGGCCACGTGAGAACCTTTTCGTTGTTTTCCTGTTCGAATAAAGGCCGGCCAGCAGCGGTACGCTCGTCGTTATCAACCGACTTTTTGAAGTACAGCCATGTAAAAAAGCCGACGATATAAAGCATCGCCACGATTGGAACATTGTCTGGTTTACCGACAATCTGGCGGAAGTCGTAATCCGTCACACTCAAAGCAAGAAACAAAATTGACAAATTCAACAAGATCCAACCAGCAGTGGGAGTCGTCCACCACTTCCGCAGGACGATCATCAACACGTAGATCGTTGTTGAGCCAATGAAAAATGCGACAGGGTTGGACGCACGATTGATCGGCTCTTTGAGGAACTCAGGCATTTGCAGAGAAAACTGTTGAGGATTCTTCCAGCCGGTCAGGTGAGTGACGGCAACCATCAACAGCATTCCTGCATAGACAGCCCAGAATGCGGCAACGGGGATCTGCTCGCCCTTACCGAGAATCCCGCCGAGGCTCAGTCGACAGTTGCCATCGAGGGCGTAACTGCGACGCACCCAGTATGCGTTCATCAGGAACATCAACAGGTAAACCCACCCCAGCCCATAGATGACCGAGGAAGTGAGATCGGGATTATGTGTTAAATGAGTCATAGTACTTGTTGTCTGCCACCCAACAGTCTGAGTGAATCATGTTTCCATTAAGCCGCTAATCAACAAAACCCAAATCAAACCACAGTGCCAAAAGCATTACAAAGGCTGGCTGATGCCACCATCCTTGCGAACTCGCCAGAAGTGAATTGCAATCAAAAGCGATACCACCAGAGGGATGGCAACGCAGTGAAGGATATAGAACCGGTTCAGCGTGGCCTCACCCACGAATCGGCTACCCAGCAGAAGGAAGCGAGCGTCGCTGCCGTTGGTGATGAGGTCATAACCTCCAATATTTAACAGCTGTGCACCAGGGCCTTCATAACCAAGAAACGGCGTCGCACGTGCCATGTTCGAACCAACGGTGATAGCCCAGATCGCCAATTGATCCCAAGGCAAAAGATACCCGGTGAATGACAACAGCAACGTCAAAACCAGCAACAGAACACCAATCACCCAGTTAAATTCCCGAGGGGGCTTATAACTTCCCGTCAGGAACACGCGATACATGTGCAGCCAGACCGTGATCACCATCGCGTGAGCGGACCAGCGATGTACTTCTCGCATGATCCCCAGCGTCGTCACGTCACGCAGTGCCAGAATATCGTTAAAGGCAAATTCGAGTGTTGGGCGGTAGTAGAACATCAGCAACACGCCGGTAATCGTTTCCACCAGAAACAGAAAGAACGTAATCCCACCCATACACCAGGTATACGAGAGAGCGATCCCCTGCTGCTTAACCGATACCGGATGCAGATGAAGAAAGAAATTGGTGAGCATCACCACAACGCGGTTGCGGCGATCAACCGGTGCAGGATGCCGAAAGATGCTCTTCCAGATCTGCGAACCGCGAATGTAGTCACCAACAGACATCGAACGATCCCCGACTGAATCCCACCAAACTCACAAAACACGCAACGCAAACGGTCATTGAGACAGTCTAAACAACTTCAACGTAAGAGGTTGTGTCTGTCCACTGACCCATTTCTTCCTGGTATTTCACACTCTTATTTACTTCCAGCATACCATCTTCGGCGATTCGCAGCCCCATTCGCTCAAGCGGACGCGGTGCAGGGCCTTCGAAGTTAATGCCAGTCATGTAAAATCCAGAGCCGTGACATGGGCATTTAAATTTCTGCTCACCATCCAGCCAGTTTGGCGTACAACCAAGGTGCGTACAAACAGAGGCCAGCGCGAAAATCATATTGCGACCTTCGTACTGATCGGTATGTACAACCCAGATCCCGAACTGATCTTTCCATTTATTTGAAACTGTATTCAGCGGATAATCCGATAGGGGACCAACCTTAAATTTCGAGGGAGGTTCGACAAGCACATTGGGGAACATGAAGCGAGCAATACCAAGCGTCCCAATTCCGCTGACGCCGGCAAGAGCAGCCCAAGCCGCCATAAACGGTGACAACAAGGCACCCCATGCGAGTGCACCAGCAGCGATCAGCAGGCTGCTTCCAGACGCAAAGCCCATGAGGAAACAGATTGCACTGATTGCCGCCACAGTCGCAAAGCTTGCCATACCACGACGAACGGCTGTTGGTTTGCCAGCTTTTCCCGCCGGGACGGGCTTTGCCGGTATCGGTGGAGCCGTGACTGGGGTAGTTGTTTTTGTGGCAGCAGCAGCTGGAGCAACAGCAGCAGCACCTGCTCCCTTCGCCTCACGCATCTTCTGCAGCATTTCCTGAGGCGAAAGCTTTGGACCCAATGCGGCAGGTGTTGGGGTTACGTTCGCAGCAGGAGCCGCACTCGCAGCAGGAGCTGCTGTGGTTGATGCAACTGGTGCCGCCGCAGGTTTTGCACCGCCAGCACGAATCGCAGCCAGAATTTCTTTGGTTGAACCTGGCTTAGCGCCAGGAACCGCCGCAGGTTTTGGAGTGACAGGTGTTGGTGCAGCTGCGGTTGGTGCCGTCTCAGAAGCAGCAACGGCAGCTGGTATTTCTGGTGCGGCCGCAGGCGCCTCAGCCGCCGCTGCGGCTTTTTGAGCACGGATTTTGGCGAGGATATCGGCAGTGGAAGGCTTTTTCTCTTCCATGTTGCTTTAGACCCGGAACGAGTAATACATGATCAGAAAGGACGATGCCGCCTCATCTCAAGGCGCGTCGAACGGATTCTGGCAACATCCATTCCACCTGACAACTAATGCTTCACAGTCGCTTCGCAATTTCTCAGAAGCAAGAAACATTTACAGCCCGAAGACTTGGGGATTCTCGCTTCAAGGAAGAAGTTGTTGCAACCGTCTGACTTCAAATCAGCGATGTCTCAGGGAGTTGTTGGAATTGTTGTGCATCCTGAGCCGCGATTTTCAATTTCATTCATCAATTGAATCGCATGTCTTGTACGATGGGCGCCACCCCTCCCCCGTTTCGAATGAATTCGATGATGTCGGATGAGTCGAGTTGAATAACCGTCTCGCGAAGTTTTTGATTGTGACGATTGTGAATCGTTTGAATATGGGGGCCAATTCTCGTGACTGCCTGGCTTTTTTTCAAAACATCAAGTCAGGGCGGTGAGTTCCGCAGTCGATTACTGGCGAAAAACCACACCTCGCATACACTTGATTTGGAGTTCCGACAAATCTGCGATGAATGATATGCGAATTACGGGCGGCCTGGTCCTCAAATTTTTCCGAAAGAATTCGTTCCGATGACGCTTGAACGCCGACGTGAGGTTTTGGATCGCGTGAAAACCCTGGTGGTCAAGGTCGGGACGAACGTTCTTTCGACTGACGATGATCGTCTCGATGCCGATCGGATCGCTGCATTAGCCGAGCAGCTTCATCGAATCTGCGAGTCGGGCCGCAAGCTCGTTCTTGTTTCCAGTGGTGCGATCGGGGCCGGAATGGGTCTACTGGGACTAAAGGAACGCCCGAAAGATCTGTCGCACCTTCAAGCTGCAGCGGCCACCGGTCAGGCTCATTTGATCCACATCTATGACAAAGCATTTCGCCCCTATGGATATCACGCGGCTCAGTTGCTGCTGACAGCCAATGATTTCAAGGGGCGTGGTCGTTACCTCAATGTTAGAAATACGTTACGAACATTGGCAGAGTATTCCGTGATACCGATTATCAACGAAAATGATTCGGTGAGTACTGCGGAAATCAAGTTGGGAGACAATGATCGCCTTGCTGCGATGGTCGCCGGGCTGATTCAGGCAGATCTGTTGATCATTCTCTCGGTGGTAGACGGGCTGCTGACAGGTGATCCGACGAATCCAGCGAGCGAACGGATCCCCTTCGTCGACAAGTTTGACGACAATCTGCTGAATCTTGTCGGTGTCTCGAAAAGTTCCCGGGGAACGGGAGGCATGGGGACGAAGTTGGAGGCTGTCCGAACAGCGACCGCAGTTGGTGTGAATGTCATGATCGCCAACGGCAAACGCCAGAACGTTCTTAATGAACTTCTTTCAGGAGCCGACATCGGGACGATGTTTCTTGGTGAAGGTGACGGAGTTTCCGCGTGGAAACGCTGGATTGGCTATACAATGCCCCCCAAAGGGCGATTGGTGCTCGATGCAGGTGCTCGGCGTGCGGTCGAACAACAGGGAAAATCGCTGCTGGCGATCGGCGTGTTGAGGGTCGAGGGTGAATTCGCCAAGGGCGAAGTGGTATCAATTGTCGATCAGACGGGCGAAGAGTTTGCCCGGGGGTTAACGAATTACGATTCTTCGACAGCGAGTTCCATCGTCGGGAAGCGAACGGACGAGATCACTCGCGAACTTGGTTCGATCCCGTACGATGAAGTGATTCATCGCGACAATCTGGTGGTGACAAGTCAAAAATAAACCTTCTCTACTCCATGCAGTCCCCTGCATCGTGAAAATGATTCATGCCTGATCCGCAACACCCTCGCTCTACTGTCGGTCGTGTTTACCTGGTGGGTGCCGGTCCAGGTGACCCTGGGTTACTGACGTTGCGCGGCGCGGAATGTCTGGCGCGGGCTGATCTCGTGTTATATGACGGCCTGGTGAATCCGCTTTTGTTGCGACACTCTCATGCGTTGGCGGAACAAACTTGCCGGGTCGACGGGCCGGCAGGTCGCGTTTTGCGTCAGGACGAGATCAATCGGCGTTTGATTGAAGCGGCTCGGTCTGGCAAAACAGTCGTTCGGCTGAAGGGTGGAGACCCGTTTATTTTTGGTCGCGGATCGGAAGAGGCTGCCGCTCTTTCCGATGCGGGAATTCCCTTTGAAGTCGTGCCTGGCATCACGGCTGCCACGGGAGCGGCTGTATATACGGGGATCTCGCTGACTCATCGGGATCACGCATCGGCCGTCGCGTTCGTCACGGGGCATGAAGATCCAACGAAGTCGACATCGTTAGATTACGTTGCCCTCGCAACGTTCCCTGGAACGCTGGTGTTTTACATGGGGCTGCATCGACTGGGGGCAATCGCTCAGTCATTAATTGGAGCGGGCAAGCCGACGTCGACCCCGGTCTGTGTTGTCAGTCGTGCGACGACACCCAGGCAGCGATCCGTAACAGGCACATTGCAAGACATCGCCTCACTCGCCACCGCCGCCGAGCTGCATGCTCCGTCGCTGGTGATTATCGGCGATTGTGTCCGTTTGCGTGAGCAGGCTCGTTGGTTCGAAGATCGTCCTTTATTCGGTCAGGTGATTGGAATTGCTCGTCCGGAGGAACAAGCGGATGACACTGCTCTTCGCGCCGTAGAACTTGGTGCGCAGCCTCTCGTCTTGCCAACGATTGAGATCGCACCTCCCGATAACTGGGAAGAAGTCGACGCCATCCTGTCACGGCTGAACGAATATGATTGGATCGTCTTTACCAGTGTGAATGGTGTGAACGGCCTTCTTGGTCGATTACTGGAATCTGGTCGAGATATGCGTGCGATTGCCAAGTCGCGGCTGGCTGCGATTGGGCCGAGCACGGCAGCGGCACTCAGAAAATACTCGTTACGAGCGGATCTGGTACCGACGGAGTTTCGTGCAGAAGCCCTTGCCCGTGAATTGGGCCCTCATGTCGCCGGAAAAAATGTCCTTTGGGCGCGCGCCAGTCGCGGACGGGATGTCCTTCCCGTCGAGTTGGCTGCCGCTGGAGCGACATTGAAACAATTAGTCGTTTACCAGAATCGTGACGTGGATCGCTTGCCAGCGAGCTCGCTACTCCCGTTTGAGCGAGGTGAAGTGAACTGGATCGGATTATCAAGTCCCTCGATTGCTCGAAGTCTCGCACGTTTGTTGACCGATGATGCAAAAAGCTGGCTGGGCAACAAAACAAAATTGGCGAGTATCAGCCCGGTAACGACGGCCGCAGCCAGGGAGGCAGGCCTTCCGATTGCGGCGGAAGCGGTCGAGTTTACGTGGGAAGGACTGTTTCAGGCGATGATTATTTCAAGTGGTGAAAAGCCAGAAGAATCTTGATCCCTGTAAGAAAAAGAATATGCCAGGCTTTCTTGATGAACTTCGCGACGGACTGAAGCGGTGCGATATTGCGAATTCCCGATTGTTAGTCGCCGTTTCCGGTGGTGCCGACAGTGTCGCTCTGCTGCAGGGGCTCGTCGATCTGAGTCAAGAATTCTCGCTGGAATTATTCGTCGCCCATCTCAATCACCGCTTAAGAGGTGGGGCCAGTGACGCAGATGCACGCTGGGTCCGTGAACTTGCGGCATCTCTTAATCTTCCCAATGAAATCGGAGAAATTCCAGAGGGGAGTCTTGCCGCAAATGCCAGCGGACTCGAAGAGCAGGCTCGGCGACTTCGATATGAGTTTCTTGAGATTTCAGCGGCGAAATTCAGTTGTCCAGCGATCGCCCTGGCCCACACGGCAAGCGACCAGGCAGAAACGGTTTTGCACCACCTTTTTCGGGGAACGGGGATTGCCGGACTGACTGGCATTCCGCCCGTGAGATCAACCGCTTCAGGTCGCCGACTGGTCCGTCCGATTCTTGCCATTAATCGGGCGCTTGTTGAATCCTTCCTCCATGAGCGGGGCCAAATCTATTGCACGGATCAGTCAAACTCAGACACGGCAATGACTCGAAACAAGCTTCGGCATGTGATCCTCCCCCTGCTCCGTGAAGAGATCAATCCACAAGTCGATGCCGCACTTTGCCGACTGGCCGAACAAGCGATGGAAATTGACGAAGTCCTTCATCGTGCGGCATCGCAATTACTCGCACAATGTCTGATGGATCAGCAGCCAGACTCATGCCATCTGGATGTCCGTTTATTGGCCGACCAGTCGAGACATTTGATCCGTGAGATGTTTTGTGAGCTCTGGAAGAAACAGGACTGGCCACGTCAGGCGATGGGGTTTGCACATTGGAATCGACTGGCGGACATGCTGGTCACTCGAAAGTCGGTCGATTTTCCCGACGGAATCGAAGCCCGGTTTCACTCCGATCACCTGCTGGTTCTTCGCCGGGTCTGACCGGCAAAGACACTCAAGTCATACGTCGTAAATGGGTGTCAGATTGGTGGTTTGAGGTCCGGTGGTGCCGGTTATAACGAGATCAGTTCTCCCCGACGCATCAAGAACGACGTTCCCATTCATGGAAAGATGTCTCACAACCCGTTAGCATGCCATCCCTTTCGCCGGGTTCGCTGGCGGCTGGCCGTCAGTGACGGCAACGGAGTCGTTCGCAAGGATGCGCCTTCTCAATACTTCTAATGGTGGAAACAACAATGAGTGGTGGAAACAGTGAGAGTGTGGCACCCAACGCACAGCGGCTGCTGTGGGCGGGGTTTATGGCGATTCTCGCCGCAGGCGTCGGTTTTGCGATCCGCGGTGGAATTTTCGATAACTGGCAAGCCGCGTACGGCTTTTCGAGCACTCAACTGGGTGCAATCGGTGGTGCCGGTTTTTCAGGCTTCTGTTTTGGGATCATTATCGGTGGCGTCCTCTGTGACAAAATTGGTTACGGAAAACTGGTCGCCACAGCATTTGCCCTCCACGTTCTGTCGGCTGTTGTGACATTCGGTGCTTCGACTCCGGAAAACGCCTACAACGCGTTGTTCTGGGGGATGTTCCTGTTTGCCCTGGCGAACGGATGCCTGGAAGCGGTCGCCAATCCTCTGGTGGCAACACTCTTTCCGAACAATCGAACCCACTACTTGAATATTCTGCACGCCAGCTGGCCCGCCGGATTGATCCTGGGTGGTATTCTGGGATGGGTTCTGGACGACCGCATGAAGCTCGACTGGAAGATTCAACTTTCGCTGTATCTGATCCCGACCATCATCTACGGCATCATGTTCCTGGGTCAAAGCTTCCCAAAATCAGAAGCGTCGAAGAAGGGCCTGAAGCTGGGGGACATGCTTCAGGACGTGGGGATTCTTGGTGGTCTTGTTGTTTGCTTCCTGTTGTCGATGTTCCTGGGTGACGTTCTTAAGGGCATTCCCCAATTAGGCGAAGACAACGCCAAGTACATTGGGTACGCGGTTGGTGCTGGCTTGCTGCTCGCGGTCGGCTTCATCACCAAGTTTTCGATGGGATCGATTCTGCTGTTCATTCTGTTCATCACTCACGCCCTGGTCGGTGCCGTTGAGCTGGGGACGGATGGCTGGATCCAGAACATCACCGGAAACATCCTGTCGTCGGAACAAGGTAAAATACTGTTCGTGTTTACGTCGGCATTGATGTTTGCCTTGCGATTCTGTGCCGACTTCATCGAAAAGAAGATCGGTGTCTCGCCTGTCGGACTTCTGCTGACTTGTGCGATCCTGGCCTGTATCGGTCTGAATCTAACCAGCCGCATCGAAGCCTTCAGCGGTGCATTACTTGCGTTGACCGTCTACGGCATTGGCAAGACGTTCTTCTGGCCTACCATGCTTGCCGTCGCTTCTGACCGATTCCCCCGAACTGGCGCGATCGCGATCAGCATCATGGGTGGAATTGGAATGATGTCGGCAGGTTTGATCGGTTCGCCAGGTCTGGGATATTTCAAGGACCGATATTCAGGCGAAGCCCTGCAAAAGGCGAGTGCTGAGTTGTACGGGGCGAGCAAGGCCGAAAAGTCCAGTAAGTTCCTGATTTTCCCGGACGCCTACGGACTGGACGGCAAGAAGCTTGGTGCCGCACAGAAAGAACTGGACAAGATTCGCGAAGATGGCACGACAGGCGAAGCCGCGTTGGCAAAGCTGTCCGCTGATGATCGCAAGTTGATTGAGTCCAGTATCAAAGGAGACCGGGATACTCTGGTCGCCGATTCTTGTATCCCTGCAACGATGGCTGCGATCTACCTTTGCCTGCTGATCTACTTCAAGGCCATCGGCGGTTACAAACCGGTGACGATTGAATCCGGCACGTCGCTGGGAACAGCCGAAAGCTGACTCTGAGCCTCGTCCCAAAGAATGAGTTCATGAGTTGAACTTCTCGTCAGCCGGGAGTATCGGAAATGATACTCCCGGCTGTTTTTGCACTGACTTTAAACGTGTGAACTTCATCGCAACCATTCAAACGGAATCCAACGAAAAAACTGAGATGACCGACCTTCTCGACTGGCTTCCGGACGAACTTCAAAAACTATCCGATGAAGGACTGTTTCGACGTCGTCGCGAGGTCAAACCAATCGGGGAAGGACGAGTCTTCATCGATGGGCGCGAAGTATGGGACTTCGCGTCGAATGACTACCTTGGTCTTGCCAACGATCCGCGAGTTGTGGCGGCGGCAGCGGAGGGCCTTCGCTCGCACGGTGTTGGGGCAAAAGCCAGTCCGCTGGTATCGGGTCGAACTGATCTGCACGTAAATCTTGAACGAGCATTAGCCGCATTCGAAGGGACCGAAGCCGCGATCCTGTTTCCAACGGGAATGGCGGCCAACGTCGGAACGGTTGCTGCGTTAGCAGGCGCCAGCGACACCGTTTTTTGTGATCGATGGAATCACGCCAGCCTGGTTGACGGTTGCCGACTGTCGGGAGCCAGGCTCCGCGTTTATCGGCACGATGATCTGACGGGATTACAGCAGTCGTTGGCTCGTGAGTCGGCTCGTCGTAAGTTTCTGGTCACCGACAGCGTTTTCAGCATGGACGGCGATCTGGCCCCGCTTCCCGAACTGTGTGAGATCGCGGAGACATACGAAACGACCGTGATCCTTGATGAGGCACATGGGACGGGAGTTTTTGGCGAGCGAGGTCGCGGTGTTGCCGAACTGCAGGGTGTGGAAAAGAGGATTGCAGTTCGGGTTGGCACGCTGAGCAAGTCCATCGGCTGCCTTGGAGGTTTCGTGACAGGTAGCCAGACGTTGATCGACTACTTGTGGAATAAAGCCCGCACACAGATTTATTCGACCTCGCTTCCTCCATCGCTTTGTGCCGCAGCAACAACCTCCCTGGAGATTATCCAGACTGAGCCGTCACGCCGTGATCGACTTCATTCCCTCTGCCAACTCTTTCGACTTCAACTTGCCAGTGCTGGCGTAGTCCCCTTCCCCGGTTCCGTCGGGCCAATTGTCCCGATTGTTCTTAATGAACCACAGGCAGCCATGAAGGTTGCCGAAAGACTTCTGGAGCACGGCTTCCTTGTCGGAGCGATCCGTCCCCCGACCGTCCCGAAAGGAACATCGCGGCTGAGGGTAACACTGCACAGCGGTCTGCCGGAAGAAATCGTGACGAGTCTGGCTGTGAAGATTGGTGAATTGATACCTTCAAAACGATCCGTTTGAGTCGACAAATGTCTCGACCCAAGAACGAAACCCCACCCCCTCCACGGGGGTGGTTAAAGGGCCTTTGCCCTAGTGTCTCTTAACTCGTAACCCAATCGAAAAGTAATTCTGGTACAATGGCCCCGTAACCCGCTTTGCCCGTCGTATGGCAGTTGCCCGAAAACTACTCGGTGACCTGCCCGCTTATTCAGAAAGCCTGTGTTCGACGTTGGTTTTCGGTTTCGCAATACGCGGTTTGGTGAGCAGCAGGTACGCAGAAAGTAGAGTCAACGGAAAGACGATGGACCAGTAGGGGGAAACAACAGCGATGGAGTCGGAAGTTGTATCAGAACAGGTTGCAACGCCCATGTGACCGACCCGCCAAACCCACTGGCAACCCTCGAACTCAGTTTCAAACGGATACGGATTCTCATACGCAAAGAACAAGAACCTTTTAACGAATTTCGACGGAGGTTTGCCGATCAGATAACTGCAACTCACATTTCCGCGCCACGATATAAGACGAATCATGGATGATTCACCAGGGAAGTATTCCATGACATCCGAGATGTAAAAACTCCTTACCAATCCCACTGAGAACACGCACGCCATCACCAGCGTCACCGCCCCGATCTTTCGTCGCCACGGCTTGAAGAAGTCGCCCATGATTCACGCCCGCCATCGGAATTCCAATTAAGATTGACCCGCTTCCGCGTACCAACGATCGAGGGGTGCGCCCCTGTTAAGGCCACATATGCACCGTCAAACTGCCGATGACGATGTCGGTCGTGAAGTATTCTCGATTTGATCGCAAGTTTAAAGGCGCTAGGGCAAAGGCCCGTTAACCACCCCCGTGGAGGGGGTGGGGTTTCGTTTTGATCACGCACATGATTGTTATTTCCTGGCGAAATAGTTGCTCGTGCGATTGACGCATGAGCCAATGTTTGAGTTCCAACGGGGCTTTTGCTACCGTCAGCAGGAGAAATCACCTTGCACTATTGATGTGGGAATCCCGGTAGACCACGCGCCTTGGATGTTCAGATATGACGATTTTCAAACGCATCATTGATCGTGAGATCCCTGCCGAAATCCTGTTCGAGGACGAACAATGTCTCGCGTTTCGGGATATCAATGGTCAGGCACCAACTCATGTCTTGATCATACCCAAGAAAGAAATTCCCTCGCTGGCCGATTCGACCGATGAAGATGCACCATTGTTAGGGCATCTCCTTTGCGTCGCCCGCAAACTTGCTGTGCAATTGCAACTGTCCGATGGATATCGAACTGTCATCAATTGCGGTCGAAACGGAGGACAATCGGTGAACCACCTGCATATCCACCTGCTCGGCGGACGGCCTCTCAGTTGGCCGCCAGGTTAACAAGAGATACTCGGTTCACAATACTTGTTAAAGTTTTTCAGCAGGCTGATCGCCCCCCTACCCTTATGTTTTACACCCTTGGAGAAAATTTATGGCAACTCGGAAGCTGATCCTTGCTTTTACGGTCCTCGTCGCAATGGGGGCTCTGTTAGTCGCACAGTCACAACCCGTTCCCAAGACGGGACTCGGAATGACTGAAGCGGCCAAGGGATACCTCGCGGCGATTTCACCTGACCAGGTCAAAATAACATCGTTTAAATACGATGACCCCGAGCGATTGAACTGGCATTTCATTCCCCGCGAGAGAAAAGGATTGCCGCTGAAGGCCCTCGAAGGGGCACCGCTTCAGGCCGCTCAAAAACTGATCCGCAGTGGCCTGTCGGAAGCGGGCTACGATCAGGTTTTGAATGTGATGAGCCTTGAAGAGGTGCTGTATCTGATCGAACCGGGCGAACGAGCCTATCGACGTGATCGCCGCGATCCGGGCAAATACTACATCAGCATTTTCGGGACACCATCCGAAACCGGCCTGTGGGGCTGGCGAGTCGAAGGGCATCACCTTTGCCTCAATTTCAGCATCAAAGACGGCAAGGTGATTGGAAGTACGCCCGAGTTCTTCGGAGCCAATCCTGGCACGATCGAAGCTGGTAAAGGGCGAACGATCCGTGTGCTGGGACCTGAAGAGGATATCGCTCGTCAAATCCTGAAGCTCTGCAATCCAGAACAACAAAAGCTGTGCTGGGTCAGTAAAGAAGCACCCGGTGAAGTTCCGTTAGGTCCGGTCGCTGCACAACCCAATCCTCAAGCGGTTGTCGGTGAAGCGGTCGGTCTTCCTGTCAGCAAGATGTCCGATGACCAGAAGAAGTTGTTGCAGGAACTTTTGGGCGAATACCTGAAGAACCTTCCTGACGACGTCGAAGCGGAACGTCGAACCGCATTGAATTCGGCAGGCCTGGATAAGATCACCTTTGCCTGGTACGGCGAACCTGATCTCCATCAGGCACACCATTACCGGGTGCAGGGACCAACCTTCGTCATCGAATACAACAACACTCAGAACAACGCCAATCACGTCCATTCGATGTGGCGAAACCTGGCTGGGGATTTTGCGTTGCCAGCGAAATAGGACTGATACGACAGATCGTCGAGCCAACCGGCCGTTCCTGTGTCGGAAAGAAAAAAACGAGGGATAACGAGCACGTTATCCCTCGTTTTCATTAGAGTAGGGAATACGATTTAACCACGGATAACACTGATGGGCACGGATAAATGCGAAGAAATCAATTGAGACGCGTTCTTATATCATCCGTGCCCATTAGTGTTATCCGTGGTTGAACTCTTACTCTTTTCTACGCAATCTCGAACTTCGCCCCTAGTACCTTGGCAAATTCTCGGAGCCACGCAGGATGAGCCGGCCATGCGGGGGCAGTGACGAAGTTCCCGTCAACGTAGGCTTGATCAACCGGGACAGCAACGTATTGCCCCCCTGCCGCCGTGATTTCCGGGCCGCAGGCGGGATAGGCGGTGCACCGGTGACCTTTGATGACTCCGGCAGCGGTCAGCAATTGAGCTCCGTGACAGATCGCCGCGATCGGTTTCGTATCGTTGGCGAATGACCGGATCAGATCCAAAACATCTTCATTCAAACGCAGGTATTCGGGGGCTCGACCACCGGGAATTACGAGGCCCGCATAGTCGCTCGCCTTGATTTCAGCGAAAGTCGCATTCAATGTGAAATTGTGGCCCGGCTTTTCACTGTATGTCTGATCCCCTTCGAAATCATGGATCGCCGTACGAACTTGATCTCCCGCTTTTTTGCCTGGACAGACGGCGTCGACTTGATAGCCGACAAACGACAACGCCTGGAATGGCACCATGATTTCGTAGTCTTCGACGAAGTCTCCTGCAAGGAGCAATAATTTCTTGGATGACATTGGTTTTACCCTACTTTGTTAACGTTATTCCTTGGATTCGGTTTGTGCCACTGTATCGGATTCTTGTCCGACGCATAGGATTCGTCTATTCGATCACAAACCAAGAGCACTGCTTGACCGAAGACGGTCAAGCAGTGGCAAAAAACTTTAAAGTCCCGCTGCTATCGTTGTCGCTTGCGTTGAACTCGCATCGAGAGAAATTCTCCCAATGCCTTCTGGTATGGTTGTTCGGTCGTCAATGACAGAAAGTCGATTCCTGCCGAACCGCATTGTTTGATCAGTCCCTCGCGGAACGCCTTGAATCGTGACAGATACAATTTCCGCAGTCGATGTGGATCAGCGAGGATCTCCTGGCCTGTTTTTTCGAGGTTTCGAAATTGAGTTGGCTGGGTATACGGAAACTCTTCTTCTTCCGGGGCAGTGATTTGAAAGAGAACCACTTCATGTCGAGCCATACGCAGTTGCTTCAAGGCGGCGGCGAATGAGTCGAGATTGTCAAAACCATCGGTGAACAGAAACACGAGACACCGCCGTTTCAGCGACGGCAAAATCTGAGCGACGACGTTGCCGAGACTCCCTTCCTGGCCAGGTCGACGAGCTTGAAGTAATCTGACGATCTGGCCGAACGTTTCGCGATTTGTAGAGGGTTCCCACCGGTCCTCCACCTTCGTGTCGAATGTGATCAACCCGCATCCATCACGCTGGGCTAGCAAAAGATAGGCAAGCGCTGCAGCAAGTTGTCGAGCGTAGTCGAACTTGCTGATTGTCTTACCGTGAAAGGCCATGCTGCCCGAGCAGTCGACCAGCAAGTAGGCACGAAGATTCGTCTCTTCTTCGTATTCCTTAACGTAGTAATGCCCCGTTTTGCCGTAGGCCCGCCAGTCGATATGCCGAATCTCGTCGCCGGGGTAATACTGCCGGTGTTCGACGAATTCGACACTGGAACCTTTGAACGGGCTCTTGTGCTGTCCGATCATGTAACCTTCGACAATCATCCTGGCGACGACTTCCAGCCCGCCAAATCGGGCGAGTGCCGTCGGATCGTCAAGCGATGCCTGAGTTTTTGATCCAAACATGAAATGGCGCGTTACAAAAGGGGGGCACTCACAGGAATTCGACCCGACGACCAGGTTGGACCCGCCAGTATTCGAGAATGGCGTCGACGAATGGGACTCGTGATTTTGCGGGATTAATAATCCCTGCAGCTTTTTTATCGACGGCCTTTTTCTCGGGGTCAACAGGTCGTTGAACCGGTTGCTCGACAATCGGCTTTCCTTCGGCTAATTGCTTTTTAATTCCTTCGAGTGCCAGATTCAGTTGTTTGTCGACGAACGTCGTAATTGGAACAGTTCCGTTTTTGCGGATGACATCGCGATCACGACGTGCGATTTGCAGGTCATGCAATTCCTGATCGGACATTTTCTGCTCATAGCCCGGATCGGGCATTACGCCCCATTCGTCTTTTTCCGTCGACTTGGGGAACCGGTGAATGTTCTTGCCGCTTGGCCGATGATAACTGGCCGTTGTCAGTTTCAGAGCGCTCTTGCCCCCTTCGAGTTCGACAACGTTCTGTACGCTCCCTTTACCCCAGGTCCGTTCGCCCACGATGATTGCTCGCTTGTAGTCCTGCAGGCAGGCGCTGACGATTTCGGCGGCTGACGCACTGTATTTGTTGACGAGAACGGCCATCGGGAAGCCGCTGAAAGTTCCCGCCTTCTTGGCTTCAATGAAGTGTTCTTCGGTGTTTCGTCCCTTCGTGCTGACGATGACACCATTCGAAATAAAGAAATCGGCAATTGCCGTTGCAGCGGTCAAAAGTCCGCCGGGATTCATCCGCAGATCAAGTACCAGTGCCCGCATCCCCTCTTTCTGAAGCTTGAGTAAGGCATCGTGGAGTTCCTCAGCACTGTTGCGTCCGAAGCTGGTGAGTTGGATATACCCGATCTTTTCTTTCTCATCGAGCATGAACGACCATTCTCCTTTGGCTTCGTAATGGTCTCCAAGTACGGTCGGCGTCTTGATCACATCACGAGTCACTTCGATCGTTTCCGGTGTCTCGGAGCCTTCATGCTGTAATTTAATTTTTACCACGACCCCCGGCTTACCTCGCATGAGCGAGATTGCAGAATCCATTTCACGGCCTTCCTGGAAATCGGCTGTCGGTTTGTCGTTGATTTCCAGAATGCGATCACCGGCAAGCATGCCTGCTTTGAACGCAGGAGTTCCCGGTAGAGGGGACATCACCATTAACTGGCGTGTGCGTGGATCAATCGTGACCTGAATACCGATACCGCCGAATTCCTGCTCGACATGTTCGGTGAAACTTCTTAGCTCCTGCGGGTCGATATAGGACGAATAAGGGTCGAGCTTCAGCAGCATTCCTCGCATGGCGGCTTCAATCAACTCGCGCTTATCGACTTGAGTGACGTAATTGCGATCGATCTGCTCGAAGGTATCTACGAAGACTTTCATCAATTCGTAGTAATCATCTTCGGTTGCCGCATGTGCGGAATTCACAAACAACCCGCTGCCGACCAGGATCAGCAGAACCGTCAACCCAAATCGCCGCCACTGCATCATCTCGTTTCCTTCGCTCAATTCGATCAGTCGTTCCTTCAATTTACTGTCATCCGGCATCGCCGGATTGTGAATCTTCAATGAATGAAGAATACGTCGTTCACACCGTAGCGGCAAGACTTGCGTCAAGGAAGTCTATTTTTGTAGTGGAGGCTTCCAGCCTTCACATGTTTTTTCACACATTGTCCCCTGTGCCAACTCTTGACCGCCTTCGGCCTTGCAGTGCTCTTCGTGTGCCTTGAAAAAGGCGAAGTCACCGCTTCTAAAAAGGCTCCGGAGCAGCGGCACAGGGAGATCACATAACGTTCTGTATCTGTCCTCAATTCAAGCCTCGATCAGTTTCTGTATTACATTAGTCGCCGCATCAATGACCGCCTCAAGACAGCCTTGAGCGAGTACCGAAACCTCTTCTTCGTACAGCCCAAGTCCGTAACTGGTCGATTCTGGCAAATACCAGACAGTTGAGCCATTGGCGATTGTTCCGATGATCAAGGGAACCTTTGGAAACCGTGCGCGTAACGTTCGTTGCAGGATATTGTAGTGTTCGCCATCCAGAGCCAGCCAGACGGCATCTCCGATCCGCCATGCGATCACCGGATACGGATAACTCTCGCCTGGTGGCAGCGGCGCAAAGCGAATTAGTCGGCGAGTCGTTCGTTCGACCATCGCATGAGCATTACGAATTTCTTCGGCATCTCCTTTGGCGATCGCTTCCTGTTCTTCAGCACGATGCTGCAATTCTTCTTGTTCAAGATCGGCACGCGAAGGAAGTTCGCTGCGGTACTTCAGTTGCGCAATGTCTCTCCTCTCGATCCATCGTGAATGCTGCGACGCGCGTTCGACAGGTTCTGGCAAGTACTTCCAGATGCCCAACGTTGCCCCTGAAATCACTGGTCCAACATATTTAAAATCTTCGCCCGCCGATGGCAGCGATTCCAGGGCGGCCAGAGCGGCATATCCCAATTCCCGACCATTTCGATCAGCGACGCTGACATCGCCAACAAAGCCGTGCTTCGGCCCAATATCCCCGGATGCCCCTTGAATAAACAGGCATGGAGCATTGGTTGCCCCTTCAATAACTTCCCGCATGGCACCGATATAGTCGGGACTGATCTGCGTATTCTCCCACGCCAACGTGGTTGGATGACAGGCATAGTTCACGAACGTTGCGATCAGGGAATCCGTGTCGGAGGTGACCCGACCAACCATGACCGTATCGTCGGTCAATCCGTTTGGGTTGTATCCGCAAACGTAGTGGCCTCGTTCGGAGTCTAAGTAATCACGATTCTGCGCCAGGCTGCATTTTCCCTGACCATAAACAATCGAAGCCGGGACAGAACGACGCGTTGACTCTTGAACCAGACCACCGATCTTGATTGCCAGTTCGTTCAGGTAAGGAGCGATCAAGTCACCTCCAGGAAGATTCTTGCGTTCCAACCCCATCAATCCCGCACCGTGCGTGTGGGAAAAGAAGACGATCAGCGCTTCACGGCCCAATCCGGTCGCCGCACTGATCGAGTCGAGCAACTGATTCATTTCCTTCGGCCATAGCAAACAGTGATCGAGAGCAATCAGCACCTTCGGCGGATGGTCGTCGCCAGACAGGCATTGCAAATACAGGACGGTCGCCGTGAGAGGCCGATGGACGCCGGTCGAACGATTGTGTGTCGCCGCTCCCCACATGCGATGGAACGTCCCGACGACGGGAGTGACATCGCATCGAGCAACGCCAGCCAAACAACGACTCTGGGGAGTTTCGACACGGTTCATGAATTGGATTTCCAGTTAAGTAATTAATCAACCACATTATGAGAGTGACGGAGTCGAACCGCCAATGATGCGATTTATGGGTGATGTGGCGTCTTCGGAAAGCCAAACGTCACGGGGAATGGAACTGACGATGGATTTGGTTTATCGACTTCGTCGATCGGGTCGTGTCTTTACGCCAATGGTGTTGCGTATCAAAAGCCCAGAATTGGTCGCATTGCGTCTACCCTGTGCCAAACGTTCCGACATGTGTGCCAACTGCGCCAATCAATCGGCAGATATGGCATTGAAAACTTTGAATGTGACTTCTTTGAACGGGCACCCTAATGTCCCATAACTCCTATTGGTCCGATTCGTCCCATCGCAGCCGGTCACGGCCGTACGGCTGGAATGTTCTCGCACAACGGCGGCGCTACCCGCCTGCAACCGCCCCGACGACGAAAAAGGGTTCAATACCAGCCACGACTGCCTCGGGTAACAACGTTTCTCCTGGTTCAAACGAAAGATCCTCACTGCAGGCGAAGAACCTTAGAAAAGGTCTTCGTTTCAGTGTCACATGATCCCGGATCGTTCCGCGAAGCATGGGATAGTCAGCCTCAAGTTTGTCGAGAATCGCGTTTCGTGTCGCAGGCCCTTCGACCTCGACCGTGACCTCGCTACCAACTTTGGCCAGGGTTCGCAGATGCGGCGGAAGTACAATACGAATCATGGCAGCGTCTGGACCTCGACTGCGACAACGGGAGGAAGATCCCGCACGATCGGCATCCAGTGATTCCCCGAATCGGCAGAGGCATACACCTGGCCTCCAGTTGTGCCGAAGTAGATTCCGCATTCGTCGAGTGAATCAACGGCCATCGCATCGCGCAATACATTCACGTAACAGTCGCGTTGCGGAAGCCCATTTGTGAGGGGTTCCCAATCGTTTCCACCCGTTCGACTACGAAAAACTTGCAGCTTTCCGTCCAGCGGATAGTGTTCTGAGTCACTCTTGATCGGGACGACGAAAACCGTTTCAGGTTCATGAGCGTGGACATCAATGGTAAACCCAAAGTCGGTCGGCAGGTTTCCGCTGACTTCGTGCCACGAATCACCGGCGTCGTCACTTCGCATCACATCCCAATGTTTCTGCATGAAGAGGACGTTGGGGCGAGATCGGTGAGCGGCGATCCTGTGAACGCAGTGGCCGACTTCGGCCGTGGGGTCAGGGATATGGTTTGATTTGAGGCCTCGATTGATCGGCTTCCAAGTCTGGCCTCCATCGTCCGTTCGAAATGCCCCTGCGGCGGAAATGGCGATGAAGATTCTTTGCGGGTTGATCGCGTCGATCAAGATGGTGTGCAGGCACATTCCCCCTGCCCCCGGCATCCAGTTGGCTCCAGTCCCTTGTGTTCGAAGCCCTGACAGTTCATGCCACGACTTTCCGCCGTCGCTTGTTCGAAATAAGGCGGCATCTTCGACTCCTGCATACACCGTATCGGGATCGGAAAGAGATGGTTCGAGATGCCAGACTCGTTTGAATTCCCAAGGGTGCGGTGTGCCATCGTACCATTGATGAGTCCCAGGAATACCGTCGTAGACAAATTTGTTATCGACCGGTTCCCAAGTTTTGCCACCATCGTTGGAACGCTGAATTAATTGCCCGAACCAACTGCTTGATTGAGACGCATAAATTCGATTCGGATCAACAGGTGAACCCTTGAGATGATAGATTTCCCAGCCACCGAAAAAGGGGCCGCTCACATCCCATTTTTCACGTTTTCCATCGGACGTGAGGATAAAAGCACCTTTACGCGTACCGACAAGAACACGGACTTCGGCCATGAGACTTTTCCTGCTTTGGGGCCATGATGATCACGCTTCGCAAACGTATCGGTCAGAGTCCAGATCGTCAATTATCACGCTGCTTAATTGTGACGATTTGTCACGGGCGCCGACAATTACGATTCTGCATGATTAGAATATGAGTGAGCCTTTAATAGGCCAGGCTGTTGGTGTATTTCCATGACGGGAAAAAGCGGGATTTTTTCGAGTTGCGAAGTTGTTTTGTGAGCGTGACGCCGTGAAATATCTGAACCTGTTCCGCTTTAAATCCATTTTGATGGTGGTGGTCACTTTCGCGTTTTCGTCGACGTATGCGTTTGCGAATGATGAAGTAAAAACCGACCAGATTGTCGAAATCGTGCAGCGATTGATTCAATCGAAATGCGTTTCCTGCCACGGGACCGAAAAGCAGGAAGGTGGTTTACGACTCGATTCGCTCACTGCTGCAAAGCAAGGGGGCGAAAGTGGGCCTGCGGTCGTCCCCGGGGACCTTGTGAAAAGTCGCTTGATTGAAGCGGTACGGTTCACGAATCCTGACTTGCAGATGCCCCCCAAGTCCCGTCTGTCTGACCGGGAAATCAAAGTTCTGGAACATTGGGTCCAGTCGGGAGCCGTCTGGCCTGAACCGGCGATGGTCCTAGTCGACGATGAATCACAGCAAGCCAGACGAATGGGCGATGCCTTTAACGATGCGAACAACCCGATTCGAAAAATATTTGGAGGCGAGAGACTCGATCTGTGGTCTTTGAAAAAGCCCGTTGTTGATGAATCGCGTTTCAACGGTCTTGAAGGTCTGATTGCGGAATCAGTGCAGCACCTCGCTCCGGAAATAATCGACCGCTTAATCCGAAAGCGTTTGGAAGAAGCGGGGATCGTTCCTTCGGCGCAGGCAGACAAACGGACCTTAATCCGTCGATTGAGTTTTGACCTGACAGGATTGCCGCCATCACCCGACGAGGTTCGAAGTTTTGTTGAGGATTCATCGTCAAATGCTTACGAAACCCTGGTCGACCGACTGTTGGATTCGCCACGTTATGGCGAGCGTTGGGCACGACACTGGCTCGATGTTGTTCGCTACGCCGATACCGAAGGATTTGAACGTGATGAATTCCGGCCATTGGCCTGGCAATACCGGGATTATGTCATTCGCTCGTTCAATCAGGACAAGCCCTATGACCAGTTCATTCGGGAGCAACTTGCTGGTGACGAACTTGTCAACGGCCCGCCGAAGAACGCTGACGAAGCCGACATGTTGATTGCCACAGGATTTCTGAGACTGGGCCAATGGGACAGTACTGCCCCGATTTTTCAAGAAGAAGTTCGACATCGCGATCAGCAACTGGCGGATCTTGCCAACACGGCGGGTTCTGCATTTCTGGGGTTAACGTTCTCTTGCTGCCAGTGTCATGATCACAAGTACGATCCGCTTTCGCAGGCGGACCATTTTCGACTTCGGTCGTTTTTTGCGGGTGTGATTCCTCGAAACGATCTGGTGATTGAATTGGCTGATGATCTGGAAGAAATTGCCAAACATAACGCGGCAGTTGATGAAGAAGCGGCACCTCTGAAGGCGGAACAGTCAAACTTGGACAAGGATAAAAAGGAGGATCAGCCCCGATTTGAGGAACTCGGCAAAGCGATTGCCGAGATTGAAGCGAAAAAACGCTCGCCGCGCACGGCGATGGGAGCGACCGATTCGGGTGCAGAGGCCCCTGCGACATATGTGTTTTATCAAGGTGACTTTTCGCAGCCGCGTGAAGAAGTGCTACCAGGATTCGTGTCGGTTCTCGACCCGAATCCAGCAGCGATCGAACCGCCTCGAGCAGATACAACGGGTCGGCGACTGGCATTGGCTAACTGGATTGCTTCAGCGGACAATCCGTGGACAGCACGAGCTTTGGTCAACCGCGTTTGGCAGCATCACTTTGGGGTCGGGCTCGTCGCGACGGCGAATGACTTTGGCTTTAGTGGATCGCGGCCGACAAATCCCGAGTTACTCGACCAGCTCGTAATCGCCTTTATCAACGACGGATGGTCGATTAAGAAATTGCATCGAGCGATCGTCTGTTCGGCGACGTATCGACAAGTCAGTGACACAGTTGGTTCCAGGTCGCAAGATTCCGTTCGCAATCAAGAAAAAGATCCTACGAATCTTCTCCTATGGAGACAAAATGTGGTTCGTCTCGACGCAGAGACGTTGCGTGACAGTTTGCTTTCAGTATCAGGCTCACTGAAGGCAGAAGGCTCCGGCAAGCCGCGATGGCCGCATGTGCCGATCGATTTACTGCATGCTCAACCGGGAATCCTAGAAGCAAAAGACGGGGGTGACGGGGGACGAATGCAAGGCTGGTACGAAGACCCGGTTGAAGAGACCGATGTCCGAAGTGTGTTTCTCGTCCGCAAACGAGCGATGCCGATTCCCTTCCTTCAAGCTTTTGATCTTCCCGACACGACGGTCTCGTGTGCTCGCCGTGATACGACGGTCGTGGCTCCTCAAGCATTGATGCTGTTCAACAGTCCTGAATCGATTCGCTTTGCGTTGATCCTGGCCCAACGAGTGACCGAAGAGGCTGGTCTCGATCCCGATCGACGAGTCGAAGCCTTGTTTCAGCGAGCGCTAAGCCGATCCCCCGACGCGAAAGAAAAAGCGATTTGCCTTGGTCTACTTCGTCGCCACGCTGATCAACATCGAATGGATGGCGCCGGGGATGGAGCGGAATTGTTGGCACTGCGCGACCTATGCCGAGCAGTTCTTAATTTGAACGAGTTCATGTATATCGATTAATTGGTCTGTCATTCCGAGTCCGTTATGCCAACTAAAAACCTTAATCTAAATCGTCGAGACTTTCTTCAGCGATCCGGAGGCGGATTTGGCAGCGTTGCTTTAGCCGCGTTGCTCGCAGAAGAAGCTCGCGCAGCATCGCCGCAGGGGACAACGATCGATCCGCTGAATCCCTTGGCCGAGCGTTTGTCGCACGTTGCCCCCAGGGCGAAACAGGTCATCTTCCTGTTTCAATACGGAGGTCCTTCGACGTTTGACCTGATCGATTACAAACCCGAATTGATCCGTCTGAATGGGCAGCCAGTTCCTGATTCGTTCAAAAATCAGAACGACAAGGTTGGAGGAGTCCTTAATCATTGTAAGGACGAACTGATGTCCGGCCCCTGGAAATGGGCTCAACATGGTGAAAGCGGTTTATGGTTTTCGGACTTGTTGCCACATACGGCTCAACATGCGGACGAGTTGTGCCTGGTTCGATCGATGTATAGCGACAGTTCGAACCACGCCCCCGCGACTTATTTGATGAATACGGGATCAATTTTAAGTGGTAAGCCAAGCATGGGATCATGGGTAACATATGGTCTTGGTTCACTCAACCAGAACCTCCCCGGCTATGTGCTGTTGTACAAAGTTGGAGGCTTGGGCGGGTCGGCAAACTGGAGCAACGGATTTCTGCCTGCGGCATTTCAAGGGACTCAGTTCCGTTACGAAGGTCCACCGGCACTGAACCTGGAACCTCCGGCGGATCTGGTTGGCGTTCAGCGTTCGACACTTGATGTCGTTCAGCAACTCAATCGAAAACATGCGGTGCAACGACCTGGTGTGCTCGATCTGGATGGTCGAATCGCCTCATACGAACTGGCCTATCGAATGCAGTCTGAAGCAATCGACGTCGGCGAATTGGCTCAAGAAACGGAGCAGACGCACAACGCATATGGACTGAATGACGAGAATAAGAATAAGGCGTTGTTCGGGAGAATGTGCCTGTTGTCGCGTCGATTAATTGAGAAGGGTGTCCGATTCGTACAGCTCTATAACGCTGTTGACAAACTGGGCTGGGACGGACATGACAATAACACCGATTACCACCAGCGAAATGCGACTCAAACCGATCAACCGATTGCTGCTTTATTGGCTGATCTCAAGCAACGCGGGCTGTTAGATACGACGCTAGTGGTTTGGGCTGGTGAATTTGGTCGTACGCCGATGATGCAGGGGAATAACGGCCGCAACCATAACCCCTATGGATTCACGATCTGGATGGCGGGTGGTGGCGTGAAGTCGGGACAAGCAATCGGTGCGACGGACGAAATTGGACTGCGAGCCGTCGACCAGCCCCAACCCGTTAAGAACCTGCACGCGACGATTCTGACTGCATTGGGATTAAGGCCTGATGACCTGTTCTTTGAAACAAATGGTCGTCAAGAACGATTGACGGGTGTTGCTCAAAGTTGGATGACAATTCCGGCTGTGTTCGGATGATGACAAGTCGATGTCGCTACGAAGGTGATTTAATGGGACGTATGGGACCAATCAGGAATTGCCTGTTTCATAACCGCTTTTTTTCCGGTTGATTCTGTCCGCTGACGTTTTAGGTATCGCAACCGTTCGATCATTTTATCGTGAATTCTTCACTTTTGATGAATGAACAGTGATTTCGAAGTGGCGCTGACAATACTTGACGTTGTATCGCCAAAAATACCGAAGCCCATGCACCCCACACCAATCGAAATTTCGCCATCAGGTGGCCCACATGCTGAGCGTGATTCGGAATTTCCTTCCGTGACTTCACGGGGCTTCCGCAGTACCCAAGGAAGCCAGCCAGGCAAAAACGGTGTCCCCGATTTGGCGATAACCTGTCGCCGCCGGATGCACTCCGTTGTTCTGCCGGACGACCTTCAGTTCCGCATGGGCATTAGGTGACACCGTTTCTGCCGGATAATTGTGAACGGTATCCAAATTTACGTGTGTTGGGATCAGATGAACCGATTCGGATTGTCGACTTCCATACCGCTTGGTCATCGCCAATACCAATGCATGCTGATTTCGTTTGTATTGCCAGCGTGTCTGGCCGCTTGCATAGTTGCTGCCGAATGCATCCTGGCTGGCTGCCGGGGGGACTGGAAGCATGACACCAATCCGTGTGGCGGGACTGGCTGCTTTGACCATCTCAATCAATTTATCGTAATGGCCTAGCATCTCCTCGATTCCGCCTGCGATGGTTTCATCCCGATACGAAAAGATGTCATTGGGACCAAGGAAGATTGTCATCACGTCGGGAAATCGTCCCTCGTTCACATCCTGACAATAGTGCTGGAAGTCCAGCTTTACGGTGCCGTCAGCTTGCTTGTATAGAAATGGACTGCCTCGTTTTGAATAGTCCCCTTGTCGTGCTGTTTCAGCAAAATGAGTCGCAAATCGTTGAGCCGTCCACCCCCCATATCCCTCGTGGCGGTTCAGGCCCAATGTCGGTTCAACGCCGTGTGATCCAATCAAAGTTAAAGCTCGTTGGCCCGGTTTGCCGGCCAGGTCGAGTAAATGCCGAGAATAGACGGAGGCATGTGTCAGGCTATCCCCAACGAGCAACAAAGAGAGTGGCTTGTTCTTGTCCGACTTGGTTGCCGAGACTTTGACAGTCGTGTTTCCGCGTGAGACGACCCGGTTTTGATCATCGCGGACTTCCAATTGAAACGGAACATCGCCAACGTCTGCCTCAGTCGGTGTCCAGGTCCAACGTTCGGCCTGCTGTTTGCCCTTAGGGCACGTCACATCAAATGCATAATTTGCAGCGTTCAGCGTGAGGACCACGTTGTCAAAATAGATGTTTGTTTCGACCCCAGCCACAGCAAAGATTTCGCGCGGCAAGGACATTCCCAATGGGTCATCGGGTTGTGTGCCCGGCACCGCCTGCGCAGGTTCAGCGGCTTCCAACAACGTTACGACCACCATGCCGTTCACGATGAAAGAGACGAGGATGAACCAAAAAGCGCAAGACTTCAGTTTCTTCATTAGCATGGCAGCAGACTCCCTTCGTATCGAAAGTTGTTTATGCTGAACCAAAAGTCTAACCCAAGTGACGATTGTGATCGGGAATCTTACGACTCCTGTCACTCGCAGTCCGGTTCGCGGACAACTCAATATTCGTTGGCCGCTTCTCCAGCTTCGTCAAACTGCTGAAACTTTTTCTCGCTCACTTGTCGGATTGTTCGTTCAGCCACTTCAGTCTGAAGCTTGGTCAGCGCCGCCTCAAGAGGCATTGCCCCAAGATCACCTTCAATACGATCACGGATTGATACAGTCCCATTTTCAACGTCGCGACCGCCAACGATCAGCATGTACGGGATGAGTTCGACTTGGGCATCGCGAACTTTGGCGTTGATTTTGGCACCGCGCAGGTCCGTTGTCACACGGAAGCCAGCGGCACGGAAGCGGGCTTCGACTTGTTTGGCGTAGTCTTCAAACTTATCACTGATCGACATGACTCGAATCTGTTCAGGAGCCAGCCAGAGTGGGAATGCCCCGGCAAAGTGCTCAATCAACATACCCGTGAAACGTTCCATCGATCCAAACGGAGCGCGATGGATCATGACAGGACGGTGGGTTTGATTGTCAGCGCCCACGTATTCCAGTTGGAAACGTTCGGGGAGATTGAAGTCGAGCTGGACGGTGCCCAGTTGCCATTCACGACCGATGCAGTCTCGAACCATGAAGTCGGTTTTAGGTCCGTAGAACGCAGCTTCACCTTCCCGTTCAATGAACGGCATCTGCATCTCGGTCAGGACTTGTCGCAACGAATTCTGGGCGTTTTCCCAACCTTCGTCCGTGCCGACGTACTTCGATTTGTTCTTCGAATCACGGCAGGAGAGTTGAACTCGATAATCATTGAGACCAACGCTGGCGAGGACGAATTTGACCAGTTCCAGCGTCGACTTGAACTCTTCCAGAACTTGATCGGGTGTAACGAAAAGATGTGCGTCATCCTGGGTGAGGCCGCGAACTCGCAGCATCCCATTCAGTTCGCCCGACTGTTCGTGCCGATAAACCGTACCGAACTCTGCCAATCGCACGGGAAGGTCGCGATAACTACGCTGTTGAGCCTTGTAAATCTGCACGTGGTGCGGGCAGTTCATCGGCTTGAGCAGGTATCGCTCCTGTTGCTTCTCCCATACTCGCAAGAACTCTTTACGTGCCGCAGGAGTACCGTTCGTGGGGAAATCGGCGAGCTCCATTCCCATCAGCTTCGCTGAATCCGCCAGCTTCTTTTCATCTTCAGCAGAAAAGGGAGTTCCATCCGTGATCAGGGCTTCCAGACGACGGACCCAATAGTCGACCAGAGCTCCGGCGTCGTGACCGAAGATCGGAGCGAACTGTGATTCGCGGTAATAAGGGAAATGCCCGCTGGTTTCGTACATGTCGACTCGACCGATATGCGGCGAGTAGACCGGCTGATAGCCACGTGCAATCAGCTCCCGCTTGATGAAGTCTTCAAGCGTTGCCCGAATGGTTGCTCCTTTTGGAAGCCATAGACAAAGGCCCTGACCAACCTCTTGACTGATGGCGAACAAGTTCAGCTGTTTGCCGAGTACACGGTGGTCTCGACGCTTCGCTTCATTGACCTGATCGAGGTACGAATCGAGGTCTTTTTGTGAGAACCAGGCGGTGCCGTACAGTCGCTGCAGCTGTTTCCCGCTGGCATCACCTTTCCAGTAGGCACCCGCCACGGAAAGCAGCTTGAACGCTTTCACTCGCTTGGCATCGGGAACGTGTGGGCCGCGGCAAAGGTCGACGAACTCACCCTGTCGATAAAAACTGACAGTAGGATGTGTGGCGAGGCCTGTGTTGATATGTTCAACCTTCAGCGATTGAGACATTCCATCGACGAGCTTCAGTGCTTCTTCGCGATCGCAGATGAATCGTTCGAATGGTTCCCCCATGTCGACGATCCGCTGCATTTCTGCTTCGATTCGGGGGAAGTCATCTTCACTGATCGTGTGCGTACACGCGATGTCGTAATAGTATCCATGTCCGGTTGTCGGCCCGAAGGCCAATTCGACTTCGGGCCATAATCGCATCACGGCACGTGCCATGATGTGCGCACAAGAGTGACGCAGGATCGCCAGCGAAGCAGGGTCTTTTTCAGTCAAAAGTTGCAAAGGCACCGGTCGCTCTTCGGTGATTTCACTCAGCGGCCTGAGGACATCTGTGACTTGTCCGGCAACGACGGCCCCGATGGCTGCCGAAGCGAGCCTCGGGCTGATGGCCGAGGCGACATCATGTGCCGTGGCGTGATCCGGATGTTCAACAATCGTACCGTCTGGCAATTTGACTTGAAGCATGGCGAGGGCAATCCTAGACAAAGGGATTGGACCGAAATTAAAGCAAAATAACAGCCTCGACGGGTAAGTCGAAGAGGGGCGTTTATAGGGACCGCGTTACGTGGCGTCAATCGGCACCGGAGCGACATCAACTGAAACGGTCAACACGTGTGAGCCTCCGCCGGTCAAGACTCCCTGAATTGGGCACACATCACCGTAGTCGCGCCCCCAGCCTATTGTAATGTGCCGCTCTTGAGGAATCACATTATTTGTCGGGTCAAGATCGATCCATCCATGTCCCGGGCAAAAGACTGCCAGCCATGCATGCGAAGCGTCGGCTCCGACCAGTCTTGGTTTTCCTGGTGGAGGAGCAGTCACGAGATAACCGCTGACATAGCGAGCCGCAAGACCCAGGCTTCGCAACGCCGTAATCTGAAGGTGGGCGAAGTCCTGGCAGACACCACGTCGTTTTTCTAACACTTCTTTCGTCGGGGTACTGATGCTTGTTGCTGCGGGAGCATATTCAAATTCGTGATAAATCCTTGATGTAAGATCGAGAGCCGCATCAAGAAGGGGACGACCGGGAGTGAAACTTGGTAGTGCGTAATCACGGGCTGCATTCAGGTACTGAACGTACGGAGACTCAAAACGAAATTGGGATATCATTCGCATTTCAAGTGTTTCGGAAGCAGCGAGTTGGTCGCGAACCGTTTCCCAGGGGCACGTATCGAACGGCAATGGGAGTTCTCGCTTGATGACAGTGATTCGGCTTCGAGCCGTGACTCGCAGTTCCTGATGAGGTTCTTCCAGAGAGAAATAGCGTACTTCGTTGCCGAACGTGTCGATCCAGGAACGCTGAAGCATTGGTTCCGGAGAGACTTCTAACAGAAATCCGGCCGTTGTTTGAAACGGAGTCTGGCGTGGCGTCAAATGAACATCGTTCTGACAGATTGACACTGGGTCAGTGTACGAATACGTCGTTGTATGTCGAACGTTGTAGTGCATCAGGAGTTTTTAGTGATGAAGAGACAAAACCAACGAACACGGATTCGAATACCCTCAAATCAAAAAAACAAGCACGGTTTATGCTCGTCTTGGAATCTGAAGCTGGACATCGAGTTGCCTCGAATCAACCGTGTGCGTGAGGTACGTATGCGTAATGCTATCGGAGAGAGCGCGAAGATCGGAAGTCAGAAGGGCCAAAAACTTATCTAATTGTCGACGATCACCCGTACCATTCACTGCGCAAAAGGATTCCACATCGGCCAAACGGAGTGAGGCCTGAGCCGACAGAACCAGCTTTTGTTCTGCCGTGCGGACCATTTCTGATTCGTCTCGGGCAAGACTTCGCACATGTTCGGACAATGCCATGAGCTGAAAGCCAACGGCCCTCGGGTTCGATTCGTCTGCTAACACGAGGTCTAGCACCGGTGCCAGCTGAAGCGTTGTGAGATATCGATAGCGGTATGTCATCGAACTATCCGCAATTTCGAGCATCGCTTCGAGTCGCGGCAGGACGTCCGCTTGGCCATCAACAAGCAAACCGCGGATGACTCGGAGCGTTTGTAATGCCCGTTCAATTCGCCGTCCGATATCAAGAAACCGCCAGCCTGGACCGCGCGTCATGCTGTCGTTACAGAGACCGCTGAACGCTGAAAGTGAAGTCAGCAATTGATTCAACGGGGCGAGTGCTTCTGCAAGGTCAGCCGATGTCTTAGGCGCAGCAACCTGACGTGATTGAGGGAACTTCAATTGGTTGATGATTCTCCAGCCATCAACAGAAATCCGATCTCGGACGATCGACGCAGTCCGGTGAGTCGTCTCAATTGCGTCAAATAAACCGGCCTTACGATAAGGATCATGCAGAAACGACCAGACCGATTCGACCAGCGCTTGCCAGAGTCCATTTTCATCCGTATGAGCGGCCAATGGCGATTCGCCCGGGTCGTCGATCGCGAGTACCAGTAAGTGAAGATCTGAAAGTCGAGCCGGTTGCAACTCGCTCGTCATGCGAGCCACGACACTGCGTGCGTGACGTACCTTGGCTTCCGTCCTCTCAATCGAGCGCCCCAGCCAGAACAGGTGATCTGCGGCCCGACTTGGTAAGTCGTTTGCGCTACGTCGTAGTTCCAAAGCGGTTTGTTTGGGACGAAGCAATGACACTGGTTCAACCGGGCCATCGGCAAGAACCCACACGTCTTTACTTCGTTGTCCGGCGGCCATAGATTCCGTCAGTGTTTCTGACCGAGTCGCAACTCGTGACAAGCCTCCTGGCATAACCTGGTAATCGCCATCTGCTGCCACGGCGAAGGCTCTTAAAGTCACGTGCCATGGCTGCATTCGGTCATTACACCAGACGGGTGCTGTCGATCCGACAACAGGTTCCTGGGCCACAAAATTACTGGGCCTTGCACGCATCTCTGAAATGAGTCTGGCTCGCTCGTCGTATGCCAGGTTGCTTCCGACATAGACCTTTGTGTTGTGGTGGCGAAAAGCGTGACGAACGACCAGGTGATCGAGATTGGCTTCTACATATTTCAGGTCTTCGTTTCGTCCGCACCACCATGTCTGGACGGAAGGAAGCTTTAGTTCTTCTCCCAGCAGAAATCGACATGCAGCCGGGAGAAACGCTTGAAGTAATGGGGCTTCGAGGAATCCACTGCCCAACGCATTCGCAACCACGACCTGGCCGTCGCGCACAACCTGGATCAACCCCGGAATTCCTGCTCGAGAATCCGGACGTAATTCGAGCGGATCGCATCGTCCATCGGCCATTCGGCGGAAAATGACATCCACCTCAAGTAACCCGCCAAGGGTTTTCAAATAGACTCCGTCTCCACGAACGGTAAGGTCGCCGCCTTCGACCAGCGTATAGCCAAGATATCGTGCAAGATAGACATCTTCGAAGTATCGCGAACTTCTGGGGCCAGGAGACAACAGAACGACACGGGGGTTCTCGCGATGACTGCGAGACAAACTGGCCAGCGTGTTTTGCAGGGCAATGAAAAATGAGGCAAGTCTTACGACGTTAAGACTTTGAAATTCTTCGGGTAAAGTGCGGGAAATCACAATCCGGTTCTCAACGGCGTATCCCGCTCCAGACGGGCCCTGCGAGCGATCACCCAGTGCAATCCATTGTCCGCGTGCATCTCGCGCCAACTGAGCTGCATACCAATGAACGAAGATTCCTCCGGGGGGCTTAATGCCCACACACGGCAAAAGGTAATTGGGGTGTTCGAACAAGCTGTTGGGGGGCAGAATACCCGACCGCATTAATTCTTGTGGGCCATAGACATCGGCGAGAATCCTGTTCGACAACCGGGCTCGCTGCTTGAGTGCGTCTTCAAGCAACTTCCATTCTTCGATCGGGATCATCAGCGGTATGGGGTCGAGTTCCCAAGGACGCTCAAGGTCCTTGGCCGCCCCGTAGACGTTATACGTTACCCCATTTTCGCGGAGGAGATGTCGAGCTTGATCGCTGCGTCGACCGAGCCCTTCCGATCCTTCTACATTCAGGCTTTGGGCTAAGCGAGACCAGGCAGGGCGCACAACACCCCCCGATCCCAGCATCTCGTCAAAGAGCTGATTCGGTGGCTGATACTGTGAAACGATATCGCCGGCCGGATGAGCACTCACCGTACCGGTGCTGTCATTCATTGTTACGAAGACTCCAGAAAGTCAGTATTCCGCTTTCATCGCTGAACCTTACGTGCCTGACATAAAACCCACCGTCGCTATTCTCTTCAGCAGAGTAAGGCTCAGACAAGGAAAGCCTGCGTCAAGCCCTTCTCATATCCAACGTAAACGGATAATCAACGTTCTTTTCGTTTTCTGGGATCAACTGAAGTCCAGGAGTGTGACCGATTTGGAAGAATCTTGCCACTCGGCGACTTTCCGCTTCGTAGGCATTCACCGGGAAGGTCGCATAGTGCCTGCCTCCTGGGTGAGAAACGTGCCACGTGCAGCCGCCGATTGACCGCTTGTTCCATTTATCGAGGAGATCAAACACCAGCGGTGAATGAACTCCAATCGTCGGGTGCAGACATGACGGAGGTTGCCAGGCTCGAAATCGAACCCCGGCCACGAATTCGCCCTTTGTCCCCGTTGGATGAAGCGGCACCCGGCGTCCGTTGCAGGTGATGACGAATCGCGGATCTGTCAGCCCACGGACTTTGACCTGAACTCGTTCAACCGACGAATCGACATAACGAGCGGCTCCCGTACCACCAAACTCTTCACCCAATACGTGCCATGGTTCAATTGCCTGACGCAATTCAATCTGGACGCCAGAAATCGTCAGCTCACCAATCAACGGAAATCGGAATTCGATGTGCGGAGCAAACCACTTGGTCTCGAATCGGAATCCCGATTCATTCAGATCATCCAGTACTTCGTTAAAGTCCTGCTCAACAAAGTGAGGCAGCATAAACCGATCGTGCAATGTCGTGCCCCAGCGGACGAGCGACTCACGATAGGGCTTGTTCCAGAACCGTGCGATCAACGCTCGAACCAGAAGCTGTTGCGTCAAGCTCATTCGTTCATGCGGCGGCATCTCGAAACCGCGCATCTCGACCAGTCCCAATCGACCACTCGAGCTGTCTGGTGAGAACAGTTTGTCGATACAAAACTCGGCTCGATGAGTATTTCCGGTTAAGTCCGTTAACAGGTGCCGAAAAACGCGGTCGACAAGCCAAGGTGGGCACGGGCCGTTTTCTGGAAGTTGCGAGCAGGCAATTTCCATCTCGTACAGGTTTTCATGGCGAGCTTCGTCCAGACGCGGTGCCTGGCTGGTCGGACCAATAAACAGCCCCGAGAAGAGATAAGATAACGATGGACGGTTATTCCAATACGAAACCAAACTTCGTAGAAGATCAGGCCGCCGCAGAAATGGGCTTTGAGCCGGAGACGGCCCACCCATGACGATGTGGTTTCCTCCACCGGTTCCTGTATGGCGACCATCAAGCATGAACTTTTCGGTACTTAGCCGTGACAAATGAGCCTCTTCGTAGAGGACAGTTGTGTTACGAACCAGCTCTTTCCATGTGCGTGACGGCTGCAAATTGACTTCGATGACTCCTGGGTCAGGAGTTACTTTGAAATGATCGACACGATAGTCATATGGCGGCGGATAACCTTCGATTCGAACTGGCATTGATAATTCGTCGGCTGTGGCTTCGATCGCCGAGACCAGTTCGAGGTACTGCTCGATTCGATCCACCGGTGGCATAAAGATGTGCAGTACGCCACCCCGGGGTTCAACGCATAACGCTGTCCGAACGATCGGTTCGAAATTTGACGACTGGCCCAAGCTCTCGGAATTTTCGAGTTCCGCACCATGAACGCCATTCGAGGAACCATTATCAGCCCATGTTCCGTGGCCTGAACTTCCGTTATATAACGGTCGTCGCGACGTTGAGTCGTTGTTTCCCAGTCGCGCTGTCACTTCGTCTGCCGTACCTGCCAATACGGGTTCCAGATCCTCAAGGGAGCGTTTTACGTAGTCGAGAATGCGCCCCCGAGTTTGCAGCACACGAGGAACTGCTAAATCGGGCTTCAATGCCTTAAGATCGAAACCGTTTGGATGTGTCTGATGGGCAAGCTGTCCGTTAAGCGATGGACGCGACAATTCGCCTCGCTCGGCCATCGGGTCAAGTTCGGTTACCTCTGGCCGATCCTCAGGCCGCAGCCAAGGTAACGAATCGAGTGGCAATCGATATCCCATCGGTGAATCACCGGGAACAAGAAACATTCGTCCCTGTCGCAAATACCATGGACCACTGGTCCATCGAGTCAGAGCATTTGGTGCATAGTTCGGCATGATCGGTAACACAAAACCGACGGTGCTGGCCAACCCCTGTTCGAAGACACGAGCCAGTCTGGCCCGATCTTCTTCGTTGTCGAGCTTGGAATCAAACGGATCAACGTTGACCGGTAACTTTCTCGCCTTCCAAAGGTAATACCACGTATCCTCATAGCCGGGAACGACGTGTTCGGAGTGGACCTGCAACTGATCCGCCAGCATCGTAATGAATTCTCGAGCTTCCTTTTCGCCGTGGCCATAATCACGATCGTCGTCGGCAATCAGATCGGGACGCGTCCATACGGGCTCGGTGTCTTTCCTCCAGTAGCAACCAAGAGCCCAGCGTGGCAGTGATTCGCCGGGATACCATTTCCCCTGGCCAAAGTGAAGCAGCGGACCGTTTGCAAATCGGTTCGCCAAACGTCGGAATAAATTTCCACCGAGCTTCCGCTTGGTTTCACCGAGTGCGGCGGTATTCCATTCGGGTTCGTCGCGGTGGTCAATGGACACGAATGTTGGTTCGCCCCCCATTGTGAAGGAGCGGGGACCGATCGCCAGTTCACGATCAACATAATCGCCCAATTGTTCGATATCAGCCCACTGCTCTTCAGTGTATGGCTTCGTTACGCGCGGATCTTCGTGGACCCGCGTGATCGTCATTTCAAACCCAAATTCGACTTCGCATTTGTCGACTCCGCCTTCAATCGGTGACGCCGATTGAGGGTCAGGGGTCGCCGCTAAAGGAATATGCCCCTCACCTGCCAATAACCCTGACGTTGGGTCGAGTCCCACCCAACCTGCACCCGGCAGAAATACTTCCGCCCACGCATGCAAGTCCGTGAAGTCGGTCGCGGCACCGGAAGGTCCGTCAAGCGAAGCAACGTCAGGCTTCAGCTGAAGCAGATACCCCGAGACGAACCGCGAGGCGAGGCCAACGTGTCGCAACAATTGAACCAGCAACCACGCTGAGTCACGGCAGGAACCGGTCTTCTTTGTCAGAGTTTCTTCACATGTCTGAACCCCCGGTTCCATACGAATTACATAACCAACGGCCTTTTGCACGTATTGATTAAAATCCACAATACAATCGTTGGTTCTGACCGAATGCCGTGGCGCTCGCTCGACGAATGATTGCATCACCGATGAGAGAGGCTCGGTCACGAGATAAGGCTGCAATTGCGTCTTGAGTCCCGGTGAATACGTGAACGGGAAATCCGTAGCGTCCGGCTCAAGGAAGAAGTCAAACGGATTGATCACCGTCATGTCTGCGATCAAATCGACTTCGACCGAGAGTTGCCCCGTTTTTTCCGGGAAGACGAGACGAGCCAGGAAATTGCCGTATGGATCTTGTTGCCAGTTCAAAAACTGCTTTTCCGGCAGCACTTTCAGCGAATAACTAAGGATCGGAGTCCGACAATGCGGCGCCGGTCGAAGTCGAATGACTTGTGGTGACAGGTTGACGAGTCTGTCGTACGAATACGTAGTCTTGTGATGCAGGGCAACGCGAATGGTCATGATCTGTTTTCTTGTATGTAAATCCGGACTTTTTATTAGACACAACCAATGGGGAGTGTCACTTTGGACGATGAGTCAGGGTTCAATCATCCTTGAGACTGGCTGCTGGCATCTTGTGTCTGGCCGCCGCTTTCAGGCAACGAAGTGCTTTTTCCGTATGATTTCCTCGTTGCTTTCGACGGTTTAATAATCGGTTCAACGGCAAAGAACGTGTCGGAGATTGCGTTTCCGACTTCATTCATCTTTCCTTGAAACTGATCAATGAACTCGTGCAAACCCGTAGCGAAGACCTCGTCAATATTGGTGTAGTCGAGTTCTGAGCGTAATCGGCCAAGATACTGTTCGGCTCGATTTTCAAAATTCCCCCGTGTTCCACCTGTAATTGTCAGTAAAGAATGCTCGGCTCGGCTAACACAGAACCGGACAGCACGTGGAAATTCACGGTCCAGCAACAGGAACTCGGCGACCTGCTGTGGCGTCATTCGACCATGTGCTTTTCGATACATTTCGAGAGCACTTGCTGACTTTAAGAGCGCGGACCATTGGTTGGTGTCGAGTTGTGTCCCGACATCAGAAACCTGAGGAAGCAGCAGATAATATTTAACGTCGAGAATTCGAGATGTTTTATCCGCCCGCTCAATCAGTTGTCCCATTCGATGAAAATGCCAGGCTTCATTGTGTGAGAGGGTTGATTGAACGGCGCCGTCTAATGTGTAGGCAGACAACTTGATTTGAGCAAAGAAATCGAAGGGAGACCCAAGTACCTGTGGCTGTGAAGCTGTCTTCACCAGCAGAAAGAATTTGTTCAATTCTTCCCACATCGGCGAACTGATCATGTCGCGAACGGTTCGCGCATTCTCTCGCGCCGTTCGTAAACAGCAGAGGATCGAGTTAGGATTCTGAGTATCGAACGTCAAAAATTGAATGACGTTCTGCTGTGTTCCTTCGGGATAACGCTTCTGAAAATCGTCGTGGTCGCCAGTAGTATAGATCAAAGGATCCCAATGTCGTTCCATTTCGGGGCCGACATCCAGCGCCAGATTCAAATTGACATCAATGAACCGGGCCACATTTTCGGCTCGTTCCACGTATCGGCTCATCCAGTAAATCGAGTCGGCAACGCGGCTCAGCATTTTTATATCTCGTGACGATGAAAGTTCAGGTTTGCTGGGACACGAAGGTGGAAAGTCTCCAAGCTCATTTCCACATTAGAACGCGTTCAAATCCAGGTTGTCGGGCGAAGAACAAGTTAAACGTTTTCAGTCTCATTTCGAAATCACACAAACTCTTCCCGCCCTTAAACAGGACAATTCAGGATATCGTCCAAGTCTAAGTATTGATCGATACAAACAACCCTCGTCACAAACGGGGCGTTCCATTTTTCAAGACCCAGGTGTCCTTGCTTCCTCCTCCTTGAGATGAATTCACGACCAGTGATCCCTTTACAAGAGCAACTCGAGTCAGCCCCCCCGGCAGAATGTAAATATCCTCCCCATAGAGGATGTATGGCCTCAGGTCGACATGACGACCTTCCAGCCGATCACCCACAATCGTGGGGACTCGAGACAACGACAACGTTGGCTGCGCAACGTAGTTTCTCGGGTTGGAAGAGATTAATTCCTTGTACTTATCAAGCTGCTCACGGGTTGCTCGCGGTCCCACGAGGATACCGTATCCGCCCGATTCGTTGGCTGGCTTGATAACCAGTTCGGCGATGTGCTCTAGAACGTGCTGTCGCTGCTCATCGTTCGCACACAGGTATGTCGGGACATTTGGCAAAATCATCTCTTCGCCGAGGTAGTATTTGATCATCTGAGGGACGTATGCGTAAACAGCCTTATCGTCCGCGATGCCAGTTCCCGGCGCATTCGCCAGCGCTATACGGCCTGCCCGATAAACATCCATGAGTCCAGGGACTCCGAGTGTGGAATCCGCACGGAATGTCAACGGATCGAGGAATTCGTCGTCAATACGACGGTAGATGACGTCAACTCGTTCCAGCCCCCGTGTTGTTCGCATGTGAACAAAACCGTTCGTCACGACAAGATCCGAGCCCTGCACCAGTTCCACACCCATCTGCTGTGCAAGGAAACAATGTTCGAAATAGGCCGAGTTATAAATGCCTGGCGTCATCACAACGACGGTCGGTTCCTCGGTCGTTGGAGGTGCAATGTGCTGCAACATTTTCAACAATTGCTCGGGATAATCCTCGACTGGCATGACCGACAAGCCGTTGAACAGTTGCGGGAATGTTCGCTTCATTACCTCGCGATTTTCGAGAACGTACGAGACTCCGGAAGGACACCGAAGATTGTCTTCTAAAACATAGACAGTGCCATCAGCGTCTCGGACAAGGTCCGTTCCCGTGATGTGACACCAGATACCGCCAGGGGGATTGAGTCCAACACACTGTTTCAGGAAATTCCGGCTGGAACGAACCATGTATTCCGGAAAAATTCCTTCTTTAACAATGTTTTGATCGTGATAAATATCATCAATGAATAGGTTTAGAGCCTTGATCCGCTGTTTCAATCCAGATTCAATATAACGCCATTCTGCGCTCTCGATGATCCGCGGAATCAGGTCGAAGGGCCAGATTTTTTCCGTACCGGCTTCGTGGCCGTAGACGTTAAATGTGATCCCCATGTTCAACAGTGCCTGGTCAGCGACACGCTGCCGGCGAATCAACTCTCCGTCGGTCAAACCTTTCAGCCGTGAGGCCAGCAATTCGCCGCGTGGACGTGGTTGCCCACCTTCGAGAAACATCTCATCGTAAAAACCGACAGTCTCATAATTGTTAAACGCCAAATCGACAGGCATTGATTGAATTGAGGAATCGGTGGCAGCGAGCATTTCTGGTCTTTCTGATGGAGACTCGGAAATTGTCGACGTTTGCCCCTACCTTCGTTGAACTCCATTTAAACGGCCTAAAGATAAGGCATTGGTCGCTCAGTGAACCGGCAGAAAATACGTATGCAGGGCAATTTCGACGTCTAAACCTTCAAAGGCAACTGTCATGCCGCACAGTATATCAAAAAATGCCCTTCTTCGTTGCAAATATCAGATTTCATCTTTCGAACTTATTTTGTCTGAAGGCGAACTTTAATTTTTTTCGAAAAGATTGTGGCAACCTGCACGGGAAACCAGAAGATCTCGGAATTGTTTCTGCCAACTGGTCAAAATTCGTCAACCCTGCGACCTCGTTCTGATTGAGCGAAGAAACGAATGATAACCGTTTTTGAGTGCGAAAAGGGGGATAATCCCGTTCACATTCACTTCGATTTGGCTGTCAAATCAATGCCCATATCGAGAAAGAGCATTTTCATATCTTCCCAAACATCCTTTTTCGCTGCTGGATTACGCATTAAGTAAGCCGGGTGATAGGTGCAAAGGACTTTTGCTCGCCCATACGTAAAAAACTTCCGCCGCAATTTGCCAATCGTTTCCACTGAGCCAAGCAGGTTTTGCGCAGCACATGCCCCCCAGCAGACGATGTATTCTGGATTGACAAGCGCCAACTGTCCGTCGAGATATTCACGGCAATTTGATGCCTCTTCCGGAGCTGGAAGCCTGTTACCCGGTGGACGACATCGGAGCACGTTACAGATATAGATGTCCTCACGCCGCATTCGACACGCTTTGATAATATCATTCAAAAGCTGTCCCGCTCGTCCCACAAACGGTTCACCTTGTGCATCCTCGTCTGCACCGGGGGCTTCGCCAACAAAGACGATTCTGGCTTGAGGGTTTCCCACGCCGAATACAGTTTGCGTTCGGGTGGCCGAGAGTTCCTGACAACGCGTACAACCTTTGACTCGTTCAGCCAGCGCGGCCAATCCTGAAATTCGGTCAGCCAGAGGAAGATCCAACGGTTGAAATTGGATCGGGACTAACGGGGGCGGAGCGCTCTTTTTCTTTGCCAATTGGGAACTCTCTGTTTCGACCAGAGGACGGGTCTCGGAATGACTGTTTGCTACGGCGATTGAATCAGTTAACGAGGGAAACTTTTCAGGCGAGTTTTCCGTCGGAGGTTTATTTATATGTGTATCTGTCTGTCGCTGCGGAGTTGGCGCAGGTCTTTTTTGCGAAATCGGTTCGATACGCTTCCAGTGAGTCACACCAGTCCGACGAAGCCCTTCTAACTGTTGAATGACGGCTAGTCGGATCTGATCGTTGCTTAAATTCTTTTCATCCATTTCCGGTACACCGTCCACTCGTCCAATTCAGGCATCTTCTTTTTCAACAAGCATCCTGTTGTTTAAAAACAAACTTGAATTCACGTATTTTCTAATCGAATCAAACGATCGATTGTTCCCTCCAGTTGAATCAGTATGGAGGATCATTTGTTTCTGTCGCACAGTGTGACGTCCCTTGCGTAACCTCGCCACTGTAAGCTCCGATTGGATGGCGCCCGTTATTCTGATGGAAAACGGAAAACTCTGACCAAAAATTTTCTTCATCTTGCAATATTTGCCGGTTTTGGCCTAAAACCCGACAGCGGATACTGGATGCGATTATCGTTCGTTCGGTCCGACCGTGTTTTTCGGTCTCTCAAGGGATGGAGAGGTCATGCGATTTCCTTTTCGTAATTCGATGTACAGTTTCTTAACAGTGACGGCATTTTTCACCGGCTGTGGAACTCAATCCGCGCCCGTGGCTGAGATTAACACGGACGACCCGTTGCTTGTGGAAATGTCCGAAACAAAGGGTGGACTTCCGTTACTCGCCGTTCCAGGCCCCGACGACGGAAAAACACCTAATAAGTCTGGTAAGGTGACTCAGACTGCGGCGAAGTCAGCCCCAGGTCTTCTGCCAAAAGGGTTGTTCGGAAAGAAAACTCCGCAACAACAAAATACACCTGACGCTGAGGAAGAGCCGGCCCCACGAAAAGTCGCTGAAAAAGGTTCACCTGAATGGTTGCTGAACGAAATTCAGCGAGTTCGATTGTTGCCGCTGCCACGCGAAGCTGAAAACGAAAACGAATCGGAAGACTCTGAAGAAGAAGAGCAGCCACTAACCCCCGCACAGGAAAAGAAGTTCGCTGAAGAGATCGAGAAAACGAGAGCAATCCGCAGGGAACGTAACTTCCAGATCATCAAGCTCGCCGAAGAGTGTCTTCAGAAAACCAGCAAGAATCCTGAACAGGAACCGATCTTCTCGGCTGCAGTTCATAACTTGCTCGACGCCCGATTGCAGTTGGCTTTACAGGGTGATACGGCAAGTATTGAAGCGTTATACGAGGCAGAAAAAGTCTTTTTTGAGCGAAGCCCCAAATCGGATTCTGCCTCTGAGGCGGCATTGACCCTGGTCAACCTCGCCCATGCAAATGCTCTTCGCTACGGAAGTAAAAATCCCAATTGGCTGAAAGAATTCTCCAAGCGAGCCCAGGTTTATGCCACGCGATTTCCCGACGAGGCACCTCGGTCAGTCCCTCTATTGATGGCCGCTGCACGAAGCTGCGAAAACAATGGCCAGGCTGAAGACGCAAAAACCTGTTATTCGTTGATTACTTCCAAATTTGCTCAAACTCCACAAGGCTTGCAGGCGCAAGGAACTCTCAGACGTTTACAGTTAAAGGGACAGGAACTCGATCTGTCTGGCCCAGGCATCGACGGAAATGATATTGATGTCAAAGCCTACAAAGGAAAAATGGTTCTGATTGTGTTTTGGGCATCTAACGCTCAACCGTTCGTCCAGCAACTTCCAAAAATTCTTGAAGTAACGGCAAAATACAAAAAGTACTGCACTGTGATCGGTGTCAATATTGATACCGATGAAAAGGCCGTTGAAAACTTTGTTGAAAATCAACATCTTGACTGGCAGCAAATTTTCTTTCCTGGCCGGGCCCAGCGAGGCTGGAGTTCGCCGATTGCTGCATACTACGGCGTCAATATGTTGCCAACGATGTGGCTGCTTGACCCCAATGGCATCGTCGCTGAAACCAGCCTTGACGCGTCCAATCTTGAAGCGAAGTTGCGCGAGGTCTATACGCCATTTCTGAAAAAGAAGTAAATTCGCGCGTCACGACTCGTTTGATTCAATCACCCACAGAACTTCGCCAGTTTTCTCTTGAGGGAACTGGCGAAGCGCGTTTACGAGCCACGGAGAAATCACTTGGCAATCAGCCGGATGCCGAATGTTGATGAGATTCACGACGTCGGATTGTGAGGTAAGTCAAACCAACGAGCAAAACGTCGACAGCCGGAAGTGAATCGTCTGCCTCGACCGTCCAGTCCCGAGAAAACCAGCCTTTCGGGCCAACTCGAGCGGTGATTGCGGCACCCTGTTTCAAGACATAACCCCGTTGAAACCAACCCGCTCGCTCCAAGGATCCCAGTCCCGATTTAAGGTCCATCTCCCAATGAGACCCGAAAAAACCCAGTGCTGTCGCGGAGCCGAGTTCGTTGCCTTCAGCGTCTTTCAGCACGAAATGACTTTTCAGCCACGACGGTTTTTCAAACCGCACGGGAAGTCTCATCAGATCAAGATCCATTCCCTCGTTCAGCCAATGATGTTGAACGATCCCCAGCAACTGGCCATTCAATCGCAGTTCAACATTTGAGGTAAACCACCCGGCCGGGCGAGATTCGAGCAGCATGAAGTCCCCCATTCCAGCGAAACAAACGAAGTCAGCCGAAGGTATCATCCCTTCGGCTGACTTTCGAGAGTCTTTTATCACCGGCGGGAATCAATCAATTCCGACTGCAACCCAACCATCAAGAAGCGTCAGCGTCGAAACATACGCAACGACTGTTTTCGATGGAGTCTTAAGTTCGACCTTTCCATCAACAGTTCGGTCCGGTAGGACTGACTGAATTTTCTTACGGACGACGGCATTCGTCGCGACCCCGCCCCCTTCGCCGTCTGCAGCAGCAACCAGGACCTGGCCAGCTTTGGCCATAATCTGTCGCCCGCTCGCTTCCAGCGAGATCGGAACAGTGATCTCTCGCATCGGAATGTCGTCTTTTCCATCTTGCTTGAAACCAGCGCGAATCACGATCGTCAATTCGTCATTCGTAATCCGAATGCGAATCGGGTCTTCCGATGCAAATATGATTGCATTCAAGGCCTTTTCATCGTCGCTGCCATCAACTGGCTGTGTTGGCGCAGGTCCCGAAAATTTGAATGGGCGATTGAGTGCTTTACTCAAAAAAGCTTCGATCTTCGCTCGTAACTCAGGCTCAGTGACTGTCTGACCGGCAATCCCAATCTTATCAATCGCGTTATTCAATGCTGTTTCATGCAAAAGCAAGGTCGCTCCGGTGACCGCCATCAAGCGGCTTTCCGGCAAATCAGCACCAACCTGATGGGACGACATCAATCGAGCATTGACCGTCATCAACTGGTCTGACGTTTGGTACGTGAACGTATCAGGAAACAGGCCGGTTGCCCGAAGTCCCGTGAACAGTTCACGGTCGAGCTTATCGCCGGCGGTGGCAAATGATGAATCGACCTCGCGGTTAAACGGTGGCAAGACACCGTCCTGGACGCGGCTGGCTGCAATCGATTCCGATTGTCCCTTTTTCTCGGCAACTGCCTGAGAAGCAATACTGTGCGCAATTCGTCCCAGGATGGGGATGCCCGATAGCTGGGTGGCAATACCGGTCGTCGTATTGTGGGGATTCACCGAAATCGTGGCAGGAGATGTCATGAACCTGAAGCCATCGAAATTGATTTCCTTCGCGGCATTAAAGGTGTGATTTCCCGCCGTATAGACGGTCGCTTGTGGCGTGACACCTGCCGTGTTCGATTGAATGTTGCCATTCAGCCGCAAAGCGAAACGGGCCGTGGTGTTGCTTGGCAGCAGATCGACATTGACGGTCGTATTTGTGATTTGCGATCCGTTAACTTGTGCTCCCAGAATAAAGTCATTGACAGGTCCCTGGACGGAACGGCTGTCGGACATGATCCGGTTGAGAAACGCTTCTGTTACCAGAACTCGAAGATTGTAGTTGAAAAGTCGGCTTTGCAGTGCCGAGGCGAGACGATCACCGCCATCAGCTGAGATGAAACGGACATCAGAAAAAGCGTCGCGAAGTTCTTTCGCTTTTGCACCCGTCGCTGCATAAGAATCGAGTGCGGACGTCAGTTCTTTGATCTCAGCTCGTAATTTACTCGTCGCTTCCGCCGGATTTTTCCATGCTGCGACCGCAAGATATTGGTCAAGTGCATTGGAAACGTTTTCAAATGCCGCGCGATGAGTAAAGTTTCTTTGGTTTTCGTCGAGCACCGAATCTCGGGAATTTAACAGGGCTTGAGACTTAGATGCAGCCGCAATTGCTGACGCGCCATCCGGTTCGGATACCAAAGCGTTCTTCAAATCCGTGATTTTGAAGTAGGGCAGCCAAAGGTTCCCGTTACCAATTGAATTCAGTTGATTCTCCAATGACTGGATTGAAGACAACAACGAGCTTGCTCGAGATTTTGTTTTGCCTTCCGCAATCCGGCCACCATCGATTTCGAGAGTGTCAAGCACCGCTTCCGCGTAATCAATTCGAAGCTTCAAGCTGTTGTTCAGTGAGGTGAGTGGGCCATACAGCGAACGATATGAGGAGTCTTTCAACGCACGACGTATCACGTCTTGCTTAACTTTCAGAGCACCAAGAGCGCGACGTTGAGCCGCAGCATCGCTCCCCTCCAGTTTTGAATAGAAATCGGCGACGGTCGCTGCCGCACCCTTGGACCATTCGGCCCAATTGCCGTCGAGTTTGGCAAATTCGTCTTCACTGAGGTCCGCAGGTGGCGTGGAGGGGAAAATCCCGCTCAATCCCAATCCATGCAGGTTTGCGGCCTCTTCAACCGCAAAGGTCCCTGTCGCGGCTAATGCCACAACGCTGAGGAGCGCAAATGTGTGCGCAAGGCGATTCTTTCGCCAGAATCTTTCGGACATCCATACTGCCCGACTCTTTCGATCCGTCATAAAATCACTCCGTACAAAAACTCGTTTCATTCCAAGGCGTCGACTACCGGTCGATCGTTCATGGACGAAGCACCCTTGACGGCAATTCCATTCGCCAGCGCTGTTTATCGTCCGCGATCCGTCTTTGAAACGAGTGCGACAGGTGGAAGTACCACCTTCGTCAATCAGAACTCTGGCATTCGTTGCAGAGTTGGCGTTTGCCGACAGGTTTTCCTAATCACTACAGTCAGCCAAGCTGTCCCAGTTTAGTGCCAAGAGCAATGGTATTCAATCAACGAGGGCTACTTTGCAGCGTGAGCTGGGCGTTTTTCACCGTTTTGACTTGCCGTTTACGCGAAAACTTCTGGTTTTAGGGTAAGGAAATGAGACTTCTAAGGCGGATCAGGTTTTTGTGACTTTTTTGATTTTCGTCGTTGAGGCCTTGTTCCGCCTTGAAGACAAGATTTCGTCTTACGACTGAAATCCGCCATGTTTTCGGCAGTGTTCGCCGAACACGGCTTTTTTAAGCGCTGCTGACGTCCAAATCGCGTTGTTCAGGGCTTGGTCCCTCTTGTTCGCTGATTAATCCGGTCTTATATGTCCCGATGAAAATCCCGATCTTCGAGGAAGTTGGTCACACCGTTCGACGGCATGAACCAGGATTCAGGTGGAAACATGATGACGCGATGGATTCGATTTGCCTGTATCGTTCTACTGAACTGTCTGGCAGTGTCTGCAGGTGATGCTGTGACAGCGCAGGAAATACGCGTCTATACCACGATTCGTGACCTTTCAGCGCCGTCATCAGCGGTGAGCTCCGACCAGGGGCCGGTCGTCGTTCGCAGCCTGATGTTATTTCATGCCGGGAAAGTCTACGATTACATCGAACCAGCCAGGGAGGTGACAGTCTATGAACCTGCACATCGACGATTTACGATCCTGAATCCGCGTCGTCAGCTTTGCTCGGAACTGACCCAGGACGAAATTCGTTACTTCCTGGGATTAGCCGAGGATGAAGCTCAGAAGCGGCTGGCATTTGCGCTTGAGGAATCTTCTGCTTCGTCTCGGAAGGCGTTGGAAGTTCTCCGTTTCCAGTTTCATCCCGATTTTTCGTCGAGCTTTGAAAGCAGCAAACAGCAATTGAAGCTCACTGCTGATAACTTCGAGTATGTCGTCGAGGGTTTTCAGCCTGAAACCCCTGAAGTTGTTTCAAAATATCTGCATGTGGCGGACTGGATGGCACAATTCAATTCGGTCCTTCACCCTCAATCGCTCTTCCCTGCCCCACGTCTCAAACTCAATCAGGAATTGAGAAGTCGTGGCCTGCTCCCACTTGCAATCAGTTTGAAAGCCGAAACCGATCCGGTGCTGCATCTGCAGGCAAAACATGAATGGACCTGGAATTTCCAGAAGACAGACAGGCAGCTGATCGACAATTGGGACAAGCAATTGAGTGATCCAAACCTCCGCAAACTTCCCTTTCGAGAATTCCAAAAGGAAATGCTGAGAGCGGAAATCGCACGAAAGCGATGATTACGATATTCTGAACCACTGAATTTGCCAAATTTCGTTAGTTCGGATTCTGTGTTTCTGCTTTGCAGTCTTCGGAGCAGCAGTGGCTTTCCCTTCGACAGGAAAAAGGGCACGTATGGCCGAAGGGGGGCATGCAGTGGCACGGTCGTTCAGACGAATGGCAATTTACGTAAAATTTCTCCTCAAATGATGGTTCAGGAATTCAGAAGATGACAACTCCGCTTTTCAACTTGACCGGCAAAGTCGCGCTCATTACCGGCGGCAGCAAGGGGTTGGGAAAGGCAATGGCTCGTGGTTTCGCCGAAGCCGGAGCTGACATCGTGATTTGCAGCCGCCACGCAGAAGAACTCGATCAAGCTCTTCCTGAGATCCTTCAAGGAACGTCGGTTCGTGGCCGCTCATTCGTGACCGATATGACCAATCGAGCCGAAGTGGAATCGCTCGCGAAGTCGGCTCTTGAAGCGATGGGACGAGTCGACATCCTGGTGAATAACGCTGGCTCAAACATCCCGCAGCAGATCGACGAAGTTGACGATGACAAATGGGATCGGATTATCGAACTGAATCTCACCTCATGCATGAGTCTTTCCCGGGCGCTGATCCCTCAGATGAAACAGCGCAAATGGGGTCGAATCATTCATATTTCCAGTGTCATGGGTCTGACGTCCAAGTCGGGACGAAGCAGCTATTCTGCGACAAAGGCGGCACTCATCGGCCTGGCCCGCGCGATGGCCCTGGATCTTGGCCCGTTTGGAATCACCTGTAACTGTATCGCCCCCGGCCCGTTCCTGACCGACCTGCCCACCAGTGTCCTCAGTCCGGCTGAGCTGGAAACTTTCGCGCAACGGACCGCACTCGGTCGCTGGGCCGATCCGCGCGAACTGGCGGGCCCTGCTCTGCTGCTGGCAAGCGACGCCGGAAGTTACATCACGGGAACGACATTGCTAGTCGACGGCGGGACACTCTGTAAGACGTTCTGAGTAAGACGTTCTCATGCTGGTGTGCAAAGGTCGCTAACCCACGCATGGCACATAGGCCGACCACATTGGCCGACTGAGATCGGTCGTTTCGGGACTATGGGTCCAATACGACCTGTAAATGGTTCCCGTTCAAGCAAAGCCCATTCGATTTTTCTTTGAAACAAAGTTTGGCACACCTGCGAATTGCTTGGCACGGTTGGCACACATGTCAGAAAGTTTGGCACAGTTGGCACAATAAAATACGTCGCGTCGGATTTTGACCGGCCTGGATGTAAATGACCACATGCCATGTCGCCAAGCCAACGCGGACGAAGTCGGTTTCCGCCCCTTCGTCCGCCCCCCCCTGCTGAGTGTCTCACCCATAAGTCTCATAGGTCCCATTCTTCTCTGCGAAAACCGTTTTCGTCGAATAGGTTCTCCGTAAACGTCATCCAATCCAGCCTTCCGCTGAGCCCGGTTTCAAGACGCACTAAACATCAAAAAAAGTTGACCAAGTTGGTCAAGTTGAACAAGTTCCCTGTTTCATAGGCATTTTTGCGGTTTCGAACTTTGGCAACTTTGGCAACTTTGCCAAAGTCGATCAACTTAAAACTCGTCAATCGTTCCGTGGGGTGCGGTCGAATCTTCGAGGCGCACGATTGTGGACCTCAAAGAATTCGACCGCGCCCTGCCATCAAGCAACGATCCCCAACGGACCAGCCCGCTCCTGTTGACGGCTGCGGGGGCGATCCGTCTTTAAATTCTTTCCGTGATGTCAAAGATCAATGTCGTTGTAGTAAGTCACAAAACCGGAATTTGCGCTGAGATCCAACGCGTGTGTTTCGTGTTTAATCTCAAGGTAAGCCAAGTGGCGTAAATCCCCGGTGCTTTATCTCAATTTGCGACAAAAAAATAAAAGTACAGATATAATAAACAAAAGGAGTTGTGTGTCAATTCAAAAAAGAAGAACTTTCTTAAGGATTAGTAGATCCACGTGAATAAGACGCGACCCGGGGTGGGTCGCAAGGCGATTAACCCTTTGGCACGGAACGCGTTTGGTATAAAGACTGTCCCAACTGGGAATTCCCGACGGGTCCCAAAAAATCGGTTTTTTCTTCTCGACAACGGTTTCCAATGTCGGCCATGCTGGTTGAAAACCGCTTGAAGAACAGGGGGTCGGGGAATTTTTCTGCTGGATTGGAAGCCAACTCACGATAAACAGTAACAGTTTCTAATAGAGCTCTAAATTCTGTGGCTTTTCCAAAGATGTTTTCCAAACGAGTGACGAATTGGTTTCCAGTTTTGTTTTGGCGGGTTGCCAATGCGTCGTCTCGTGACCATCGTGTTCAGCCGTGTCGAAGATCACATTACCGTCCCGCGAAAGCAGTTGTTGCAATTGTTGAACCGCTTGAGATGCGGGCCCTGCTTTCCGGAGTCGCACCAACGGTAACGACTCCAACGTCATCCAACGTCACCAGCACATCGGTAACGCTGGGCGGGAATGTCACGTTCGACGGTGGTAATACGCTGACGTCGGTCGGTGTCCTGTACTCGATGACAAGCATTAATTCCAACCCACAACAGAGCGGGGTCGGGGTCACGCAACTCACTGCAGCAACAGTGACTGGTCTCTTCACTGTCAATATCAGCAACTTGACTCCAGGCACGAGTTATTCATTTGTTGCCTTTGCAACAAATGGTGTGGGGACGACATATACATCGGTCTTGCAATTCACTACGGGTCCGAACCACGGACCCACGTTCGTCAAGTTGCCATCTGGTCCGAATAGTCCACTCTACGGTACCACCGGAGCGTTCTCGGTACTCGGTGACGATGTTGATACAGGTGAGGCGTCATTGACCTACTCATGGATAATCACGGGCAATATCCCCGCTCCAGTGACCTTTTCGGACAACAATACGAACTCGGCAAAAAATACGACGATGACCTTCGTCCTCTCCGGTGTTTACGACGTTTCGGTGACAATATCCGATCCCACTGGCGCATCGAGGACACATACATTGATCGTGCGTGTGAATACGGAGGTGACTAATCTTTCTTTTTCGCTGTACGATGTTCCAACCCTTCCCCTGCCATATGGTGGAACTGATACCACGTTGATTGCTCCTGGAATAGCGATCTACGATCCTTCGAGCTCAACTCTGATTCAGGCGACGGTCCAGGTCACTGGAAACTATGTCAACGGGCGGGATGTACTCGATGCGACCCCCATCTCAGGGATTACAGAATATTTTGATGTCACGACGGGAACGCTAACGCTTTCAGGAACATCTTCGTTCAACAATTACGAGGCCGTGTTACAATCGTTGACGTTTCGAACGAACTATCCAACGCCAAATCCGCTCACTGAATCGTTGACCATCACTCTTTACGATGGCAAGTCCACCAACCCGTCATCGATTCGTAATATCACAGTGAATTCAGGCGTCGTCAGCGGATATCCGATCGCGTGCCTGGGCGATTCGTTGACCTATTGGACGGGTGGATGGATTTCCAATCTGCAATCTTATTATTCAACGACAAACGTGACGAACTTCGGTGTCGGCGGTTATACGTCGCAGCAGGTTTATGATGTCTGGACAAGAAAGGTTCGAAACTCCGGGTACAAAATGATCTCGGTGTTGGCCGGGGTTAATGACATTGGGCACGGAACAGACGCAGCGACCGCCTTTAGTTTTCTGGATCGCCTTTATGATGAAGCGCTGGCCGACGGCCTGAAAATTGTTGTGTTTTCTGTCACTCCGCTTGGTGGATGGATTCCGAATTCGACTTTACATTGGACTCCACAAATGCAGGTTCAGCTCGATTTACTCAATTCGATGATTGCGTCGAAGGCTGCTGCGAATCCTGATCAAATGACTTTTTGTGACACTTACAAGCTCCTGGGCGATCCGAAAAATCCTCAGCAGTTAAACTCACTCTATGATAATGGTGACGAACTGCACTGGAATCTGGCGGGGCACCAATTAGTCGCTTCGACATTTTATACCGCGTTTTCCAACCACCTTGGGCTGTCGGGAATGAGTGCATCTGGCACTTATGTGCAGGGAGCCTCTACGCTCGGCATTGCTTCAAATGTCGTCGTGACGGACCCAGGCAGCCGAGGCCTCAGTAGTGCGAAAGTGTCGTTCACGAACTGGCAGGACGGTGACCGCGTCGCCTTTGATAACAACTTTGCCTTGCAGCATTCGTTTACAGAAGATCTGGTCGCACACGCGGCGATGTTGACGATCACCGGCAGCGAGACTCCCCTGCACTACCAGGCAACCCTGCAGTCACTCATCTTCTGGAATGTCGCCGGACAGACAAACTCTGCGGTGACTCGGAACGTCACGATCACCGTCAACAATCAATATCAAGGTGTTTCGGTCACGGAAAAGATTTCTGTTTTGCAATTCGTGACGGGTGTTAACGGTACCCTGAATTACCTTCAAGGGTCAGTCCCCTTGTTGATTGCCGCGACACTTGTGTTGATACCTCCTGCAAACGTGACGACAGTCACAAGTGCGACGGTGACAGTCACAAACTGGCAGGCAGAAGACCGTCTCAGTTTTTATAACAGCCTCGCCTTTCAACATACGTTTTCAGAGGGTCCCTCGGCACATACGGCCACTCTGACAATCACGGGTTCGGCACCGGCGTTGGGTTGGAACAAGGTGTTGAGTTCGGTGGATTACCAGGATGTCGCAGGAATGCCAAATACATCGGCGGTTCGAGTCGCGACGTTTACCGTAAGTAACGGCGTCTATACCGTGTCGGCATCAGAAAACGTGGCGGTGGTTCCCGTGAACCAACCTCCGCTGGTCCAGGTAAACGATACGGCGGATCTTCGTTATCAGATCAATTCCAGTCCAATTGCCATCATGAGCAAGGCTCTGGTCAGTGATCCCGACAGTAACAATCTGCTATCGCTCACCATCCAGATCACAACGGGTTATCAAAGTGGCAACGATATCTTGTCCTTTGTAAACCAACTGGGAATCACAGGGGCGTTCAATACGACCCTCGGAGTATTGACATTATCTGGCGGCAGTTACGTAGGAAATTATCGCCAGGCGCTTCGAGCAGTCACCTTCAACACGATCGGTGCAGGTACCAATTCCGCGACGCGAACGTTCACCGTAATCGCAATCGATGAAACCAACGTGCCCAGCAATCCGGTCGCGCGGAGCCTGGACGTAACGTCTTAAACCTCGATTCCTTTCTTGGCGTACAGGTCGAATTTCACGAAGGGACCATTCCTTGACCAACCCCTTGTCGACCCCAGAGAAACTGGCAATCGCGTGCGCGGGGATGCCACTGATTGTCGGGACGTCAATCTACCTGTTATGGCGGATGACATCTTGGACCAGTCTGGAGTTGGCGGGCGTCTGGACAATCGGCATTGGAATCTGTCTATTTCTCAGCGGGGGTCTTCTGTTACTTTTGGAGTTAGTGTTTTCCAAAAGCAGCCGAACGAATTGGGCTCGAAAACTTGCGATTGGCATCCTGCTGCTGGCGAATTTTCCCGCCGCTTTATTCTTTGTCGATTCGGCCCTCGAAGTCAGCAATCATACTCGTTACTTGATCGAAGTCGTCAACAACACAGGCCATGACATTACAAGTTTTCAGTTGATCTCCGATAAGGGCAAAAAAGCGCTTGGTCCAATTGCCGTCGGAAGTTCAGCGAAAACTGAAATTCAAGTCTCAAAAAATGACTGCCTGTCACAGATCGTGACTTCGTCCAAAGCGGAGATCAAATCGATCCAATCGGCAGATTCCTGCTTTAACGACGTTGGCGACGGAATCTCCATCGAACTGCTTCCGAATGGCGTTGTGAAAACTGGCCGACTAACCGCAAATACGCTCACCAAACCAACCCTGAAAGATGATTAATTCAACCGGTCGCTTGTCCACGGGGACGGTGTGCGTTTGTCATTCCTGAGACTTAATCAGGTTATCCTGACTCCAACGGCTTTGCACGAACCACCTAGGTGTCGAGACGAGACGTGAATAAGAAGCGTCATCGTGGACACTAATTCGACGCCTTGGCTTCTGACGGTCGATTGAAGTCCGAGAGTTTTTCCACTCGATCAAACTGGGCCGCAACATCTTGAGCATGAGTGACAAGCAGCAGCGAAACGTTGTTCTCGCGACATGAATCGCGGAGCAACTGCAATACTGTCTGCTGGTTGGCGACATCGACATTCGCGGTTGGCTCGTCTGCCAGGAGAAGCCTGGGTGTGTTGGCCAGCGCACGAGCGACCGAGGTTCGTTGCTGTTCGCCAACTGACATTTGCGATGGCTTGTGATTCAATCGGTGACCGAGGCCAACTCGTTCCAGCAGTTTTTTGGCGTGTACACGATCCGCTTTTCGACCGCCAAAGCTCATCCCCAGCAGAACGTTTTCGAGCGCCGTGAAAGCGGGCAGCAGGTTGAATGTCTGGAACACGTATCCGATTCTCTCGGCTCGAAACCGGTCACGCGATTGTTCTGACAATCGGGCGATGTTCGTACCGCCAATCACGACTTCCCCGGCGTCGGCCGTCGTGATTCCCGCAATGATATTAAGCAGCGTCGTCTTCCCGCCGCCGCTCGAACCGACGAGCGCAACTTGCTCACCAGTCGCCAGCTTGAAGTCGGCCACGTTCAGGACGGGGACTCGACCGCCGCTCGGGTCGCGGTAAGTCTTCGTCACGTTTCGCAATTCCAGAGACATTACAGTTCCTTACGTTGGCTCATTCTTCGCAGTCCGCGAGTTCGTCTCAGGCGAGTCACAAGTTCCGGCGACAAGACCTTGAGGATATGTTCTGATACGTCACAGAGCAATCGGATGTTGGTTCAAATTTATCTTGCTTTCCACACTGGCTCGCCTGAGTGGGAGCAAATTTGAAAACCAGCGATGCTTGTCAAAACGACTTCGATGATGTCTGATTTCGAACATCTGTTCTTGAAATCTCTGTTCATGGAGTCGGCTGATGTCCCGGATTCTTTCGTGTGGTCGGTTCCTGACCGGGATCTTTTTGACACTGGTTTGTGGTTTGGGGATTTCCTGCGTCGATGCGGCTGACTGGCCCCAGTTTCGTGGGCTGTCTGGGTCGGCCTTTGATCCGTCCGGCGACAAATTGCCTGCGGAAATTGGCCCCGATCAAAATCAGATTTGGAAAACTCCGCTTCCGCCGGGACATTCGTCACCGATCGTCATCGGGAACCGAATATTCGTGACGGGGATTCGAGAGAAAAAATTGCTGACCATCGGGCTGGATCGACAGACAGGCAAACAGCAATGGGAATCCGAAGCCCCCTACGAACGGCTGGAATCGATTCATCGCATTGGCAGCTATGCCCAGAGCACTCCCTGTGCTGACGCCGATTTTGTGTTCAGTTTTTTTGGTTCGAGTGGCCTGTATTGTCACGACCACAGCGGAAAGCTGATCTGGAAGAAGTTGATGGGGCCGTTCCTCAACGATTTTGGTGCGGCCAGCTCACCGATCCTCGTCGGTGAGCGACTGATTCTCTGCCAGGATCATGATCTTGATTCTTTCCTGTTGTGTGTCGATCGACGGTCTGGTGACGTGATCTGGAAGACTGACCGATCCGAATTTCTGAGGAATTCCTGCACTCCGGTTTTGTGGAATAACGAAGGCCGGCTGCAAATCGTCGTCGCCGCGACGCTGCGAGTTGTCGGATATGACCTGGAAACCGGTAAGGAAGCTTGGACCGTCCGGGGCATTTCTCGCACCGTTGTCAGTTCTCCGACTGTCGGGGTCGACGGAAATCTGTATCTGGCCGGCTGGGCCGCCGGGGGCGATGAGGCTGAGCGAATCCGAGTGGAACCGTTTGATGACGTCGTTCTGCTGAAGGACAAAGATCAGAACGGAACGATCGAAGAAGCTGAACTGAGTGAAGGTCCGGTCTATCAACGGTACTCGCAGGCCGATCGTAATAAGGATGGACATCTGACTCGAACGGAATACGAACTCTTCCGCAGCCTGTTTGATCAGGGAAAAAATCTTTTGCTGAGTATCAAGCCAGGTGCCGTCGGAGACGCAACGGAAACGCATGTCCGATGGACTTATCCCAAGCAAGTTCCGTTTTGTGCCTCACCACTGCTGTTCAACGGGTTGTTATTCACGATTAAAGACGGCGGCATCCTGCAGTGTCTGAACGCGAATACTGGCAAGGTGGCAAAACCGTTGCGTCTGGAAGCGAATGGAAGTTATTACGCATCACCAGTCGCTGGAGACGGCAAGGTTTATCTGGTGGACGAAACAGGCCGTCTGACCGTTGTCTCAGCCACAGAAGAATTGAATTTGCTGCACACCACCGAAATGAAAGAAGACGTCTACGCAACACCAGCCATCGTGGATGGGCGGATTTATCTACGCACGTCAGGTGGCCTTTTTTGTTTCGGATTGAAATGACATTTGAACAAGATTGAAAGAGGAAGAAAGAGTTTTCGAACACTAATCTTCGCTAATCTGCACTATCAGGAATAAGCCGGGAAAAGGAAACGGTCAGCAGAATCTTGAGTTTTCTGATTAGCGAAAATTAGTGCAGATTAGTGTTCAAAACCCGCATTTCTCTTCTGATTCAATGCCACCGCGAGATTTTCAAAAAACCTGTTTCATCACTGCCAAATGGAATCGGTAAATGACTCCGCCAACAGTTGCTGTCGTTATGTCACGACTCAAGCGACTCGTGGTTCCAGACGAGTCGTGGTTGGCGGCATTGCGTGGCACGTTGCGAAAAATCGCCACTGATCAATCAAATCTCGTTGTGGCTGACGGGACGGCGGGAACCGATTTTGTGCGACATTGTGCGCTGCGATTGAACGTTGCCTGCCAGACAATCGAGGTTACCACTGTCAACAATTCGAGCGGTGACGATGTCACCTTCCGGCGGCAAGATGCCAGCGCTACTGGGACAGTCGCGAATGTCGCTCAGCATGGAAGTGACGAGATCCCTTTGCGTGATCGAGCGTTGATCGCTGCAGCAGATACTGTTTATGTCCTTCAATTGAGGCCAGCAGGGAATCTACATCGATTACTGAAAGAACGGATCGAGCAACAGCGAGGCGGCATTGTTCTTGTCGATCTTCCCGGTTTGCAGTCCGATGTCATCAAGGATGAACTTCACAAAGCCGGTGCTGAGATCTGGCGACCGACCACGGAAGAATGTCGGCCAATTACCCCCGTTTCGCTGATTGTCGAGGAACGTGACAACAAAGATCGTTCGATTCACCCTCGCATTTACGAAATTGTCCCGTTTCCTTCCGCTGACGGATGGGAGTTTTTAGCCCACACGACACGGGCGTGTCCTGGTCCGTGGCCTGACGAGTCGTTTGAGCAATATGCCGATAGTCTGGTTGAATCTCATCCTGAGGCCGAACATTCGACGTTAAGTGCCTTGCGGCGAATTGTAGTTCAGAAGCGATTGATTGCTTCGGGGAAAACGATTCGCGGTGGCCGCCCAACAGTCAGTTTCACCGCCTGTCCTCTCGAAAATCTTCCTGCACTTCACCGGTATCGTACTCATCGCGTCCGATGGGATTTTGAGCCGTACGGTCTCTGTATAAGGCGTTCCTGGTTGCAGAGTCGTGGCGTTCGGCCTGTCCTATACGGTGACGAGGATCTCTGGCAATCGCTGACCGAGGACGAGCGTCCGTTTTTTCAATTGGCAGTCGGAGATTCCGGGATCAACTGGACCATTGAGCAAGAATGGCGAACCGCAGGAGACGTTTGTCTACAGGAGTTGTCGGCAAATGACGTGCTCCTGTTTGTTCCGGATTTTGAGGCAGCTAAGTCGATTGCGGACGTCACAAACTGGCCGATTACCTTGTGGCCAGGCAACGTAGAGACAAACCCCACCCCCCCCTGCGGGGGTGGTTAACGGGCCTTTGCCCTGGCAATTTGCATTGCAGCGCATTGGTAAATGGTCCATGTGCTGGCGCAAAGCCCTGTTAACAAGTTTCCCCGTGGAAATGGGGTTCAGACTGCAGCGTGCTCCAACGATTTCCCGAAGATCGTCAAAAGCTTTCCCGGGAAACGATTGACTTTAGGAGACATCGCGTCTTATCCTGTCGAGTGATATTATTCAGTATTTTTTTGGGGGGTAAAAAACTTATGGCACGAACACCGCAAGACATTACTGACGCGGAGTTGGCGGTCATCAACCTGCTGTGGGAGCGAGGTCGAACGACTGTCCGCGATCTGACAGACACGCTCTACCCTGGAGGTACAGGTGCCCATTACGCCACAGTACAAAAACTGTTAGAGCGGCTTGAACTGAAAAAGTTCGTCAAACGTGATCGCAAGCCATGGCCTCACATGTTCGAACCGAAGATTGATCGTGAAGAACTGATCGGTCGGCGGTTGCAGGCCACTGCGGACAAATTGTGCGAAGGTTCGCTGGCGCCATTGCTGTCCCATCTTGTCAAAGCCAAACTCAACGAAGATCAACTTGGTTCGCTGCGCGATTTGCTCGATGATCTGGATCGAGAAAAAGGTCGATAATCAAATCTACAGTCTTGGGCCGGGAACAGAGTTGTTCCCGGCCTCGTTCGTAATCCACATCGCAGACCTTCGGGCCGGAGGGCGCTGTGCTTTCGTACCTCGAGATCGCACTTATCAATGCGCTGATGATTATCCCGCTCGCGCTGATTGCCGAGTCTGCCGGGCGGGTCTTTCGCCGCCCGGCACTGACCCATTTCTTGTGGGTATTGATTCTGATCAAACTCGTGACGCCAGCGATTTTTCAAATCCCGCTGATCGACCGTGACTGGGTGGTCTCAACATCTCGACAACTGCTGCCCCAGGTCATTCTCGAATTTGATCAGCTCGAGCTGGGTTCCCGTCGCTCGCTTATTCCAGAAGAGCTACAAAGCCAGGCCTCGGTGAAATCGAGATCTCGACCGCGAACACTTGCAGAGATCGATAAGCGATTCAACACTTCAAAAAGTTCGTTCACAACGGTCGCAGCAGGCTGGATCCTAAGTGAAAACTTTCGCCAACTGGTCATGGCGGCCGTCCTGGTTGTGTGGGCGGTCGGCGCCTTGGTCTGGTTCGTCGTTCAAGGAATTCGCTGCGTCAGATTTCGCTGGTCGCTGAGACGCGGCGATGCTGCGTGTCTCGATCTTCAACGGTTCTCGGACCGGTTGGCGCGTCGAATGGGTTTATCTTATTCACCGACGGTCTGGCTGATGCCAGGCGTCATGTCGCCGATGCTTTGGGGTAGCGGTCAATCACTGTATTTGATCTTTCCTGAACGGCTTCTTGATCGGCTTGACGAATCCGCCACGGGGACGTTGTTGATGCACGAACTGGCGCATTATCGACGGCGTGACCATTGGGTCCGCGTGATCGAACTGCTGGCAACGGGTTTCTTCTGGTGGCATCCTGTCGTCTGGTGGGCCCGTCGCGAAATTGAGTCGGTCGAGGAGGAATGTTGCGACGCCATGGTCGTGGCGGCTTCGCCGGAAGTTCCAAAACGGTACGCTCAGGCCATTCTGGAAGTCGTGGATTTCATCGCGGAGCGTCCATTGCGAATGCCGGCACTCGCCACGGGTTTAGGTCAAGTTCCCTTTCTTCGCCAACGTTTAACGTGGATCATGCGTGGTTCTCGTCGTCAGGACTTTGGCTATTGCGGTCGAATCATTTGCCTTTTACTGGCGTGTGTTCTACCCCTTCAGCCGTCGTGGCTTGCGGCTCGGCCGCCAGTGGCTCGCTCTGTTCAGGAAATCAAGCAGCCGATAAATCGAACGTCGGTTTCGCCTGTACCATTGGGGCCGGTTGCTCATGATTCCAGCTCGGATGGGCCGTCTGAAACTCTGCTTGCCGAAATGCCGATTTCGCTGGATCACCTGAAAAAGCAATCATCGTGGAACGGGGCAGAAATCCGGTCGCAATCGATGGATGGACGATTTGTTGTGTTTGGAAACCAATCAAACCAATGTTTATTCGACTTGGAAACAGGACGGGAATTCAATCTGAATCACGTCGCAGTCCAAGCGATGGCGTTCTCTCAAGATAGTCAAGAATTTGTGACGATCGGTGCTGAGGGGACGATTCGTGTATGGGATGCGGAAACCTGTCAGGCGACTCGTGACTGGCGGATACCCGGCGGTTCGGCGAAATCGGTAGATATCTCATTTGATGGAACCTGGATGGTGACAGGAGGTCGCGATGGTATTGTCAGAGTCTGGAATCGGAACAGCGATCATCCTGTCCGCGAGTTCCCTCGCGAATTAGGACCTGTGAACTGTGTGCGGTTTTCTCCTGACGGCGAGTTACTTGCCGTAGCCACCGGCGACTGGTTAACTCCTGAATCAGGCCGAATCGCAATGATCGAGTTTCGCACCGGTGTTGAGCAGGTTTCCATGAATTGGAATTCACCGGCAGCGGTGGTCACTTTTCGGGATGATGGTAAGTCATTGATCAGCGGAGACAGGCAGGGACGTGTTGCTCGTTGGAGCGTGGCAAGCGGGGAATTATTAGGGGTCAGCGAAGGTCATCAAGATTTGGTGGCGGCAGTAGAGTTTTCACCGAACGGATCGCCCCTGGCTGAAATTGAAATCCCCGATTTGTCTCCGGATGCCAGATGGATTGAACGTGACGCAACGATTCCCGCACGCTGGTTCTTCAGCATATGGGGCTTGACCCCCGCGTCAAATCCAGTAGGTTCACCAAAACCAGCTTCGAAGTGAAAAGCAACCGGGTCGCCGGAAGCCCGGCGACCCGGTTGCTTTGTTTAACCCGCAGCCAGCGGCGCAGGCGGATCGGCGTTCAGCCGATCTCTTCGAACGTTGCCCCAGTCCTGTTTTTTCGCAACGCCCCAACGAGAAATGGCACGTCGGCTGACGGCAATTCGGCCGCTCCGCTCCCGCTTCTCTGT
>CAIOKO010000200.1 GCA_903858935.1 uncultured Schlesneria sp. | reverse complement strand
GTATTCTTGTCGTCCCCGCAGCCCAGGTGGCGGAACTGGCAGACGCGCTAGGTTCAGGACCTAGTGGGAGTAATCTCGTGCAGGTTCGATTCCTGTCCTGGGCATATTTGATCTAAAGGCTTAAGGCGATTCGCTTTAAGCCTTTTTTTATTCCAATGTTGAAAGGCCTCCCCGTCGAGTATCGATACTCCTAAATCGCATTGACGATCGCTACTGCGCCTCCGACAATTTGTTCATGACGATCCAGAACCCTTATTTTAACGATGCCGACACCGAAGCGCTGCTTAACCAGATCGCTTGCTGGGCTCTCGGTCCCGCAGTCCACCAGCGTATTCAAATGCGCGGGAACAAAATTATCGAAGAGATCCGTGAGAAGCTCGGGACGATTGAAATCGGAGTTCAACTCATTCGCGAAGCTCGTAACGAAAGCGCCGATTAGAAGCCGACGACTAATATGGGGGCGTATCCAGTGGTTGCTGATTTCAATTGACTTCCACTCGATTCCACCGACAATGCATTTATGAGCACAAACGTCGCTACCACCGATACCGATGAAGTCAAGCAAGAGCTTTCAGAGGTTATTGCCAATCTCGGCAAAGGTCCGCGAGATCCCGATGCGATGCGTAAAGCTGCTGAACGCATGGATCGAATGAGAGAAGCGACGTTTAGACGAGTCGGGCTATTGGATGTCGCTGTCCCTTTTATTCGTGAACTCCGCGACCAATGAGCATTTTCGTCCTCGACAGTTCAGTGGCCGTGAAGTGGGTTCTGCAAGAGCCTGGTACTGCGAAAGCACTAGATTTGCGGAGTGCCATTCTTCGTCAAACCCACGAGGTCATCGCCCCAGATGTCTTCGTCTCTGAAGTCGCCCACGCACTCACAAAGGCCGAGAGACAAAAGATTATCCCTGTCGGTGACGCGCAGATGCATTTGGCCGATGTTCTTCGATTCGCACCCGTCCTTCACTCATTCCTGCCTCTTATCGCCAGGGCCGTCGAAATCTCGTCTGCAAGTCGAATTGCAGTGACCGATTGCATTTTTGTTGCGCTCGCGGAACAAGAGGGATGTGAAATGGTGACGGCTGACGAAAGGTTGATGAAGAACCTTCCAGGTTATCCAATCGTTCTCCTTGAAACTTTGTGAAGTTCTCAAGCAAACTCGGGATTTGTTGCCCGCCTGCGGTGGCGGAAGCCGTCAATGACCGAACAAAGGCGGTATTGGCAGCAGCGAAAGCCAGTGGCGTGCAACTCGGCTCGGCTCGCCCTGGACATTGGGAAGGAAGCGAAGAAGCCCGTCTAAGTGCAGCACAAAAGGGAGCGATTGCAGCAAGCGCCGTGCGAACAGCGAAAGCCGAAGAAGCCTACGTCCATCTGGTCCCCATGATGCAGGAACTTCAAGCGAGCGGAAAGAGCCTGCGAGCAATCGCCGAAGCATTGAATGCCGATGGACATACCACTCGACGCGGGGCCGAATGGAATCAGGTTCAGGTCAAGCGGGTTTTGGATCGGTTCATAAGGTGAGAGGAAGTACGGTTCCATTTCGAATAGCCTTCTGTTGTGTATGCTGTTCCTTTCCGTCGTGAGCGAATGAATTGACGTTCCGCCATCGATTCGACGATGGGCGATTTGTCTTTTCATTCTCAATTCTCTCGACCTGCCGCCAATGACTGGTTAGGATATCGCTGCGCAGCTTTCCTGCGCGACGTTTTTTTGGCATACCGTTTGATGAGGTTGGCATGCTTGTCAGGCTGTTTGGAAGCAATTTTCGCTCAATCAAAGTACCGTTTGAGCTTTCCCTCGTGGCGGCTGATCTGACCCGAAAAGAGGACTGCAACCGTGGAACGATAGCCGTCCCCATTTCGGGTATGGCTGAACCTTTGCGTTTGCTGCGAACTTTAGGCGTCTACGGTCCAAATGCATCAGGAAAATCAAGTTTGCTTGTTGCAGCGAAGGCGCTGCGATGGCTCGCAACTGAGTCGAGTCCTAGGTCTAAGCCAGATCAAAAGATCGGGCCCTACGAACCGTTCTTGCTCGACGACAAAACGAGGACCGCGCCTTCAGAACTCGGCTGTGACGTCGTGTTCAAAAAATCGCTTTTGAGGTACGAGATTAGATTTACATCAAAAGCAATCCAAACTGAATTGATGACACTGATTGACGCGGATGGAGAACATAAGCTTATTGAACGCCATGCGTCAGGGGAAGTTCGAGGTCAGCTGATTTCTGACAATGAGGCAAATCGACTCTACGTCAGCGAAATGCAGCCAAACGTTGCCGTGCTTTCGAAGTTGGCACAGCATGGACCGCGTAACGGAAAAGGCTCTGTAAATCTCTTTTACAAAGCCATTCGAAATGCCACTCATCACGAGGATTACCGTGATGCAGCCGAGGAAGTGATAAAACTTGGTGATGAGTCGAGCGAGAATGAAAAATTCGCCAACGATCCGGAATATCGTGAATGGATTATGAGACACCTTATTCGAGCAGCAGACATTGGAATTTCTGACGTTCGCACTCGTCGGGAAAGTTTCAAAATTCCCACATCTATTCGGGAGTCACTAGAGAATAGCGGCTTTCCAGGGAAAATTCCGGATACCAGAGTTATCGTCGAATTCCTTCACAACGGTGCTAAGTCTGGAACGATCAGTTTCGGGGAAGAATCGGCTGGGACGAAAAAGCTATTTAATATTGCGAGTCGCTGGTGGGCATTGGCGAATCAAGAAATTGCGCTCTTTGCAGATGAACTGAGCGCGAGCCTTCATCCAAGGTTGTTGAATGGACTTGTTCGTTCGGTCAACGAGCCATCCACTGAGAAAGTGCGATCTCAGCTCATTTTTGCAACTCATGACACTGGACTTCTTGAAAGTCAGGATGGGCTTCCACCTGCGCTTCGTCGCGATCAGGTGTATTTCACGAAGAAAGATGCTCAAGGTGCCACTGAAGTCTATTCTCTGACAGAATTTAAAGAGGAAGCACGAGGCGTACACAATATTCGAAAGAGGTACTTGTCGGGGCTTTACGGTGCACTTCCGTCTGTGGAGAAGATTTCGTTATGAGTAGACCTCAAAAACCGACGAAGCCGCAGTCAAAGAAAGTTAGTCATCTTTTGGACCAATTGCGGCGAAAGCGAGAGACAAGGGAAACAGCTAAACGTTTTTTAATCGTATGTGAAGACGACAAATCTGCTCCGAATTATTTTGAGGCACTAAAGAAATTTCTCAACCTTTCGGCAACGTCTATTAAGGTTGTTCCCAGTGGAGGTCGTTCCCAACCTATTCAGGTTGTCACCAAAGCCATCGAAACCAAGAAATTGTCGATGAGTCCTGAAAGTGGTACCGAACCGTTCGAAAGGGTATGGTGCGTGATTGACGGGGACTACGGCCAAAAGGTCAAGGACGCCAGAGTCGTGGCAGAGAAATCAGGCGGGATTAATTTGGCCGTCTCAACGATGTGTTTCGAATATTGGGTTCTCCTTCATGGCAAAGTAATCGGTACTCCAACAGCAAATTGCGATGAGACGATAAAAATGGTTAAAGAGAAGTACCTTCCGAATTACACCAAGGGTAGCTTTAACTTTGACGAAGTTATTCCATTATTCCGCGAAGCCGCCGAGCGAGCCAAGAAACTTAGGAAGGCTGGAATCCGCCGGGATGCACTTCCAGAAGATCAAAATCCATGTTCCGAAGTTTATCTTCTCATAGACGAGTACGGTGGACCCCATTGTCTAGACCAGAAAACGGATTTAATTAGAGAGACTGGCGACAGCCAGGCGCCCGCTCTTTCGATTTGGGGCAGTGGCTCCGCGCAGGTGAGCGTAGCGAACCGG
>CAIOKO010000199.1 GCA_903858935.1 uncultured Schlesneria sp. | reverse complement strand
CGCAATCCGATCTTTAACGGGAAATCTGGTTCGCAGCTTGGTTGTCGCTGGTTTATTCTCGCTTCACCCCATGCACGTCGAATCGGTCGCCTGGATTTCAGAGCGCAAGGATCTGCTGAGCGGCTTCTTTTTTTGCCTGACACTTCTTGCCTACACGCACTACGTTCGCGCCCCGTCGGTGACTCGTTATCTGCTGATTGTCATCGCATTAGAATTAGGACTCTGCTCGAAATCGATGCTCGTTACGACCCCGTGCGTTCTGCTGTTGCTGGATTACTGGCCTCTCACCCGATTAAAAAGTCTTTCCAGGTCAGAGCTGCCGCAAATGATGAAACTTTTCATCGAAAAAATCCCTCTTCTGGCTTTGTCGGCGGTCAATTCCATGATCACGATTCAGTACCAGAAAAGCGCAATCAAAAGCTTGTCCCGAATTCCGTTATGGGACCGCATTGATAATGCCGCCACAAGCTATCTCTATTACGTGTATCAGACATTCTGGCCTGGCGATCTTTCGCCTTATTATGCTCGCCATGCAATCCCCGGTTTTCAAGTTCTTCTTTCCGCCGTGGTGCTGACGACGCTGACGGTATTAGCGATCTGGCAGAGAACCCGACGTCCCTACCTGGTAGTCGGCTGGCTCTGGTTTATTGGGATGCTCGTTCCCGTCATTGGAATATTTCAAGTGGGGCACCACGCGCGAGCTGATCGGTATATGTACCTTTCGCAAATCGGCCTCTTCCTGGCGGTGATCTGGTTCGGTGGCGATCTTCTGGCTCGAACACGCCGTGGCAAATTGATTTCGATCGGTTTGATCATGACTGTTTTGGCAAGTTGTGCTTTTTTGACGATCCGACAGATCCCTGTCTGGCACAATTCCCAATCCCTTTGGCAACAGGCGTATCGCCTGGACCCCAACAACTCGTTGGCGATTTTTCATCTCGCCGAGTTTTATCTGAACGATGGAAACAAAGCCGAGACGATTCGACTGACAAGAACTGCAATTGAGAACGAAGATCGATCCGATTGTGAAACTCTCGTAATGCTTGGCATGTTGATGGCCGATTGCGGCGAATATGAAGATTGCGTAAAGGGACTCGACAAAGCTCTGGCAGAACATCCAAACGACGCTGATGTTCTCAGCAATCGAGCAAAAGCCCTGTCTGCTCAAGGAAAATGGAAAGAAGCGGCAGACGACTACCAGAGAGCCGCTCAGATTTCTTCCTCCACATCGTCCTATCAGTTCTATCTCGCACATGCATTGGGAAAAATCGGACGAACTGAAGAATCTCGTCAAATTTACGCCTCCGCTGTCAAACGGTGGCCGCAATGGCCGCTCAACGTTGCAACTCGGGCGTGGCGGATGTCGACCAGCCCGAATCCAGGTGACCGAGCGAATTTCTGGCCTGTTTGTCTCGCTGAACAAGCATGCGAAGCCATGGGAGGAAACCTACCACAGTTTCTCGATGTGCTCGCTGCAGCCTATGCGGATTCGGGTCGATTTGACGAAGCGATTGAGACGGCTAAGCGAGCAATACAGCAAGCGGATGATGCTAAGAACATGGCCTATTCCAAGGTTTTGCGTAGTCGACTCAAAAATTATGAAAACAATCAGCCTTACCGCGAACCTCATCCATCGACAAAAAACCCGTGATCAAAGTGAAAACTCTCGCTACGACCGGTTGTTGATCAAGTTGCTATCTTGAAGCGTTCATTGCAAATGCTTCGTCGATGAATCGGCATTTGAGATTTGTGCCAAAGCGACAGATTTCAAACTGGCGCAAAAATCTCGACATGCTTCACATGTAGAAGAAGAATTCCGTAAGTAAGACAGTGTTAACATGCCCAAAATGCCAAGGCGAAATGGTTCAGGGATATGTGATAGAGACGATTCACGGAGGAGTTTACATTAGGTCAACGGATCATGGGACAGCCGGTGAGTCACTTTTTCAGGGGACTAAAACTGGCCAACGAAAAACTCCCCATTGGCACTTTCCGCTGCCAAACCTGTGGGTTTCTAGAATCGTACGCTCGAGAAGAATTTGCCGAAAAGTGGTCACGATCCATCCGAGTTATCACTTAAAAACGTTTTCAAGATCGGTCACAATCACAAGCTGGGTACTTTCAATTAACGAAGTGATCTGAAAATGGTGCTATGACGTCAATCTCGATCCGCGAAAGAATGGCAGCGGGGAAAGCACTTCGCGAGAAAGTTCCCCGCGCAGCACATGGGTCATGGTCGCACGGCACTGATCGTGATCCCATTGAGATTCTGCAGAACTGTAATCGGGGACGATTGCAGGAACTTGTTCCGATCCGCTTCGGACGTATGCTGCAAAATCCATTTACTTTCCTGCGTGGTTCGCCCGCTCTGATGGCACACGACCTTGCCTCAACTCCGGTGACTCGTATCCAGGTGCAAGCATGCGGTGACTGCCACCTTTTGAATTTTGGCCTTTTCGCCACGCCGGAACGGAACCTGATTTTTGATCTGAATGATTTTGATGAGACGCTTCCCGCCCCTTGGGAATGGGACCTGAAACGACTGACCACAAGCTTTGTCACCGCCTCACGTTTGAACGGCATTTCTGATCGACGCATACATGATATCGTCGTCGCTTGCGGGCGCTCGTACCGGAAACACATGCAGGATTTTTCAGAATTGAGTCCCCTGGACATCTGGTATTACCAGATCAGTGTCGAAGATCTGATCCGCGTTGCGCCGGATGCCAAATCGCGAAATCGCCTGTTGAAGATCGCCGAAAAGGCAGAATCACGCGTCGCCGAGAATCTGTTTCCGAAGATCACCGAAGAGCAGCTCGGGCAACATCGATTTATCGAAGAGCCCCCTGTGATGACACGTATTACCGATGAAGGTGCGTTAGAGATTGTGCGTGAAGGGATTGTCGACTATCGAAACTCATTACCAGACGAACGTCGTTTTTTGTTCGACCGGTATCGCCTGGAAGACTTTGCACTGCGGGTCGTCGGCATCGGCAGCGTCGCGACACGCTGCTTCGTAGGACTGTTTTTCTGTGATGACAAAACCCCTCTGCTCTTGCAGGTCAAAGAAGCTCGGCAGTCCGTTCTCGAACCCCATGCGGGCAAAAGTCCCTTCGATAATCATGGAAAACGTGTTGTCGTGGGACAACGACTGGTCCAGGCCGCCAGTGATATTTTCCTCGGTTGGTTGCGATCCCGTAACGGCCGCGACTTTTACGTACGCCAGTGAAGAGACATGAAGTTCTCAATGCCGGTTGAAGATTTCACCGCAGGAGAGATGGAACAATATGCCGACATCTGCGGATGGACATTGGCGCGGGCTCATGCGACGTCAGGCGATTCGGCCCTGATCAGCGGCTACCTCGGTACCGGCGACAACTGTGACCTCGCCATGACCGACTTCGCGTTCGCCTACGCAGATCAGATTGAACAGGATCATGCCGCTTTAGAAGCAGCGAAACGGTCCGGGCGTATCGAAGCGATTGTCGAAGAGGATTCATAAAACGCGCACGACACGCAACTGACTTTTCGGGTTACGAACTCGAAAACCGCTCAAGATCCTCTAACGTGGCGCGTTGTTGTCCCCTTCGAGTTCACGGCCAGTTTCCGATCGCGCCCAGAAACCCTGGCAAACCAGTGGGAGCAGCAATTCATTCTCCATCGTTACGGTTTCGAGGAAGCTCTGGTGCGTTACGTTGAGGCAGAAATGACGTTAATTGATCTTTCGTCACCTGCAGCTCGGAGTCGTTCGCGAGGTTTTTCCATTCGTATGGGTCATTGTCGTGGTCATAGAGTTCCTCACTCCCATCCGCATAACGAATATATCGCCAACGCTCGGTGCGAATTGCGTGGTTGTTGCGGTGCCACGTTGTGATGGCGGGATGATCCCAGGCGGCCTGAGAATCCACTAAAAGCGATTTGATGCTTTTCCCTTCGACATGAGCTGGAATTGGCAATCCTGCCAGTTCGCAAATCGTGGGATAAACACTCGTCAAATCCACTGTCCGTTCGCAGGTTGAGTCGGGCGTTGTGACTCCTGGAACAACCCAGATAAAGGGGGTCCGCGTCGATTCTTCCCAAAGAGCAAATTTCCGCCAATGTTCTTTCTCGCCGAGATGCCAGCCGTGATCGCCCCAGAGAACGATCATTGTGTTCGAAGCGCAGGGAGACCGATCAAACGCATCCAGTAATCGACCGACCTGTGCATCACAATACGCGATCGCGGCGAGATAGCCTTGAATGGCCTCTTTCCAGCGCCCCGATTTAAGCATCTTACGGTGATCTCCGTTCGGCTTTGCCATGGCAATGCCAGCCGCCGGCACATCGCTCAAATCGTCGTCAGTTGTCGGCGGAAGTTCAATCGATTCGAGCGGAAACAGATCGTAGTATTTTTTGGGCACATCCCACGACATATGCGGCTTATGAAGCCCCAGCGCCAGAAAGAATGGCTTTTCGTGTGGGGCTTCAAGTTGCGTGATCCCGTGATCGATTGTGACATCGTCAGCCAGCCGCGCGTCGTCAACGAGCGGTTTAAAGGCGATCCCGCCAACACCATCATCTTTGGCCGACGGATGAGCCAGCAACCTCTTCTGCTTGATTCGACGATCTTCGAGGTAACCCGTCCATTCCCCATCCCGATGAACGCTCGCGTGATAGATTTTCCCTGCGCCAAAGACTTCGTAACCAGCGTTCAGGAATTGCGTCGTCAATGTGTCTTTGACCGAGATTACGGGGACCCAGTCTTGTCCGTTGTCATAGACTCCCGTCGTGCCTGGCCGCATACCGGACATCAGAGATGCCCTCGAAGGGTTGCACACCGGTGCAGCGCAGTAGGCTCGTGTAAACGTGACGCCCCTTTTGGCCAGTCGATCGATATTCGGAGTTTTGGCCTGGGGATTGCGTCCCAGATGGCCCACCCAGTGATTCAAGTCGTCAATCGCGATGAATAAAACATTCATCGGCTTGGGAGGATTATTCTCCGCCGCATTTGCTGACCCGTTCGACAAAAACATCAAGAGAGGCACGATACACGAAATGACACGGCTGACTGAAACGCCGCCGCTGCTTTCACTCATCAATTCCATGGGATTTTCCTTGCGTTAACCATGACACCTGCAATTCGTTCTTATGAGACGATCGAGTGACTACAGGCTTAGTTGGATTGGATTATGGCGACAGCATAACCGTCATGAAAGAGTTCTTGATATACCAGCGACGAGTTGGCTTGTACTGGGGACGGATTGACGCCAGAATTGCGCCAGCGTCACCGCTCGCCTTTCATTTCGAGGGAACGACCAATGGAAAAGCTGATTCGAGGTATTGTCGATTTTCGCTCTCGTCTGTTGCCTCAGTACGTTGATCGGTTCAAAGAGTTATCCAATCGCCAGACGCCCGACACTTTCTTTATCAGTTGTTCGGACAGCCGGGTCGTACCCGACTTGCTGGTCTCAACCGATCCTGGCGACTTGTTTACGATGCGAAATGTCGGCAACCTGGTTCCGCCCGCAACAGTCTTCGGAGAATCCATTGGCGATGTTTCTGAGGCCAGCGCGATTGAATACGCGGTCCTCGTGCTCAATATCAGCAATATTGTGGTGTGCGGTCATTCGGAGTGCGGTGCGATGAAAGCCGCCTTGTCTGCCACAACGCCCCCTGATGCCCCGAACCTCGAGAAATGGCTGCATCACGCCACGTCGGCCGTCTTTCGACTGGATCAGGAAGGGCCGCTTGATAAACGGCTGGAGCGTCATAATCAATTGTCACAGCTCAATGTGCTGGTTCAGCTCGAGCATCTGCATACCTATCCAATCGTTGCAGAACGGATTCGAGAGGGGACACTTCGGATCTACGGCTGGTGGTTTGAGATTGCGACGGGAGGAATGTTTTTCTACGAACGGGGGCGACGTAAATTTGAAGCCATCACCGACAAGTCGGCAGAACGCCTGATCGCGCAACTGACGCCGAAAAAGAAGTCATCATCCAAAAAGAGTTGAGTGGATTTTTCTTTTATGCCTCTATTCCCTGACACTGGCCTGTGGGCTGACGTTTTCCCCCGCGATCGTTTATGGCGGCATTATTTCTGGCACGTTGTCCGGTCCACAATTCCATTCGTCGTGATCGCCGTGTTTGCTCTCATCCTGGACTGGATGACTCATTTTCCCATCGAAATCGGGGTCACCACCTATGAAGTCGGAGGAGGAGCACTTGGTGTATTCCTGGTACTGCGGACAAATTCCGGTTACGAACGGTGGTGGGATGCCCGTAAGCTCTGGGGTGGAATCACGAACCAAAGTCGAAGCCTTGCGACCGCTGCCATCGCCTACGGCGCAAATGACCAATGGAAAGCCGAGATCATCGGCTGGATTGCCTTGTTTGGCCATGCTGCGCGACGTCGATTGAGAGGGGACTTGGAACTCCCTGAAGCAGACCATCTCATCGGGACTGACGCCACAGCGACGTTGATGACGTCGACGCATCGACCTGTGGCCATCGCACTCAAGATCGCGGACTTACTGAATGAGGCTGCTGGTCAACTTCCTCCACCCATTCTGATGCAGATGGAACGAGACCGAATCACGTTGATTGACAACATTGGTGGATGCGAACGAATCCTCAGCACTCCGGTACCTCAGGCATATACAATCCTGATTCGACAGTTTCTTGTGATGTTCCTGGCCTCGTTCCCGTTTGGCATCCTTCAGAAGGTGACCTGGCTGACACCATTGATCACATTATTCGTTGCCTTTCCGATGTTGGCCCTTGATGAAATCGGAACGGAACTCCAGAATCCTTTCTCCACCGACAACGTCAATCATCTGCCTCTCGACAAATACTGCCAGAACATCGAAGAGACTCTGATGGAACTCTTGGCCGACAAGAGTCCTATCGTTCATGACGAATGACAAATTCGTGGATTTTCCGCACCAACCTCAACAGGACGAAAGACAGTAGCATGCCAATCACCAAGGAAGAACTTGCGACCGCGAAATCGCTGTGTACCACAACCGAATTGCGATTGATCAATTCCAGCCACGGAACAGCACTCGAAAAGTACGATGCCGCAGGATTGAAAAAGAAGATCGTGTTGGCACGAGAACTACGAGATAAATGGAATGACGTTTTCACGCGTCAGCGTCGTGAGGTCCAGAAAAAGGAAGCGGCCCGCGTCAACAACAAGAACGAGCGAAGCCAGGAGAAGAGTCAACTTTTCGCGACCGCTCTGGCACGCTTCGAAGAACAACTCAAGAAAGTTGTGGCGAATCCATCACCCGCCGCAGGTGCCAGGAAATCGACTCCTCCTGCTCCGACCAAGGAACAACGGGTGCGAGCCCAGCGAGTTGTCCGAGCTCGAACGAAAGAACAACTGAAAGACTTGGTGCCAGCAAGCCCGAAAAAAGCAGTCGTCGCCAAGGCTGTTACCACTCCGGTCGCTGCCGCACCCGCGAAGAAAACGGCAGCTCCGGCAGCCAAAGCCAAGGCTCTACCCAAGAAGTCTGTTAAAGCCAAGAAAGCGGTGAAAAAGCCTGTTGGAGCACCGTCAACGCTGGCGAAGGTGAAGGGTCCGAAGAGCGCTGCAGCTCCGACAAAGAGTGCAAGCGTTGCCGCGAAACAGACCAGGATCAAAATGAGCGGCAAGGATTCGCGAGTACGCGGCCATGTCTCAGCCAGCGGAAAACGCAACCAGGCTCGCCGCGACACCAAGCGTTAAACATTGATCGCCTAAGACAAGCCTTGAGGATTCGACATGCAATTCCATCGGTTCGCGTTGTTCATTTTGATCGCCGGAGTTTTTCAGCTAAGTAACGTCTCGTTCACGGCGACAGCCGCCGACGAGCTTCCGCGCGTCATGGACCCTCGACTCAAGATCGAACTATTTGCGGAATCACCGCAGATCGTCACACCGACAGGGATTGATGTCGATGCCTCAGGCCGGGTCTGGGCAATCGAAAGTAATACGCACTTTCCACCCGAAGGATATCAGGGACATCCGACCGATCGTATCCTCGTCATGCACGATACAGACAATGACTGCAAAGCCGACAAGATCGTGGTCTTCAAGGACGGACTGACTCATTCGATGAGTATCGCCGTCAAACCGGTCTGGCTCGACCTTTGCCTGACACCGGAAGAGGTTCGTCAGAACAATTCCAGACAAATCGATTCGGACGGCAAGAAACCTGCGATGGAGATCTTCATCGCGACTCGGCGTGAGGTTTTTCTCTGCACGGATCGAGATGGCGATTTGAAATGTGATGACGTTAAATCACTTGTCCGCCTTGAGACCACTGGTAATTACCCACATAACGGACTGGCCGGGTTTGCGTTTGATGTGCGTGGCAACCTGTACTTCGGATTCGGCGAGAATCTGGGTGCGGACTACAAGATCATTGGAAGCGATGGGACAACGTTGTCCGGTGGCGGCGAAGGGGGCAACATCTATCGATGTCGACCCGATGGATCAAAGCTCGAGCAATGGGCGACGGGCTTCTGGAACCCTCATGCCAGTTGTTTCGACACATTCGGGCGACTCTTTTCGCTCGACAACGATCCCGACAGCCGACCGCCTTGCCGGCTACTGCATATCATTCATGGCGGCGACTATGGCTATCGATTTCGCAACGGTCGAAAGGGAACCCATCCCTTCACGAGTTGGAATGGCGAAATCCCCGGCACGCTGCCGATGATCTCAGGAACCGGCGAAGCCCCCTCGGGCATCGTCAGCTATGAGTCGGACGGCTTTCCCGAGGATTATCGAGGCACTCTGCTTGTCGGAAGCTGGGGCGATCATCGTATCGACAAATTCGTGCTGAAGCCGCGAGGGATTTCGTTCGAGTCTATCCCACAACCGATCATCAAAGGGGATGACAACTTTCGGCCAGTCGGTTTGGCTGTTGCTCCCGATGGTTCGATGTATGTCACCGACTGGGTTTCCAAGGAATACAAGCTTCATGGCAAAGGCCGTGTGTGGCGAGTCTCCGCGAAGGACGAGCCAAAGCGATCGGCCACTCCGGCACTAACGGTCAACCCTGAAACCCCGCCCAAAGAATTACTTAGCCGACTCGACTCACCGGTGCTCAACGTGCGGCGGCTCGCGGCAAAGTTGCTGGCTTCAACCGAAGAAGGCCGAACGGCGTTCGGAAGCATCGAACACCTTCCCGTTAAAGAACGAGACTCTCGCCGGATGTATGAAGTGGTCAACTCGCTTTTTGGCGTTACAGCGACGGGTCGTGACAAATTTCCATTCATGGAAGGTCTGGACTTGTCTGATTCGTTTCAGTTGTCTGAAACGATCAATCAAATCGTCGAGTTGAAACCGACGTCCGAATCTCTTCATAAACTTCTCAACGAGATCAGCGATCTTTCCCTGACAAAATCGGGATCTCAGAACCGTCAATTCGAGCTCCGGCAAATCGCGATCTTATTGGCTGCTCGAACAAGCTTTGCCAAGGATCAATCGTTCGTTCAATTCGGTCTGCGCAGCCCTTCGCCGGCGATCCGTCGCCTGGCCGTTCAATGGGCTGGCGAAGAGAAGTTAAGGGATCTTCGGCCCGAAGTTGAAAAAGTCCTTGCATCGGAACCGATGACGACCGAATTGTTCATGGCATGCCTTGCCTCCTTGTCATTGTTCGATGGCAAGCCACCCGCTGAATTTGAAAAGACTCCTCCGTCAAACTACATCCTCGCGATTGTCAACGATCTGGCTCGTCCAGCATCATTGCGCGCCATAGCACTGCGAATGCTATCCCCAACACAAAAAGAGCTTGATTCCAAGTTGCTTGGCGGCATGCTCGCAACAAATGATCCAGGGCTGCAGCGTGAAGCAGTCAGAACATTACAACATTCACTCATTCCCGAACGGGACGAATTGCTGCGAAGCATCGCGGCCAATGAATCAGCCGACGTCAACCTTCGCGCGGATGCTGTCGCGGGACTTGCCAGCGTGAATCCTCAACAAAAACCAGACCCGGCGACTCTTGATCTACTGATCTCTCTGGCATCAGATAAAAAAAATCTTCCTTTACGGATCGAAGCCATTCGATCACTTCGCAGTTCTGTCACGGCAAAACAGACTCAACTGCCACGAAACGACCGCGGGCCAGACGCACTTAAACAGCTCCTATCGAATCTGCTAAACGAACCGGAGTCAGTCCGTAAGCAACTGGCCGGCGCTTTAGACTATGCCCTTGGCTCACGTGCCCCTGTACCGCCCAGCCAACTTCTTAGCGAGCTCACTGCAGCAGCCAATTCGTCGACTTCAAACGATTCCGCCGAGTCAGGTCGACGGGCGTTTTTCCATACCAACGGAGCTGGTTGCTACAAATGTCATACGGTCGGCGGTCGAGGCGGACAAGTTGGCCCGGACCTGACGGTCATCGCCCGAACAATGAGCCGTCAGAAACTCGCCGAATCGATTCTCGAACCGAGTAAAGAGATTCCACCACAGTTTACGACGTGGGCGATCGAAACAACGGCGGGTAAGGTCCTGACAGGGATGTTGCTGGGAGAAGAAGTTAACGGCGATCTGCGGCTGGGAAATAACCTTGGCGAAGTCTTCTTCGTTCCATTCAAAGAAATCGAGTCTCGCACTCCACTGAAGACATCCATCATGCCCGAAAAACTGCATGAATCGATGACGGCAGATGAATTCCTAGATCTCGTCGCGTATTTGGAAACGCTTAAATAACTTCGCTTCTGATCGCATAACGTAGTTTTGCCGAAGTTGAACGTGGATTGGCACGTTGTTCTTCCAGTGATGGTCGAACGACGTCTTCGGCAATCGAAGAGAAAATTCCGTCTCGCAGGCCGTCCTTGAAGGCTCGCTTGACCCTGCGGTCTTCGCCGGAATGGAATGTTAAAATGGCGACTCGGCCACCAGGCTTCAGACAGGCGGGAAGTTGCCGTAGGAACGAGTCTAATGCGCCGAACTCGTCGTTGACGGCGATTCTCAGGGCCTGAAAGACTCGGCGAATCGATTGTTTGATGTCGTCTTCGTCCTTGTTTCGTTGATTTTTGACGAAGTCAGCCACGACATTGGCGAGATCGGTTGTTGTTTTAAACGGGTAGTTCTCGTGTGCTTCCAAAATGACGCTGGCGAGTTTCACCGACTGTGGCTCGTCGGCGTTCATTTCCAGCAATCTAGCAAATTCTTTTTCGTCCAGCTTTGATAAGAGCACCGAAGCCGGTTGACCATGCTCGGGGTTTAACCGCATGTCGAGCGGTCCGTCGGCTTTGTATGTGAATCCGCGATTCGGGTCGTCGAGCTGCATTGACGACAAACCCAGGTCGGCAAGGATCACATCGGCCCCTTCCGGTGATTCGGATAAAATCAACTTTGAGATGCCCGCATAGTTCATTCGCTGGATGATCAGCGATTCAGCGGGAAAACCGAGCGCACGAAGCCGTTCCTCAGTTTTCGGTAGTTCCACCGGATCGGCATCAACGGCCAGTAAACGTCCACCTGGCTGAACGGCAGCGAGGAGCTCCCTCGCATGACCGCCATAACCCAATGTGCAATCGACAGCGACTTCACCCGGCCGGGGCGCAAGGATTTTCAGTATCTCTTGAACCATAATCGGTCGGTGAGTGCCAGCGGGTGTTTTTCCGCTGGCAACGACTTTGGCGACATCGTCCGCATATTTTTCTGGCTGGAGTTCTTTGTATTTCTCGTGGAACTGCTGCGGATTTTTGCCTTTATAACGAGGGCGGCGAGGAGGTTTTTCGGACGATTCGTCGGTCATTGATTTTACCATTAAACGTCAGCCCGACGCGCGAGCGATGATTTCAAGCAGCGCACAAGGGAAAAGATCCCTCGCTTGCGCGTCGGGCTAACGAATTTAATACCGATTCGCCTTATCAGAAATGTCTTTTCGACACCACGCCCCATCCCATCGGATGCATTTCACCGCCTGATAGGCTCGCAGTTTTGCCTCGGAAATTGTGTCACCGATAGCTGTCACGCCTAAAACGCGGCCGCCGTCATTGACGATCTGGTCGCCGATTTGTCGCGTCCCTGCGTGGAATACTTTTGTTTCAGGAACGAGCGCCGCTTCTTCGAGTCCACGAATCGGATGTCCTTTTTCATAATCGCCAGGATAGCCACCTGAGGCCATGACCACACAGAGTGATGGGCGAGGGTCCCAATCCAAAGGCTCAATCTGATCCAGCTTGCCGTCAGCAACCGCAAACATCGTTAACGCCAGGTCAGACTTCAATCGCATGAGCACAGCCTGAGTTTCAGGGTCGCCAAGACGAACGTTGAATTCCAGGACTTTCGGGCCCTGGCTGGTCAGCATCAAACCCGCATAAAGACACCCGCGAAATGGTCGTCCTTCTTTGTTCATCTCGTGAACAATCGGAATCAGAATTTTCTCGACGACAGTGTCAACGATTTCATCTGTGATGATCGGGGTAGGGCTATAAGCTCCCATTCCACCGGTATTCGGTCCAAGGTCTCCGTCGAATGCGGCTTTATGGTCCTGAGCCGCTTCGAGTGGAACAATCGTATTTCCGTCGACGAACGCGAGCAGACTGGCCTCTTCTCCTTCGAGTCGATCCTCGACAACGATTCGCAACCCGGCCTCACCGAATTCACGCTGAAGTAACATACGCTTGATGGCTTCGCGTGCTTCTTCGTTGTTGGAGCAGACCGTCACTCCTTTACCCGCCGCCAATCCATCGGCCTTGATGACAAAGCGATCACCCGCTTCACGTTCTTCGATGTAACTCATCGCTTCGGCGGAATTCGTGAAGACGCGAAAGTCAGCGGTTGGAACGTTCGCTTTACGCATCATTTCTTTGGCGAATTTTTTAGAACCCTCCAGTTCGGCGGCGACTTTCGACGGACCAAAGACGCGTAAACCCGCCTTCTGAAATTCGTCTGCGATGCCCAGTACCAATGGTACTTCGGGTCCCACGACCGTGAGATCGATCTTTTCCTTCTGGGCGAATTTAATCAGGCGCGGGATATCCGTCGCCTGAATTTCAACGTTGGTACATTCCAGACTGGTTCCTGCGTTACCTGGCGCGCAAAACACCTGAGTCACCGAAGGCGATTGTTTCAATTTCCAGACCAGCGCGTGTTCGCGGCCACCACTACCAATAACAAGAACTTTCATATCGGGACGACATCCTGCGAAATTCAATTGCGTTGAATAATTGACCACCGTTCCGATAAGCCATCGCAACCGCCTGCGATTGACGAGACTCGACCACGGACAGCGGGCAAACGATCGATTGTAAAGACTTGAATGCAACTTGCCTATTATGCAAGGATGTTTCTGTCGAACGTCCCCCCCTCATTGTGCGCGTCTTCCGATCTCGCACAACACGCATTGAAGTTGGAAGCCTCCAAACACCAAAACACGCAACAACTACGCAGTTGGCCGCCATGTTTTGAATTAGTAGAGTAATCTGCATGAATCGACGTACTTTTCTTCAATGTGGATTGGCAGCGAGCATGGCATCGCCTTTGTTGGCTGTTTTGAAGCAGGAACGGATTGACGATGCCATCGGCGTGCTGGACAAATCTGTTGCCAGCGGGCAGATCACTAGTGCTGTGTTGCACGTGACTCAGCGAAAGACATCAGTGACTCGCTGTTTTGGTCCGGCGACCGAGAATTCGATGTTCCTGTTGGGTTCTATTTCCAAACCGATCTGCGTGACCGCCCTGATGACTCTGTTCGATCAGAAAAGATTTCAACTCGATGATCCCCTGAAGAAATTCATTCCGCAGTTCACTGGAGACGGCCGTGACAAAGTCACGATCCAGCATTTGCTGACGCATGTCTCGGGACTTCCTGATCAACTACTCGATAACAACACATTGAGGAAGAACCATGCACCGTTGTCCGAATTCGTCGAAAACACGATCCTTACGCCGCTCGAATTCGTGCCGGGATCGAAATATCAGTATTCGAGTATGGGGATTATGCTAGCGATCGAGGTTGCTCGGCTGATCAGTGGTGTCGACATCCTTCAGTTCGTTGATCGCACGGTATTTCAACCGTCAGGTATGAATCATTCTGCATTGGGACTCGGTCGGTTCACGATCGGCGACATGGTACCCTGTCAAACGGAATTCGCAGCTCCCGAGGCGGGGGGTGGTAATCCCACGGCGAAGGACTGGGACTGGAACAGTCTCTATTGGAGGAAGCTCGGTGCACCCTGGGGTGGCGCCCACGCATCTGCACCGGATGTGGCAAAATTCCTGGCTGAATTCCTTGAGGAACGAGGTAATATCGTCAAACCACAAACCGCAAGGTTGATGGTGAAAAATCACAATCCTCAAGGTCTGACTCCGCGTGGATTGGGTCTCGATACTGGGATGTCAGCCGGACCGAAAAATTCGGAAAGGACGTTTGGACATAGCGGGTCGACTGGAACGCTCGCCTGGGCCGATCCAATGAGCGAAACCATTTGCGTCGTCCTGACTTCACTTCCGGCAAGGGCCGTAACTCCGCATCCAAGAGATGTGGCAGGTACACTCGTTGCAGCAGCAGTCTCTTAAGTTTGTGCAGATATTGTCCCCGGTTGAAGCTTTTGATCCTGCCAGCGATGTCCACAATCACACGAGTTTAAACGGTGACAGATATTTTCCAGGGATGGCGACGCAAGATCGGGCTGACGACTTTGTTGTTGGCGATTGTTTGTATGTCTGGATGGGTACGAAGTTTCACTACGGGCGATTTTGTCACGTTCCCTGCTTCCAAACAGAAAACCAACGCGGGAGTCCTGTTCACTTTGGGCGGGTTGTTGTCGTCAAACGGCATGATCGTATGGGATACGATGTACGAAGAGTCCACCGACCCCAATGATTTCAATGTTGATGTCGGGTCGGCCTATCCTTCGTGGGGAACGGCTCCAGGAGACAAGCCCAATCTGAATGATCCAAAATTGAAATGGCGGTGGCGTTGGAACGGGCTGGGCGTTTGTGATTTCGATGCGGAACGGACGGAAGGGGTTTGGGGAAGTACTTTGGTTGTCCCGTACTGGATGATTGCCATCCCGTTGACGGTGATTTCCGTCTGCTTGATTCTACCTCGTTCAAGGAAGCCGACCGAACATAAGTAGGAAGGCCCCAACGAGGCATTGCCTCAGACCAATTAGCCTTCTCGCCTCCACCGAGAGGATAGCCGAATTGAAGCAAACCTTGCTTGGGACTTGATAGCCCCGATGGATCACTAGGCAAGTGGCAATTCGGCTTTTTTCTCGGTGGGGCGAGAAGGCTACTCCTGCAATTCGGTGGAACTATTCGACCAGCTCAATATCGTTGGGCTTCCAGGTCTTGTTGAACCACGGCTCCAGTGGGCCATACAGGCGCAGGATCGTGAACCAGCCCTTGCCGGGAATGGTTTGTACCCAGTTGTTCTCCTTGCCAGGCGGGGCTTTGGGGCCAAAGTATAAGTCAACCGAGCTGTCGTCGTTTACCTGAATTTTCTTGTTCTGGCTGCTGACGCTAGGGAACTGTTGATCCGTTTGAAGCATCGAGCGGGTATGAGTGTCATAAACGATGACAGACCAGAAAGTCTTAACCGGAATCTTTGGCGGCAGATGAAGTTTGTAATTCTTGCCCCCATCCAGGGCATTCCCTTTGGAATCGACAGCCGTCCACGGATATGTCGAACCCTGGCCAACGATCTTCGTATCCATCGCGGGGGTGACGCCGGTGGCGGCGAAGAAGTACATGGCAGCTGCATCCAGGTTCGGCACCCCCGGCTGCCACTCGAACTTGTATCCACCAATAAACGGCATCTTCCATTGGCGATCGTCGAAGAAGTAAGCAGCCCTCTCCTTTGTCCGGTAGGCGAGGGCCCGACCCGTCGCGTCACCCACGGCGGCGGCCTCCGTCAGAATTTTCTTCATTCGCTCATCCGGTTTGAACGGTTGGCCCTTTCGAATTCCGACTGCTGCCCACAAGGCGAGCGTCGTCGCGTCGACTGCTTCAGTCGACTCGTCTTGCACAACCTGATTCAGTATTTCCCAGAACCTGTAATCACCCGGGCCGACCATGTTGAACGGCTTGCCCGACATATCGACGAACTTCAACACCGGTGGATTTGCTACTTCCGACAGAGGATAAATCTTCGTAAACTTCTTCACCGCGTCAACGCCGGGCTTCGGGTCGCCGTCCACGACAAAGCTCCGCCAGACGCCCCAAACACTGAAGGAACCTGGCTTGATCACAAAGTATCCTGCGGGAACTTCGCCTTTGTAACCGGGCGGTAGCAGCAGATACTTGCCTCCCTTCCCTTCGTCCGGACCGGTGATGCCGATATCCCCATTCCAATGATACCAGATATCGTTGATGAGGCCGAGCACCTTCGGCGGGGCCTCGATCACCAACGGTCCCTTGCGAAGGTCAAGCCAAAACCATGAGTAAGGCGTGTTGTCGTTTGCCGTCAGTTCGACTGTCCGGGAGTCAACGAGGTTGTCCCAGATCGGAACTGTCGCGTTTGCCGGCCCCACTTTGAGAATGTTGTCGCGGTTCGCCACCTGGTTCACCACCGGCAAGCCCAGCAAGTAGGCCTGCACCGCGTGCTGAAAGTCGAGGTTATCATAAATCTTTTCGGCGCTGGCTTTGTCTGGGACACCGTCAAAAAAGTTCAATGTCCCCAGGCGGGTCTCCACTTTGTCTGGAGAAGCAATCCCCGGGGCAATTTCGGTGGTCATTTTCAACCTGGCTGATCCATCTGACTTCCGCGGCTGGTCGTCAGCGAACACCAAACCGGACATGACGCCTGTTGTCAGGGTCATGATGGTGACCAATTGAATTGTTTTTTTCCTCATTAATTTCATACTCCGGGTCTCAAATTAAAATCGAAGAACTTACCGATCACCATGGTTCGTGAACAAGCTCTGGTAGCGAAAAGGATCTAACGCCCACTACGAAATGGACGCGAAGTTCTTACACGTTTTCGAGAGGGGATTCTATCGTAACTGCAAAAAAACTGGAGACTTTAGTGAGCGAGTTAAACTGACAAAAATGCTGACACCTAAAAGGGTTGCGCTGCTTGGTGAAATTGAGTCTTACGCAGATTCGGATTATTTCAATTCAGCACGAAATGACGAGCCCAAACGATGCATAAAGGAGTCCGCACGCAAGTGGGATTCCGCTGACATTTCAGAATACACTGACATTTCAAAAATAAGACATGCTGTGACGTCCCCATCGGGGAGCGATACTGGCAATAACACGGTTGCGACAGCGTCGATGTTCTGCGAGGCTCAGGTAAAAAAACAGAGTTTCCCTAGATCACGGTTAATGAATGGCTCGTTACTTTAAATTCAAATCGGCGGAAGAAATGGCTGCGGAAGCGGCTGCGCTGGGTGGCTGGTTGCCGATCAGATCCGACTTTTCCTCATTGTTTGAGCCGGTTTCCGTCGGATCCCTCACCGTAGGAAATCGGTTCTGTATCCAACCGATGGAAGGTTGCGATGGGACCCTGGAGGGTTCTCCTGATGAACTGACGTATCGCCGGTTTCGCCGGTTTGGTGCGGGTGGAGCAAAGCTGATCTGGGGCGAAGCAACGGCGATTGATGCGGACGCCCGGATGAACCCTCGGCAACTCTGGCTGCACGACGGATCGGCCCTGGCGATCGAATCGATGCTTCGTGGTTGTCGGGACGCACATCGGGAGGTCTTTGGGAACGAAGACGGGCTGGCGGTGGGTCTGCAACTGACCCATTCGGGCCGGTATTGCTTCCGCCGACCGCAGATTGCGATGCATGACCCGCTCGTTGATCCACTGACAATCGACAAATCGACTGGGCGGATCGTGGACGATTCTTTTCCATTGTTGACTGACGACGACTTGAAGCGGATTGAGGATCAGTACGTTGCAACTGCCCGACTGGCAGCGAAGGTCGGTTGTGATTTCGTCGACATTAAGCAGTGTCATCGTTATCTGTTGTCGGAAATGCTCGCCGCTACGACTCGACCGGGGGAATATGGCGGCAGTCTGGAAAATCGGACTCGGCTGGTGCGGAATATCATACGGCGAATTCGCTCTGAAGTTCCTTCGCTGGTGATTGCTTCACGGCTGAATGTTTACGACGGGATTCCGTTTCGCGCAGGCCCGGATTCGATCGGAAAGCCAACCCCTCATCAGCTTCCGATTCGGACAAGTTTTGGTGTTGATTCTCAAGATTATTCGCGCGTCGATCCGACCGAACCGTTACAGGTGGCTAAGTGGCTTGTGGAATGGGGCGTCTCATTAATCAATGTCACGGCGGGAAATCCTTATGGAAATCCACATGTCCTGCGACCGGCGGAATTTCCTCCCGTCGACGGGTACCATGCGCCAGAGCACCCGTTATTGGGCGTTTTAAGGCATTTCGACGCGACGGCAATGATCCAGGAGTCCATCCCCGACGTTCCTGTCATCGGAAGCGGATATAGTTGGTTGCAGGACTTTGCAATTCATGCTGCCGCGGGGAACCGGGTGGCCGGTCGTTGTTCGCTGGTCGGGCTTGGTCGAGCCACTCTGTCCCAGCCCGATTTTGTCAGGCAACTGATGGAACACGGGCAATTGAATCGCAAAACAACCTGCCGAACATTTTCGTACTGTACCAACTTAATGAGGTTCAAAGATCACCCTCTAGGGCAGACCGCAACCGGATGTCCGCCATTTGATAAAGAGGTGTATGGTCCGATCTGGAAAGAGGTTCTTGAAAAGAGAAACAGCAAGTGATTTATGTTTAACGTCAGTCGAGTCAACGAATCCGCTGAATTCGGGTGCGGCCGAAGGAATGCACCCGAGGAAAATTTTTGTCGGTAAATTGCGGGAATCCACCTTGCATCCTGAAACAGATCAACCTATTTTTGTTTGATCGCACGGAGGCGAAGACCGTGATATTGATCGGTAATTTTTTCCGAAGGGCTGGACTTCATGATGAGGCTTCAACTCAATCGACTTGTTCGTAGTCGAATGATTCGAGCATTGGTTCCATTCGTCCTGATTTTCATGACGTTCTGTGGGGTTGCCGGAATGTTCCGAAGCTTGCCCGCTGCAGAAATTGTCACCAATCCCGAAACCGATCCACTTTGCATTAATTCCGGTTCGCTGGTGATCTGCGGTGGTGGTGTCCTTCCTGGAAAGCTGATTGAACGATTTGTCGAGCTGGGAGGTGGCCCTCATGCAAAAATCGTGATCATCACGTCCGCCAGTATGATCGCGGATTCCGATCCGCATTCGCGTCTTTCCGGCTGGTACGACAGGCTTTGCGACAATCAGATTGCCAGTTTGGAAATCCTGCATACTCGGTCTCGAGAACAAGCCAATAACCCGGATTTCTCGAAAGTTCTCGAAAATGCCACGGCAGTCTGGTTTATTGGCGGTAATCAAAACTGGCTTTCAGAGAGTTATTTAGGGACCAAAACCGAGGAACGACTTCACGGCGTGTTAGCTCGCGGTGGCGTTATCGGTGGTACGTCAGCTGGCGCAGCGATCATGTCGCGACACATGATCGCGGACGGCAAAACAGAACCACTGCTCTCAACGGGATTGGGTTTTTTGCCGGGAACCATCGTTGATCAGCACTTTCGCAAACGTAACCGCCAGGAACGCCTGATGAGGGCGATCCAACTTCGACCTGGGACCGTCGGCATCGGCATTGACGAAGGGACCGCCCTGATCGTTCGGGGACGGACGCTCGAAGTGATCGGCGAATCAGATGTATCGCTATGCCTTGCACCTTCACCAAATCGGCCAGCTCGATTTGAGTCACTGGCGGTTGGAAAGCGTGCCGATCTTGTGACGCTCCGTCGGGCCGCAACGGCTCGGGCCGAAACCATGAAGGTCGCGAGTGGCTCTCGGACCCCTGATGTTCAAAACGGAACACTGGTAATTACCGGTGGCGGTCCGACCCCTAAAGAAGTGGTCGATACATTCCTGGAGTCCGCTGGAGGTAAGGATGCGCCGATCGTTGTCGTCTCAAACGCTTTGGGCGAAATTCCACCTGAACAGAAAGATGTTAGCGGTTGGCTGAGTGCGGCAGGGGCAAAGAATGTCAAGATGCTGCACGCTAAGGCAGGGGAAAACTTATCTGATCCCGCATTAATTGCTCTTCTGACCGAAGCACGTGGGGTCTGGTTTACTGGCGGTCGCCAATGGCGCCTGGTGGATGCCAATTTGGATACGAACGTCGTTGCCCTGTTTCACGACGTCCTGCGACGAGGAGGTGTGATTGGTGTCACATCGGCCGGAGCGACGATTCAAGGCGAATACCTTGTTCGCGGAAATCCACTGGGCAATGAAGAGACGATGACAGAGGGCTTTGATCGCGGCTTTTGTTTTTTGCCCGGCGTACCAAATGATCAACATTTCACGCCGCGTGAGCGACTCGAAGATCTTGCGAAACGGAAGAAGGCTCACCCCGAATTGATCGGCTTGGGCGTCGATGAATCGACCGCATTAATTGTCCGTGGGTCAACAATGCAGGTCGTCGGACAACATCAGGTCACCGTCTTTGATCGGCAATCGGATGCACCAGCAGAAACCCCGGAATTCGCGGTGCTGAAGTCGGGCGAACGCTATGACCTGCGAGAACATCGACGAATGGAAACTGAAGTCGCTGGCGCGACCGCTCCGACGAATTAGTCTGTTCAAACTTCGAAAGTGGGATGATGCGCCAATGCTTTGGACTTCGTCGGGTCCGAAATTTGACTCGTTGAGTCAAGATTTCTTCCAAAGTAGCCATCATCGCTCCGAGGCCGTCATTTTTTTGCGAGGATGGCTTCAAACGGCGGTCCGAAATCTTTTTCCGTTTGCCGCGAATTTGTTTTTAGCGGCAACGGTAGTCAGATTTTGAATGACGTCTGCGCTCTT
>CAIOKO010000198.1 GCA_903858935.1 uncultured Schlesneria sp. | reverse complement strand
AGCAACCGAGCCGGGAACTCAAACGTTATGGATTGGACTACAACGACTCAATGATTTGTCCTTGGCGTGGAACACGTTTGGACCGGGGGCCGGGGATTGCTGATTTTTTTTTGCTCGAAACGATGTGTTGGACGATGAGGGGCAAGCCCGGCGGAAATCGGAAAGACATACCGTCCGCTGCATTCCGGCATCTGCATTTATTGTCTCGGTGCGGGACGACACCGAGATTGCACGGCGATGGTTAGTGCCCGCGCCCGGAACTGCACGACAAAAGTGGTGTCGGCGTCGCCGTAAATGAACGACTTCCCTGAGAACCGACAAAATTTTACTAATTTATTTTTAATTTTCTATTGACACAATACATTTATCATTGTATTTTTATGACGCCGCCTGTTTGGCGGAAAGGAAGAAACATGCGAGGGCCGAGCCGAAGCGGCTAGAGAGTTGTTTTGAGTGAGTAGAGAGTAGAAAAATCAGGACATCGGTTTCGTTTCTGAGACTGGTCTACTCTTGAGGAACTTGACGTTAAAAGTGTGCAAAAGCTCCTTGGGTTCATGGAGCGGTAGCTCTTGGCGAACCGCTTGCGGCGGCTTACCACTTTCTCCTCAACTACTCTCTGGCCGTTTCGGCCCGGCTCGCCTGGGTTTCCGAAACCAAAACCTGACGACGACAATAGATCTTTGACAATTTGGAATCGAATTTTAAACGAGTCTCCCCATCGTCCGTTTGAGGCGGTGGGAGATCCGTGCGCGTTCGTTGTTTGACTGCGAGCTAGAAAATTTAATAAGAATCCGAGGATTAACATCCTCGGCTCGCCTGGTAGGAATGATTGAATTCGAACTTGATCGAACTGCGTCGAACTCGATCGAACTCGAACACCCTCAAAAAAAGGGGGGAATGAACGCCAAAACCCTATGAATTACGCGGAATGGTCGAAGTCGATCGAACTTTGTCGAACTTGGACATCAAATTTCTCGGCGGCGGAATTACAGCGAAATAAAAGAGAAGATTTTGAACAGAAGGACGCGAAGGTAACGAAGTGTAGAAAATTACATGAGACCTTAGGTCGGGCGCCAGTGCGGGGTCAGGGCGGCGAAGCGCCGAGAGAGTAGTGAGTAGACAATTAGGGGCATGGATTTATTTTCTTTGCATGGTCTACTTTCCACTTTCTACCCATCAACTTTCTACCGCTTCGGCTGGTGGGCCTCGAAGACTCGACCGCACCCTACGAACCAGCCAGATTGAACTTTGTCAACTTCGTCAACTTTGTCAACTTGATCAAATTCAAGACCTGCACAAAACCCTACAAAAAAGGGAACTTGGCCAACTTGGCCAACTTTTTTAATGATTGGCGGGCCTCGAAGACTCGACGCCACCCTACGAAGATAGACTACGGCTCGGGTGGAACCTTCCCCTCCCGAAGACAAGACGAGAAAGGGGGAAGTTGGCCAAGTTGGCCAACTTTTTTGGTGATGTTTCGGCAGGCGGGCCGAAGCGGGAACTCACGCTTTTGGAGCCATCAGGCTCAATCGCAGATTTTTGTCAAAATGCGCCGTCGCGATTTGAAGTCCATCGGGGTGTAGGGACATGTCTCGAGCCGTGTTGCCGAGATTCAATGAGTGGAACTCGTCCTTCTGATCGAGCTTCCAAAAGAACAGATGACCGCCACCTTGGCCACCAGTCGCTCCGATCAAGAACCCTTCGGGGTGCGGCATCAGTCCCCAAGTCGTCCCCTGAATTCCGGCCTTGCTGAGATGGCCGATGACTTCTTTTCCCTCCGCCCAGTCGATTTGCGATACGATGGGGTTTCCAACGCCAGCAAAGGCATTGGAGACGTTCGTAATTCCGCCTGCAAAAAGGCGATTGCCATCGGCAGCGAAATCAAGGCAAAACGGTCCTCCGTAATCTGCCATGAATCCAGGGTCGTACTTGCTGAGGGTGGGAATCGTAAAATTGCGGACTTGCTTGCCTGTATCGATTTCCCAATGCAGAAATTTTGCGGTGATATCACCGGAAACCAAGTGCTTGCCGTCGGGATGGAACGCGACGTTGTAAACGTGTCGCTCGTGACCGAGGAATTCTCTGACCGGGCTACCATCCGCAAGCGACCACAATTTTACCTTGTGATCATTGCCACATGACGCAAGCAATCGCCGATCAGGACTGACAGCAATAGCACGAATCCAGCCCTGATGAGCCTGAATGGTTCGGATAGGAACTGGCATATCAGCACCGGCCGCCCACCAGATGAGACGACCATCGTTGCCACCCGTGACCAAGTTCTCACCGTTTGCAGAGAACGCCAGCCCACGAACCCAGCTGTCATGTCCCGCAAGTTCAACTTTTGTGCCGGTCGCCAATTCCCAACGGACGACTTTGAAATCTTCTGCCCCAGCAAAGACGTATTTTCCAGTCGGATCGAACCGACAAGACAATAAGGGACTGGTGTAAACGAGCGTTTTCGCGATGTGAGTTACAGCGGGGTTTGCGGGCATGTTGATTCTTTCTTGACCAGGGCGATGCGAAAACCGCCGCATCAAGCCAGCAATTCTGTGATGACTCGACTCGATTCAGGGACGAGTGGAATTGGACGACCTGTCCGATCCGGTAGGAAAGTATGCGGATCAATTCCAAGCAAGTGATACATCGTTGCCAGGATATCTTTCGGACCAACGGGATTGGAAATCACTTCTCCGGCATGTTTGTCAGTCGCTCCGACCACACGGCCACGAGCGATTCCGCCGCCGGCAAACAGAGCGGAATAAGCTTGAGACCAGTGATCGCGGCCTCCTCCGCCAACTCCGCTAATTTTGGGAGTTCGGCCATGTTCGCTGATGCAAACGACTAACGTGTCGTCCAGTTGACCTCGACGATCCAGATCCAGCACAAGCCCCGAGAAGGCCTTGTCGAGACCAGGAAGCAACTGATCCACCATTCGTGGGTAATGGTTCCAGTGAGTATCCCATGCGTCACCGGCTAAACCGTATTCATCCCAGAAGACGCTGACCAGTCGTGTTCCGGCATCGAGCATCCGCCGTGCGGTGAGACATGACTGACCGAACAACGTCATCCCATACATCTCTCGCGTTTCCAACGACTCCCGACGAACATCCAGTGCCGAGGCAACGGATTGAGACTGGATCAGTGAATGTGCCATCTGCTGAAAGCTGGAAAGCGACTTACCGCTTAATGACGCATCAAGATCACGACGATTGATGTCCAGTTGCTGCAGCAGTGATCGACGTCGATCCAGTCGATCCAGAGTCAATTCGGCTGGCAGGCTGGTCGAAGCCATGCGGAAGTACGAATCTTGTTTACATCCGACGTAGGGATCAAAGACTTCGACATTCATATCGCGAAGCGTTTTGTAGACACTACGATCAGCCTGACCTTCGTATTCGGTCCAGACCGGGTTGTATGCCGAACCGAGATAGGCTGCGTAAGGCCCCGCGCGAAACACTTCGCCCGTTCGTTGCGAGCTAAAAGGGAAGGGGAGAGCGACATTCTGTGGAAATGCCGCCATTCCGCCGCGACGTTGCCGGTCAACATACTCAACAGCACTCCCAAAATAGGGATGATGCTTGGGATCGTTCGGACTGAGTTCCATGTTCACGTCGATGACCGGAACTCCAGTCATCGCGTGTGCCACGCCATGAATCGGATATTCATGATGAATCGATCGAAGGACGGTGGTCCGGTCCATCATCCTGGCCATATTTGGAAGATGTTCGCAGACATCAAGTCCCGGCAGAACGGACGGAATCGGACGCATCGTGCCACGAATTTCCAACGGCGCACTCGGCTTCATATCGACCGTTTCCATCTGGCTGGGTGAGCCGTACAGAAACAGGATGATACATCGTTTGGCGGCACCAAAACCGTCGGGCAATGCAGGCTGCTGAACTGTGCTGACTTCAGCAGCCCGAGCGGCGTCGGCTTGCAGGAGCTGCGGTAACGAAAGCCCCAACAATCCCGTTCCGCCGACTTCCATAAGCTCTCGACGCGTCAGTCCATTACAAAGACGCCTGGGTGAACTGAGCATTCGAAGCATCACAGGTCCCTCACCACGAAAACGAATCAACATCATCTTATGCTATCGGCATTTGCGCTGGCAAGGAGTAGTATCCTGGTACTAACCGAAGGGCCTAAAGGACGTTTTGTGGCAAACGAGTATTTTCAGCGGCTGATTCGATGCCTCGAACTTGAGGCGGAGGCGGAAACGGCTGAGACAGTCCGTCTTTCGCGACGGGCTTCTGGCGATCAGGCTGAGAGGACTGGTTCCAGTCTTGTCGATCTTGCGATTCGTGACGAAACCGCAGGTTTTGGCGGTCGAGTGATCGTGACTCTTGGGAAACGGGATCGGCGGCTTGAGTTGCCTTGGACACGACTCAACTCGGGGACCCCGATTGTTCTCTCCGAACAGAAGTCGATGGACCACGCCGGTTGGCGTGGCGTTATCACGGATCGGGACCGGGAAACGATCACGGTTGTGCTCGGCGATTCCCCCGAATCAGAGGCCGATCGTCCCGTTTACCGCATCGATCTTTCATCGGATGAAATTGCACGGCAACGACAGAGAGAGGCATTGCGACGGGCCGAGAGCGCTGATAAAGGACCACTCGCCGCGCTCAGAAGCCGGATTCTCGGCGAAGATCCACCTGACTTTCGTCCAGCACGCGATTGGACGCCCCTGTCTCCGCTTGATGACTCCCAACGCGCAGCCGTGAGCCACGCATTGGCTGCCGAACATCTGGCCATCATTCATGGGCCACCCGGGACGGGGAAGACAACAACCGTGGTGGAACTCATCCGGCAGGCCGTTCGTCGGGGTGAAAGAGTCCTGGCGTGTGCCCCTAGCAACCTGGCCGTCGACAACTTGTTTGAACGACTACTCGCGGCGGGTGAGAAAGTGATCCGCATCGGTCATCCGGCGCGCGTTCTTCCGCAACTTCGTGAGCACACACTAGATTTACTGGTCGAGTCACATCCCGACCTCAATCTGGCCCGCGAATGGACGAAAGAAGCCTGGCAATTACGGCGTCAGGCGAGCAAGTTCACTCGGACCGCACCGGCGGCTGGTGCACGACGCGATGCTCGTGAGGAAGCGAAACGCCTTTTGCAGGATGCAAAGCAGCTTGAATTGAGACTGGTTGAATATCTTTTGGACTCCGCACAGATTGTCTGTGCCACACTGACCGGACTCAACAACGACCTGTTACGAGATCGCCAATTCGATCTGGCGGTGATTGATGAAGCGGCCCAAACAACAGAACCACCTTGCTGGATTCCAATCTTGCGAAGTCGTCGTCTTGTGCTGGCTGGCGATCACTGCCAACTACCACCCACGGTCGTTTCGTCCGACGCAAAGAGGAACGGCTTTCACGTCAGCCTGATGGAAAAACTGGTCAAGCAATTCGGAGAAACCATCTCGCGGCGATTGACGACGCAGTACCGGATGCATGCTCAGATCATGCAGTTCTCGTCTGATGAATTTTATAACGGGGAACTCGTGGCCGCAGATTCGGTGCGTGCGCATCAACTGGCAGATCTTCCGGGAATGGAAGACGTCACACTGACGCAGACTGCCATTCGCTTCTTCGATACGGCTGGGTCGCATTGCGCGGAACAGAATGAAGCAGAAGGGAGCAGTCACGAGAACCCAGGCGAAGCAGAATTCGTCGCCGGTCAGGTTAATGAACTGCTTAAGGCCGGAGTCCACGCAAGTGATATCGCTGTTATCACTCCGTATTCGGCTCAAGCGAGACGGCTTCGTGGACTGATCACTGACCCTGACGTCGAGATCGACACGGTAGACGGTTTTCAGGGTCGCGAGAAGGAGGCGGTTGTTATTTCACTCGTCCGTTCCAACACGAAAGGGGAGCTTGGATTTCTGACAGATACCCGCCGAATGAATGTCGCCCTCACACGAGCCCGTCGTAAACTGATCGTGTTCGGCGACAGTGCCACGCTTGCCAATCATGAGTTCTATCTGAGACTTCTCGAGTATTTTGAACAACAGGATGCGTATGGAACCGTCTGGGAAATCCCACAACCTGATGTTTAATTGATCATTTACGTTGCCATCGCCACTTCCGCCTGCTTTGGCTTAACTCGCGGGAAATAGCCATTTTTCAAGATCCAGAAGCTGACAATCCAGAATAAAAGTGCATACGTCAAGCCGATTGTCATCAGGGTCACTGAAGGCTTGCAATCAAAATAGCTGACGTTGGTGTCGAGATCGGCCTTGAACATTTCGGAGTCGAGAGCTGACCCGAGTCTCACGAATCCCTTCCAAGGGGTACTGATTGGGCGATCGACATTACCGAATCGTTGGATGAACGGTCTCTGGTACGACGTGATGTCCGTGATCGGAGCCTTGCTCTCACGTTGACGTGACTGAAGGTCCAGCACCGACTTTGACAAACTTGCGGCGTGTTCGGGAAACGGTTCACCAAGAAGTTGGTTTAGCCCTTTGGCGATCTCACGAGTGAATTCGTCCGTCGCCTGGTGAGTTGCCGGATACTCGGGGATCACGATCAATAACTGCGATTCTCGTACACCACCGACTTGCCCCAACCCCAACTGCTGAGATCGAACGCTTTGAACCGCGGGTGAAAGGCCGTACGAGTCTCCGGTCCCCGATGAAATCAATTCAAAACGCTTTCCTGGGGAATTCTTCAACGCGACTGTCGATTTGTCGTAGATCACATATTCCGAGGGACCATAGGGAGCCGCCCACAACATAAAAACGGCCCAAAACAACGTCGACCAGAGTACTGTCCATGCAAATAACCATCCCAGCGTCTTCAGTGATCGTCGACAGAACGTTCCAAAACCTGACGCAAACCAACCAAGATTTGTTTCCTGAAACGGAGTGGCTTCAAAAAGAGATTTCGTCTCGGGGGAGTGCTGCCAGAATAATGTTGTGATCGCAAGCGGGATACGAATCAGTGCCCCCAGCGAAAGTGGCAGAAGACCGATGTACGACATGCTTTGCACAAATCCGAAATTCTGACTCGTTTGGATGCAGTATGACACGACAAACGAGACGAGGCCTATTGCCAGGGCGAAAACACCATAAGGAACGCGTTCCGAAAACAGCAACATGGCAAACAGTAAGTCTAATCCGCCAGACAGGAACCAGCCGATCGCCAGCAAAATAGGTTTTTTTTCTGGCGAGAATGAACCAAACGCGCTTCGGACCGACGCAAAAACACGTTTCGGGATTTCCTTTGCCTGCTGTCCAAGACTGCTGATCCAGGATGACTGGTGTGTTGGCGGTTGAAAGTCAGAAACGTCGTCCATGGGGACTGCAAACGACGACTGTTGGTCTGGTACTCGAAAGGTTGCGGCAGCCTTCCACGTGACGACTCGCCAAACGCCGATGGCGATCAAGGCAGCGATCAGTGGATTGAAAGTTAGTAACATCGCGATAATCGCCGCCAGCATCGCCAGGCTTTCAGGTTGAAGCCCGCCCCATAGACCCCGGTTGTCGCTGCCAGAGCCCTGGCTGCTACCGTTCACTCCAGAAGTCTTTGCAATCCAGGGGACATAGCCGTAAAGATTGGCCCAAACAAGACGTGCGACTGCCACGAACAACATCCCGAAGAAGCTGGCAACAACGCCTCCAGGAAGACTCATTACAAACAACTCTCCCATGTCTCCGATATTTGCAGGTAACCGGTGTTGACTTCGGGAAAGTGCCATCATTCCTGCCGTACCAGCGAGAAAGAAGAAAAGTAGCCATCGGCCGGAAACGGGCTGGAAGAAAATGGTCCGTGAATCGAGCTCACGTCTCGCACGGCTCTTTGCATCCGATGAGATCGAATCAAAAGCCTTATTCGATTCTGCGGGAGTGCTCGACTTCGACGAAGACACGGGATTGGCCACGAGCGGGGGCTTCGCGACAGCCATTGGCTGTTGAACATGAGCCAACCATTTTTCCAGAAGTTCGGCTACCGCTTTCGCAGACTGAAATCGCTCTTCAGATTTCTTGGCGAGCAATTTCATGATGATGGCACACAGCCAGTCAGGAATGTCCGCGTTCAACTCCTGTATCGGTCGGGCGGGATCATGACAGACTCGTTTCAGCACGCCCATTGTCGTGCTTGCACGGAACGGAGAATGACCAACGCACATCGCGTACATGACGCTCCCCAGACTAAACAGATCGGCGCGATAGTCGACCGCGTCTCCGTTGGCCTGCTCAGGAGCCATATATTGCGGTGTACCGGCGATTGCACCGCTTTGAGTCAGACTGGCATCATCAACGGCGCGAGCCAGTCCGAAGTCTGTCAGCTTCACTCGTTGAATGCCGTTCTCCAGCAGGATATTCGACGGCTTGACGTCCCGATGGACAAGACCTTGTGCATGTGCCGCCGCCAGACCAGCAGCTGTCTGCATCCCGATTCGCAGGATTTCCTTGAGATCAAGTGACCCTTCCGCGTCGATCTTCTGCTGCAGAGATCGACCGGCAATATATTGCATGACAATCTTGGGCTGCTCGGGAGATTCGTCAATCGCATGGATTGTGATGACATGATCGTGACTGACCGCCGCGATCGCCTGTGCCTCGCGGACGAATCGTTTTCTCGCTTGCGGATTGTGAGCCAGATACGGTGCCAGCACCTTCACTGCGACGACACGATGCAAAGCGGGGTCGAAGGCCTTGACGACGATCCCCATTCCTCCCTGGCCGATAACTTCGGTGACTTCATATGGTCCCAATCGACCGATGGAGCCTGGCTGGTCCGATGGTGTAAGGAAAGAAAGAGCATTCACGTTCGTCTGTGCTGCATCACTCGATTCGATGAACTCTTCCGCTTTCATCTGTTCAATGGCTTCTGAAAAAGCCGTTTCCTGAATGCGAACAGGTTCGTTACGTAGATGTCCCAGTGCGGAATCCCATGACGCACTCCCTGCCACCAGAGACTCAAGCGTCTTCTGACATGCCGTACAACCGTCAACATGACTTTGAGCCGTTGCCTGATCGCTATCTGGTAAGGTTCCGTCGATCAATGCCCTCAGCTGTTCAGTTGTCGGGCAGGGTGTTGATACGTCTGTCATGATTGTTCCTTCATTCTTCGCCAACGAGTAACTTCACCTGATCCTTCAGTCGGGCCATTACCCGCCCTTTCGCGAGGTAGACAGCAGCGACTGTGATCTCAAGTTTTTCTGCCACTTCACGCCCCCCAACCCCGTCGACAGCGGTCATCCAGAACGCCTGCCAGGTAGTCGGCGTAAAATCCTGCTTCACGATATTCGCCGCATAATGAAAAAGTTGTCGCTCATAAGCGGCGTCCCATTCGGAGCTCGCATCCCGCCCACCCGGCTGAGGAATCTCATTCAATTGCTGCTGAGCGTCGGTGTCGCCGCCTCCGTGCTCCCGAATTCCTTCTTTCCGCCAGTGGTCAGTCAACCGGTTTTGAACGATCGTAAAAAGCCATCCTCGAAACGAACCTCGTTTTGCGTCGTATTCCAAACTCTTCGCTGCCGCTGCCACTTGCCTCAAAACATCCTGCGTCAAATCGGCAGAATCGGCGTCTTGAAGCCCGCGCTTACGGAGAAACCCGTAAACGAGAGGTGCATAAAGATCAATAAACCGACCCCATCCCTCGTGATCGCGAGCATCACGGATGCGGAAGAGCAGGGTAGGGCGGGTGGCTGGAATACTGGTCATGAATACCTCTGACAGCAGATACGAATTACTTCGAAAAAGTTATCGCGAAAATTACGGAAATCCTAAGAAAGGTCGAATATCGCGTTAAAAACTGGTTTTCCGCCGTCCTGCGAGCGTTGCAATGCTTGCTGTTCGATGGTCTCATCTCCATCATCAGCTCTCGTGCCTGCGACAGATACTTGAACCATTTATGTCATCTCTGATTCAGAGTCTCTGGGTTGAGATTGAAAGATAACCATTATGTCACGTGGAATCGCCCTGATTGCCTCGCTAGTGATAGGACTTTTTGCGGCACTGCCAGACCCCGTCCGACCTGATCCCGAGTCGCCTCGCTCAATTGCATCTCGAGAGACCGTTTTCATGGAAGATCTGACCTGGATGGAAGTTCGCGATGCGTTGCGAGCGGGAAAGGAGACCGTCATCGTGGCGACGGGTGGCGTCGAGCAGAATGGTCCTTACCTCGTAACCGGTAAACACAATATCGTCCTGCGTGCCACCACCGAAGCCATCGCCCGCAAGCTGAATGCTCTCGTGTCTCCGATCGTCCCGTTTGTGCCAGAGGGAAAAATCGATCCCCCTTCGTCACACATGAAATATCCCGGTACGATCAGCGTCACCGAAGAGACATTCGAACGACTGCTGATCGATATTTGTTCGTCGCTCAAAGTGCATGGATTCAAAAACATCGTTTTGATTGGCGATAGTGGTGGTAATCAAACTGGCATGAAGCAGGTTGCCGAACAGCTCAATCAGCAGTGGGCCGATCAGAAATCGAAGGCCTATTTTATCCCTGAGTATTACGACCATGACTCGGTCTCGAAATGGTTGGAAGAGCAGGGTATCCACGAAACAGACGAGGGCCTGCATGATGACTTTGCCATCACCGCAACCATGATGGTCGTTGATCCAGAAAGTGTCCGTGCTCACCAACGAATTGCCGCTGATAAATTCCGTATCAATGGTATTTCGCTGGCTCCCATGGAAAAAACGATCGAATGGGGGAAGAAAATCGTCGAGTTTCGAGCCGAGGCGACAGCAAATGCCTACCGAAAAGCACGTTCGAAATAGATAGTGCGTAGTCAATCTTCTAAATTAACGTGCCACTGCTTGACCGTCCTCGGTCAAGCAGCGCTCTTAGACCAAAGTAGCCATCATCGCTCCGCGTGATGAGCATTGTTCGAGAACCCGTCATATTGCAAACCGTATGTTTTAAAAAAAGAATTCACATGAAATATTTGTTCCGAGGCGAAGGCAACGCTTAGAGCTTTTCCGACGCATGCTCATCACGCAGAGCGGTGATGGCTACTTTGGAAGTCTCCGAAGCAGCAGCACAGAATCCTCATTTCGAAATTTGACACTGTTTTAGAATTACTCACCGACATACCGCCTCAGGAAAATACCGACCATGCACATTGTCAGGATTTTTGCTCACCGCGTGGAATTGCCTTTGGTCGAAGGATCGTACAAGTGGTCGGGCGGTAAATCCGTCTCGGTCTTCGACAGCACGATTGTCGGCGTTGAGACCGACAGCGGGCAGATCGGTTATGGTGAGGTCTGTCCGCTGGGACCGTTCTATCTGCCGGCATACGCCGATGGTGTCCGAGCGGGCCTGAAAGAACTCGGACCGCATTTGCTGGGATTTGATCCTTGTCAGCTTTCGGTTCTTAATCACCGGATGGATGCAGCACTCAAAGGGCACGCTTACGTCAAATCGGGGATCGACATTGCCTGCTGGGACCTGCTCGGCCAGGCGACCGGATTGCCCGTTTGCACGTTGATGGGGGGGCGCTTCGGTGAAAAGGTACGGCTCTACCGAGCAATCTCTCAGGAATCGCCTGACGTAATGGCCAAAAAGGTGGCAGGATATCGGTCCGAGGGTTATACGCGGTTTCAGTTAAAAGTAGGTGGTGATCCAGATACCGATATCGAACGAATTCATGCGGTCCGGGCGATGCTTCAACCGACCGATCGACTCGTAGCAGACGCCAATACCGGCTGGACGCAGCACGAAGCGATCCGAGTTGTCCGGGGTGTTCGCGATGTTGATGTCTACATCGAACAACCTTGCTTAACCTACGAAGAATGCCTGGCCGTTCGGCGCCACACCGACCATCCATTTGTGCTGGATGAGAACATCGACAGCCTCGACATGTTGCTGCGAGCCAAAGCGGACCTGGCGATGGACGTGGTGAATTTGAAGATCAGCAAACTTGGGGGACTGACCAAAACCAAACAAGTCCGCGACCTTTGCGTTTCCATGGGGATCGCGATGACGCTGGAAGACAGCTGGGGGGGCGACATCACTACGGCGGCTATCGCGCATCTCGCTCACAGCACGCCCGAGGAATATCGTTTCACGAGTACCGACTTCAATAGCTATGTCACCGTCAGTACGGCTGACGGAGCACCTAAACGGATTAATGGATTTATGGAAGCGAGTCGCACATCGGGGCTTGGTATCGTTCCAAAGCATCATGTCCTTGGCCCGCGAGTTGTCGAAGTTTTCTGATATTCCTGAGTGGAAGTGTTCCAAACCAATATTCTTCTCGATGTCCGTCGAATTTCAAAGAGTAATTTTATGCATGACAGAAACTTGCTCGTCAGCTTTTGCCTGTTATTCGTCGCTGGACTGGCCTCTGCCGCCGATCCGCAAGAAAAGGGGACTGCGTTCCCCCGTCCAAAGCTGCAAATCATCAACGGCACTAATCAGCCCGTTGATATTTTCTGGCTGAAGTCAGAGAGCGAACGTATACCGAACGGAAGCGTGAAGGCTGGCGAACAAACAACAATCATGACAACCACAGGTCATCAGTTTGAGCTTGTCGGCCGCGAGAACAAGGCCATGGTTAAAACCACCAGCCAGGTGACTTACCAGGGAGTTCGATTTGATCCACCGAATCCCGACGGCGTCCCTTCGTTTTATACGCAGTCGATCAGCGCCAATGGTTTTCCAATCGTGGCATCGGCCACTGTGAATCCCTACGCCCTCAAGGAAGCGGCGTTTCTGGTCAATATGATGCTCGCAAAACGGCCTGATGTTCGTGAGGCCATGATCAAAAGCGGAGCCCGCATGTGCATCATGGCGTACAACGAATATACGACCGACCTGCCCGAATTCGCTCGATTGGCGGAGGAAAAAGTACGTGATTTTGACACCGTCCCGGCAAAGGATTTCTGGGATGCCAGGGCACGTGGACTGGGTGGCAGCGAAGAAGACCCGTACTGTTCAGTCGCGGAAGAGAACGTGCTGGGATACGTCGACGACCCTTATTCAACTGAATGTATCCTGATCCACGAGTTCGCCCATAACATCCATCTTCGCGGGCTGGTCAACGTGGACCCCACGTTCGATCGTCGGCTGAAAGCGACCTATGATGCAGCAATGAAAGCCGGCCTTTGGCATGGCAAATATGCTTCAACGAATCACCATGAGTATTTCGCAGAAGGTGTACAATCATGGTTCGATAATAACCGCGTGAATGACCATGACCACAATCACGTGAATACCCGGGCGTTACTGATAGAATACGATCCCGGCCTGGCAGCAATCTGCCGAGAAGTCTTCGGCGATACGGAATTGAAATACACCAAGCCCGCAACTCGGTTAACAGGGCACATGGAAGGTTACGATCCGAAAAAGGCTCCTCAGTTCGTCTGGCCGGAACGACTGAAGAATGTCAAAACCACCATCATTGAAAAGGCTCGAGCCCGAGGTAAAGCGTCACCAAAAGTCGTCCTGAAAGAGAAACAAGAGATCCTCGGATGGACTCTCAACATCAGCCCGAAGTTGATCGCGGACAACCCCAAAGAGACAGAAAAAGCAGTCGAGTTGCTTCGGTCTCAACTGGAAGAGATCGAGCGCGTCGTACCGGCTGCCGCCGTGACGGAAATCAAGAAGGTCCCGCTGTGGTTCTCGCCAGAATACCCCAATACTCGTCCGACAGCCGAATACCATCCGGGAGCTGGCTGGTTACGCGAACACGACCGCAACCCGGAGATGGTTCGCAGTGTCGAGTTCACAAACATCAAAAACTTCGAAGCTGAACGACGACGCATGCCAAACTTTGTGCTGCATGAACTGGCACATGGCTATCATCACCGTTTTTTGAAAGATGGTTACGAAAATCAACAAATCCGAAAGGCCTACGAAAAGGCGAAAGCAGCAGGTACCTATGAACGCGTCGAACGTCAGGATGCCGAAGGGAATAAGCGAATGGACCGCGCCTATGCGATGGCCAACCCCATGGAATACTTTGCCGAAACAAGCGAGGCCTTTTTCAGCCGCAACGACTTTTTCCCCTACAATCGGGCGGAACTCAAACAGCACGATCCAGACGTGTTTGATCTGCTGGCCGAAGTCTGGGGCGTTGATCTCAAACAGGAGACTGCCAGGATGCCAACAGAAACTGACCTCAAACTGACAAAGTTCTTTCGGTCGTATCTCGAGTCAGACTTTCAACACAGTCCGCTTCTTGCTTCGCGTCTGGGCGACCACCGATTTGACTCGTTGCTCGATGACCTGTCGTCCGCTGCTCGAAAGAAGCGATCTGATCTCGTTCGCAGCACGCTGGAACGATTGCCGGCCGAAGTGAATTACGAAAGCCTTTCGCGAGACAGTCAGGTCGACTTCGAAATCCTGCGAGATTCCCTGAAGCTGGATCTTTGGCTGGAAGAAAACGAACGATCATTCGAACGTGATCCAAGACTTTACGCGGGAAAGGTGACAGACTGCGTCTATGTCCTGTTGACCCAGTCAACACAACCAAAAGAAACCGCCATTACGAACGCGCTCGCGCGGATGAAGCGGGTCCCTCAATTGCTGACCGCCGCTCGCGAAAATCTACGGAACCCGTCGAACGTTGTGACTCAGACTTCGATTCAACAGAACAAGGGGGCCACTGCGTTCTATCAAAAGGAGTTATTCGAACTCGTCGGAACGTCACCGCAACTCGACGCCGTTAAGGCGGCCGCCGCTGACGTCGTCGTTGCCCTGCAGAAACATCAGGATTTTCTGGAAAAAGAACTCCTTCCCCGAGCCACTGGTGACTGGCGGATCGGTAAGGATCGATTCGCTCGCAAGCTTGAAATGGTTCTCGATGCGGGAGTCACCGCAGACGAGGTTCTGACGGATGCGGAAGCGACACTGAAAGTTATTCGCAGTGACATGCTATTGATCGCCCGGCAGTTATGGGGTCGCTATTTTCCAAAGCATCCGTTTCCACCGGACGATGAGGCTGGTCGTCGTGAGGCGATTCATCAGGTGATTCAAGAGATCGGACGTGATCGCAGTACACCTGACGAACTGGCAAATGATGCACGAGCCACCGTCACCACGATAAAGCAGTTTATCGAATCAAAAAACATCCTGAAGCTGCCCGATCCCGATCGCTGTGAAATCATCGAAATGCCGGAATTTCAACGTGGAAACAGCGTGGCGTTCCTGGAAGCGGCACCTCCATTGGATACCTCGACATCAAGCATCTATGCCATCAGCCCACCTCCCAAGGACTGGGAACCGTCACGCGTGGCCAGTTTTCTGGGAGAATACAACCGGCAAATGCTGAAAATCCTGACGATTCACGAGGCTTATCCCGGCCACTATGTTCAGCTGGAATATGCAAACCGTCATCCGTCGCTGATCCGCCGAGTCCTTGGTTCAGGTGTGTATGCTGAAGGTTGGGCCAACTACTGTGAACTGATGATGCTTGACCAGGGCTATGGCGATGGCGACCCGGCCCTCAGAATGATGCAGCTCAAGTTCCGCTTGCGTGCCGTGGCCAATGCCATTCTCGATCACAAGATGCACTGCACCTCGATGACCGATGACGAAGCATTGGCGTTCCTGACGGACGAGGCGTTTCAATCAGAAGGGGAGGCGAGGCTCAAGGTGATCCGAGCCAAACAAACATCATGTCAGCTCTCGACATACTTTGTCGGCTGTTCGGCCTTCCTGCGTCTTCGCCAGCAGATCCAGCGAGAACTCGGCAGCAATTTCGATCTCGCTCGCTATCACACCGTCGTGATGGAACAGGCATCGGTCCCCGTAAAGTATCTGCCAGAGCTTGTACGGGCACGATTGATAGACGCTCGTTAAATCGCCGCACATCGCTATTTTCGAACGAAAAACACGCGGTTCAAGCTGAACCGCGTGTCGAGGATACGCGCCGCGTTGAAACTGAGCCGGGGCGTGATCGTTCTGGGGTCGGGTGTTCAAATTTCAAAATTGGCCGCCAGTGATCGGCATATTGATTGAAATCGCTTGCTCAGCCAATTTTGAAATTTGAACGCCCGACCCCCTCTTCAACGACCATCAATTATCGAATCGTGACGATTCAATGAACTTGATAAATTCGTCCCGTCTTGCCGAAACGGTTTCTTTCGGGCCGGTCAATTTCACAAAATAGTTGTGGTCGGAATCAACCGGGATCGCGACACCCAGCAGTTGCCAGTTCTGCTTTGGGCCACCTCCGCCAAAAGAATCGTTGAACATGCCATGAACTTCCAACAGAGTCACCTCTTTGCCTGCTCCACGAATGCGTGATTCCTTGGGTTCAGGGTCATTGGGGCCTGGTTGGAACTGGCCACGCCAGCGATCCATATTGGCCGAAGTTCCTCCTCCGGCCGTGGATAATGTCAGTCGTCCTGGACCTGCTTCACCGGGCAACGTGAATTCACCCAGAATCATGTTGTTTGAGAGGGTCTTTTCTTCCCAACCGGGTGGGACCTGGAACTTGATTCCGCCAATTAATCGTTCGGCTGGCTCACCAGCCGCGCCCTTCGATTCGTTGCGAGAAACCTCACCGATCGGTGGTGCCTTCGCAATTCGCGCCGGAGCCTCCGTTTCCGTTTCGGCCGAATTACATCCGACCAACAACAAATTGCACAAGCATAAAAATTGCCACTTTTTCACAGCTTCGTCTCTTTCCTGATCCGCAACGACGGGCGCGAATCCGGGTTCCGCCCTTTGATTTCATCGTTACGCGTTGAGTCGCCAGTCTTTCATGTTTTCCAAGCTCGCGTCAGCGATTTGGTCTGACACGAGCGTCTCAGTTACGATGGCCAGCACTGACTACCGCCGTCGACGCGCAGTGCCTGGCCGGTGATAAAATCACCCAGCGGCCCTGCGAAAACTTCCACCACTCGAGCGACTTCGTCGACAAGACCGATCCGGTCGAGCGTTCCATCGGTAACCAGTCGTTCTTCAGCAACCTTTCGAGTCCCGAGGAAACGACCGGTTCGCGTATCGCCAGGTGCCAGCGTGTTCGCGGTAATATTATAGGGGCGAAGCTCGACGGCAAGGCATCGAGTGTATTCCACGATCGCGGCTTTGGCGGTGGCGTAAATACAGCTCGTGTCATTTCCCTTGAAGGCCGAGATCGAGCTGATTGTGACGATCCGTCCCCAACGGCGTTCCATCATTCCGCGAGCCACATGCTGACAGGTAAAGATCGTACTCAAAAGGTTTCGGTCGAGAACCGCTCGAACGTCAATTTCTTTGATCATGACGGCGTCATTCGGGTTCGGCTTGCCACCGGCGGCAGCAATATCGCCACCTGCATTATGAACAAGAATGGAGATCGGACCGAGTGCCTGCGTGACTTCGTTGACGACTCGTTCAACTTCGGCGTTCTGAGTCAAATCGCCAAGCACTCGTACCGTGCGAACTCCATACGTTTCGCCGATCTCGCGCGCCGTGTCAGTGAGCGTCGTCCCTTCGCCAAACTCTGCCGGACCGTTCTCACGCATGCCATGGATGCCAACGGCACAACCCATCGCTGCCAATCGTTCGGCAAACGCTCGACCCAAACCTCGTCCGGCCCCCGTGACCAATGCAACCTTGCCTGCCAATACGTCACTCACGCTTTATTCCCTGATATCCAATTTGTCTCGTTAATGTCCGCTTCCGTCGAGGAGAAAGCATGAATTGTTGACCTCGAGTGTGCAACTCAGTAGGGACTAAATCAACCACATCAATTGAAGAACGCTGGACGCCACGCCCAAATCAGACCGCATTTCTTCAGCCCCAACGAGCAACGCCGTGAAAGCCATTTGCGTCGAGATTTGTGGTGTAGCCGCCGATCCAACGAAACCACACCGCCTCTGCGGGAGTGGTAATCGGGCCTTCGCACCAGCACGAGCCATCATTAACCAACGCGCAATATCGTGTAAATTCCCAGGGCAAAGGCCCGTTAGCCGCCGCGGCGGGGTGAGTTCTTGTAACAAATCCTTTATGGCGTTGCCCAACGGGGTCATACGACTGCCGGTTATGTCAGCCCGCTAAGTGAACTGGTGGAATCGGCAAATTTTTCCGTTGGGACACCCATTTTTTGAGTCACCGTCAACAGCACGTTGGACAATGGTGGATGTTTGTCGGGATCGAACGCCAGATGCTGGCCGTGTTTCAGGCCAAGCTTTCCGCCACCCGCGACAAGCGTCGGAAGATTCTTCGGGGAGTGTTCTCCACCTTTACCTGAATTCATGCCACTCCCGTACAACACGATCGTCCGGTCGAGCATATTTCCATCGGCTTCAGCGGTTGACTTGAGCATCGTCAAAAACCGTCCAAGACGACTTAAATGAAATTGATCGATAACCGCTAATTTGGCGAGCATTCCTGCATCGCCGCCGTGGTGCGACAGCTCGTGATGGTTTTCGCCACCCCCACCGAATCCGCCCGCCTCCCGCGACCACTCGAATGTGATCACTCGCGTCGTGTCTGTCAAAAACGCCAGGTACGACAGCTCCAGCATCACGTCCAGCCACATCGGTCGATCATGACCATCACAAGGCTGGCTGGCGAGTTGCAATCCCGTTTCCTGGACAGTCGACTTGGGTTTGTCGATCCAGGACTGCAGACGTTCAATCTGCTTTTCCGATTGCCGCAGACTCGATAAATACTCGTCGAGCTTTCGACGGTCGCTGGCTCCAAGACGCCGATCGAGTCCCTTGGTTTCGGTAATCAGTGCATCAAGAATTGAGCGACGTTCGGCATACCGCTTCAGCGTGGCGGCTCGATCATCGGCCGTGTCGGGGACAAACAATCGATTGAACAATCGACGCGGCGAATTCTCGGCCGGGAGCGGTGTCCCATTAATATCGAACGATAGTGTATGGCTGTGTCCGGCGGCACCCGTACCTGACATGTCGCCCAGTTGCAGGGAAGGGAACCGCGTATCCTTTCCATGCACCTCCGCCACCTGCTGGTCGACCGAGATTGTGTTGGTGTAATCCGCCCCAGGTTTGGCTTTGAGATTGGCCGCCGTAAGCCATGTATCGGCTCCGCTATGTCCCCCTTCAGAAACGGGATGACCCAGCCCGCTGAGTACGGTGAACTCCGAGCGATGGTCCTTCAGAGCCTCTAACGTGGGTGATAATTTGTAGTCAGCCCCTGAATCCACAGGCATCCATTCCAGGATATTCACTCCGTTCGGAATGTAGCAGCAGATCAGCCGGGGCTGAGTCGCAGCGGAGCGATCCAGTGGCTGAAATGTTGACGGTGCCCCCCATCCTAGCGGCAACATGGCGTCCAGCAAAGGCAGGCCGAGAGCAACTCCCAAACCCCGTAACACGTGGCGGCGCGACAAGGTTTGTTCAAAGGATGAAGGCATCGGATGATCCTCAAATACCAAAGCGAAATTTACTTGGCTGTGAACGGTTCGCTGGCAACAATCGAATGTATCAATGAACGCAACGTGTACTGATTCTGTTTCATCTGAGCGACGGCGGATTTGACGATTGGCTGATCCGCCAATCCCAGTTCCCGACCATACGCATACGTCATCAGTTTCGATGCCAGGCAACTGAGAAACAAGTCTTCCTTCGCCAGCATCGCGGCCTGCAATCCGGCGACTCCGTCAATTTTTGTTCCATCGGGCATGGCGGATGTGGCGTCAATTTTGGGGTCATTCTTTTCGATCCGTCCCTTGTAACCGAAGCCTTCCTGCTCCCGCCATTCTCCTGCGGCATTATAGTTTTCCAAGGCAAAGCCGAGCGGATCAATCTTATTATGACATCGGGCACATTGAGCCAACGAGCGGTGGATCTCCAATCTCTGTCGTACGGTGGCTTTGTCGATGCCAGGGACTTTCGGTGAGATTTCCCCAGCGTTGGCAACAGGCAAACCGGGATCAATCCCCATCAACGTTTTGAGAATCCAGGTCCCACGTTTGACGGGTGATGTGCGAGTGCCGTTCGATGTCGTCGTCAAGATCGATGCCTGCGTCACGATTCCTCCTCGCTGAATTCCGCTGGGAACCTGCACTCGACGGAACTCGTCCCCATGCACATCGGGAATGCCATAGAATCGAGCCAGTCGCTCGTTGATCACGACAAAGTCCGACCGGATCATCTGTCGGACATCAAGATCATGGACGAGGAATTCGCGAAAGTACGCCTCCGATTCGCGAACGATCGATGTTTCGAGATGCCGGTCATACTGTGGATAAAGATCTTTTGCCGGGGGATTCGTACCGACGTCTCTTAGCCCCAGCCATTGATCGGTGAAGTTCCTGACGAAGGCTTCGGACTTGGGGTCGTTCAACAGGCGATCGACCTGAGCGTGAAGTGTTTCGGCCTGATGCAATTGTTTTTCATCTGCCAACCGAAACAACTCGTCGTCAGGCATGCTTGACCATAAAAAATACGAAAGACGGCTGGCAAGCTCGTGGTCATTTAAAGCCACGGGTTTTCTGTTTGTCTCATCGGGATAGGGTTCCGTCAGGTAAAGGAAATTGGGTGACGTCAGAATGGCGATCAACGGCAGTTTAATCGCCTCGCCTGCTGACTTTTCTTTTCTCGCTTCGGTGAAGAGCCCCAGTTTCGCGGTCACCTCATCCGTCGTCACTGGCCGGCGGTAAGCACCGCGCATGAAACGTTCGAGGACTTCATAAACAAACTTCGTTTCGTCCGATTTAGCTAAGGGTGATTCAACGATCAATCGCTTATGGCTTGATGGCGGCCACGAGTCATATTCCGGGCCTTCAATCTCGAACCAGTCAATCAGTAACTCGGGGCGAGCAAATGAGTCTTTCCCCTGCATCCAGAAATTCTCGAGCACCCGAGGAATCTCATAGGCGTATTCCGTGCGGATGCCTGCTTCTTCAGATGTAAATTTGACGGAAAACTCTTGTACGCTCGGTTTTGTCGGCGTACCAGTCACATCGAATTCGGCGATGACACGCGGCTGCGGACCAAGTTGCTGAACCAACTTAATTCGAGGAGGACCATAGTCATAAATTCGATCGTTTTTGAAATGAATCAGGTCCGACTCATACTGCCGGTCATGCCAATCTTTTCCTTTTGGGTTTTGTGTTGTCTGCTCGTCGCGTCGTTGCTGCAAGATCCTGGCTGCCGATTCCACCACCTGGTCACGGTTTGGAACGCGACCCGCAGCGTGAATGCGGATCGTGTACTTTCCGGGTGTCGGAACGCGGAAACCACGTGCTTCAATCACTTTGTCCCACGAGTTGTGATGCACGACAACCCAATCGCCATCTTGTTGATTGTTCGCACCATTCACAATCGGATTATTCTTCGGATCAAATCGGACTCGTCGCTGGTCCATCGGACCCACCTTGGGTTCGAATCGCCACTTGATCTTCGCGGGCTGGTCACCCGAGACGAGCGCCGTATCAAGGATCTGCTGAGCGGCTGCCAGATACATTTCCAGGTGCAGCGGCGATACCGTTAACGCACTGCCGTTATTGTCGAAGCCACCCGCGGGTGGATCTTGAGGGAAGCCTGATATATCGAAGTCGATGCCGATCAGATCGCGGATTGTATTTCGGTATTCGTCCCGATTGAGCCGTCGTAACACCACGGACCGTTCACGTTTTGATAATTCGGCTCGCACGGTTTGTGCGGTGATCCAGTCGACAACGGCACCCACTTCGGCAGGGGAAGGTTGCGGCGACTTTTCAGGTGGCATCTCATGAGAATTCAGGACATTGACGACCTCACGCCATTTTCCTTTGAGTGCGGTATCGCTGAAATCATTTGCCAACCGTTTGGAGTCGACGCCGAATTCCCCTTCGAGCTTCTCACCCGTGTGACACTTATGACAATATTTTGCCAAAAATGGAGCGATGATCTGATCGTAACCGTCTCGATCCGGCGTGATCGCAGGTTCTGCAGCGTGTAAGATTGAGACAACAGCAATGCTGCTAACGAATAAACTATTAATCAAAATTCGCGTAAGAGACATTTCCGAGAGGTTCCTGCGATGTCAGTGGTCGACATGAACACTGCTCGTCACCATTTAGCGAAAAGAACAGCGACGCCAACTCAATCAACTTTCGTATTCAACCACGCTTTTAGGTCAACGATCGATTTGAAGTCGAGTAAAGCCTCGCCGAGATTCTGGCTTTGCTCCAACTTTAACCCACGGATTTGCAGCTGGATGTCTTCTGGTAACGGACCACACTGGCGCGTCAGAATTCGTAGCAACAACGTCGCACTACCTTGTTCCCGACCTTCCTGGCGACCTTCCTGCCGACCTTCCTGCCGACCTTTCTCAAGACCTTCTTCCAGGCCTTCTTCTTTTGCCAGGCGTTCAATCGAGGTTACGTAGGGCATATGATTTTCCTCTTCGAATATGACCAATTCGGATTTAAATCTGCGGTCGAGATCCGGACGCAGTCGCATCATCCAATCGATCAAACGGAATATTTCACGGATTGTATCTGAAGAATACCCCATCGTGTAGAGGTTTCTCACCAATTGAGTTTTTGCACCAAATCGCGCTTCTGGATCACTCGAAGTTCGCAGCGCGGCGATTTGTGCTCGCGCCACCTGCACGAACAGTGAATCGTCGCTGACCCAATCCGCGGACAACCGATCCAATAGCTTGCAGACCGGAAACTCTCGAACGCTGCGAAAATCCCCCAGTTGAAAATGATGCGCACCGGGTCGCCAATCTGGACTCAGGTCCGCAAGCAGCACAAGTGTCACGACCTCTTCCTGAAACATCCATTTCAAGCCCGCGTTGTACAAGTCGATGCGGAACGGGAAGCCCGCCTCGAAGTGCGTCTGAATCTCCAGATGACACAAAATCCATTGCTCGCGACCATCGAGCAGTCGGACTTTGAACAGCAAATCGACTTCGCGATTGCGGTGCCCGAATCGTCCGACGATCTGGCTGATCTCTTTGTCCAGCCATTGTGGTTCGCAATTCCAATCGATGAGATCCGCAAACGCTGGAAAGCCTTTCTTGATTGCTTCCGGCAAATGCAATCGAATTGTTTCCTTCCAGGCGCCGTCGTAGTCGCTGTCTTGCCGTTCGTCCTCTGTTGATTCGTTTTCAATGTCCGTCATGAATCGGTCTTCAGCAAACGAGGAATTTCGGCAATTGGCCAATTGACAGGTGCAGAAGATCGTACGCCGACGACACCTGTGGAGCAATTAATCCCGAATACGGCAATAGACTGACGATTCGAGCCGCCCCTGCATTGGTTTCACTTCCCGGATCGATTGGTATCAGGAATTACGTTTTCGGCAGTTCCCGAATTTCGACGGTTCCGCCCGCTTCGAAAACGGGGTTGCCATGGACCAGTTCCTTTGCCCGACTCAAGCTTTCGGCTTGCACTCGGATAAAGCCCGATAGCTGCTGAGTAACGGCGGGCGGCGTGCCACTCTTCGACAGACAAATACCGTCACCGATGGCGCTCCCTCCCTGGAAAACGCCTGCCTGCTGGAGTTTCGTAATGTATTCGGCCCAATTATCGTCACGACTAAGACCATTGTCCCTGGCGTCGTTATGCATCAAGAAGATGTAGTCGTTCATCGCATCACCACAGCTCGTGAGTTTGTCATGTGATTTCCATACGCGAGATAATACTGGCCTTCAAACAGCGATGACACGGGAACGGCAACGCGGTAAAGGTTTTTCCTGCGGGATTCATCATCATGTGCCACCCCGGATCGATTTCGTTTTGAAATTTTCTGTGATCATCAGTTGTTAGTAAGTCTCTGATTCGGCCACCAGGGCAATGGCCCGTTAACCACCCTTGTATTCGGTCCAAACAGTGGTTGGGGTGGGGTCTCGTTTGGATTGCGACTTTCGACTCGTGAGCAACTTGACGTGAAGTGTCGCCAAGGTTTTTTGGTAACTAAATGGGGCGGAAGCGCGTGGCGAACTGCCTATGGTGGCTCTCAACGTTATACGCTCTCGCCGAAGGCGTGGTTCATGATACGAATAATGGCAATTGAATCAGGAGCAGGAGTTAAAGATCGTCGAGTGATAGGAATGAAAAACCTGGTGCCGCATTGACCAGTTTCGAATCGGCAGTCAGAAGCGGACAACCTTCTTCTTCCGACAACGCAAGGTAGGTCGCATCATAAATGCTTACACAAAACTGAGAGGCGATTTGGAAGGCTCGGGGGAAGAGCGAGGTTGAGGGGCAAATGATGGGCTGATGACGAATAAGATCGCCGTAGAAAAGCGTGAGATCTTTTGCCGGAATTTTCCCATTGCGCGCAGCGATCACTAGAACATTCCCGATTTCCAGGAAGTATAAATCAGGAGCGAAAAGTTGGTGAATCCCGTGGCGGAAGTCGTCACCAAGTTGCAATGCCTTCGAAGAGTTATGCTCTTGAAGAATTGTCTTTACGCCGACGCTGGCATCAATGACCAGTTTCACGAGTTTGACGAATATAAGGGACAGCGATGTCGAGTTCGCCCTGCTCTCGGAAAATTCGTTCGCGGGCTTCTGCTACACGTTCCGCGATGCGTGCATCGACGTCAGCAGGGACAGGGCGACCAGCCAGGAACGCGTCCGTAACGACCTTGATGTCCTCTTCAATGGTGGGTGCAGTCTCAATTTTCATGATGTTTGAATTGTCGGAAGATTGACGCGAAAGTCAATTGGAATCCAGTAACCATCAACAGTCAGTGAGCCTGACTCACCCACAAAACACCGCAACAATGGGTGCCACGGTTTTGCCATCGTCGGTAAGGCCGTACTCTTCGGACGCATGATCAAATCATGAAGTCACGGCCTTGTCGAAGAGACCATCGAGGCTTCGCATGAGACCAAAGTAGCCATCATCGCTCCGAGGCCGTCATTTTTTTGCGAGGATGGCTTCAAACGGCGGTCCGAAATCTTTTTCCGTTTGCCGCGAATTTGTTTTTAGCGGCAACGGTAGTCAGATTTTGAATGACGTCTGCGCTCTT
>CAIOKO010000197.1 GCA_903858935.1 uncultured Schlesneria sp. | reverse complement strand
TGCTCTCGCAACGCTGCGATCGCAACCTTCGCTTTGAAACTCCCGCTCCGAATCTTACGCTTACCGGGCATCTTCCCCTCCAAAACTGAACCACTGAAATTCTATCTTATTTCCTGGTCCAGTTTTTGGGGTCCATCGTAAACAGTTATTAATTATTTGTACTGAGCGCAGTCTAGTTGGGTAGCTCATAAATTAATTTTGTGTTGGCGCAGTTCCAAGCAAGAATGGTCGCGGGAAATCAAAAAGTCAATTGCCACTATTTGTTTCGTGAAGGAAATAGAGTTCCCCTAAAACCGCATTCGGCATGTTGAAGATCTGAACGTGCGCGATGAATATTGCGATAGGCTGCTCGGTGTGACGTGATGCTCGTGTGGCTGTCGTAATCGGAATCACGATTTTCTAACGTACGATCACGTATCGCCGCGTCAACGTCCGGTCATGCCGGTCTGGTTTGTCCGGATGGTGGCCGAACTCTATTATGTGAACCGTATAAGCCAACTGAACGGGGCGAGTGCGTCGATCAGCCTCGGCGATTACGCGGTTTCGAATTTCTCTTCACGATGTCTGTGAGCATTTTTTATGAAACTTGGTCTGATCAATTCGGCGTGGGCTCAAGCGGGGCGCGAGACGGCCTGGGGCATCGAACAAACGAAAAAACTCGGGTTCGATACGATCGATATTTTTGCTGATCCGCTCGACATCGATGTGCGTGAACGTCAGTTGGTTCGACGGGAATGTGACCGGGTTGGTTTGCCGATTGTTTCTCTGTGCTGCGTGGCAACCGGACTGATCGATTTCAATCCGAGCGTCCAACGATTTCATGTTGATCGAGTCGCACAATACCTGGATCTCGCCTATGAGTTCTCCGCCAAGAATGTATTGCTCGTCCTGGGGGAATACATCTGGAATCGCGAAGTGATTCGGCCCGAAGACCAATGGGGTTTCGCCGTCGAGAATTGCCAGCGATTGGGTGACTACGCGGCGGACCTGGGACTAAAGATTGCCCTCGAATTAGAGCCTTTCCCGTTATCGTTATTGAACAACGTCGACTCCATGGTTCGGTTCATTGAAGATGTCGACCACGAAGCGGTGCGAGCCAACATCGATGTGTCGCACCTGGTTTTAGCCAATGTTCCAGCAGAGGAAATTCGAAAGCTCAGCGGTAAGGCAATTCACGTCCATATTTCCGATTGCGATGGAAAAGTTCACGGCGACCTTCCGCCAGGACGAGGGGTCGTGAAGTTCGACCCCTATCTGCAGGAAATCGCAAAACTCGGTATCGATGGGTCGGTTTCTATCGAACTGGAATACAGCCCGGAACCGGACCAGATTGAAGCGTGGGTTGCAGAAGCGTTTCGCGAAACGCAGAAGCTGATGCAGAAGAATGGCTTGCTTGGTTAATTGGAATTACGCGTCGCGCATTGAAAGAATTGAACAAATCATGTGCCACTGCTTGACCGTCTTCGGTCAAGCAGTGTTCTTTCATGCTCTTCGAAATCCTCGAAGACACAGCGTCGGAGAAGGCTCCGATGCTGTGGCACGAAACCAAAACGCAAACGTAGACCGAGCGGCAATCGGTTTTGCTTTACGAGCCAACAACTTCTTCTTTGCCCGTAAAGACCAGCTCTGTCGCTTCTTCTTCATCGGGAATCGAGGCGTTGATTCCTTGTCTTCCGAGTGGCGTTAACTGGTAACGGATTCCTCCGTCACGACCCGCCAGATCGAATTTGAGAAATCCGAAGGCGATCAGTTTGCCGTGGATTCCTGATAATTCAGTCGCCGGAATATCGCCCGCCTCGTGGACCCGCGGTGTCCACCCATCAAAGTCCTTTGACTGATTTCGTTCCTGCTGGTGAAGACGCAGGTAGACGTTCAGCAGAGTTGCCCAATCGGGGTTTCGCCGCAACTGTTCGAGCTCAAATTCATCCATACCTCTGGTATCGACCCCGTTTTAGCGAGGTCACAAGCTCCGGCAACGTCCGTTGTACGACCGGTTTTTGAGGCACGGATTCACGGACTGGTGCAGTCCCCGTCATCGGAACGACTGTCACATCTTCTCACCGCGGGAAAGGACTCCTGTGCAAGAGGACAGCGAGACATTCGGACGCTAATTGTTCTCAACAAATGAAGTCCCCGTCCGGTCGCCCCTGTCACGGAACGCCAGGATTTTTCGTCGGGAAAACAATGGTATGTGTCTTCTCTCGCCAGTGCTCTTCAAAATTCGGAGGCTATTTGAAGCCACTGGCGGCTCAAAGCTGCCGCCAGTGGCACACGATTAAAATCCTGGCACAACAGCGTCAACCAATTCTACGATCCCGACGTCAATATATTGGCCTCCACCGGTTTGTTTGCAGTGAACGGCTAAGGTGTTTATGCCAGCTTCCAATGCTGAGGCACCTTCCGCAGAGACTCGGAACGACTGGTAATCCGTTGACCATCCGGCGGCTCTGGTTGCCAGTACTCCATTGATGTAAACCTCGGCATCTTCGTCATGGTGCATGATCAGGCGGATTTTGCCGGTTGGCGTCGACTTTAAGTCAAATGTCCGTCGCAGCCAGATGTCATTCGATTTCCATTCGGTTTGAACGACAGAACCGGGCGTTGATTTCTCGCCAAATCCTCCCGGTGCCGATTTCCATGACGCGGCAACGAAACCAGGTTTTTCCCAACCGTCGACGGGCTTTTCGAGCGAATAACTCCACGTCTGAGGCTCGTTTTTCGACGTCGGTACGAGCGTCTTTGCCTGACGCGCTGGCAGATGCAAGGCCTGATGTGCTTCCGCAGCAATATCCTGCGGAACCTTCATCACCTTGCGATCGTACGTCATCAGCCCGTTCACTTCCGTTTCCACATCCGTTGTCTGCGTATAAACTGCCGCCGACAGGCCGGGTGAGGCAATCATCGGATGCAGTTGCTCAAACAGATCAACGTATGCGGCGGTTAGTGATGCCTGATCATTAAAACTGCGGTAACCCCAGTTTTCTTTTCCCTGCCAGGTATGACCTTCAAGTGGCAAACCAAGACCGCCAAATTCACCCAGAACGGCAGCTCGTTGCTCAGTCGGTTTTGGAGCAAATGGACCGGGGTAACGATGCACATCGATCACATCTCCCACGGGGAAGTCATTTCCGCCTGACGCGCAATTAACCAGTCGAGTTGGATCGTATTCCTTGGTCCACTTCGTCACGGCCACGGTATCTGACTGTCCCCAGCCTTCATTGAACGGAACCCACATCACGATGCAGGGGTGATGACGTCGGGCATCAATGATCGACTTCCATTCACGTCGATAGTCTGCCGCCGATTCTGCTGACCGGACGAATTCTTTGTTATCGAACTTTCCAAACGGATCCCACTCAGCCGATCGATCGCCGCTGGGCATATCCTGCCAGACGATCATTCCCAGTTTATCGCAGTGATAGTACCACCGGGCTGGTTCTACTTTCACGTGCTTACGGATCATGTTGAAACCGTATTTTTTCGTCTCTTCGATGTCGAACTTGAGTGCGTCATCAGTCGGAGCTGTATAAAGTCCATCCGGCCAGAAACCCTGATCGAGCGGTCCCACTTGAAAGAGGGGCTTATTATTGAAAAGGATTCGATTGATCCCTTTGTCATCTTTGCCGAGCGAAATTTTTCTCAACGCGGTATAGCTTTTGACAAGGTCCGCCAACTGAACTGCGGGCTTCTTCTCGAACACGCGAGGATCGTTCGGCAACCATTCCTGACCAAATCCCAGGAGGTCTGCCCGAGGATCGGCGACCAGCGCGACATAAACATCGATCAGGTGTGGATGGTCGGGCGACCAGTAATTCATGTCGAAAGACTGGCCCTCTTTCTTAATCGCGTAAGTAAACGGCTTGTCGATGTCAGTCTGCCAGGCTCGGCCAGAAAACCCGTCGGCCTTAGTCTTGGAACTCACGAAAATGCCAAGTTTCCAACCTGGCTGCGGATTAACGACATCCGCTTTAATGACAATCTGAGTTTGATCGAAATCGGGTGTGATGGAGACGCTTCGAATATAGGTTTTGGGAACAGGCTCAAGCCAAACCGTCTGCCAGATCCCTGTCGTTGGTGTGTAGAAAATCCCACCCGGTTTTTGAACCTGTTTTCCTCGACCTTGAAAGCCTGCGTCACTGGGGTCCCAAACCGAAACGATCAGCTCGTTTGGTCCGTCAATGTTGATTAAAGACGAAATATCAAAGCTGAACGGGTCGAATCCTCCTTGATGCGAGCCAAGTTCCTTTCCGTTCAACCAGACGGTGGTTTCCCAATCGACAGCACCGAAGTGAAGCAAGGTATTCTTGTCAGCCCATGCGGGATCAATCTTTCCATCCTTCTTCGGGACGGTAAATGTCCGCCGATACCACAGCTTTCTTTCTGGACCGACAAATTTCATGACCCCGGACAATGCCGATTCGACGGGAAACGGGACGAGAATTTTGTCTGCTTCCCAGTTTTGAGGCGTTCCGTCGGCCTTAGGTTGGATGGCGTATTCCCATAGCCCGTTCAGATTCAGCCAGTGATCTCGCACTAATTGCGGGCGTGGATATTCGGGATGAGCATTGTCGGGGGAAACCTCGGTCGCCCATTTGGTCATCAACGGAGCCGTTTTGGCCTTCCAGTCAGCAGCAAACGTAGGAAGACACCACAAACAAATGACGAAAAAACAAACGCGATTCATTGATGAGCGCTTTCAAAGAATGCCAGAAGTGCGGGATTTGCAGAGAGATCGCCATAAAAACAGTTTTCAATTCAGGCTACTCGCCGAAACGGATTACAGCAAGGAAGGCCTGCGACGGAATTACGGTTAAGTTTCATCAGGGAATCCAGAGCGGGAAAACTTTCATTTCCCCAGTATTTTGATCGGAAATTCTCAGGTTTGACACGAGACTGCGAAGAGGTCCTCTCGCCTTGTGGAACAATCCTCTGCACTGAGTTATCATCCACCCAAACCCCGTCGACTCGCTCGCTGGCGGGCAGATGTTGGTCGTTGTATCCACAGGATAAATCATGAAGATTCACGAGTATCAAGCCAAGCAATTATTATCCGCCGCTGGGGTCAAAGTTCCCAGAAATGTTGTAGCGAAGACGGCTGCCGAAGCGGCTGAAGGTTACACGAAGCTGGGGGGTGAGATTGCTGTCGTTAAATCGCAAATCCATGCGGGGGGACGCGGCAAGGGTACCTTCAAGCAGCATCCCGAACAGCGCGGTGTAGTTCTCGTCAAATCGGCCGATGCGGCAAAGGATAATGCCGCCCGCATGTTGGGTAGCACGCTGGTCACGATCCAGACCGGCCCTGAAGGTAAACTGGTCAGCACCGTGTTGATCGAAGAAGGCCTGAAGATCGCTCGCGAACTTTATCTTGGGGTGGTGGTCGATCGAGAATCGGGTGGACCGATTCTGATTGCATCGACCGAAGGTGGCATGGACATTGAAGTCGTCGCACACAAGACGCCGGAAAAGATTCTGCGTGAGCCGTTTGACGTCGAAGCGGGGCTCCGGCCGTTCCAGGCTCGTAATATCGCGTATCGACTTGGGTTAGAGGGCCCATCGATTCGTGCCGCCGAAAAGATGCTGACGCAGCTTTCAAAATTCTTTATCGATCATGATTGCAGCATGGTCGAAATCAACCCGCTGGTCGTGACCGCTGAAGGTGATCTGGTTGTCGGCGACGCGAAGGTCGCGTTCGATGATAACGCGATGTTCCGTCATCAAGACCTGCTTCCGTTTCGAGACCTGTCGGAAGAAGAACCGATGGAAGTTCAGGCCCAAGCGTCAGGGCTCAGTTACGTGAAGCTTGATGGCAATATTGGCTGTCTCGTGAATGGTGCCGGGCTGGCAATGAGCACCATGGACATCATCAAGTACCACGGTGGTTTCCCGGCCAATTTCCTGGACGTCGGTGGCGGTGCGAACGTCGATCAGGTTACCGAAGCTTTCCGGATTATTCTGGCTGATCCGAACGTCAAAGCGGTCCTTGTCAATATCTTCGGCGGTATCATGAAGTGTGACACGATCGTAACGGCCCTGTTGACCGCTTATGACAAGATCGGGATTAAGGTTCCGCTGGTTGTGCGTTTGGAAGGAACCAATGTCGATCTCGCTCGCAAAATGCTGGCCGAAAGCGGCAAGCCGATTATCGTCGGAACCGATTTGACCGATGCAGCCCAAAAAGCCGTCAAGTCGTTGGGAGCCTGACAGACCGCTCCGTAAAAAACGGGCGGTTTTCAATAATCGATTTGCCAACAGATAAAAAAGCGACTCAGCAGACCTAATACACGTTTTCATTATCCAAATAAGGCCGGCGACAAACACTATGAGCATTCTTGTCGACAAAAACACAAAAATCATTTGCCAGGGTATTACCGGTAAGTCTGGACTGTTTCATTCGCAACAGTGTCGGGCCTACGCCAAAGAACATCGACCGGGTGAAGATGTCTTCGTCGGGGGCTGTACTCCCGGTAAAGGGGGAACCGAAATCGATGGTTTTCCCGTCTTCAATACGGTCGAACAAGCGGTGCAAAAGACCGGAGCGAACTGCTCGCTGATCTTCGTTCCGCCTCCGTTTGCCGCTGACGCGATCCTTGAGGCGGCCGATGCCGGAATCGGTTTGATCGTATGTATCACCGAAGGGATTCCCGTTCTGGATATGGCACGAGTCAAACGAGCGATGGTCAAAAGTACCAGTCGATTGATCGGTCCGAACTGTCCTGGAATCATTACGCCGGGTGTTGCAAAGATCGGGATTATGCCCGGTTACATTCACAAGATTGGCTCGGTCGGTTTGATCAGCAAGAGCGGCACACTGACGTACGAAGCATCATGGCAATTGGGAAATATTGGCATGGGGCAGACGACGGCGGTCGGGATCGGTGGCGATCCGATTATCGGCACGACGTACATTGAACTGCTCGCGATGTTTGAAGCCGATCCAAAAACCGAATCGATTTTGATGATCGGTGAAATTGGTGGAAATGCCGAAATTCAGGCGGCAGAATACATCAAGTCACATGTGACCAAACCCGTGGCCGCGTTTATCGCCGGTGCGACTGCACCTCCGGGAAAACGGATGGGACACGCCGGCGCGATCATCTCGGGAGGCAGCGGGACCGCAGCGGAAAAGCAGGCAGCGCTCGAAGCCGCAGGTGTTGTTGTCGCCCAAAGCCCGGCAGACATGGGGACTGCCGTGAAAAAGGCGATTGAAAAGAGAAAATGATTGTTACAATTCAGCGAAAAGTCGTGATCAACGCCTTTTGCCGGAACAGGGTCACATGTCACAAAAACCAGTCAGCACCAGTCTCGGTCATCTGAGCGTAGCGTGTGTCATATTGGTATCGGGTTTGTGTGGCCCTGTTCTATCTGCTGAAAAAGTGAAGATCGACGCGGCGATTTTGAAAGCGCAGCAATATCTACTTCTAAGCCGTTTTGGCGGAGGAAGCGGGGGGGGAGCAATTGCCGCGCTGGCGTATTTGAAGTCAGGCGGTGATAAACATTTGCCTGAGATTGACCAGCTCGCCACGGAAATCTTGCGAAAGATCGAAAGCAACACAAACTATCGGCCTACTTCAAATCATAACTACGAAGCCAGTGTCGATCTGATGGTGCTCGAAGCGATCGACGCCGAAGCGTACCGCCTTCAGATGGAAGCCATTGTTAGCTATCTGATCCAATCACAGCGGCCTAACGGTGCCTGGTTTTATGATCGACAGATTGAACCCGATTGCGGAGATACCAGTATCTCTCAATACGCACTGATGGGACTTTGGGCTGCGGCACGTGCTGGAATTGATGTTCCGACTGAAGTCTGGGAAAAAGCGGCTCGGTGGCATATCGACAAGCAAAAGGACGAAGGGGGGTTCGTGTACCATCCGTTTGATCGGAAGTTGTACAACAATCCAGAACATCACAAAACAACCGACACGATGACCGCTGCCGGAACCAGCAGCCTGTTAATCATCCGCCGGATGTTATTTGACGAAGCGGAACTGGCCCCCGATATTCGGCCTGCTGACGCAAAGCGCCGCTTCGGCGTCTTAGAGCGATTTACCGACGAAAAGCCGTCGGTACAAAAAAAGACGGTGAAGACTCCCCCTTCCATGAAACCGGCTGTCATCGACAAGGCGCTCAAAGAAAGTACTCGCTGGATTGGCGCTCATTTTGGTGAAAAGAATCATAATCACGAACAATGGTTCGCGTACCACCTTTATACGCTTGAGCGTGTTGCCGCTCTCCTGGATGTTGTGAAGCTTGGTAGTCACGACTGGTACGACGAAGGTGCTGACGAACTATTGCTGCGGCAGGCACAAGATGGAAGTTGGATGGACCACGGTGGCCAACAGGCAGCAACAGCGATGGCTCTGATGTTTCTCTCCAAAGCGACAACGACAATTGTTGCTCCCAAGAAACGAATCGCACTCGTCGGTGGCGGCCTGCAAGCCGGAGGACGTGGTTTGCCAGATCAGCTCGGTGCCGTCGAAGTCAAAGATGGCAGCGTGGGGGCAAGAAAGATTTCAGGTCCGGTTGACAATCTTTTGATCGAGTTAGAGCGATCGTCCGACGCGAAAGTGGCGGATATTCAGGCGGCGGTTGTCGAGGCGGTCCAGTTGGATCATCCCGAGGAATTAATTGGCAAGTCAGATCGGCTCCGTAAACTGGCGACAGATCCTCGCGTTGAAGTTCGCCGGACTGCCTTATGGGCACTTGGCCGTTCAGCTGATTTTTCAGCGGCAAAGTTGTTGATTGAAGGTCTTATGGACCCTGATCCATCTGTTTTTCGCGAAGCGAGCCTGGCGCTGTGTAACCTTACTCGTCGTCCTGACGGCTGCGGACTGCCGATTGATCCACTTGACGACGCGCAGATGGGCCTCACCGATGAAACGCCGACTGACGAGCGAAAAGCGACTCTCAATCGATGGAAGACCGATTCGAAAAAACGCTGGTACGACTGGTATATGAAGAATCGACCGTACGATGAACGCGATGACAGAACCTCGCTGAAGCAAAGCACGAAATAGGACGATTGTTTCGCCAGAGATCAGTTTTCTGCTTGAAATCAACAAGAAGGCCGCATGTCGACCAAATCAGTTCGGGTAGTCACTCCCGTCATGCGTGAGACTCTGTATGACCTGGTCAGTTCCTGGACCATCTCATTATTTGTCGCTCTTCTGCTGACCTGCGGAGCTGTCGTCACGGTCTGGCTTACGTCCCGACTGCCCAAACCGCCCGATGCAGTTCCTGTCGAACTGGTCGAGTTGCCTGGCGGTTTTGAAGATGGCTCGCCCGACGAAACACTGCGTGTCGATTCACCTGAGCCAGAAGCGCGTGACGCCGTCCCTGCCGAATCGGTTGCTGACCAGGTGGAAATTGCCGAGGCGGTCGAAGCGGTCGTCGAAATGTCCGAAGCGGGAACACAGCAGGTTCAGCAGCAATTTGATACCGGAATTCAGAACACGGGAAAAATTGGTAGCGCGAAAGGAACCGGACGCAGGGCACTCGGGTTCGGGACCGGAACAGGGGGCTTCCCGCGCGAACAACGCTGGTTCGTCAAATTCGGTGACCGATCTTCACAGGAAGAATATGCAAAGCAGCTGGATTTTTTTGGTATCGAGTTAGGGGCACTGCTGCAGGACGGTCGACTCGCCTATCTCAAGAATTTAACGAACCCAGTCCCGGACGTCCGTTACATCAACACGGGATCGGCCGAGGCGAGGCTTTACATGACCTGGCAAGGTGGTGAGCGCCGTTCTGCCGATGTCCAGTTGTTTGGAAAAGCGAACGTCACAGTCAACGCAGCCACAGTCATCTTTCACTTCTATCCCAAAGACACAGAAGACAAACTGGCGCATCTTGAACTGGAATACCGCAACCGCACGGTCAAGCAAATCCGCCGCACGTATTTTGCGGTCGAACCTGAAGGAGCCGGATATAAGTTTTCTGTCTTCCGCCAGATCCTGTTCCAGTAATGTTCGTCCGATTGCTGATTCGCAAGTTGATTGATGGACCATGTCTGATCAGACCGACAAACAACCGGACCTGCCACAAGGGCAAGTCCGTCCCAAGATCTTTATCGATAACAAGGGTCGCGTTCATCATTTGATCGAACAGGCATCGGCCGGGAATTCCGTCAGCGCCCGATACCGTGATATCGGTCGACCTGCTGATATTACAATCCATCATTATCAGCAGACGCAGCGGCCATTTGACCATACCGAACGGATAACCAACAAACCCCGACCGCGTAACTTCTTTCCCTCAAGACGTACGATTGCACGGACAACCCTGATTCCGATCGAAATCGAAGGGGAAAACGACGCGATCAGGACAGACCCCGAAATGTCCAGGCCGGCGGTCCTGAGCATCCGGCAATTCCATTCGCTGTACAACGCGATCGCCAGTGCGAGTGGCTGGTGGCCCCTGGCCGATTCACGCTGGGACTCGCGCCGCTATTTTGCCAGTCTGGAAAAGTACGTGATGTACCTGGACGATCTCCCCATCGGTTTCGGGGCACTCGACCGGAATAATGATGGTGAAGGGGTGACGCGAATCGTCTTTGCCGGAATCATCACGGCCATGCAGGGGAGAAAGTTTGGAAACCTGCTGTTCAACCATCTCAATGCGATGGCATGGAAGGGTGGAGCGAATCGTGTCGTGCTGAATACGGCGCCCGAATACGACGTCATGAAAGGGGCTGGAAAGCTGGAAAACAAACCAGCCGCCGAAATGTACAAACGCCGAGGCTTCTATCCGACTCGCATGGAACGAGTCGACGCGCATCGTGCCGCCGAAGCAGGACACATCTACAAGCTGAACCTGCCAGCCTATTATCGTGACAATCCCTCATTCGTGGATGAACACCTTCTCAAACGATTGTGCAGCGAATTTCATTGCCATATCCCGACACTTCGGACGGTGACAGTCGAACGACGGGGAAACCGTGGTGTCAGCACCACAAAGAAGCATCCCCCTCAGAATCGCCCGAACAGCAGTAAATGATCATTCAACCCATCGACGGGAATGGTTATGACTTCGTTGAATTCGACGCGCTGTAAACCGATTCTTCATTAGGCTTACTAAACCCCTAATAGGGTGGTCCGATGTCAGCCCAGCCACCGGTCTGGGTCTGCCCCGTCCCACAAAGAAGCAAAACCCCAAAGGGGTGGCCCTAATCGGCCAACATACACAATTGCAGGGAATCGATCCGTGCGAGGCGCGGGGGCATTATTTGACGGGACAAAGCAATCCCATCGTCTCTTTTTTCAGGTCCGCCTAGCCTGCGCAACCCCGGCATGCCTCACGATAGATTCTCGCGCCCGCACCTTACGCACATCGGTCGAATCAATCTCAAATTGAGCCGATTCTCGCTCGTTTCATTTTTTTCTGAAGAATCTTTGACCTAATGCGACGCTCGGTCTCGCTCTGGTAAACAACGGGAGACGCGAATCCCGTAGAAGCCCAGTTTTGGATGAGGCCCGCTCAAAGTTCATTTGCCTTGATCCGCTTCCAGTACACCGCCATGACGCCGCCCTCGATGAGTTGAGGTTACGAAGTCCTCGATCGCAAATAACTGCCATCGTTCCTCGCATTGGTTTTCGAGATTTCCGGCGTTGGCATTCTGTTTCTGCCCTAGGAAGGAGTGTTTTCCGATGAAACGTTTATTTTCCGTTTTCTACATGTTTGCCATTTCGTGTGTAGCCGCCGACACCGCATCGGCCGGGCCGATCATTTCCACTCCGACCGGACTTAATCCAGGTGACCATTTCCGAATTGCGTTTGTGACGACTGACAAGACGACCCCGCTATCATCCAATATTACCACGTACGACAGTTTCGTGACGTCCGAGGCAGGAGGCGCAACTTATAATGGTCAATTAATTTCGTGGCAGGCGATTGCCTCGACATCTGCAGTGAACGCCATCGACCACATCGGCGTCACTAATGATCGGGTCTATCTCGTAGACGGTACTCTGGTTTCCCAAACGGATTCTACATCAGGCTTGTGGTCCGGTAGTTTAGCACATTCGATTTCAGAGGATATAAACTCGAACGTCTCGCCCGGCTTGGTTTGGACCGGGACCATTAGCTCTGGACATGGTGCTGGAGGTCAAGAATTAGGGTCAGGTAATGATTTTAATGGCATCTGGGCTGGGGCAAGTAGTTTGAGTAATGCTGGATGGATTTCCTTCGTGACTACGGATCCATTAAATTCCCATCTAATCTATGGCATCAGTTCCGAACTCACAGTGCCGGGCGGTGGAGGAGGGGGACCCGCGCCGGTCCCCGAACCGTCAACCGCAATGTTGGCCGTACTGGGTGGAGTCGGATTGGCTATCGCCGCGTGCCGAAAACGGCGAATTCGCGCGGGAGCATGATATTAACGCGATTTGACAACGAGAAACTCAGAACAGGCGACTGGACACAGTCGCCTGTTTTCATTTTGTTACGACCTTTGACCGCGTCGCGAACGCCGCAGAATAAAAGGTGTGTGTTGATTTGGTGCTACGAACCTGCAATCCAGTAGGAATCGGTCGTTTGGCCTCTCCCGTCGCGGTGTGACATCCCTATGTCACCTCAGGCCATCGGCAAGGGTACGCATCGATTATTGTGACGCTGAACCACAAAGGCGTGGCCCTAAATTTCAATAAGATACTCATAATTGTGGGCTGCTCCTCGCGTCGGCAAATCATGTCGTCGCCTGCGGACCAATCCCAGGGCAATCGAGCGTCAATCCCGCTAAAAATTAGCGAGCAGCCGCTCAAACGCGGATTCATCCCAACCGCAGATTTTTCGTTTTCCACGAATACTCCCTTTGATGGAAGTGTCCTGTTGAAGAATGGTGAGCGCAAGT
>CAIOKO010000196.1 GCA_903858935.1 uncultured Schlesneria sp. | reverse complement strand
GGTTGCCATGAACGCTTCCGTGCCAATAGGCACGCTCGTTCCAACAGGACTGCGCGCCAGAATCGCAACCTGTACCGCCCGACCTCCCTGGGCGAAAAGAAGGACCCCCTTGGCCCGTGCTGCGCTACGCGCCTCTCAGTGCATTTCACATTCCAAACGTCATTTCATTGGAATTCGCCTGTTTTACAGGCGTTTGAACTCGCAACAATTTCAAAATGTATTGTAAAAATGTGGGTAAGTCTGAGGCCGAACGCCGATCCGCCTGCGCCGATGGCTTCGGGTGAAATGATGAATCTCACGGGTTGGCACGCATCGTGCATGTGTCATTCAAAATGCGGTGACACAGAATGTTATAATGAATTCGCTTGTTGAAGCAGACGCATGATTTTCGACAGGCTCAGTTCGAAAGGTGACGTCATGGCTGTTTCGATTCGTCGAATTCTCTTTCCCACAGACTTCAGCGAGCCGGCTGCGGAGGCTCAGAAATATGCTCTCACACTCGCTGATCAGCTGGGGGCCGAGTTGCACCTGTTGCACGTCGTCGTTCCTCCGGTCATCCCGTTCCCGGATTCATCGACCTCGTGGACGATGCCGGACATCGGATTGATTGAGCAAGTGAAAGAGGCCGAGAGACGTTTTTCGACGGAAATCAGCTCATGGGGAGACGAGCGACGAGTCGTCAGTACGGTGATCACTGGATTTGCCGTCGAAGAAATCGTGAAATACGCAGAAGAGCATCAGATCGACCTGATCGTGGCTGGAACTCATGGACTGACCGGACTTTCTCATCTTCTGATTGGCTCCGTCGCCGAAAAGCTTGTTCGTGTTGCAACCTGCCCTGTTTTGACCGTCCGACCCGGCGGACACCAGTTTCTGATCGAGACATCGCAGGGTTCAGCTTCTTCCCTGGCGTAGAAACAGAACCTCAAACAATTATCAGGAGTTTGCCATTATGACCGCCGATACATCGAAAAACCTGGTGAATGTCTATTCAACACCGATCGAGTTTGATGCCGAACTGGTGAAGGCCATGCTGGCTGACGAAGGGATTCCGAGTTACGTGGAAGATGCCAACGGACCATTTCCAGGCCTGTCGGGAATTCCCTGTCATGTTCAGGTGGCAATCGAACACGAACTGCTTGCTCGACAGTTAATCGACGAACATGAGGAGCGGCATCGGGCCCGCGCTGAACGTGAGTTGGCTGAAGGAGACGAAGAACCCGATTCTGAGTCGGAAAACGACTGATTGTGAAATAGCAACCACGCGTTACCCGTTAATTACCGTTGATTATCGTCGTTTCAAAACACCAGGCGGCGGTACACCTCGGTCGCCGTCGACGGGATCGGTCGTCAATTGGGACCATTTGAGGTTCTAGTCTCAATCGTCTGACATGGGGGTTTGTACGTCGACATTGTATCGACGCCATCACCAGTCCAGCGGCCCGTGGAATCGTAGAATCGATTCGATGGTCCACTCCAGGGGTTATTTCCCGATTCTTGTGTGTATGGTCCGCGGTAGCCGTTCCGTAAAAGATTCTTGCATCGGCCGATGAGACCACGATTGCCATAATTCTGCTGTGCCGATGCGAATTCTGTTGTTCCTGAAAACGTGAAAGCCGCCAGAAAAAAAACGATCCGGCAGCGCGTTGAACTACGAAGCATGTTCATTCTCTTTGTTGCAAGTCGGAAAGACCTTCGCGCAGTAAGATTCGACCATTAACAAAATCGGCGACCGCCGAGCCAGAATTCATAAGAAAACCCCTCTTTTGATTCCGAGTCCGGCAATTTTTGCCGAGCCGCTCGCCTATAAGGCCAGGCTACGAAAGGAGCGTTTTTTCGAGATTTTGAAAAAAATCAAGATTTTTCGTGATATTTCCAGGAAGCCTTCGCCATAAAGAGTGTCTCGAACTCCTTTTTACTTTCGATTCTGGAGCACACCATGCCGGAAGCATTCTTTTGCTTCACGATCTCAATGCTTGCCATCGTGATCGGGATTCCCGCTTACGGGTTCGTGTTGCTCAACAAAATCCTGAAACAGCAGGAGGAAAGCTTTACGGGTCTTCGCAGGGAGATTCGTGAGCTGAAACAACAGTGGGAGACACAGCAAAAGACCACTGGTTTTCACGAAAAATCGGAACCCGTCCGGCATCCTCAGGTCGAGATGCATCCCACGGTATTGCCAAATCACCCCCCCGCGTTTCCGACTTCAATTCCAGCGATTTCACCCTCCAGTCCACCGGTTATACCGAAGGTTGATACCGAGCCTGCCGAGGTCATTTTCGACAGCGATCTTGTTTTGCCGTCACAGCCAGTGCATCAGGAAACGCCACCAAAAGTCCCGAGTCAAAGGCCGTTAACAACGTCAGAATTGTTACGCAATCGACAAACAGCCCCGGAACGAATTGTCGCCCCGACACAGCCGCGAACGCCTGGCAAGTTTGAACTTGCTGCAAAGGAGACCCTGGAAAAGATCTGGAGCTGGATCATCGTTGGGGAAGAACATGCCCCGACCGGCGTTTCAATGGAATATGCGATTGCCAGCCAATGGCTGCTACGAATCGGGATTCTGATCCTGGTGATCGGAGTTGGATTCTTTTTGAAGTACTCGTTCGATCACAATTTGATCAAGCCAGTTGCACGAGTGGCAATGGCCGCCAGTGCGGGATTGGGTTTGTTGACCGTCGGCACTCGTTTACTGGGTGGCCGATACAATGTCTTCGGCCAAGGTTTGATGGGTGGTGGGCTGGCAACGCTGTATTTCAGCATTTTCGCCGCAGCCAATTTTTATCATCTCGTGGAACCAATCCCGGCATTTGCTCTGATGGGCGTAGTAACAGTCCTGGCCGGCGGAATCTCGGTACGGTTTAACTCGATGCTCGTGGCGGTCCTCGGAATTCTCGGAGGTTACGGAACACCGCTGATGCTTTCGACGGGTTCGGTCGATTACATCGGGCTGTTCGGTTACATGCTGATTCTCGGTGTGGGTGTCCTTGGCCTTTGTTACTGGAAGAACTGGCCGCTCGTTAACCTGCTCAGTTTTGCCTGTACCTACGGCCTGTATTTCGCGGCCATGCGAGCCTACACGGTTACCGATTTCTGGCATGTGATTCCGTTTCTTACGTCGTTCTTTATCCTCTTTTCGACGATGACTTTTCTGTTCAAGCTGGTGAATCGAAAACATTCTAATCTGTTCGATCTCTCAGCCTTATTAATCAACGCGTTCGTCTATTTCGGTGAAAGCTACCGGCTGGTTTCGGTCCCTTATGGAAAGGAATGGGCCGCCGTTGTCACGCTTGGTCTGGCGCTATTCTACTCGCTGCATGTCTATTACTTTCTCGTTCGAAAACTGATCGACCGCGAGTTGCTGGTCAGTTTTCTGGGCCTGGCTTCGTTCTTCGTGATTGTGACTGTGCCGCTGGTTCTGTCAAAACAATGGATCACCGTCAGCTGGGCATTGCAGGCATTGGTCCTGTTGTGGATCGCGCGGCAGCTCGGCAGTCATGCATTGAAGTATGTCAGCTTTGTTCTGTACGGAATTGTGATGCTGAGATTCGGCTTGATTGATCTTCCGGGACAGTTCGGTCAGTCGCCGGCGACAAGTCTTCCCTGGACCGAGTATTGGCCGCAATTCGTGGAACGGATTGTGATGTTCGGTGTCCCCGTGGTCTCGCTTGGAGGAGCGCAGCGGCTGCTGTTGGGCTGGCAGCACAGTGAGGCAACCGCCGTTGTTTCCGAGAATGATGTTCCGGAACTGATTCCAACCAACTGGGCGCCGCGAGCGATCATCGGCATGGCGCTCGGCATGCTGTTCTTGTACCTGCATCTGGAAGTCAATCGGACGGTTGGCTTCACTTATGAACCGCTGAAACTTCCGTCATTGACCGTGCTATGGCTGGCCCTTTGCGGAATCGTGTTATGGCAAGCGGTCGCGATTAACAGCCGCACCTTGATCGCGGTCGTTGTTTTTGGGCTGCTGGCGGTGCTGGTCAAGCTGTGTGCCGTGGATGTGCCAAGCTGGAGACTGGTCGATCACCTGATCTATCACAGTGCTTATGCGACCAATGTTTATTCATTTCATGACGCAGCCATGCGATTGCTGGATTTCGGCTCGATCATCGCTTTTTTCGGGATTGCCTATGCCTGTATTCAGGACCGGAAACGTGACTTTGATGCCGCCCTGATTTTCGGCGTGCTCGGAATGGGAACATTGTTTGTATTCCTTTCGCTCGAACTCAACACGTTCCTTGCCGTTTATATTCCTGGACTGAGGTCTGGCGGTGTTTCGATCCTGTGGTCCCTCTTCGCCTTCACATGGTTATTGCAGGGGATCTGGCGGAATGCTCGATTGCTGCGGTATGCCGGCCTGTCGCTGTTTGCGGTGGTGATCTGGAAAGTGTTCTTCAGCGACCTTGCACAACTCGACTCGTTCTACCGCATTATCGCATTCATTGTCCTGGGTGTGATGGTACTGGCGGGATCATTCGTTTACTTGAAATACCGAGAAACTTTCGCTGTTCAGAATACGGAAGACAAACCGGAGGCATTGTCATGAGTCGACTGTCTGGTTTCGCCGTTGTTGGTTTCGTTATTGTGTTGTGTTTCATGCCGTTGGTCGTTGCACCGGTTGTCGCGGAAGATGGTCCCCGGTATCGCTGGCAGCGGGATGTCGAACTGCCAGAGATCGCCGACACGACAATTGTTGGCATCCCTCTCGATTCTCACTTTTTTATGGAGACTCGTGACGGTTGGCCTGACGTCAGGCTGAAAAATAACAGCGATCAGTCTGTCGCGTTTTTGATTCAGACGGCTTACGACCTGAAGTCGAGGACCGTGCGGCAAACATGGCCGGCGCAGAATCTCGCCGCCAAAGTCGACGCAACGACCGGATTGCACGTCGAGCTGGCTTTGCGCGAGAACGACCCGTTACCGACGGGAATTCGAATTATCACGCCACTCCGCGACTTCGAACATCAGGTTCGCGTCGAAGCATCGGCTGACGGAAACTCGTGGACGTCAGCCGGGCCTCCGACCTTGATCTTCGACTACTCTCGCTATGTCGACGCACGCAATGACTTCGTTCCCATCAAATCCGGAACCCATCGGCGATTTCGGCTGACCATTGAAAATGTCACTGCAGAACAAGAATCACTCTTGCTCGACCTGCATCGTCGTTTGCGTGGGGCAAATGAAATCGACCGAACGGAAAATACTACGATTGTCCGTCGACCTTTCCGCATCGATCGAGTCGAGTTCTACCGCGACGATGAAACAGCGGTAAGCAGCCACCAACAGCGTGCAAAGTACTCGACTTTAAATTTCGTTGTGGCCCCACGCGAAAAGGATCATCAGACCCTTTTGACGTTCGAGACGAGGCGAGAACCAATCACCGAGATCAAGGTCGTCACAGAATCAGAAAACTTCAGCCGTTCCGCCACGGTCGAGACTGAAGTCGAAGACATCAATGGCAAGCTTGTGTGGCAATCGATTTCAAAAGGAACGCTGACTCGATTTTCCGTCGGGTCAATTCAGAGTCAGGAATTGGGATTGTCGATTCCGGAATCTCATTCCTCTCGATACCGGGTGCTGATCGAAAATCGTGATAGTCCACCCCTTTCTATCAGTGGTGTCGAGTTATCCGGGCCGCGCTACGAACTGATGTTTCTCGCCTCCCCCGCACAGAAGTTTACGCTGCATTATGGTTCGCCAGATGCGAAAGCTGGCCACTACGACACAGCCGCCCTGCAGGCATCGCTGTCAGCAGGCTCGACTCGAGTCACGGCAACGCCGGGTTCGCCAAGTGAAAATCAAAATGTCCCTGCCGATCAAAAACCACGCTGGGCCCCCTGGAACGACTCTCGCGTTTTACTGGGTGGAATTGTCACACTGACGTTGCTGCTCGGTTGGGGGCTTTACATGGCTGGCAAGCGAATCGAGCCATCGGCCGACAAGTGACCCGATTGCCTTGTACGACAATCGTTTGATTTTTTTGTATGAAGCGAAGAGTTTGCATCCGGAGTGCAAGGATGGAGTGATGATACGAACTGAGGCTGGGATGTCTGCGCTGCTGCGGCGGCGGAAATGCGTTGGGATGACAAAGCCTCAATGATGCGTGCCGCGGTTTTACCGCCTTCGGTAAGGCCGTGCTCTTCGAACGCGTTATCGCACCATGAAGAGACGGCCTTGTCGAAGAATCCAATGAGGCTTTGCGTCAGACCTCAGTCGCCATCATTGCTCCGCGTGGTGAGCATTGTTCGAGAACCTGCCAATTTCCAATTCGCATGTTTTCAAAAAAGGAATTCAAACCAAATATCTGCCCTGATGCCGGGGCAAGGCTTGAATCGTTCTCGACGCATGCTCATCACGCGGAGCGATGATGGCTACTTTGGAAGAAATCCTGAAACTTGACTCGATGAGTCAAGTTTCAGACCCGAGGAAGTCCAAAAGCGTGGCACCCTGAGTTTCGACCGCAGGGTACCCATCAGGCATAATAATTTTGTTCGACACCAGCCTCGGCGACTGATGGGTTGCGGGCATTGCCCGCGCTATGTTGTTTGTGCAGCTCGAAATTGTCGCGGGGAGACAGCTTGATCAAAAGCCATACGACTGTTCATTTTTTATGCCGCATTTTTTCTTCGAAAAATATCGCAAAAACATGCGAAACTAAATCTCCGTTCGATTGTTTAACAGGGGGAGAAAGAGATCTCTTTTCAATTCTGACTGTTACAAATCTGGAGAACATATCGTGAACTTCAAAACACGGCGTATCAATGCTTGCGCCTATTCTTGTGCAATGCTCACAATTGCCATGATTGCCTTCCCCGAACGGGAATCAGGTGCGCAGCCACCACCTCCGCCTCCACAGCAGCCACCGCAACAACAGCCGCCACAACAATCACCTCAGCCAAAGAACCCTCCCGGGTTTGGTGCTGCACTTGACGGATTGACCGGTCCTCAACAAGGGGCATGGCGAGACGGACAAGACCAATTTAAAGCGAGGATGAATCCGGGAAACGGATTAGGGCCGATCTTTAATCGCGATTCATGCGTTGCGTGTCATTCGGGGCCTGCAATCGGCGGCAGCAGCGAAATTAACGCGACGCGATTTGGCAAAACGACAGGAGGTGTGTTTGACCCACTGATCGCACTCGGCGGATCATTACTTCAGGAGAGAGCACTACAACCGATTGGGGTTGAAGTCATTCCCTCTCAGGCGAATACAACGGCACTACGAAATACTCAACCGCTCTTCGGACTAGGACTGATTGACGCGATTCCAGACGCAACCATACTTGCGAACGTACGAACAAAGCCGGTCAATGGAGTCCTTGGTCGAGCCGCGATGGTGACTGACCCTGTTACGGGGAAACCAGCCGTTGGTCGTTTTGGCTGGAAGGCCCAGCAAGCCAATTTGCTGGCATTTTCCGCCGATGCATTTGTGAATGAAATGGGAATTACCAACCGAATTTTCCCGCTCGAAAATGCACCCAATGGAAACGAGACATTGCTGGCCGCGATGGAGCCACCAAATGTTCCGATACCTAACGATCAAAAAGACCCTCGAACGGGAAAAGCAGGGATTGATCGCCTGGCTGACTTTATGCGTTTCACCGCCCCACCACCGCAACAGCCAGCCAACGCTTCGACAACATTTGGTGCAACATTCTTCATGCAGATTGGTTGCACAAGTTGCCACGTCCCCTCCATGAACACAGGCACCAATCCGATTGCCGCCTTGAACAACCAAACGGTGTCACTCTATTCCGATTTGTTGCTGCACGACATGGGAACTCTGGGGGATGGAATCGCTCAAGGCAATGCCGGCCCAAAGGAAATGCGAACAGCGCCACTTTGGGGCTTGTCCGCCAGCGGACCATATTTACACGATGGTCGAGCCCACACGGTCGATGCAGCCATCCGTGCCCATTCTGGTGAAGCAACTTATTCGGTGAATCAGTATTTGAAACTCAACAGTTCGCAGCAAAGTTTACTGCTGCAATTTTTAAATTCGCTGTAAACGTTGATCACTTGTCGCCCAGAGTTTCACCACGCGCAAAATCCGTTCTTTGCACGATCCCAAAAAACGAAGCGCTGCTTGTCCGATCCCGGTCAGGCAGCGCTTTCCTCTTTCTTTGCTTTGCGAAACTGACGTCGACCCTTTAAACGCCGAGTTCATTTTGTCTACGGACAAGCAATGCGATCGAGGAATTCATAAAATCCAGGTATTGAATTTCGATGACAAAGCGGGATGTACTTGGGCAAGTTCTAAGCGAAGGCTCAGTCGAGTATGATTCCGTCTCGCCCGATCTCGCCCACCGTCCAGAGAGATGCCGATAATGGAACCTCAATACACCGTACTTGCCAGACGTTTTCGTCCGCAGACGTTTTCTGAAGTTGTTGGCCAGGAACGTGTTGCCCAAACTCTTCGGAACGCGATTCACGAAGGAAGGGTCGCCCATGCGTACCTGTTTACCGGGGCACGAGGGGTTGGCAAGACTTCGATGGCTCGGATTTTTGCAAAGGCGTTGAATTGCCCTTTTGTCAAAGATGGGGTCCCCTGCAATGAATGCGAACAATGCCGTGGAATTTCGGTGGGGCAGGATGTCGACGTTTCGGAAATCGACGGGGCTTCGAATCGCGGCATCGACGATATCCGGTCATTGCGAGCGAATGTGAACATCAAGTCAATGCGCTCGAAGTACAAAGTTTACATCATCGACGAAGTTCATATGCTGACGAAAGAGGCCTTCAATGCGTTACTGAAGACGCTGGAAGAGCCACCACCGATGGTCAAATTTGTCTTTTGTACGACCGAGGCGAATAAAGTCCCAGACACCATTCTGTCTCGCTGCCAGAGGTTTGATTTTGGAACAATTTCAACTGACAACATTACGATTCGATTGCGCCAACTCGCTGAGGCAGAAGGCTTTCGGGTCGATGAGGCGGCATTGGATCTAGTCGCCAGACGAGCTGCAGGTTCCATGCGAGACAGCCAATCGCTGTTCGACCAACTGCTGGCTTTTGGTTCTGAGCACATCACAAGCGCTGATGTCCATCGATTGTTGGGAACGGCTCCTGACGATCGATTGACGGGCCTGATCGACGCCCTGATTGATCGACGTCGCGACGAGGCTCTGGTTCGACTTGATGACGCGCTGCGGGAAGGAGTCCAGCTCGAAGCATTTACCGATCAGCTTGTCGCGTATTTCCGAGACTTGTTAGTCGCCGCGTGTGGAGCAGGAGACGTCCCCCTTTTGTCCGTGGGGAATGAATGTCGCGAAATTCTGCAGCAACAATCCCAGCGTTGGGGGTTGCAGACGATTGCAACAGGGATGCAGATTCTGGCCGAATCCAAAGCAAGAATGCAACGCGTCTCTTACGGTCGAGCCCTGGCAGAACTGGCTTTGGTCCGAATTTCATTACTGGAAGACCTTGACCGGCTCGACGACCTGATCGCTCAGTTGAAGGGCGGGGTCGTTGTCTCACAAGTCGCTACGGCAGTTCCTCGAAACATCAATGCAAACCAAGGGGCTGGTTCCTCGCCGCCGCCGACGTTGCCTGCGCCGCAGACGCTTAGTTCCAGGTCGACCCCGACGGGACAGGCAGAAAAAAAAAATGACGTAGTGGCACCGCTCGTCCCCAAAGCAGCGCCAGGACCTGTTCCAAATGTCAACGATTCCAATTTGGAACAGAAACCGAAGTTCGAATGGAAACCCGGCTGCGAAAAAGACTTACAGTCGATCATCGCAGACAGATTGAACGATATTGCCGGTACATCCGTCAGGCGAGCCAGCTCATTAGCAATTATTGGGCCAAACGTATTGGAGTTTTCCATCCCAATCAACTATGATGTGGAGAGGAAGACATTGGAACGACCAGACACTGTCGTTCGGCTGGAGTCAATTCTCGCGGAAGTCGTGGGGCAGCCAATTCGAGTCCGATTTCGGTCGGCAGAAGCGGTTGGGCAGGTCCCCAAGCCATCAGCGGTTGCGGCTCCGGTGAATCGGACTCAAATCGTCGACGAGCCTGAAGATGCTTATCTTCAGCAAGTAACGGGGGTCTTCGGAGTCAAAAGTTGGAAGGTCAAGGACCTGGTGGTTGAGGCCGTCGAGAGCGACTCGACGGAAACGCAATCGGAGTGATGGACAATGTTTAAAGAACTCGGTCAATTCGCCTCGCTGATGAAGCAGGCTCAAGGGATACAAGGAAAGATGGCTGAGTCGAAAGAACGACTCGCCAATCTACAGTGCGATGGTGAAGCGGGTGCGGGGATGGTCCGAGTCACAGTGGCTGGAACGATGAGAATTCTGGCCTGCAAAATTGACCCCGGATTGTTTCAGTCGGGCGACAAGGAAATGCTCGAAGATCTGATTGTGGCGGCGACAAATCAGGCTCTTGAAAAACTGATTGAGAAGCAGGCTCAGGAGATGAGCGCCATCACCGGTGGATTGAATCTGCCGGGAATGAGCGATGTTTTGGCGGGAATGGGCTTAGGTAAGTAGTAGGACGCCACCTTCAATTGAGGGAGTAACGATTAATGGCAAGGATTGAGGAGCCACCACGACATCCATACGGAGCCGCCGTGGGGAACCTGATCGAGCGTCTGGCGAAGTTGCCTGGCATCGGACGCAAGTCTGCCGAGCGACTCGCAAATCATTTGCTCGACTGCTCCGAAGACGAAGCCAATTTGCTGGCGGAGGCCATTCGTCGGGTTAAAACGGTCGTCCGCCCCTGCTCCACCTGCTTCAACCTGACCGAAGGTGAGACCTGCAGTATTTGCAGCGATCCACGTCGCGACAAGCACTCCGTCTGCGTCGTCGAGCAACCGCGAGACCTGCTGGCACTTGAAGCCGCTTCGATCTTTAACGGGGTTTATCACGTTCTCGGGGGTCGGCTGGCACCACTCAACGGTGTTGGGCCCGAAGATTTAAATATCGGCGCTCTCGTCAAACGAGTTCGCCACGGTGGCGTGACAGAAATCCTGATGGCGACAAACCCAACGCTCGAAGGAGACGGAACGGCACTGTTCATCTCGAATCTGCTGGCGAACGATCCGGTCAAGATTACCCGATTAGCTCGCGGGATCGCCTCGGGAAGCGTGCTGGAGTTTGCCAATCGGGAAATGCTGGCGGATGCGATCCGAGGACGACAATCGTTTTGAATTCGCGTTTTTAATTGAGGAAAGATTCTTATGCAGCAGAAGAGAGTTATCTGTCAGTCGTGATTCGAAAACGAAAATTGGCAAGTCGAAGTTAACTAAGAGTGATGCGTTCTCATCGCTAAAACAAAGCCCACGACTCGTTCGTGAAATTTGCCATGCGATTGAATTGAGATCCTAAAATGCAGTTGAATTTTTCACATCAGATGAAGATGAGCCAGCAGATGAAGCTGGCTCCTCGAATGATCCAGTCGATGGAAATCCTCCAGTTACCAACGATGGAACTGGACGAACGGATCGAACAGGAGCTCTCAGAAAATCCTTGTCTTGAGATGCGATCATCTGATCGTGACGCACCCGAACTTCAGCATAACCTGGAAGAGGCACGCCAGGAGGCGTCCGAAAAAAGCATTTCGGAACAAGAGCTTCAAGTCGATACCGCCCACAATAATGAGGCTGACTTTGAACGACTGCTGGAAATGTCGCAGGACTGGCCCGAAGATAATTACACTTCCGGCAGCAAGCCATCATCAAACCGTACCGACGAAGAAGGCGATCGTCAGCATGACATGATCGCAAACGTCTGCGAACGACCACAGTCTCTTAACGAATATTTGCTTGAACAATTTGGCTTTTTCTCGGTACCGGTCGAAGTCCGCGATTTTGGTGAATTCCTGATCCAGAATCTTGACCCGAACGGACGGCTTCCATCGAGCTTGCCCGATCTGATCCAGGTTTACGGCAAGTCAGTGGCCAGCGTTGATGCACAGGCCGCACTTCAGCTTGTTCAGCGACTGGACCCGCTCGGTTGCGGTGCCCGTGATGCGAAAGAATGCTTGCTGCTTCAACTTCGCGATGACATGCCATATCGCGATGTTCTAGCCACGCTGATTGGGTCACATCTGGAAGACGTCGCTCAAAATCGACTTCCGCTCATCGAACGAAAGACCGGCTATTCGATCGAAACGATTAAATCAGCGATCGAAGAGTTGCGTCATATGAACCCTTTTCCTGGCAGGGGGTTTGAGGCTCGACCAGCACAAGCCGTCAGGCCCGATGTCTTCGTCGAGCAAAATGGAGACGACAAGTGGGTTGTGCGTGTATTGGATGAATATACGCCCCGTTTGAGGATCAGCAAACAGTATCAGCAAATGCTTCGCAATGGAGCCGATCAGAAGACGAAAGAATACATCAAACGCAAGATCGATTCTGCCAAATGGTTGATCGAAAGTATTGAGCAACGACACAACACCCTGAAGCGGGTCGCACAATCGATTGTGGACAAGCAAACCGCCTTCCTGGAATTCGGCCCTGAAGCGATTGTGCCACTAAAAATGCAGGAAATCGCCGATGTCGTGAAAGTCCACGTCACGACCGTTTCACGCGCGGTCGACGACAAGTGGATTCAGACTCCTCGAGGCCTGTATCCCTTGAAACGCTTTTTCGGGGGCGGAACCACAACAGAAAGTGGTGAAGAGGTTGCCTGGGACATCATTCGAATTAAGCTGAAAGAGATCGTCGACAAAGAGGACAAGAACGATCCGCTAAGCGATGATGCCTTGGTCGAAGAGCTGGCGAAATTTGGCTATACGCTCGCACGTCGAACGGTGACAAAATACCGCAAGGCGCTCGACATCCCCTCGTCACGCCAGCGGCGAGCTTATTAGTCCTGTTCAGCCGGTTTGTGCGCGTCGGATGATGGGTTCAGAATAGGCTTAGTCGTTCGCGGGTTATTCGGCCTTGAAGAGAGGGTCGGGCATTCCAATTTCAAAACTGGCCAATCAGTCCGTTTTCACGGATAATTTGACCGTGACGGCCAATTTTTAAATTTGAACACCAGACCCCAGTACACGACCCCAGCCACACTTCCGTCGCACACCATCCAGCGATCAGCCGTGTCACAACAACAGTCCGTGAATTCAGTTACAAGTTGCAGCTGCTTCCCACGGCCGAAATTCCGTAATCGATTATCACTCTTTGACACTTTTCAATCGGATGTGTGTCTGCTATCCTATTGGGCCGATCTCGCGTCGGTTCAGGAATGGCTTTAAATTGACAATGAATGTGGCCGTGTCGCCGCATGGAAATTTCGGAGAACAAACATGGCAAAAACCAACCGCAAGGTCAACAAAGCAAACCACGGCAAGCGTCCAGCTAGCTCAAAGGCTCGTAAGGCTCGTCGCAAGAAGTTGGGTGTTTAATCTGGTGTCAGCCGGATCATGACGTGCCCGATCCAATCGAGTCGTCGTGTATGGATAATAAAAAGAGGCGGGTTATCCCGTCTCTTTTCGTTTTCACAGTGTGCGATGAGACCGCGAAAAAGCCAGGTGGCACGGTTTAGCCGTCTTTGGGTAAAGCTGTGCTCGTCGGACACGATATCGAACCATGAAGACACGGCTTTGTCGAAGACTTCAAAACCGTGCCACCCCGCGTTCAGGCCGCTTTTGCGATAAACGGCACAAAAGGATTACTCCTGGGCCGGCTTGGCCTTTTCATCAGGCCGGGCTTATACCTTCTCTCACCCTGCCCGACGTTCTTCAACAGAACTCGCTGACGGGTTGCGAGACGGAAGATAAATCGGCTTAATCCCTCGCTTTTCAAACAATTGTGCGTAGTGAAGATGGCTGGTGAACACCAGCAATTGCTGGCCGTCGCGGGTGAAATCAAGCAATGTTTCCACGGCAGCGTCGGAACGCTCCTGATCAAAGTTCACGGTCACATCATCGAGAACCATGGGAAGATCGATCCCCTTCTTCGAGAATGCCTTAACCATCGCCAGCCGGATTGATAGAAAGAGCTGTTCACGAGTTCCGCCGCTTAAGCGTTCAGCCGGTAGTGATTCGTGCTTGTCATCGTCGACAAACAGCTGTTTCCGCCCCAAGGGAGTCCAAAGGTGATTGTACTTTCCGAGAGTCAGTTTGTGTAAGAACGGGATTGCTGCGGCAAGCATTTCAGGCTGATTAGCCTGTTCGAACTGTCCGGCGACTTCATGAATGGCTTCCTCAGCCAGCGACGACGAAAACCAGGTGAGCCATGCTTGCTTCAAATCGTTGTCCACTTGTGACAATTCGCGATGGATACGAGTGCCGCGCCGATCGTGTTCGAGTTGTTTCAGCTCCTGCTTGACCGTTCCAAGTTGCTCAAATGTCTGCTCGATACGATGTTCGAGTTCGGTGTGTTCGTGGTTGAACTGTTTAATCAGCCCCAATGCGTCTTTGGGGTTATATTGCATCAGATCATCATCAACAAACGCCATATCAGGTTGTGACTTGACCAGATGCTCAAGTTCTCGCGATGTTTGTTCCAGCAGTGATTCGACTTGCTTTCGTCGTTCCATCAATTCCAGGCGATGGTTAAGTTGTGAACGGTGAGTAACACCGGCCAGGGCCAGCAGGGAATTGTGGCTTTTACTCAGCGCGTCGATTTTACGCTGATACTCAACGGTTTCTCGTCGAAGCCGAATTTGAAGTTTTTGTAATTGCTTTCGTTCGTGAGAAAGCTGACGGGCAGTGCGAAGTTCACCTTCCCACAGATCAACAACCTCTGAAGGATTTGAGTAATTCAATTCAGGCCGTTGCATACGATGCCCAACCGTTTCGACCTGTTTTCGGAATCGATCGAAAGTCCGGCGGATCTCATGTGATTTTTCCACAGTTTCTAAATACTTTCGCCGAACATCGCGGGCGGCAATCACATGCTTCCAATGTTCGAACGCCGAGTCGACGTGTACGGTTTCATCAAACCCGAGGCTTGATAATGTCTGGCACCAGTTTTTGCGCGAATTACCCAGCTCACGTTGTTGAAGCTGTAGGTCGCCTCGAATCGCACTCAACCGGCGGCGTACTTGTAAGACTCGTTGAAATTCTCGCTGAGATCGATCGAGGTCTGCAGCTCGTTGCGAAGCCTGGGCGAGTAGCTCACCACTGGCCAGGTCTTGCGGCGTGACTTGATCGCCCCACCATTGGCGCAGTCCGCTCTCATCAATAAACGACTGGATGTGCTTAAGAATGGTCCAGCGATTGGTTTCACATTCCCGCCGCTGCTGGCGTAACTGGCTGACCTGTTCCTGAAGGTTTTGTTCAAAATGATTTCGAAACGCCCAGGCGGTCCCGCCTGCGAAGACCGAAAGAGCGATAAAGATCAGGCCCACCAGCCATCCTGTATAAACGGCAGAGTACGCACCAGTCACGAATAATGCGAAACCTGCGATGGTGAACCAGGCGAGAATTCCGTAGATCCAATTCGGAATTCCGTGTCGATCGTGAAGTTGCTCAAGTTGTTCGTCGATTCCAATCGTTTGATTTTCAAGCTGTGTCGCTTTGGAATGCCAGCGTCCAAGATCAATCAACTGATCCAGTCGCTTTTGCGCAACATTGATTGATTCGTTCAACGCTTCAACCGGGATCCCAAAATCCTGGAGTTCGGTGCGGACAGCAAGTTCTTTATCTCGGATCCGCGCATTCGCTCGTCGGTAACGACGTTGCATTCGCCGTGTTTTCGAGTCGATCGCCTGATATTCACGAGCGGCTTGCACGAAGTCGGCATGTGCTTTGGGAGAGTCTTGAACAGAATCCAGACGCTCAATCGTCCAATGCGGCCCCAGCGATGCAAGATGCTCGTAGACCGTTCGCTCTTGTTCCCCGGCTTCGGCCTTTAAGTCGTGAACAAGTGGCTCGATCTCTTTGATCACGGCTCGCTGCTCAACCAGAATCTGCACGGCACCCGAGAAACGACGAATTTCGGGGTCGATCCGGATCGCCGCCAGCTTCTGGTTAATTTGAGATACTTCAGCCAATAGCGATTCACGCTTTTGGACTGCCGCGCTCATGTCCGTTTCCAGTCGTTGGAGCTGACTGACGCCGTCGGCTGGGAACGCGCTGAAATCGGGCAGAGTGTTAAGTTCGTGGCGATACTCCCGGCACCTGGACCATGGGGGATGGATTTTTTCGAGGTGACTGAAGCCGCGAAGTTTTGTTTGTAATTCAGCCTGTCGATTTCGTTGTTTGATGATTCGATCGTCGAGATCCGATTTCTTTCGCAGCAATTCGCGATATCGGTCGCGTTGACGAAACGACTGTCCTGACTGCCGCTGCAACTCTTCATGCCGCTTCATCAATTGTGGTATTAACGATTCACCATTATTGGAGAGCAGCCGATGCAGTTCGTGATTCGCACGGTGTGGCAATTCCATCAGCAAACGACCCTGGGGACCCAGCGTCATCCCGTACAGGTGGTCACCGACTTGATCTGCAGTGAGAGTCGCGAATTGCTGAAGCTCGGGAAGCCCAACGGCAAATACTGACTCGAACAATTTTTCGTCAGTTGATGCCAGCAGTTCTTCCATGAACGTGATGGTCGGTTCACCCGCAGGTATCCCTTTGACCGAGAGAATTCCGGAATTTTCCCCGAAGCCGGTGCGGCGAATCTCATATTCCTGTGACTCATGTTCGACTCGCAGCAAACCCGATTGCGACTCGCGTCGGGTCTTTTTCTTGTTCCCGATCAGTTGGTCGTCGGGCGGGTAACCGTACAGCACGCCGCGAATAAATCGCAGAAGTGTCGTCTTCCCGGCTTCGTTCGGGCCGTAGAAAACGGTCAATCCTTCACGATTCAGCGGTTGCTGATAGTTTTGCCAGACTCCGAATCGTTCGATTTCAATCCCTGTGATCCGCATCTTGTTCTCTCGCGGCGATGAATGAGGCAGTATAAAAGGACCATCTTTACGTTGACGGCAGTCAACTGACTATTTCGAAGGGTGACTTGAATCAACCACCTCGACAGGCCTGTTCATCTCTTACTTTCCGATCGTTGAAAACCAGTTCCATCCCAATTGTTTGGCCCGCTCCGTAACCTGCTCGGGCTGAATTGACTGTGTCCACTGTTCCCAGTGACCTCCCTTCAGCGTTTCCTCGACATGAGCATCCGACAGCCATTTGGAAAAAGCACGTTGATCGACTGAGCTTCGCCTCTCGAGCGCCAGCAGGTATTCGGTCAAGACCTCACGATGAGCCGGTTCGATCAGCGACAGATCCAGTTCGACCGGATGGATCAGGTGCACATAGCGAAGGCCATCAGGTTGATCGCTGAGTTCGGTTAAAGCCACTGACAACTCATTTGCGGCAGCTTCCGTTGCCCAGCCGAGAGCGTCACTGGATGTCCGGCTCAATTGCCATTCAATAACTCGCAGTACCTCGCCTTTGAGCTGGGGCAAACGCTCCAGCTGAGCAACCATTCGCTCGACTAATGCATCCTGGCTGCTGACGTTGTCAATATTCTGGGTGATCTTTTCCCACCGAACCGGTGCCAGGTTGATCACTGTTTTCTTCGTCTTGCGATTTGGGTCGACTTCCAGAAGTGTCACGCCATGAACGCCCGTCTGTGACCGACCCATTCCTTGCGGTGAGGTTTGTGTAAAAATATGACCATCAGTCAATGGCAGCGAGTCGGTGTCGGCACCTGACGGACATAAGAGCCAGTCTAACGCGGCGAACCGAGCAGCAGACAATCTCGGTCGTTCGTGCTTTTCGACGACGCGATCGGTCAGCAGCAACCCGACCATAAATGGTCGATCACCTCTAGCCGAAGTTCTCCCCCCTTGAATGTTGGCGAGTTCCTCGGGTTCGATCGATGTCTCGGCGGTGACCGGCAGAATCGTGGCTAACAAGTGCCCGTGATCCGTCAGGTCGATCGGTGTTTCGCCGGGATCAAGAAAAACAGTGACGTTTTTGGGAAGGGGAGGCATTTCCTGCCATGCTGATCCAGGATCAATGAGACCTGGAACAACAAAGACTGGAATTTGTCGTTCGGCAAGGCGGCTGAAAGCATCACGCAGGGCAACTTCCGCAGCCAGACTGGGATAGCTGGCATCAAACGTATTACCAGTGATCACGAGCGCATCGACATCCTTTTCAAGCGACGTCGTTACGATTCGTTCAAATGCGGTCAACGTTGCCGAATCGACGATCTCGCGAATGTCATCGCGGATAGATCCAATACCACGCAGCGGGCAATCCAACTGCAAGTTTGCGGCATGCAATAAACGAAGCGGCTTTGCAGCCATAATGGCATCCCTTCCGTTGCGATTGCTTTCCGTCCGAATCGGACAGAAAGCGAATCCGACGCACAGAACACTTCTGTGGTATCGCGGCAGGAGCGGCCATAAAACAGGTCAACGGACCGCACCGTCCCTGCGCGGATCACTTATAGTGTACTGTCGACACATCTATCAGAAAACCCCGAAGCACCCTAATTCCACGGCAACGGCGTTTTCCGTTCGCAAAAAATGATCCATCGAGCACGCTTGTTGACACGAAAATCAATGACTTTGTCAGCCAGCCGACCCCGCAAAGGACTTCTAAACATTCTAAGAAACCATTTTCCCGCGACAGGGTCATTCATCCCCCATCAAAAACGAAAATCCAAAACGACTTCGATTTCCGACTTTTTTTGACTTGTCCTGTTTTTTCATCTGGCGAGAGCGGAACAGCAAGTTCGGCATCAAACTTGAGAAGTACACTCGCACGAAACAGCTTCTGAAACGCGATCCACGTCGACATTCCCAATTTGCTTTTGGAAAAAAACGATGAATCGAGCGATGATCCTGGAATCGTGGCCAGAGGGACTGTCGGCTCCCTCGCATCCCGGCGGATAATCCGCAACAATCTGAAGGGAATGGAAATCGGTTCGTCGACCATGAACTTGAGATCGCTATTGGGGAGCTGTCGGGATGAATTTGAAGGGCAAGAATGCGTTGGTGACGGGAGCATCTCGCGGGATCGGGCGCGGCTGCGCAATCGAAATGGGTCGCGCTGGTGCAAATGTCGCAATCAATTATTATTCGCACGGCGACGAAGCTGAAGCAGTTGCTGAAGAAATCCGTGCGTTCGGCGGTAAGGCAATCACGCTTCAGGGAGATGTCTCAAACCGACTGCGTGTCGAAGAAATGGTGGCCGAAACGGCGAAAGCTTTCGGCCAACTCGATTTGTTCGTCTCGAATGCCGTTTATAGCGATCGACAACTGATGCTTGAAGCGGACCTTGACGGCTTCAAGAAAACGATTGACGTCGGAATGTGGGGCGCGTTTTACGGAGTTCGAGCTGCGGCTCTGCAAATGGTGAAGCAAAATTCTGGTGGTTCAATTGTCGTCATCAGCTCCCCGCATGCAGTGATTCCGATTCCAACGGCGATGGCATACAACATGGCGAAAGCGGCGATCGACCACATGGCTCGCACAGCCGCGATTGAATTGGCCCCTCATCGAATTCGAGTCAATATTGTCCATCCGGGCTGGATTGACACACCGGGGGAACGAAAATTTTTCACGGAAGAACAAATCGCAGCAGGTGCTCAGACATTGCCCTGGAAGCGAATGGGGCGGCCGGATGAAATTGGCAAAGGCGTTGCTTATGCCTTGAGCGACGACGCTGACTACATGACAGGAAGTACCCTTACAATTGACGGCGGAGTCAGCCTTCCCTGGTGGTCTAATCGCTCCGAGGGTTCGATGTAACTTTATTCGCAGGAATACATTTCTCGAAACGATCGCATCACCCAGGTAATGCGGCAGGGTCGATCTGACTGAATTCCTCTTAAACAATCGTTTTTAATGGACGCATTGCAACAAATCCTGGCGTGGTATCTTGGCCTGCGTGCACCTCGCCAGGGTGAGGGAACGGCATGGCGATTTGACTGGCATTGGCCCGCTCCGCAATGGCTGATACTGATCTCTGCAGCTCTGGTTGCCCTCCTTGTATTCGGCGTTTATCGGCGCGATGGAGAGTCACTTCACTGGCGCAGTCGTTGGTTTTTGATCGGACTCAGGCTCGCGGTTTTCGCTCTGATTCTCGTAATGCTGACGGAACTCAGCGTGACGATTGAACGTACCGGCTTGCCAATCGTCGCTGTGATGGCTGATACATCGTCGAGCATGTCGCTCCAGGATCAATATGCAGGTACGTCTAAGGGTGCTCGACTGATTGACGAACTGACCAAGTCGACGGGGCGAGAACCAAACCGGCTGGCAATTGCCCAGCATTTGCTGACACGTAATGACGGGCAAATGTTGCGAGAACTCCAGCGCGCTCATCAACTACGAGTTTACCGCTTTGCAGAGAACGCGATCCCCCTGGAATCGGGAGATCTTGGGGAAGTGGCTCGGACGGGAACTTCCGATCGAACGTTGCAAGAGTCATTTACAGCAGCGCTCTCTGAGATTCGAACCCTGGTCCCAGATGGCGATCAAACGCGACCGGCCGCTGCAACAAAAAAGGTCCTCAGCGACCTGCGCGGAGTTTCTCCAACAGCTATCGTATTTTTCACGGACGGTGTCGCAAGCGTTACTGACAGCGACAAACTCTCCACAGTTGGGGAGTCAGCAAGAAGAAAAGGAATTCAATTTCATATTGTCGGAATCGGCAGTGAAATCGCTGCGAAAGATTTGAATCTGTACGATATGTTCGTCGACGATGTCGCCTTTGTCGGCGACCCAATGGTATTCAAAGCCAAAGTTCGAAGTTTTGGCTATTCCGGAAAGAAAATCCTCCTTCGAGTTCGCAAGGAAGGAGAACAAGCGGGATTGGCCCAGCAGGAGTTTGTTGCCCCTGCTGATGGACAGGCCATTTCAGTGGAAGTTTCGTACGCGTCACCGGTCTCGGGTGAATTTGACTACACGCTCGAAATTGTTGAACAAGCCGATGAAACGAATCTGTCAAATAATGCTGAAACCCGACACGTCAGTATTCGGGAAGAGAAGATTCGGGTTTTGCTGGCTGACTCGGGTCCACGGTACGAATTCCGATTCTTGAAGCAATTGCTGGAACGCGATAAGTCAATTGAACTGAGCACGTTGATACAGGAAGCAGACCTTGAATACGCTCAGGAAGATCGAACCGCAATCCCGCGGTTTCCAGTGAAGAAGGAGGATTTAGCGAAGTACGACGTGCTTATTCTCGGAGATCTCGCACCCGAGCAAGTCGGTAGTGCCGCACTCGAAAATGTCAGCGAGTTCGTCCGGGAAAAGGGGGGCGGAGTTGTGATGATTGCAGGAACGCAATTCAATCCGCTCGCTTTCGCGGGAACCCCGCTTGAAAGCATTCTTCCGTTCGAGATGTCTGGGGTCCGGAGCCCCCGCGAAGAAATTTCCGACTCGTTTCACCCAAAACTGACACTGGACGGACAGAAAGGAAACAGCCTGTTTCGATTAGGGAATAGTGAAACCGAAAGCCTTTCGATATGGAACGAGCTACCCAATTTCACCTGGTTCGTGGAGCTCGCAAAACTGAAACCGACTGCTCGCGTATTTGCCGAACACCCGACGAAGATGGGGGCGAACGGTCGATTGCCGGTCATCCTCATGCAACAAGTCGCTGCAGGAAAAGTTTTATTCCACGCCACGGATGAAACGTGGCGTTGGAGATTTCGCACAGGGGACCATTATTATGGACGTTATTGGATTCAAGCAGTTCGATACCTCAGTCGCAGCCATCTGATCGGCAAAGATCGAACGGCCGAATTGACGGTCGATCAGCAAGTCTATCAACGAGGCCAGCCAGCCACGTTTCGAGTAAGATTTGTTGATGATCGATTTGTCCCACCCGATTCAAGCGGTGTTTCAGTGACCGTTGAGCGAAAGGGTGAAGGTCGACAGACCGTTAAGTTAAATCGAGTCCGTGAAGTTCCGCGAGCATTCGAAGGGCTGTTGACTCGTTTAAGCGAAGGATCGTATCACGGCTGGATCTCGCAACCCGCCTTCAATGAGGCACCGCCATCGGTTGACTTCAGAGTGGAAGCACCGCAGCGAGAATTGCAAAAACGAGGGATGGACAAATCCGACTTGACCCTGGCAGCTACGACAACTTTTGGCCGATTCTACACGATGGAAGACGTTGATCGCCTGGCTTCAGAAATTCCGCGAGGGACACCAATACCCCTTGAGACCGACGAGCCAATCCCACTCTGGAATCGGTGGGAATTTCTCGGAATAACCACGCTGTTGCTCACCGTGGAGTGGCTTATCAGAAAAAGATGCAAGCTGCTTTAAAGATGCAAGCTGCTTTAGTGAAAGGCTCTGAAACAGACCATGACCAACGGTCAGATCGGCATGAGCTATCGATAATTCACGCGCAGAATGGGGAAGACATCCCCTCGGAAAGGCCTATCGAACCATCAAAATGGATCGGGTCATCACTTGACCGCCCGACCTGAATCGGGTCGTGAATTTACGAATTCTCGCCATTGCTCAAACACCGCCAACGGAGTCAGAGCACCTACAACCATAAAAATATCGACGACTAAATCAAACATGGAAATCCTCCTAACCGCACTAGTACGCAAATCGTGCGCCAAGTCGTTTTTCAGTTGGATTTTGCGTTAAAGGCGGAAAACCTGCCTAACGAATATGCAAGGTTGCCGTAAAACCGAAAGCCTCCAGTCATGATTAAGATTATTCGGACCCGAGGCAATTGAATTCAAAACGGCCCGCGTTGTGAAGACATCGGTCGACACCGCATCGAAAGCTTCGGCTCGATCACGCGCAGCTTGCATCAACGAACTTCGATACCAAAGCATTCACTAAGAAACTTTTTTCCTTTGCCCCAGGACCGGGAAAGCACAAAATGCTTTAAACCATGCTTACACGAAGAAGACGCTTCATTTGGATGACTCGATCGTCAGCCACTGACCCCAAAACGTTGATGGTCAATTTCAGCAATTTTCCTCTAAATGCTTTATGCCTCACAAGCAACGAAACAGACTTCAGCTGGCGCCCCTCGAGAATCTACTTCACCCCCTGCAACCTCCATTTCTCCTGACGGCGTTGTGAGCTCATTTCGCATCAGATGATTGCCGATGAACCCGAATCAGTGATTCGAAACTAAAGCGAAATCGAAACGCTCGCCGATAATGACTTGTTGACGAGCGATGGGTTGGTGTTCGAGAAAATTCAGTTGAACGATCTGCGAAACAGTGTCGCGAAACAATGACCTTGCGTAACGCTTAAGTTATTCGCGATAAAATTGTTGATCAGGTGCGAAACGCGAGTGCTTCCATTTTCTTAATGAACCCGCGTCGCGAACAATAACGCGATTCATCACAGGTATTGAACGGGCATTTGTACCGGATTGGCGGGAGTGAATTCGCGATGCCTCTTGTCGTGATTTTAGGGTTCGACTACGATTCGCTGAATGGATGTTTCTTCAACCAGTACATCGGTTGAGCGTGAAATCGCCATTTTAAAGTTCAAAGGTTCTTAAAATCCTCGGTACAAGCGGATATCCCTTATGAAGTTTCTCGCCCTGTCACGCCCCGTTGGAATCGTAACTGTCGGTGTCGTTCTGCTTGTTGCCACAACGATTTTCGCCCAGCAGTTTGGTGGGGCACAGGCGTCTGAGCAGGCTACGGTGAAACTGGTCTCAGAGATGATTTCCAAGTACCACATTACTCAAAAGCCGCTGGACGACCGAATTTCTGCAATGGTCTTAAACAAGTTCATCAAGGACCTCGATTCTCAAAAACTCTATTTTCTGAAATCTGATATTGATGGATTTGCGAGGTATCGCGACCAGCTGGACGATCTGTTGAAAGTTGGGCAGGTTAACTTCGCCCATGAAGTCTTCAAAATCTACCTGCAGCGTCTGGACGAACGCATGGTCGTCGCTCATATGATGATCGATGCCCCCCACAATTTCGCTCTTGATGAATCCATGATGGTCGACGGAGACCAACTGTCCTGGTCGGCCGATGTGAAAGAACTTAATGAGCGGTGGAGAAAGCGAGTCAAGTATGAACTCCTCTCTATGCAGCTTGATAAAACGTCCCTTGAAGACTCTCGAAAACGATTACACAAGCGTTATGAGACCCTCAAACGGAACGCACACGATACCGAAGACAATGAAGTGCTTGAGATGTTTCTCTCGTCTGTCGCTCACTGCTTTGATCCTCACTCGAGCTATATGTCGCCACAAACTGTCGAAGATTTTCAAATCACCATGCGACTGAGCCTCCAGGGAATCGGTGCCGCTCTCAGGTCTGAAGACGGAATGACAACCGTGGCATCAATCGTGCCGGGTGGAGCTGCTGAGAAAGATGGCCGACTGAAAGTCAACGACAAAATCGTCGGTGTCGGTCAGGATGACGGCGATTTCCAGGATGTCATTGAAATGAAGCTCAACCGCGTCGTCCGGCTGATTCGTGGCGAGCGTGGAACAAAAGTTCGTCTGAAAGTGCTCAAGGAAGCCGGTCAGACCGAGATGATCGAACTTGTCCGTCAGACGATTGAACTCAAGTCGTCTGAGGTTAAAGGAGAAATCATCCAGACTGGCGAACGGTTTGGCAGTACGTTTGGCGGCCCAAAATACCGGATCGGGATTATTAACATTCCGTCGTTCTACCGTGACTTTACTGGTGCTCAACAAGGCAAGGACGATTTCAAGAGTACTGCCCGTGACGTCGCCAAAGTGCTGACGGAATTTAGCGAGAAAGGTGGCGTCGACGCTGTTGTTGTCGACCTCCGAATGAATGGCGGCGGTGCACTCAGTGAAGCAATCGAAGTCACAGGACTCTTCATCGATCAGGGCCCTGTCGTTCAGGTGAAAGAACAAAACGGGCGAATCAAGAGCCACGATGATGAAGAACCTGGTGAGCAGTATCGAGGCCCATTGGTTGTCGTCTGCAACCGATTGTCGGCATCGGCGTCCGAGATCTTTGCGGCAGCAATCAAGGATTACGGCCGTGGCATCGTGATCGGCGATACGACGACGCACGGTAAAGGTACCGTTCAGAACATCATGCCCGTCAGCAGCCAGATGTTTCGTGCACTTCCCGGCGGTAAAGATCGTGGGGCGTTAAAGCTCACAATCAACCAGTTCTATCGTGTTAATGGCGACAGCACTCAAAACCGGGGCGTCGAATCCGATGTCGTGCTTCCGTCGCTTCTCGACCATATGGATCTGGGCGAATCGTTCCTCGATAACGCTCTTGCCTTTGATCACATCAATCCGGCCCCTCACAAACAATGGCCTAACGCGAATCCTCAAATTCTGACCTCGCTCAGAGATAACAGCCAACGACGCGTGGCAGCTGATCCCAAGTTTCAACAAACACTGAAAGACATTGATCGGTACGTTGCTCGTAAAAGTCGAAAATCCGTTTCGCTGAATGAAGAGACATTGAAAGCGGAACGGGACGAAGACAAGGCCGCCAAAGAAGTTGAGAAAGAGGAAGAAGAACACGAGACCAAATCAGACAAAGCGCCGGTCTTTGCCAAGTCGGAATACAATGATGAGATTCTGCACATCGCCGTCGACTACACTTCCCTGCTGAAATCGCAAAAGACTGCTGCGAACCGCTGATCGCGGCTTGCATTTCAGTCGATTGCTAACAGGGTGCGTCCATTCTGTATTCTTTCCGTATAACTTCGGCCCTGCCGCGGTCTGCACATGGCCATTATTGAAGTTTCGCAGCTCGCAAAACATTATCGCGTTTATCGAAAGAATGCCGGATGGATGGCGTCCATCTCGGGGCTTTTTCATCGCGAGTACAATACCGTACGCGCAGTAAAGGAAGTTGGTTTTCAGATCGAGAAAGGCGAAATGGTCGCGTTTCTCGGCCCTAACGGCGCGGGGAAGACGACGACACTGAAATTGCTTTCGGGCTTGATCTATCCCACATCGGGCACCGCTACGGTACTCGGCTATATTCCCTGGCAGCGAAGTAATGCGTATCGAAAACGTTTTTCGCTGGTCATGGGCCAGAAAAACCAGTTGTGGTGGGATCTTCCGGCCCAAGAGTCGTTTATTCTCCATCGTGAGATTTACGACATCGACCACGATGCCTTTCAGCGGCGACTGGATGAATTGACCGAACTACTTGAAGTTCGACAGTTGGTCAAACAGCCCGTCCGGGAATTGTCGCTCGGCGAACGTATGAGAATGGAGCTGATTGCGTCGTTGCTTCATTCGCCGGAAGTCTTGCTCTTGGACGAACCGACAATCGGGCTCGATGTCGTTTCCCAAAGAAAAGTCCAGGGATTCCTGCGACATTATCAGTCTGAACAACAAATGACCGTGCTGCTAACCAGTCATTACATGAAAGACGTCGAAGCATTGTGTCGTCGAGCGATCATCATCAATGAGGGGGAGATCAAGCATGACGGGCCATTGGCGGAAATCGTTGATCGTTTCAGCAGCGTAAAACAGATTCACCTTCAGTTTGCAGGCACCGAGATTCCGGCTGACATCGATCGTTACGGTAAGGTACTTGAGCAGATACCACCCCGAGTCAAACTCGAAGTTCCTCGGCAGGACATTCCAAAAATCCTTGCCGCACTCCTTGATCGATACTGTATCGAGGATGTCGGCGTTCAGGATCGCCCGCTTGAGGACGCCATGGCAGAGTTTTTCTCGCGGAAGAACTCTGACCAATGAACAACTTTAGTTTTTTGGCATCAATTGAGTCCAACACGCCAGCAATCGTTCGATCGAAGTTTAACTACGCGACCAGAATAATTCCCGGGTCGACACTGAAAACACCACTTCCATGACCTCGTCACTCCGCGTCAAATGGTGCATCCTCAGAACTTCTATCGAAGAGAGGCTCGTTTATCGCGCCGACTTTGCCTTTGCGACGCTTGTGCGATTCCTACCGATCGTGACTCAGGTTTTTTTATGGGGAGCGATCTATCAAACGACCGGGCCACGTGATCCGAAACTGATCAACGGCTACAGCTACGGGGACATGGTGGCTTACTCGTTGCTCGTCATGGTTGGGAGGGCATTTTCTTCCATGCCAGGGCTGACGACCGGGATTGCTCGCGATATCCGCGACGGTGCGATCAAAAAATTCCTTGTTCAGCCAATCGACCTGCTCGACTACCTTTTCTGGCATCGAGTCGCACATAAGCTGGTTTATTATGCAGTGGCATTCCTCCCTTTTGCGTTTGTTTTCTGGCTCTGCCGGAATTATTTGCATGGATGGCCAGACCTGACGATGTTCATCGGCTGGCTGATCTCACTCATCCTTGCGTTTCTGGTCGGATTTCTCATCGAAAGTTTGATGGGCCTGATTGCCTTTTGGTTCCTTGAAGTCAGTTCTCTTGTTTTCGTGTACATGCTGGTGAGTTATTTCCTCTCAGGTCATATGCTGCCACTCGATTGGCTTCCGCCACCTTACGGCGATGCAATTCGCCTGCTACCCTTTAAATACTTGGCATTTGTGCCAGCCGCCATTCTGCTTGAAAAATACAACTATCAGCAGCTGGCCGTGGAATTGGCTCAAGGATTTGCCTGGGTAGTTGTGTTGTTGCTGCTCAATCGCGTGGCCTTAGCCCGCGGAATCAAACGTTATAGTGCCTTTGGTGGTTGAGACGATCGATCTCGGAGACGCTGCTGCGCCTCACGTTTCACATTGAACTCTGGCATCGCCGATCGACATCCCGTACATCAGACTCATGACAACCGAACCAGTAATCCAATCACTACCCGCGTCAAATTCCGGCCTCTATGGTCGGACGTTTTGGCTCGCCTATCTTGCGAATTCGGTCTTGGTCATGGCCAACGCGCTGACCTTTCGGTTTGCTGAACTGGTTCACTTTCTTGGTGGAACTGAAAGCGTTGTCGGGGATATCGTCGCATTAGGAACCCTCGTCGCCGTCTCGCTGCGGCTCAGCGTATCACATGTTCTTGATGACTATGGCACGCGAGTGATCTGGCCAATCTGCTCGCTGCTGTTCATCGCCGGGTGCGGAATGTTTCTTGGCGCTTCCCATATGTTTTGGCTGCTCTACCTGGCTCGAGTGGCATTTTTTGTCGGACTGACTGGAATGTTCGCTTGCTCGATGACACATATCCAGAACCATGTGCCGCCAGAGCGACGAACTGAGATCATCGGTAATCTCGGAAGCAGCGGTTTTGTTGGAATGATCCTGGGATCAAATCTGGGAGATTGGATTCGTCATTTTGTAACAGACCTGCAAACCCAATTTCTAATCTTATTCGGTGGTGCTGGATTGATCGGGATTCTTTACCTGATCATTGTCATCCTCTTGACTTACGACGATCATGTGGTGAAACGAGCTGCTTCACCCATCGCATTTCGACTGATGTTCCGCTTCTGGCCGGGTACCGTCGTCCTTGCAGCGATGACAATGGGACTTGGGGTCACGGCAACTCAAACGTTCCTGACTCGTTACGCGACCTCGCAAAAAATCGAAGGAATTGGCCTGTTTTTTACCGGTTATGCGATCTCGGCATTTGTATTTCGGCTGCTGGTACAAAACTGGAGCCAGACAATCGGGCGGCATTGGATGCTGGTGCGTGGATTATTTGGCCATACAATCGGTCATTTTCTGCTGGCGTTCGTTACGGACGGGTGGCAGTTCATTATCCCGTCCATCATCTGTGGATTCGGTCACGCCTTGCTCTTTCCCGCAGTCGTTTCGCTCGGATCAGGTGCCTTCCCGAAAGAACGCCGAGGTGCTGGAACGGCGATCATCCTTGGCTTTACCGATTTTGGGTCACTCGTTTTCTCTCCGATCCTTGGACGAATCAGTGATCGATTCGGATTCCAGACCATGTATTGTGTTTCCAGCAGCATCGCGTTATTCACGGCACTGGGGTATGCGTATATTGCTATTCGACACGAGGACGAAGAAGCACAACAGCTCCGCTGACCGAAAAAGGTTTCGGTCGTGGGCTACCATGAAACGGATTGTGATCACCAGTTCGAGAGCCGACGATCACCCGAAGGGTTTTCCTGATTGCCATGTCCGACAATCCCGTTAAGACAACCGATTCTCGCAATTCCGTGCCGAATCTCAGTAGTCGGCCCAGCGATCAGGAATCCGTGTCTCACACGTTCTTTTGGCAGTTTCGGTGGACGATCCTGATCCTTGGCCTTGCGACCATCCTGAGACTCGCTGCGACTTTGGGCGATCTCGCGATTGATGAAGTCTGGTCGCTCTGGTTCGTGCGTAATTGGATCCGCAGCATCGCCTCTATTTTCCTTTTACGGCATGACAATAATCACTTGCTGAATACGTTCGTCTTGTACATTGTGGGGCCGAATGAGTGGGGCATCTGTTATCGGATCGCGCCGGCCGTCGCTTCGATTCTGGCCGTCTGGCTTTCCGGCAGGATCGCAATTCGCCAGGGCGGGTCTCCATCGCGACTTGTTACGCAGGTGCTTGTCGGGTCGTCGTACCTTCTGATTCTTTATGGTTCGGAAGCACGAGGATATTCCTATGCCATCTTCTTCGCATATTTATCGTGGTTGCTCCTGTTGCGTATTCAAGAGAAGCGGCGTTGGCTTGATGCTGGAGCATTTGCGATCAGTGCCAGCCTGGGGTTTCTGGCTCACCTGACATTCCTTTATTGCTACGCCGGTTTCTGCGTCTGGGCCTTTTTGATGTGGTTAAAGAAACCAAACTGGATTCTGCCACTGGCTTTAATTCCTCCGTTCATCGTGGCCTTCGGCCTATACACATTCTTTATTCGCGGAATGGCGATTGGAGGCGGCCCGGAAACGACAGTCGCCTCGGCCGTGATTTCAACGTTGTCCATCCTCGCAGGTGGACCACTTTACGACGACGGCGCTTTAGTCACCGCGATTGTCGTATTGATTGTGCTGGGGATCGGATTCGTCCAGTTGTGGAAATCAGACCAGGTAATGACTGCCTGTTATGCGACAACTATTTTCCTGGCTCCAGCCGCAGTCTTGGGCGTTACCGGACATCAACTGATTTACCCACGCTATTTTTTGATACCGGTTGCATTCGCGCTGCTGCTAATCGGAAATGTACTCGCGAACCTTTGGAAGTCTCGCACGAAAGGTCGGTTGATTTCCATGGGGTTGATCGTCGGCTTTCTTGCCGGAAATGGCTGGTGGACGGCACTGCTACTCAATCATGGGCGCGGAGACTATTCGCAAGCGATCTCCTGGATGGTGCAAACCAGTAGTTCCCCGGCGACAGTCAGCAGCGATCACGATTTTCGTAACGGCCTGATGTTCGCATACTTCTCGACACAGCTTTGGCCCAAAGATCCCCCTTTGATTTACATCGACCAGCGCAATGTTCCCCCGCAGGGAACCGAATGGATCATCCGCCATAATTTTGATGGTGATCCGCCTCATCCAAAATTTATGACCGACTCGTTTGGAAATGGATACCGGTTGGAACGGATCTTTCTCCATCACAGCCTGACAGGCTGGAATTGGTGGATCTACAAACGAAACACCCAGACGTTGTGATTTTCTTCATCTTGCTCGCTACTGTGACGAAGTCCGACGAGTTATGCTCGAAGGTGTCCTTCGCGACGCATCAATAGAATTTCGGCTTGAGAGGGCTATCAGAGCATGCTTGGAACACTCATCTTCGGCGGTCAGTCCTGGTTGACTGTGGCTGTGGTGTTGTTCGGACTGGGCCTGGCTCTTGTCGTATGGCGTTATTCCAGATCGCGGACAGATCTTTCAACCCGATTGATGGCCTCATTCTTTAAAGCTCTTGGGCTGTTATTACTCTCTGTCTGTTTGCTCGAACCCCTATGGAGCGGCCAGCGCGCGCGACCTGGAGCCAACCTCTTTGTCATGATGGCAGATGACAGCCAAAGCCTCACAATTAAAGATCCCAAGGCCACCGTCACTCGTGGAGAGCAACTCAAGACTTTATTGAACACCGAAGACGCTCCCTGGCAGGTCCGTCTGGCGCAAGACTTTGATTTACGTCGATACGTGTTTGATTCCCGACTGCAAAACGTGACCGACTTTTCCGGTCTCACTTTCCAGGGATCGCAAACGAGTCTGATCGGAGTCCTTAACGGACTGAAGGATCGCTTTCGAGACCGTCCGCTGGCTGGCGTGCTTCTCTTTACCGACGGTATTGCGACCGATTCAAAAGAGACCAAGATCAATCTTCAAGGTTTCCCCCCGATTTACCCCGTTATCCTCGGGACCGAATCGCTAAACCGGCCAATTCCGGATCTCGCGGTGTCGCACCTCACGATTACGACAACGGCATTCGAAGATGCGCCGGTGACGATACAGGCGGATGTCACGCAATCATCGCTTCCCAACGCGAAGGTGACGGCGCAGGTCATCGACGATGCGGGAACAATCGTTAAACAGGTAACGCAGGCATTTTCCGATGATGCGGCACCGCTGCCGTTTCGATTTCAGATTCGGCCAACCAAACCAGGAATCTCGTTTTACGAAGTCAGGGTTCGCACAGAAGATGAAGCCAAGCGGGCCGAAGCCGCAAAACCGTCAGCAGCCAGCCCATCATCTGACAAGATCTTGAAACCACTTGTCGATGCCTCGTCAATTGAATCGACTTTATCCAATAATCGCCGACTGGTTGCGGTGGATCGCGGAAGCGCTAAATATCGCGTCCTATATCTCTGCGGTAGACCCAACTGGGAGTACAAGTTCCTGAAACGGGCGATTGAGTCGGACGAACAGATTGAACTGACGGGCGTCATTCGGATTGCAAAAAAGGAACCAAAGTTCGATTGGCGGAGTAAAGCAGGTGAAGTCAGCAATCCGTTGTTCCGCGGCTTTGAAGGAAAAACGGAAGAGACCGAACGTTATGACCAGCCTGTGCTTGTCAGATTGAACACGAAGTCCGCCGACGAGTTGGCAGAAGGATTTCCCAAAACGGCAGTGGATCTTTACCAGTTCCACGCGGTCATCATCGACGATCTGGAATCGGAATTCTTCTCGCCGGATCAACTCGCGTTACTCGAACGATTCGTCAGTGAACGAGGTGGCGGATTGCTGATGCTCGGAGGAGCGGAATCCTTCCGGCAAGGAGGATATGAAAGAACTTCCGTTGGGCGCATGCTTCCAGTTTCGCTCGAGGCGACAGCCGCGTCGGCAAACCCCATCGGATATCGACTGCGGCTGACGCGAGAAGGCTGGCTTCAGCCTTGGGCACGACTTCGTTTAACGGAAACTGAAGAGCAACAGCGGCTGGTGGAATTACCGAATTTCTTGACCTTGAATCGAGCCGGCCATGTGAAACCCGGTGCAACGGTAATCGCCGAAGTGACTGAGCCGACGGGCCAGGCCTTTCCAGCCCTGGCGGTGCAGGCATTTGGTCGAGGCCGTTGTGCGGCCATGCTGATCGGAGACCTCTGGCGGTGGCAACTCAATCGAACCGACGCGCAGCGGGAAAAGGATGATCTCGGCAAAGCATGGCGACAAACAGTTCGCTGGCTGATTGCCGATGTTCCTGATCGGATCGAAATGCGGACGGCCCCCAAGGACGATTTGGGCCAACCACTAATGCAGATCGAGGCTCGTATTCGGACCAATGAATTCCAGCCGCAGGATAATGCGTCGGTCTCGATCAATCTGACGCTTCCGGACGGCACGACGGTCACTCAACCTGCCGAACCATCACTCAAGGAGGCGGGGCTTTACCAGGCAACATTCGCATCAAGACAGTCGGGCCATTACCGCGCCGCAGTCGAAGTGATCGACCACGAAGGTAAGTCGCTTGGCCAATCCAACACCGGCTGGTCAGCCGATCCCGCCGCCGATGAATTCGCGCGAGTCACCCCGAACGTGGAACTGCTCGAGCGGATTGCCAAACAAACCTCTGGCGAAGTCGTCGCCATTCGAGATCTCGACACCTTTGTCCGCTCATTACCAAGCCGCAAGGTTCCGTTAACCGAGGGTTACACAACTCCACTTTGGCATCAGCCCTGGATGTTGTTGCTGATTGTAAGCTGCCTCTGTGCTGAATGGGGACTGCGACGATGGAAAGGACTCCCCTGATGAAATCCGTCATTTCTGCCTGGCTTTTCGTTGTTTCGATCTTCGCTCAATCGACATTGCTGGCGGAAGAGAAAGCGACGACCCCACCGCAATCCTTGATTATTGTCGTCGGAGCGGGGGGAACGCCGCAATTCGAGATCTCGTTCTATCAATGGTCCGAACGATGGGAAGCCGCAGCAAAACAGGCGGGCATTCCCGCCACGATTATCGGACGGCACCGTGGCGAAGGGAAAATCGAAGTCGCCGACTATGACCGCTTGCGAGCCGCGATCGAGAAGGAAAACGACGATTCCAATCGTGATTTGTGGATCGTACTGATCGGTCACGGAACGTTTGATCGTCGAGTTGCCAAATTCAACCTGCGAGGACCCGATGTGTCAGCCGATGAATTAAAGAACTGGCTGGCATCTGTTCGCCGTCCGACAGCCATTATCAATTGTGCTTCAGCCAGCGGACCTTTTGTTCCCATTTTATCGGCTCCCAATCGAATCGTGGTCACATCAACAAAGTCGGGGACCGAAATCAATTTCTCCAGGTTTGGCGACCATTTGTCGCAAGCAATCAACGACCCGTCGGCAGACCTCGACAAGGACGATCAGACCTCCTTGTGGGAGGCATACCTCATGGCGTCGCGACGAACGGCGGAGTACTACGACAACGACGGACGCGTCGCGACCGAACACGCATTACTGGATGATAACGGCGATGGCCAAGGAGTTCGCGCAGATCAGTTCCGAGGACTGACAGCCATTGTCCAGCCAACCGACGGACATCCCCTGGATGGCCGAAAAGCGCATCAATGGCATCTTGTCCCCAACGCGACAGACGCCAAGCTGGCCCCGGATGTTCGTGCCAAGCGAAATGAACTGGAACTCGCCATCGAAAACTTGCGAGACCAGAAAGAGGCCCTTGCTCAAGACGAGTACCCGTCCGAACTCGAACGCCTCCTGGTCGAACTGGCCGAGTTAAACGAACGCAACGAACGAAGTAATCCCTGACGCCACAACCCGTAGCATGGGCTTCAGCCCGTGCCGCACAACAACGACAACTCGTCCCCCGGGAGGTCAAAGCTCCCGTGAGCCGTCTTTGGCTTCTGTCCAAATCTCGTGGGATGCGGCCAAGTCTTCGAAGCCCACCAGAAACAACGCAAAGGCGAGAGAACAGAAGAGTTTTTAACCACGGATAACGCGGATGAGCACTGATAAGGGCAAGAAGCCAGAACGGCATACCCCTGCTCTTTAATCCGTGTCCATCGGCATTATTGTCAACGTCGGCAATTAAGACCGTGCCGCTGAATTAGAAATACAACTGGCAGCGGACCCAGAGGAGATCGTTTGTTTTGGATCTCAAATCTTTCTGCTCGTTCAGCAGGACCGGCGATGAATACATCGAATGCTGCCAGTCGAAAGTCAGGCGGACGTAGCGGTTCAAATACCAGTTCACTCCGATATCCGTGATCCCGGCGTTGTTCGTCCAGTTGTGCGGATCGGCCAGGCCTGCGGAAAAGACCTGGCTCCCGAGTTGAAGGCTTGAATACCGACCGAACAACTCGTAAGCGCCTCGACCGGTCCCTGATCTTGTGATCGGACGCAACGGAGCGATCGTCTGGCGGTTTTCTACCGTCTCGCCGGTGAGGAAGCTGGCAAGCGTTACATCGTATCCGAAAATAGGGATGCCGATGGCGGAAGCGCCTGGGCTCGGTGCCACTCCAAATCGAGCGGCATAGCATTCGGCCTCGATCGAAAATGGACCGGAGTAGAGTGCGGCGTGCAACGCCCCTTGCAAACGTTCTCCTTTCGCAACAACCCCGTGTTGATATTCCAGGAAAATGGACGAGGCCGCATTGGCCGCTTCGTCGTTTTCCGATGTCTGGATCGAGGTCCTTAAAGGAAGCGGAGACATTTCGTAGGTCTGCTGGCCGACCGCCAGCGATCCGCCAACGTTCAAATTGCGTAACCAGGAAAAACTCTCGGAATACAAAAAGGGTCTGGCATTTAAATAGCCGACACCATCGCGGGTTGTGTTGGTGTCTGCTAATCCTGACAGCTGACCGAACGTAGCCCCGATGGCGTACTGCAACTGTTTCTCAAACAGTTTCCCATGTGCGAAGACACCAGCCTGACGAGCCAGACCGAAATTCAGCGCGAACAGACCTCGCTCCGGTGTGATGTAATACTGCTCAAGGTGGTCATACCAGGCAAAGCTATAGGGGACTAATGCCCGCCCGACTCGAACCTTGAATGCCTCGGAGCGGACAAAATTCACGTTGGCGTCGAGTACGTCAAATGTCCCTTCAACACTACGCTGCAATGATAATTCATATTCGAAGACCTCGGTTAACTGGCCTTCGAGATAGATTCGGAATCGAGGGATATACATACCGCTTCGCGCGGGTTCCTGAGTTGATGGCAAGAACCCTTTACCATCAATTTGTGTCAATGTTCGGATGCGGAGTTGAAACTGATCGTCGACTGACTTCAGGGAAAATCCGTCATCAAAGACCGCGTAGAGCGGGATCAGTCTTTCGGATGCTTTTTCACCAGAGCCAGATTCGCGACGCTCGGAAGATTCAGCACCTTCGGCGCCCTCTTTGGAGGCTGTGGCGAAAGGAGTCGATTCTAGAACCGACGGTGCGGGAACGTTGTAGAAAGAACGCTCAGACGACGTCGGTTCCTCAGCGGAGAGCTCGAATGAGACGCACGTCCAAAGGACAATCAGGGTCACAAGCCGCCACTGGCGGTTCATCAGGAGCTTCCGCTCCGTGGCTACAAGGAACTTTGGTGACGAATACAAAGTCAATTTCCTCAAGAGAAGGGATGCAATACGGCACACATCGAATCTCTTATGGAAAATGATCCCTGGTGGATTGACTTCAATGGAGGCTGAGAAGCGGGCGTCACCGAACGTACTTGACTCTTTGAATCGTCAACACGAATGGCAGACTTTAGCGGTTTTTCCGAGTTTGATGCGCACGTCAACTTTTCACAGTCGAGTCTGCGTCAATGAGGTACCCGCCCTTTTAATCAAGGACGGACATGTTTCCGCATTGGGAACTCCCGTTATTTAAACCCATTTTCCGCACCCTGTAAAATACCCATCAAATTGAGCTTGCGCATTTTACCAAGGCCATCCAAAATGTTTGCATGAGCATTACATATGGCGGTCAAATCGATGTTGTGAGCGCGGCATACGGCAGCTTGTCCGTGATC
>CAIOKO010000195.1 GCA_903858935.1 uncultured Schlesneria sp. | reverse complement strand
TGCTTCGTTTTGTTGGATTCAACAGGTTGGGCAAGAGCTGAACGCACCCATGGCACCTGCGCTTTCAACAACACCGGGTGTCACACCGGGTGTCACAAAATCTGGCGGTGTCGATGTCGTCGTCCATGTTCTGGCTACCCTTGCCGCAGTCATTGCGATGGGAAATCTGTTTGCGTGGGTTCTGAAACGATTTCATCAACCCGCCGTAATTGGAGAAGTCATCGCGGGGATTGTGCTTGGTCCTTCGATACTCGGAACCTGTTTTCCCGATGCGATGCACTGTTTGATTCCCGATGCTTCGACCGATCCACATGGATTGGTTGTCTCATCTTTGAAGACAATCGCACAATTGGGGGTCGTCCTGTACATGTTCATCGTCGGGCTGGAACTGAATCTCCAGAAAGTCGGGCGACAGGCGAAGGCGGCGATTGCGATCTCACACGCCAGCATCGTCGTTCCATTCGTGCTCGGGGCATTGATGGCTTTGTGGCTTTATCCGATCTTGTCGACAAGTGATGTCCCGTTTACGAGCTTCGCCTTGTTCCTCGGTGTGGCGATGTCGATAACGGCGTTTCCAATTCTGGCGCGTATCCTGACCGATCAGCGTTTAGATAAGACCGATCTTGGTGTGATTGCCCTCAGCTGCGCGGCAACGGACGACGTCACCGCGTGGTGTCTCCTGGCGTTTGTCGTCGGTGTTGCGAAAGCTCAGATTGGCGACGCGGTGATTGTTGCCGTCGCCACGATCGCGTTTATCGCCATGATGTTTCTGGTCGTGCGACCCATGATGTTGAGATGGATCGCGTGGGCGGAACTTCGTGGGTTGGATCAGCGGATAACACCCCTGTTATTGATCGCCTTGCTGTGTGCATCATTGGCGACCGAAGCAATTGGAATTCACGCGGTTTTCGGTGCGTTCCTGCTGGGTGCGATGATTCCCCACGACAGCCGTGTCGGCAAGGAATTGAGCCGGAAATTGCACGATGTTGTCACAATCATGCTGCTACCCGCGTTTTTCGCTGTCACGGGGATGAATACACGAATTGGCCTGATCAACGGACTCGACAGCTGGCTCATCTGCGTTGCGATCATCCTGGTGGCGACGATCGGAAAGTTTGGCGGAACAATTCTGGCATCGCGTCTGACTGGGATCGACTGGCGGACATCCTCCGCACTGGGAATTCTGATGAATACCCGAGGGTTGATGGAGCTGATCGTCCTGAACATCGGCCTGTCGCTCGGCGTCATCTCTCCCAAGTTGTTTGCGATGATGGTCATCATGGCGCTGGTCACAACGATCGCCACGGCCCCGATATTACGAAAACTGATTTTCAGCAGTGAATCGCAGGCAGATCAAACGCAACAACACCTCCTGCACGGGGGTGCCTGACGGACCCTTGCCCAGGCCGCCCATTTACTGCCAAAAATCCAAAACCGACCTCATCGAGTCATCAGCCAGATTCGGCTGTGGGCTGGCTGTTACAGGGTCGGGCCTTACAATTTCAAAATTGGCCAATGACACATTTTTTAAGACGACGGTCCGCCTGCCATTTTTTGAAATCTGGACATCCGACCCCCACTTTCGGCAACCATCGGGTTACTTATAGCCGAGATTCCGCTCGATATCCTGTGCTTGTCTGGACATGATGAGTGGCTTGATGGGGTCATTTTCGTCGTCCAGGGTGCGATTGCCTCGCGCCTGTTTGCCGACAGAGGCCCACTTGTCCTCTTCAACATCCGGTTCCCATTGTTCCTTCTTGGAAAAATAGGGAACCCCGTTTTTAATTCCCATCGTGGAACAGCCCACTGACAGGCCGTTAATCAGGGCAAGCGACAACAGAATCAAACAGTGGCGGCGCAGCATGACTAGGCTCCACGCGGTTGCGGAGGTAAGCTCGGCAGAAATTGTGAAAACAGGGATTTGGGAGATAGGCAGCGCGGCTTATCTCAGAAAACTTCAAACGTGTCGAGATGAATTCTTATGCAGTCGTTGGAACGCTCTCTGGACATCCTGGCCATCGCGCCTCACCCCGACGATGCCGAGATCAGCGTCGGCGGCACGCTGGTCGCATCCCATCGTCAGGGGCTTCACGTCGGCGTTCTGGATTTGACGAATGGAGAACCAACTCCGCATGGCTCGCCAGAGATTCGTGCCAGGGAAACGGCGGCGGCAACCGCGGCACTTCAACTGGACTGGAGACACAACCTTGGTCTCCCCAATCGGACTCTGGAACATACACTTGCTGCGCGTCGCCAGTTGGCAACGATCTTTCGATTGACCAGGCCTCGGATACTGCTCGCACCGTATTGGGAGGACAGCCATCCCGACCACGTCGCGGCAACCAGCCTGATTGAGGCGGCTCGATTCTGGTCCAAGTTGTCCCGAACCGACATGCCGGGGGAACCCTTTCACCCGCCTCAGATATTTTACTATTTCAGTATTCATCTCCGAGTCCATCCGCAGCCCGCGTTCGTTTTCGATATCAGTGATTCGATCGAAGAAAAACTTGCATCCGCACGTTGCTACGAAAGTCAGTTCATCACCGGACGCAGTCAGGAATTTCCCACACCGCTCGACGATATCCGCGATCGAGCTCGTTACTGGGGCTGGTCGATTGGCCGCAAGTTCGGCGAGCCGTTTGCCAGTCGCGAGTCCGTTCGCATCGGATCCTTTACGCAGATGATGGATTTCTCTCATTAGATTGATAGACAGCATGCCTCAAGTGCGTGGGATCATCTTCGATCTTGACGGAACTCTGGTCGATTCGCGGCTCGATTTTGACGCGATGCGGCACGAGATGGGTCTGCCCGCAGGTGTCCCGATCCTGGAAGGACTCGCAAACATCCCCGACGGTCAAGTACGTGATCGGATGCTGGAGGTGTTGCGGACTCATGAATTGCGAGGGGCAGACGAATCAGTCCTTTTTGAAGGAGTGTTAGAGTTTCTCAGCCACGTCAATCACGTGGGGATTTCGACTGCCGTGTTGACTCGTAATTCGCGAGAAACGACGGAACGGACACTCAATCGATGGGGACTTAGTTTTTCACAAATCGTGACGCGAGAAGATGCGCCTCCCAAACCCGATCCGGCTGGAGTCAGATTGATTGCTCGCCGATGGGGTTTACCGACTCACCAGATCATCGTCATCGGAGACTATCTTTTTGATCTTCAGGCCGGCAGACGAGCCGGGATGCGAAGTGTCTTATTCGCGCCGAACGAAACCCCAACGTTCGCAAATGAAGCGGATTTCATTCTGCGAGATTTTCGAGAGGCCGTGAAACTGCTGGACCAACTGGCAACAGGTGACGAATGATCTTCGATCATGATTTTGATGACTATCGTCAACGACGCGTCCTGGTAATGGGGCTTGGTTCGTTTGGTGGTGGCATTGGTGCGGTGAAGTTCCTTGTCTCTCGAGGCGCTTCAGTCACCGTGACTGATCTACGACCGGTCGAAAAACTTGCGGAGTCTCTGGCGGAATTAAAAGAGACTCCCCCTGACCGACTTGTTCTCGGCCATCATGATAAAAGCGATTTCCGGTCTGCCGATCTTGTCGTCGTGAACCCGGCGGTGAAGCGTGACTGTCCCTTTCTGAACGAAGCCATTAACGCCGGGGTTCCCATCACCAGTGAGATGAATCTGTTCTGGAAATGGAACCGGGCAAAGGTCATTGCCGTGACCGGCAGCAACGGCAAATCGACCACGACAGCGATGATTCATTCGATGATTGAAAAGTTCGTGCAACGACAACCGGGACGTCGAGCCTGGTTAGGTGGAAATATCGGAACCAGCCTGTTGCCTTTGGTCGATCAAATACAGCCAGACGATCTGGTCGTGCTCGAATTAAGCAGCTTTCAACTGGCCGACATCAATCGTCTACAAGCAAGTCCGCACGTTGCGGTCGTCACAAATTTTGCTCCGAATCATCTCGACTGGCACGTTGATCTGGATGACTATCGTCAGTCAAAGCAGGCAATTCTTCGCTGGCAAACACCTCAGGACACAGCCGTACTTAACGCAGACGACGCTGATGTCAGCCTGTGGCCGGTACGTGGTCGTCGCCTGGAGTTCGGTCTTGGTTTTACCGGCCAGAATGGGGTTTATTTCGAGAATCGCCACGCGGTGGTTCGCATCAACGGCGGCGAAGTGCGCTGGCCGCTCATGGATTGGCTCAAGTTGCCAGGTAGGCATAATGTGGCAAACGCGCTGGCGGCGATTGCTGCGGCTGTTTCCATCGGTGCCGATACGGAAAGCGTGCAGCAGGGGATCGAGGATTACCAGCCGTTGCCGCATCGCCTGCAATTTATCGCTGAAGTGGCAGGCCGACGTTTTTACAACGACTCGTTAGCCACGACACCGGAATCGGCCGAAGTGGCATTATCGGCCTTCGATGCCCCGATCGTCCTTCTGGCGGGTGGATACGATAAGCATGTTGATCTCAGCCACATGGCCGACGCCATTGCACGTCAGGCGAAAGCCGTTTCTCTGATGGGTCAGACGGCCACTTCATTACGCGAAATGATTGAAGGGAATGTTTCAAAAGTCTGTGAGGTGTCATTGCCGCAGACCTCGTTCAATGCGGCCTTCGATTGGGCAGTGGAACATTCGGCACCGGGGGATGTGATCCTGCTTTCGCCAGGTTGTGCCAGCTACGACTGGTTCCGGAATTTTTCCGATCGTGGTGCACAGTTCGTGGAATTGGTCCGGAAATATGCGGTGGGCCAGCCCCGGCTGGATAATATGACCTGACGCGGTGATGTGTGCGTTGCTAGGGACGGAGTAGCTTTTGGAACAGCAATCGGCGAAAAGGGTGCCTTGGGTTTACCGTCTTCGGTAAAGCCGCGCTCTTGTTGCGTGTGGTCAATCCAAGAAGCCACGGCCTTGTCGAGGACTTCATCGAGGGCTTCGCCTCAGACCAAAGTAGCCATCATCGCTCCGCGTGATGAGCATTGTTCGAGAACCTGCCAAATTACAATCCGCACGTTCTCAAATCAGAAATTCAAACGGAATATCTGCCCCGATCCGTCGCAATGTTTGAATCGTTTTCGACGCATGCTCATCACGCGGAGCGATGATGGCTACTTTGGAAATTTGGAAAAAATCCAGAAACTTGAATCATTGAGTCAAGCTTCTGGCCTGAAGAAGTCCAAAACCGTACCACGCGTAAGGCGCAACAAAATTACCAGAAAACTGCCTGGCCGTTTCATCAGGCGACGCCAACCAGCTTCGGCTTAAAGGTAAGCGGTCAATCCTCGCTTTTCGAGTTCAGCAATCAGCTTTTTGATCGCCCCTTCATCCCGTTTGTCTGCGACCAGCGTTGCCGTTGCTGTATGGACGATGATCAGATCTTTAACCCCGATCGTGGCAATCAGGTGTTCGGCGTCGGATCGAACGATGCATCCTGATGAATCGACACTGCAACAGAGTCCATCGATCGTATTTCCATCGCCGTCAGTCGGAAAGAGTCTTGGAAGTGCTTGCCAACTCCCGACATCATCCCATTCAAACGGAGCTTCAAGCACACAGACTTGATCGGCCGCTTTTTCGAGGACTGCGTAGTCAATCGAAATCGACGGCATAAGCGGGAATTCTCGCTCCAGCAGAACCTGGGCACGACCCGTCTGGATCCCCGGACGGATTTTTTCCAGCCGTTCAAAGATTTCTGGCGAGAACTTTTTCAGTGCGTCCAGAATTGTTTGTGCGCGCCAGACGAAAATGCCGCAATTCCAATAGTACTCGCTGGTTGCCATGAACCTCGCAGCCGTCAGTTGATTCGGTTTCTCGTTAAAGCTCTTTACCCGGTAGGTTGGGCACGACGTCGTCACCAGTCTCTCGCCACGCTGGATATACCCAAAACCCGTTGAGGGATAGGTCGGTTCGACACCAAAGAGAACAAATGTTGAGGGTTCCGCTTCGATGAGGCTGACCGCTTGTGCGACCGCCTGTTGAAATTTTTCATTGGGACTGATGACATGATCTGCGGGGGTCACAAGCATGATTGCATTGGGATCCGACTCCAGCAATTCGATCGCCGCCAGACCAATACAGGGCGCCGTGTTGCGGCCACAAGGTTCGACCAGAATCTGATTTCCCGGGATGTTGGAAAGTTGTCGCGCAGTTTCCACGGCGTGAGCCGCCCCCGTTACCACCCAGATGTGCGACGGCGAAATTGCGGGCTGACATCGACCGGCCGTCTGTTGAATGAGAGTTTCGTTCCCCGTCATTCGCAAGAACTGTTTTGGTAGTTCTCGACGACTTTGCGGCCAGAACCTGGTTCCCGATCCGCCCGCCATGATGACTGCGTGTAACATTTCAAGATTCCTTTGTTAAATTCATTCGATATCGTCGATCTCGCCAGAATCGCGAAATGCATCTGGTGATCATAACCGTCTGGATTGTTCGAGCTGAACCGCAATTAACATGGGGAATGTTTCCCGCTCGAATGTTTCCTCTTCAGGGCGAATTGTTGTATTTTGCATGCGGGTCTCGAAGTCATTGAAGTCGCGACAGTGCTTTGTCAGACTTCTCAATCGGGATTCTGTGCCACGGCATCGGATTCTTTCGGAGAAGCAGCCTCTTATCCACTTTGTAGGAATAAGTGCGATGCTTGACCGACGAAGGTTAAGCATCGCACACGGAACTAGAAGATTGACCTGACGACAGTAGTTGACATTCGTTCTGCGGGCATCATGAATAGAGGAAGCAACAGATGTCAAACGACAATGTTCATAGAATTGAAGCGGCACGAAGCGCTGTCGACCGGGCGGTGCATGCCGGACGGTTGACGCAGGCGTCGGGGCACAACGTGAATCGTTGGTTGGCTGAACCCTATTATGCTGAATATCGCGATCAACTTTTGCGACTCGTAGACGAAGACAACGTCGCCGAACTGGATCGTTTATTCTGGGAACGAATTCCGTTTGGAACGGGTGGTCGACGGGGGCCAATGAGTGAAATCGGCTCGGCCACAATCAATGCACGCACGATTGCCGAATCGGCACATGGACTGGCTGTCTACGTTCAGCGAATGGCCAGTCCCGGTACTCTGCATGGTGTCGACGCTGGAAATGCGAGTTCTGTCACGCCGCAAGCACAGGCGGAAGCAGATGCGGCGGGCTTGCGAGCTGTCGTCGCTCGTGACACGCGACATCGCTCGACGGAGTTTGCTCGCTTGACGGCATCGATCCTGGCAGCTCATGGCTTTCAAGTTTTTTTCTTTCCTGAACCTCGTGCGACGCCAGAGCTCTCGTTTGCCGTTCGATATCTGAAATGTGATACCGGCGTGATGATTTCGGCCTCTCATAATCCGCCCAGCGATAATGGATTCAAAGCCTACTGGAATACAGGGGGACAGGTTCTACCTCCTCATGATCAAGGGATTATCGCCTGCGTTGACGCTAGCGAAGAAATCCCGATCGTCGATTTCGACGTTGCCGTGAAAGACGGCAGGATTGTGATTCTTTCAGGGTCGACAGATCTCGACGTCGACCAGGCTTATATCAACGAAGTCTGCGCATTGAGCCTGTCGCCCGCAAGAACGATTCGTGCACTTTATACTCCCATGCACGGTGTCGGAGCGTCATCGATACATCGCTCGATCTTACAAGCGGGCTATCAGGATGTTGAACTATATGAGCCTCAATGTTCGCAGGACGGTTCGTTTCCGAATGTCCCTGACCATCTGCCAAACCCGGAACGTCCTCAGGCGCTGCGTCCGGCGATCGATTTCGCGAAAGCGAACGGACATGCTCTGGTGCTCGCGTCAGATCCAGATGCCGACCGTCTGGCAGTGGCGGTCAGAACTCAAGGCAATGAATTCACGTGTCTGTCGGGTAATCAACTCGGTGCGTTGCTGGCAGATTACATTCTTTCCGAACGGGCCGCAGCCAAAACGTTGACACCCGACCATTTTATTTTGGAGACGCTTGTCACGACCCCGATGCTTGTTCCAATTGGCCATGCCTACGGCGTTCGCGTCATTCGTGATCTGCTGGTTGGCTTCAAATGGATCGCCGGGGCGATCGATGCGAACGGACCAGAACATTTCGTCTTCGCCGCAGAAGAATCGGTCGGTTATATGGCGGGTTCGTACTGTCGCGACAAAGACGCTTGTGTCGCGGCCATCTTCGCGTTGGAACTGGCGAGCGAACTCAAGGCTGAAGGAAAGACGTTAGTGGACCGGCTTGATGAACTGTATGTTCGCCACGGCTACTATCACGAAGTGCAGTTCGTCCAGACTTGTCCTGGAGCTCAAGGGAGCAGCCAGATCGCCCAGATGATGCAGGCCCTGAGAGAGCGTACGCCAGCATCGTTGGGGTCGATTTCATTTGAATCCGTCAAGGACTATCAACGGCACGTCGTGAAGTCGCTTCCGTCCAATACTGTTGAGGCAGATCTGCCACAGCCGTCAGGCGATTTGCTGATCCTGGAAGGCCATGCTGGCCCATGTCGGGTGACTCTGGCTGGTCGCCCGTCAGGGACCGAACCCAAGATCAAGTTCTACCTGTTCGCGAATGTCTCGCCCGATCTTCCCCTGAGCGAAGCCAAAAAGCTGGGTCAGCAGTGCCTGGTGGAACTCGAATCCGAATTAAAGAAATGGCTGGTTTCGGCGATTTAGAATAGCGTAAGACGTTAGCCCGATGCGCCAGCGAGGGATCTTATTCGCATCATGACGAAGAGAAGATCCCTCGCTGGCGCGTCGGGCTAACGTTTTATCCGGGCTAATCAATAAACAAAAGTTCGTTCAGCCCAAACAGCGACTGGATGTAAAGCGGCCAGCGACGACCAGCTGACTCCTGACCGGCATCAGGCACGGCGAGAAACCGTTCACCGAGTTGAATTTCAACTTCGCTCGGATTTCGCTGAAACAAATACTGGTAACACATCACGATTTTCTCTGACGTGGTTGAGTCGGGTCGATCAGTATGAAGCCGGGCAGTGAGCTTCACAGACTGCGAGTCGACAAATTCGCTGTTTAATAAAAACAGTTGTTGAAGCGGCGTCGTTGTCACGTCACGCGCCGGGCTATGCGACGTTGGTGGAGGAAAGTCGAACAGACGCAGCATGTCGTTTTGTTCGTCACGGCCCACTTTCCCGTAGAGTGTTCGGCGATTGTTTGTTGGCAGATCCAGTTCCGCTGCCGGACCTCCCATCGTGACGTCCAGGTTATCCGCGACCGCAAGCATCACATCTCGCCAGGGCTCGATCTCTAACCGTCGCCGGCCCATACGCGCCAGCCAGTGGTTATCTGGATCAAGCTGGATGGATCGTGAACCAGGTGTCGGTTCCGTTGTTGCAGGTTGTGAATCGCTTGATTGCCGATAGGTGGCCGAGGTCACAAGCAGACGGTGCAGACGCTTCAGAGTCCAGTTCTGCGGGCTTTGACCCCCGCCATCTCCCGCCGTCTCCGCCGCCAGCCATTCCAGCAATTCCGGGTGTGTTGGCCGATCACCTTGTACGCCAAAGTCGCTAGGCGTTTTGACCAGTCCCCGACCAAAATGGTTTGACCAGATACGGTTCACGATGACACGCGCGGTCAGCCCCTTCGCTTCTTGAAACAGGGACTCGGCAAACTCGCGGCGACCGCTTCCGGAAGTGAACGGCGAAGGGGCACCAGGTGACAACACCTCGATGAACCGACGGGGGATGATTTCGCCCGGGTTTCCCGGGTTACCCCGGCGAAAGATTGGCAGGTCTCGCGGTTGACGTTTTCGGATATCGAGCTTCGTCATCTCTGGACCGTCGGGCAGCACATATAAGCTCGCTTCTTCGACGGTATGTGCCATGCGGGCATCAAAATGAGGAGTCCCCTTGCGCAGGCTTTCAATTTCAGCGATCAGCTTTTTCGCGTCATCGGATTCTTTATCTTTGATCGCTTTTAATGCCTCTTCCATTTTGTCGACACGCTGTCGTGCGTCGACGATCTGTTCCGCCAGGGGTGAAGGTAAGAGTGGCCGGTCGGTCAGTTGAGTGCTGGCAAATAACCCCGCCAGAGCGTAGTAGTCGCGCGATGTAATCGGATCAAACTTATGGTCGTGACATCGAGCGCAAGCGACTGTGAGCCCCAGAAAGGTGCGTGAGACTGCGTCGATCCGCTCATCCCATTCATCAGCCACGATGACCTCGATGACGGCTGGTGCGAGCCTTGGTTCTTTCCAATATGTCGGACTGAGCCCCAGCAATCCCAACGCGGCATAATCTTCGGGGGGAGTATTTTCGATGACGTCAGCAGCAAGCTGTTTCTTGCAGAAATCATCGTAGGGAAGGTCCGCATTGATCGCTTGAACAACCCAGTCTCGATAAAGCCAGGCCTGGTCGGCGTTCTTCAGCCAGGAAGGAGTGACATCTGTGTAACGAGCAAGGTCCAGCCAGTATCTTGCCCAGCGCTCTCCGAAATGCGGCGAGGCCAGCAATCGGTCAACCATTCTTTCGTAAGCATCAGGCCGGGTCTCCGCGACGAACTCCATCACCTCTTCGGGCTTGGGAGGCAACCCCAATAAGTCGAACCATAACCGACGAGCAAGAGTCCGTTTATCCGCAGCAGGGGAGGGGGTCAGTCCCTGTTCCGCCAGACTGGTCTGGACGAACGCATCGATCGGCTGAAGCGTTGCCTTGCCAGGCTCCATTAAAGGGGGGTGGTGAATCGCAAGTGGCCGGAATGACCAGAATTTTCTCGCTTCGTTCCAGTCGATCGTTTTGGCCTTTTTTTCAATGGCGTCGCCATAATTCGGAACGACCGCTCCCTGCTGAATCCACCGGACAAACAGTTCAATCTCGTCGCTGGGCAGTTTCCCTTCCGGCGGCATCTGCAGCTTTGGATCACCGTACCGGATCGCGTTGATCAGTAAACTTTCGTCAGGCTTTCCCGCGATCAATATGGGTCCACGCGTACCACCCGCCAGCAGTCCCGTGCGGCCATCAAGAACAAGGTGTCCGTTTTCCTCGGCTTTATCAGAGGCGTGGCACTCATAACAACGGCTGGCGAGCAGCGGACGAATCTTCTTCTCGAAGAATTCAACGGCATCCTTGTCGGGGTTGGCCTCATCGGCAACAAGGACGCCTGTCGATGCGAATAACATCGTTCCGAAACAGACAATCAGTCCAAGCCTCATCAATGACTCTCCGAATTCTCCAGGACGACCTCGCTTACTCTAACATACACAATCGCTCCTGAAAGTGTGGACGTAAATCCAGTTCTGGCGTATCGTGGATGTCACTCGATTAAACTCCTGCTAACCTTAACGAAACTCGACATCAGCCCAGGGATGTCGAGTCTGTTTTAGCGGGTTTCTGTGACGTATTGATTTCCAGTCCCGACGAAATCGTTATGACTGATTACTGATTGGAGTTTCTACATGAGCATGCTCGTGATCGTTCTGGCGTCTGCCGCAATCCTGTCGATCGCCTATTGGACCTATGGTCCGATCCTCGTTCGGCTGTTGCGACTTGACGCCAACGCGAAAACACCCGCGTTTGAACTGCGGGATGATCTCGACTATGCCCCGCTGGCCCCCAACGAATTGCTCAGTCAACATTTCTCAGCAATTGCGGCGGCAGGACCGATCGTCGGACCGATCCTTGCCGGAGTCATGTTCGGCTGGCTTCCCGCATTGATCTGGATTCTGGTTGGTTCAATCCTGATTGGCGGAGTCCATGATTTTACGTCACTTGTTGCATCGATTCGTCACAAGGCAAGATCAATCGCCGAAGTCGTACGTGATCACATGAGTCGCCGAGCATTCGTCCTGTTCCTCAGCTTCGTCTGGCTGGCACTCGTTTATATCATCGTCGCCTTTACGGACATCACCGCGGCATCGTTCATCGGCAAACAGACGCTTGAGAACGGCGAAGAAGTGACCGGAGCGGGTATCGCTTCCTCGTCTTTGATGTACCTGGTGCTGCCGCTGGTGATGGGTGTTCTGCTGAAATACACCAAACTTTCTGTCGGCTGGGCCACGCTGATTTTTCTGCCACTCGTCGGAGTCTCTATCTGGGCTGGTCAGTTCCTTCCGGTCGACATGACCGCGATTTTGAAGACGTTCATCCCCACCGCCGACGACCGCTTGGCTCATAAGACCTGGGACATCCTTCTGCTGATCTATTGCTGTATCGCTTCGGTCGTGCCGATGTGGCTGTTGTTACAACCGCGCGGCCATCTCGGCGGTTATTTTCTTTACGTCGCATTAGCAGCGGGAGCGGTCGGTCTTTTGTTTGGCGGAGCGAACATCGAATATCCCGCATTCAACGGTTGGACGACACCCAAGGGCGAAACGCTTTTCCCCGTTCTGTTCATCACGATCGCATGCGGAGCCTGTTCTGGCTTTCATTCATTGATCGCCTCGGGAACGACCTCCAAGCAGTTGCGATACGAGACAGATGCCAGGCTGATTGGATATGGTGCCATGTTGCTGGAGGCGATGGTGGCCATCGTTTCGCTCAGTTGCGTGATGATCCTCACCAAGGATGCCTCGCTATTGAAGAAGCCGCAGCCGAATCTGATTTATGCCCAGGGAATCGGAACGTTGCTCGAACAATTTTCGGTATTTGTTCGAAGCTGCGGTTGGAAGGGATTTCATCTTTCCAGCCAGTTGACCGTTTCATTCGCGCTGATGGCCTTTACGACGTTTGTCTATGACACACTCGATGTCTGCACGCGGTTGGGTCGATACATCATCCAGGAATTGACCGGCTGGCACGATTCCAAGGGCCGCTGGCTGGGAACACTGCTCACTGCTGGTGTTCCCGCCTTCTTTGTGATGCAGACGATCAACGACGCCGACGGAAACCCTGCGCCACTATGGCGGATCTTCTGGGCACTGTTCGGGGCCAGTAACCAATTGCTGGCCGCTTTAACTCTACTGGGTGTCACCGTCTGGCTCTGGCGGACCCGTCGCGAGACGTGGGTCCTGTACGTCGTCGGCCTGCCAACCGTCTTCATGTATACAATGAGTACCTGGGCACTGGGCCGGATGATCTACGGTTACGTGCAGCAGCTAGGTGCCGCGAAAGCCCCGCAACAGATCACGTATATCCTGCTGGGGATTTCGTCATTGCTGCTGTTCCTCGCATTGGCGATGCTGATCGAAGCGGTAATCGCGCTCACGCGCCGGGACGACAATCGCACTCGTCCGAATTCTCCGGTCACGGCAGCGTACGCAGGCTGATGTTTCAACGGAAAGCGACAAGGCACGCAGTCCAAACGCAACCCCACCCCCTCCACGGGGGTGGTTAACGGGCCTTTGCCCTGGCGTCCATAATCGGACTCAATTCACTAATTGCCGCTGATCAGAAAATTCGCAATCTGTGGTTGCATTTCGGCCCAATTTTTGGGGAACTGATGACCCCCCGGATGAGTATGACTCTGGAATTTCCATCCGGCAGACTGGCTTGCCTTTTGCCAGATTTGCACAAAGGGTGCATGAGGTTCAGCCGTTCCGTGTATGAACGCGCAACGCACAGGTCGTTTTGACGGTTTTAAGTCTGGGGTACCCAGTTGATCAGCCAGCGAACCGCCTGGCGACAGACCGACGACACCGGCATAAAGGTCTGGTTTTTCCGCCGTCAATAACATGGCATGCAGCGCCCCTTGCGAAAACCCCAGCAGGAAAACCTTCTCGCGATTTACCAGCCCGTCAAACAGCGGTGACTGAATGATTGCCTGCAAGTCTGCATTTGTTTGTACAGTGGATTCCATCGGCCATTGAAAATGATCGCCACCTGCGGGGACCGAACCTGGGACCGCGACCGTGACAAAACCACTTTCTGACCAATCTTCGGCCTGACCCAGATAATTAATATTGGTATCGCCATACCCATGAAGAAGAAGCATCATCGGCCAACCACCTTCCGGCTTTTCGTTGAGCGGACGAACGGCGATCGGAGTCCCCACGTGTGATTGGCCGGAGGCAACATATCGTTCTCGAATCCGCATCAAGTTTTGATTGAAGTCTGGCCGGTTCCTGATCGTTCCAAGTTCATCATCACCAAGCACAGTGGGGAAATCATCAAAACCGAGATCGATCGCCTTTTGAAACTCGGTAACCGAACGTGCAGGTTGATTCGAGAGTTCGAAATTACAGGCGCGCTGATACGGAGGGTATCCCCAGGAGGGATCGGCCAAAGTCGCGAGTTCGTATTGTCGATCCGCTTCTATATATCGTTGTCGTGACTTCAATTGGTCTCCAATCGAAGCGTATTCTTGAGCCTTCTGTCTCGCCTCCGCTGGTTCGTCTTCGCCTTCCCAGTCCTCAATCCAGACAACCGGTTTTGGTGCGAAACGGGGAATCGATAAATCAATCCCCGATGAGCTTTTTGTATCACCAATGATTGACGGAGCGTTCGATGGTGTCCCCGTCGGTGTCGATCGTGAACATCCCATGCTCCATAGAGTCAGCATGCACATCGACGAAATCAGGACTTTGTTCATGGAAAACACTTTCGAGTTGTGGCACGGGCAACGCCGGAAGTAAGTACGACGAATGGTTCGAATGTGCATTCATCGCGGGAATTGATTGAGGGAGATGACAGTCATTGGAATCTTCTGCCGGCGACAAAACAATGAGGACGCGTTGTTTTAAGCCCGGGACTTTGTTTTTGTCGGGGTCCGCTGAAGAAACGGCCTGTTTATTGGTTTCTGCATAACTACTATGGAATGCGATTGACCCAATAGACATCACGACTTATTTTTGCAGGATTCTGAGCCGCAAGACGGCACGAGCGATAAGGAAAATCGCTTGGTGAAATTTCACAGGGAGTCAGTGATGTCGCGTCGGAAGCCGGGCTATGTGATCGCCGTGATACTTTTGGCGGCTCTGCTGTCGGCTCCCCAGGTCATCATTGGTGGTGGATTAGGTTATATCTGGTACTCGCAGGGGAGTTACCCGTTGCCGACGTTACCGGGCTTTGGAAACAATGGGTTCCTGATCAACAGTTACAACGGCGTATCGTGCTGGCGAGATCAGTTAATTCTCGACATCAATTGGAATCAGGATACCAAAGAAGCTTGTCGGATCACGATGAAAGATCCTGAAACGGGCGCGAACAAACAACTGGATTTGCCATTGCCAAAGGGCGAGCGTTTCCAGGAAATCCACATTGGTGATCACCTGTGGCTGACGGGAAAAAGCGAGACCTACGAAGTCATCGATTCTGCGTTAGTAAAATGTCCGGTTGCTATTCCTTATCCGAATACGCGTCAAAACCAATGGTTTTTCTATCAGTTCCCCGTAGACGAGCGAGGACCAAACGAACTGCCAGATCTGAATTCGTCTTCCGTCGGGGTTGAAGTGACCGTGCCAGCGTATCTTGAGAAAACAAAGACGGGGTTTATCGTGAAGGCATTCCGCAACGGTGCCTGGGATGCCATGGGCAACCTGCGATTGCCAATGATTACGCAAAATCGACTGGTGGGTTCAAACTCAGGCAAACCTGGATTGGTACCAATGTCGGGTGCCAAGGCGTCAGTTCAGATCTTCAATTCGGGCGACGATGTTCATCTCTTTCTTCACAATGACGGATACGTCCTGTATCGAAAGGGACTGGATTTCGAGCCGAACGAGAAAACGATTTCGATCCCGACTGTCGTGAGTGATTCCACTGATGACGCGACCGTGAAGACCGTCAGTATGACGCAGACGTCCGATACGGAAATTGCCGATATCATTAACAATCCCGAATGGAAAGGCTGGTCACTTGTTCGCGACCAGCCTCTTGATGACTTTAACGGGGTGATGCGATACACGCACGGACTTGTCGTAGATGGACAGCCTGTGGCGGTGATTGTTGAAGGGGCTTTGTCTGGGAATCCGATTGGCCACTTCTATCGATTTGACGGTCAGGCTTGGAGTGAATGGAAAACGTTGTCGTTTCCATTTGGTTCAAGTTCGTTTCGAACACTGTCCAACCAGGATGGTCAGAAATCGTATCTCATCGCGGCAACGACCACGCAAGCCCTGCACCTCTATGCCGTGGAAGCCACTGGCTTTCGGAAAATCATCGGTTTAGACCGCTGGGAAAACTCCGCGTCGATCGGCCTGTTCTTTTACGTCATGATTTTGGCCGCGACATCCGTTCTGGGGGCAATACTCGGTACGGCTGTCTGGATTCTGATGCGATGGTGTCAGAAGCCCGACTACGAGTTCGGAGTCCAGACCGTCAAGCTGGCCTCCGTCGGGTGGCGAGCGATTGCTCGAACCATCGACCTGACAATTATCGGCCTCTTGATGATTGGCATCGGTACATTTTTGACGAGGGATTTTGATTGGCTTTCGCTGGCCGAAGCCTTGAATCTCGGTGTCGATCACCCGACAGTCTCGGCCGCTGTTCGAATTGTCTCGACTCTGTCAATCTGCTTGGCAGCGATCATTGTGATCATGATCATCGCTCAGGGGACTTGGGGTATGACTCCCGGTAAATGGATCTGCCGACTGAGAACGGTACGGACCAGCTTAAGACCCTGCGGATTTGCAAGAAGTCTCGCCCGTGAAATCGTCTTCTTCTTCGATTGCGGCAATTTTATTTGCTGGACCCCCGGCATACTGAGTATCGCATTGACGGATCACCGACAGAGATCAGGCGATCTTGTCGCAGATACGATCGTGGTCGAAACAGGTCGGCGAAAATCGATACGTTGACGACGTTGAATCGTGGCGTTTCTCGCCCTGGGGGATTCAATAGATCGGCGTGATAACGACCTTTCGAATCCGGATCGGCGAGACTTCGATTTGTTTTTTGTCCTCTTGGGACACCCGATAATAGCCCACCGTTTCAGTTGAAGTCACTTGAGTTTATTCAATTCAAGACGCGCAATCGGCGATTCCAAAATAATTCTGGATGTAGTCTTTCTTGTCCCCTTCGTGACGAATAAATTGAACGAGAGCGAGAAGCTTTTGTTGATCCCGTTTCAATTTTGCGTTGAGACGATCTTGATTGCAGAGTTCTGGTGCCAGATCGTTCATCACGGTCAGCCGCATCGGTTCCCAGGTTCCCTCGATCACGCCGTATCGTTCTAACATTCCGAGCACGGTTTCCAGACGATGATCATGCTTTTGTTTCGCGTGTAGCTTCTCTCGCATCCATTCCAGGCCGAATGCGTCAACCTGTTCCCGGTTGTGGACCAGTAAGTCGTACACTCGCTGGTAGAACTCGGCGTCAGGGTTACTCCATCGCAGGAATTCCATTTGGGTCAGCAGGTCTGATTCTTCGTAAAGCAATACGCAGTTCGACGGTTTGCCGTCGCGGCCTGCTCGGCCAATCTCTTGATACCAGGCTTCCATCGAGCCGGGGATCTCGGCGTGGATGACGTAGCGGATGTCGTTCTTATCAATACCCATTCCGAACGCGGGGGTTGCCAGGACAAGAGGACAACGACCCTGCATGAACTCATTCTGAATCCATCGGCGTTCGTTCCGTTCCAGATCGCCGTGGTAGCTGACGTGCGGAATGTGCTCGGCTCTTAATCGTTCGCTGAAACGTTCCAGCGTGCGGATCAGTGTGAAATAAACGATGCCGCTTCCTGATGTCGCGGGATAAGATTTGTTAATGGCGATGATTCTCGCCAGCTTTTCGTCATCACCCCAGACTTCGTCGACAGTCAGTTCCAGATTGGGTCGATCGATCCCTGAATGAAACGTCTTGATCTGAGTCGGTTCCAGACCCAGTTGTCGCACGATGTCACGCTGCACGTCGGGCGTTGCCGTGGCTGTCAGGGCAATCGTCGTTGGTTCGCCAATCAGTCGTCGGAATTCTGTTAAACGAGTGTAATCGGGGCGGAAATCGTGTCCCCATTCGCTGATGCAGTGTGCTTCATCGACGGCCAGCAGACGAACCGTGCGTTGGGCGATGGCACTGGTAAATTCCGGCTTACGAAACCGTTCCGGCGTGACGTAGAGCAACTGATATTCGCCGCGAGAGACTGCGGCATAACGTTTTTCTCGATCTTGCCGACTTAACGACGAATTGATGAATGTGGCTGAGATCCCCCTCGAGCGAAGCGCATCAACCTGGTCTTTCATGAGTGCGATGAGCGGAGAGAGAACGAGCGTTAACGGCGTCTTGCCGCTGGTGGTCACGTCAGGCTCCGGAGACATCAGCGCGGGGATCTGATAACAGAGCGACTTGCCGCCACCGGTCGGCATAATCACCAGCGCATGCTGGCCACCTAGTACCCGCTGGATCACAGCTTCCTGAGGCGGGCGGAACGATTCGTAACCGAAATATTGACGTAAAATATCTAAGGGTTTCATGCGAAGAGGTTTGACCGATCAGTTACAAAAACTCAAGTCTCCGTCCGTTCAGGTTCGCCATTCCGACCAGTTCTTCTAATGTGCTCACGCTTTGACTGTTTCTTGGCGACCTGCAATTGCTATGCTGCGAACACGTAAGAAGTTGTTTATGTCAAATAGGGGCGCACCATGCGACTCAACTTCGCGGTAATAAATCGCGGTTTTTTAAAATCGGTGACTCACATGGCCATTTCAAAACGGTTCCAATTGCTGCTGACCTTTTCGGTGGTTCTCGGCCTGACAGCAGCCTCGCCCATCTTCGCTCAGATGTCCTACCCGATGGTGATGAGTCTCAAGCCGGTGGCCATTCAAGTCGGAGCAACAACCGAGTGCGAGGTGAATTCTCGCTATACGATGCTCGGTGCATATCAAGTGACTGTTGGCGGCAGCGGCGTGATTGCGGAAGTCGTTCCACCCGTGATGCCCGAGCTCAAGCCTGGTGAAAAACCGAAAGATGTCACAAAGTTGAAAGTCAAATTTACGGCCACTGCTGATGCGTTGCCTGGCGTTCGCGAGTTTCGTCTGGCGACTCCACATGGTGCCAGCACCATCGGACAACTGGTTGTTGTCCGTGATCCCGTGATCGTGGAAGCTGCCGAGAATAACTCTGCTGACAAGGCTCAATCAGTCACTCTACCCGCAGCCCTGTCTGGCACGATCGAAAAGGGTGAGGATTGTGATTTCTGGAAATTCTCGGTCGAAGCGGGTCAGACAATTCTGTTTCATGTTCGTTGCCAGCGGTTGCAGGACAAGATCCATGATCTGCAGGTGCATGCGGACCCGATCCTGTTCTTGCGAGATACCAAAGGGAGCGTACTCGCGACGTCTGATAACGCATTTTTCGCAGATCCGTTTCTTACCCATCGTTTTGAGCAGGCAGGCGAGTACCTGCTGGAGATTCGCGACGTCCGTTATCAGGGAAATGTCGATTGGGTTTATTGCATTGAAGCCAACTCTCGACCATTCGTGACAGGTGCTTTTCCCAAGGCTGTCAAAGCGGGTGTTGAGACAAATGTCGAACTGAGTGGCGTGGGTCTGACTGGCGATTTCAAAGGAGTTGTCCGAGTGCCGGAAGGGACACCTGCAGGTTTAGTCTCGCTTCCAGTCGCGATGGGGGATCAAGTTTCGAATCCGGTCGGGTTTTACGTGACGGATTTACCGACAATCGTCGAACCGGCTGGCGACAATGATACTGCGATGACTGCAGTCCCTTTCGAAGTGCCACAAGTCATCTCGGGTCGCATTGAATCCCCGTCCGATCTCGATTGTTATTCATTCGTGGCGAAGAAGGGTGATCGCTTTACCTTTGAAGTTATCGCACGACGACAGATGTCCAATCTCGATTCGTTCTTGAGGATTCTCAACGCGCAGGGTCAGCCAATTCGTGAGGACGATGACGGACGGTTTGGCCGGCTGACTCATGCCGACACCTGGCTGGAAGGGTGGGAGGCACCCAGCGATGGGACGTTTATCGTGGAAATTCGGGATGGATTATTGCGGGGTGGGGCGGGATTCGAGTACGCATTGCAAGTGACGAAGACCGAGCCGTACTTCATGCTGGAAGTTGATACCGACAAGACTCAGCTCACCCCAGGAACGTACGGGTCGATTTTTGTCAGAGTGGTTCGGAAGAATGGATTCACGGGGGAAGTTCAACTGCATATTGATGGTCTGCCATCAGGTATACTGGCAACATCCGGTCGAATCCTTGCGGGAAAAGGGATCGATGGCTGCATCGGTTTATTTGCTTCGCCGGAACTGAAACCGATTGCAAGAGATGTCCGAATCTGGGGGACGTCAACGCATACGATTCCTGCGCCGCCTGGCACGAACGGCGAGTCGACAACAGTGGAACTTTCGGCCACCGCGGTGCCGTATCAGGAATATTATTCGCCCGGTGGCGGACGAGGACACTATCCCGTGGAAACACATTGCGTCGCGGTCGGTGACAGTGCTGACCTGCTGGCGGTCAATCTGAGCGAAACCGAAATCCGCTTGAAGCCAGGCGAGTCGAAAAAGATTCTGATCAACCTTGTGCGAGCCAAAGACGTCAACGCCAACGTGACGCTCGACTTCATGTATCGCCATCTCGAACAGGTTTACGCGAACAGCTTGCCTGAGGGGGTGACGATGGAAGGGAACCAAAGCAAAACGTTACTCACCGGAACCGATAGTGAAGGGTTCATCACGCTCAAGGCGGATAAAACCTCCCCACCGGTCGATCGTCAGGTGACCGCCGTGATGGCGAATTTCGCCATCAACTTTGTGATGAAAGCGACGTATTCAAGTCCGCCTGTGTTTGTCACGGTTGAGAAAGAATAGGCCGTTTCAATTTCCGAAACAGCGGACACGTGTACGACGGCCTGCTGTTTCGGCCAATCGGGAGTAGGCTGATAATCCTGTGCCTCATGGGCGTAAATGGTCGAAACTCGGGGTGCCACGGTTTTGGACTTCTTCGCATGAGGAAGTTGACTTTTTGAGTCAAGTTTCAGGATTTCTTCCAAAGTAGCCATCATCGCTCCGCGTGATGAGCATGCGTCGGAAACGATTCAAGCGTTGCCTCAGCATCGGCACAAATACTTGGTTTGAATCCTTTTTTGAAAACATACGAATTGGAAATTGGCAGGTTCTCGAACAATGCTCATCGCGCGGAGCGATGATGGCTACTTTGGACTGTGGCAAAGCCTCGATAGAGACTTCGACAAGGCCGTGGCTTCACGTGTCGATAACGTGTCCGAAGAGCGCGGCCTTACCGACGACGGTAAAACGGTGGCACCCATTTTCATCGCCACCTTTCGGGTACTATGACATCCAGCCTCACCGACTGAACTGAGCCGCTGGTAACAACTGTTTCGAATTGTTGTCTTGAAGATCGTTCAGCAAGGCTCGTTGACGCCCCGCTCCTCCACCCCCTTGATTTTGGATGGCAGAACCGATGGCCGCAGGGTTCAGACCGCCCGTCAGTTGCAGTCCTTCAATTTCCGTAATGACTTTGTGCAGTTCGGTCAGGGCTTCTACATACGCGACTTCGCTGCGGAAATACGATTGCTGTGCGGCAAGCACGGGAGCAAACGCCGATTGCCCCCCTGCGAAGAGCTGCGTTGACAGCTTCAGGTTCTCTTTGGCATCCGGCAGGATTGCGTCTTTGAGACGTTCCGTTTGCCTGAGACTGGTCTTATAGCGGCGAAAGGAATCGGCGAGCGAATCTCGAAGCACGAACCGGATACGACAAATGTCAGCCTGGTCGGCGTTGAGATCGGCCGCCGCTTTCGCGATGTTCCCTTGATTTCGATTGAAGATTGGGAAAGGAAGGGCCACCAGCGTACTGACCGTTGAAACGGCCGTTGCTTGATCGTAATCCGCCACGGTCTGAACTGTGACGTTCGGGATCGCGAGAGCTTGCTGCTCACGTAGGGTCGCATACCCGTGGCCGAGTTCGGCTTCCGCCGCTCGAAGCTGCGGGCTGCAGGAAAGCAGTTGCTGCCAGCACGTTTCCAAATCGAGTTGAGGGATATCATCCGTCAGGTCACCGACAAGTGGCACCGGGTTCAGTGTCGAGACCCCGACCATTGTGGCTAGCTGTTCCCACGCGGCGGCATATCGCAATTCGGCTTCATCAAGATTCAGTCGAACAGTTTCGAGCTGAACTTTGGCTTGCAGATAATCCGTCCGGGTCCCTTCGTTGGCTAACAAGCTTTTCGCAATGGCCAGACTCTTTTCGGAAATCTTCAGCAACTCACGATAAACTTCCACCGCTTTTTGCGAACCGAGCACCTCATAATAACGGATCTTCAAATCGTTCAAGACTCGTATCCGCTGTGCTTCATTATCCCATTGAAATCGTCTTAGCTCTTCCGAAGCGGCCAGTTGAGCCAGGCCAAGTTTGTTGGCGGTCACGAATTCCTGGGCGAAAAACGCTCCGTTCGACTGCTTCACAGAAGGATTTGAAGCGCTGCTGTTGATATATCCCACCTGAGGATTCGGATAAAGTCCCGCCTGATGAACGACCCCCTCCTGCCCGGTCACAGCCGCCTGAGCTTGAGACAGCGTTGGATTGTTCCCCAAGGCGAGGTTTTCCAGGTCACCCAAAGTCAACTGCTGTGGCACAAAAGTTTCGACAACCGGCGGATAGTCCTTCGATGATGGATCTGGCAGCTCCGCTTTAGCATCAACAACCGGGTCATACGTCTGCCCCTCCTCCCCCGCAACCTGCTTTATCTGACGCGCGTCGCATGATGGGTTACGAGTAGGTGCGTCGTTCGCGCGTTGAAGGATCGATTTGGCTATCTCACTGGATTGTTCATGGGAATCAGCCAGTCCGGTTTCGGCCGACTTCGCACTCGACTGATCGCGATGTCGCGAAAATTGCCGAAACCCCAGTGTACGACCAGAATCGGAAGAGACACATCCCGCGTGCAAACCGAGAACGATCATCGAAACCAGCAATAAGTTGCTGTGCCGCATGATGATCGGAACATTAGTAAAACCAAGAAACGGAGACTTCTTTCTCTCGTTTCCTAAATGACAACGGCGCATCGCGGTTTCCTTCCCTGGTGATCCGCTGAGCGAAGTGACGCGCTCCTGTTGTCAGTCATCGGCCAACGCCCGTCCCGAAGTTCGGCACAACGCAAACCGTCGTTTCAGCCGTTACAGGCTGCAAATTGATGTCGTCAGGCATGGGGGTGGGGACATCGCAACTTCTCAACGTCAGGAAGTTCAGGCGGGACGGCGATCAGGTGTTAATTCGCTCGAGACTGGCCGCAATACATTCGTATTTAACGGCTTACGATCGAAATTCGCGCGCGACAAACAATCGCCTTTTGACAGAAGTACGGTGACCCCAGGGTTTACGGGTTTTGACGGAACAAGCAAAACGGCGAGCCGTCAAAAAAACCAATCATTCACAGGACGAATTGAAAGCGCGCTACTTCACGATTTGCAGTTTGAACGAGTGGAAAATCTCCCGGTCGGTCTGATCCTTGATCGTCAGAATCACGTCCTCTTCAAGGGTTTTTGGTTTGCCCGGCACCGTCCACCGCACGATTCCTGCCGGCGTCACTTGCATCCCTTTTGGTCCAGAATTGAGCGTCACGGTGACCGGGCCTCGTTTGACTTTGGTGGCGACCGTATATTCAAACGGCTTCCCTGCCTTTGCCGTTCGCGGTGGTCGGGACGTCACCAGCAAATAATCGAGTCCCGATACTTCCATCGCTTCATCAAGATTGAAGTGGTACAGGTCCAACCGATCGTTACTCGGCGGAAAAATGACGAACAATTCCGCGCGCGGAATGAAATAGATTCGTTTCCAGGGTCCGAACAATTCGCGGTCCCAACTGTCGAATTTGATACTGTGGGCGATCCCCACATTCTTCACCAAAGGTTGGTCGCTCCCGATCAGGTAGAGGCCGATTGTTCCGGGTTGTGCACCTTCGGAAGAAGAAACCACCATGACATAGTCACCCTCGGTCGCGGGTAAACAATAACTGTTGTTCGGAGGCGATCCCGGGATGCTCTTGAATTGATTGGTGTAGAGCCCTTTGGCGGTATAGACAATTCGACCATCTGGCCCGGGGACGATATGGCCCAACCCCGCTGAATTCGTTCGTATGATTTCGCGACCTGAAAGGACCAGTGTCGAGCATTCCGACGGTGATTCATGGGGTTTCCATCCGCCAAAAACGGTGCCATCGGCGGAAATCGGGTGCCACCATCCCGGAATTCCTTGCATCTTGACCGGAATGAGCTTGAGTGTTTGCAGGTCGAAGAATTCACCGTTGACCATGAACGGACCGGATGACGCCGAACCCATGCTCACGCACGTGACGTCGGCCGCATTAGGAATTGCTCGACTGTTTTCCTTTTCACCCGTAATCAGGTTCCACCGTTCTATGAGTCCTTTACTCGTAACACCGACGATGATTTTGTCCAGCCCAGCGGCATACACGATCTTGTCTTCGCTGAGCGGGATATAGTGCGAAATTTTCGCTTCGATCGCGTCGAAAACGGCCAGCTTCTTCAGCTTGGGAAGATGCAGCACAAAATACCGACCATTCCCGCCAACGCGGATATCCGTCGCCGTGTCAGGCAACATCTTCGTCACCTTTCCCTCCGCGATTCGAGCAGGGCGAATGTCGACCATCTCTGGAACGTCAGGTGCGTCCGGCCCGCCTCGCGCGTCCGGCATATCCGGTATCTCGCGCGCCGGTACAACCGCCCCTTGAATCACCGCGCTGGTTTCGACCCGTCCGATTACTTTGTCATCCTGAGTGACAATAACGGTGCATTGCACAGACTTCACAGGATCGTGGGCCTGAACGACAATTGAATTCGCACTCGAAAGATCGAGAACCAGGTTTTGTCCACCGACTCGTATCGAGAACTTCGACAAGCCGTCCACGTTTCCTTCCAACTTTTTCCCATCCTGTGATATGACCACAGGCTTCGGTTGCCGCTGAATTCGTCGGCATTCACCCAGCTTGATCTTTCGAGCGCCCACCAGAATCTCACGATCAATTGTGAGACCACGGATCCTGGACTCTTCGAACTCCGCCGAAATGTCGAGCATCTCCTCTCGGCCCGGCTGGATGATCGGGGTTGAGACTCGATAGTACCCATCTTTGAATTCCATCTTTTGGCGACGCTCGGGCTGATTGTCCACTTTTAAAATCAGTTGAACATCCATTGCTTTTTGCGTTGGAAAAAGAGAAACAACGCGCGCCTTGAACTCATGAGACTGGTCGAGATTTTTCGATGTCAACTCGGGGAACGTTACCTGGATGTCAGGCGTCTTGAGAAACGTTTCCAGGTGGCTGACGGGAATGGCCTGATTAATGGCTTGTGCGCCGCGAATTCCAGAAACGACGACTCCCACGACCTTGCCTTGATCATCCAGGACCGGGCCGCCGGAGTTGCCAAACGTCAATGCGACGTCGATCTGAATTTGTTGGAGTTCGCCATCTTTGTGACGAAGTGCGGTGACCCGCCCCGCATTGACACTGATCGCAGGATAGTCGTTTTTGTCCGGGGAAAGGGCACGGCCGAGCGGAAATCCAAAGGCGACGACGTCCATCAATTCAGAGATTCCGTCTACCGAACCCAGTTTTAAACCAGGAAGCTCCCCCGCGTTCTCAACGCGCAACAGCGCCAGATCCTTTGCCTCATCCACGCGAATCACACGAGCTTTTAAGACGCGTTGCTTTTTGAGTCCCGGTTCGAGCACCAAGGTGATTTCACCCTTGATATCGTCGTGAACAACATGCTCATTGGTAATGAACAGACCCGTGGGGTGAATACAAAACGCGGTTCCTGAACCGAGTTTTGGCATTTCCACATACGCCGTTGCAGCTTTTCCCATCGACGCGATTTCAGCCTTCGTCGGCTTCTCGGCACGAAGCGGTTCTGAAAATGCAAATACCGTCAGCGCGGTAAAGACTCCAAGCAGCAAAGAAGTGTATCGCATAGGATTGCCCCGGTGTTGATCGAGCGATTATCGCGGCAACAGGCCAGACTACGCAATCAATTCAGAGGGAATTCAGCGAATCTGCAGTTCACTTCACGTCACGTCAGCAACCAAACCATTTCTTGGTGAGCGCTGATGAACAGGCACTGGGGACGGAATCCCCAAGTCCTGTTGACACGAAAGAAATAATAATATAAACTTATGTCGCCATTTGTGCTTTAATGATGATCGAGGTTTCATATTCCGTTTAACCCGAAGCCATCGGCGCAGGCGGATCGGCGTTCAGCCGATCCGCCTGGATGAGATTTTGCCGTCATGTCTGCGAATGATAGGTTGGGGTTTCGTTCATCGCTCCGAATAACTTGCTTCTCTTCGAGTGGCGGGGCGCCGGAGCGGCGAGAAAGTCGTGATGTGAGAGTAGTGAGTAGATTAAACGAGAAGGTTCCGATGGGTATCCCGGCCGGCTCGCCTGGGGGCGGCGATGGGATTCGAACTCGATCGAACTGCGACAAACTCGAACAAACTCGAACACGACGAAAAAAATGGACAAAACCCTATGAATTACGGGGAATGATCGAAGTCTGACAAACTTGAACAAACTTTGACACCAATTTCCTGGAATCATGAATACAGCAGAGCGGAAGAGTAGATTTTTGAACAGAAGGTTAGGCGTTTGCTATTCCATCGAATGAGATTCTCTGCTTTCCGCAAGGCGGGTAGGTCTGTTATGCTACACGATATAAGGGACATCTATACCAAAACCACTGAATCGACATTAATGGCGTTCAACCGACACATGGCGGACATTTACCAGCGATTGAAGCCAATTGGCTTCGATGCGGAATTTGTCCGTTCTGTGATCCTGCCTGACTGGTGGGTTGATTCGGACGCCGAAGTCCCCTTCAACCGTGCGTTGGCCGAGACAACGATCGCAAGATTTCTGAAGTTGAGCTTTGAGGAATTGTCGAATCCAACAGCAGCTCTTTCGTTGCCGTCGATCATTCCGATTCGCCTCAAATGCGCAAATCAGAATTCTGATCCTGTCGTTGTTCGCCCCGCGATACAAGTCGCACAGCGTCTGGCAGAAATCTTGGCTCGGTCCGCAAAAGAAATTCCACCATTTGTTGGCCCTGAACGATTGCGTGAGATTCGCCCCCGTTTACGCGAACACCACCCAATTGTCACATTGGAAGTGCTAACAGAGGCATGTTGGGAAAATGGTGTTATTGTTGCCCACATGGCGCGTCTGCCAAAAGTCAGCGGGTTTCGCAAGTTCGACGGCCTGGCAATGTTCGTCGATGGTCGCCCTGTTGTACTTCTGGCCGATCCTTCAGATGTTCCTCCTTGGCAGGCGTTTCATCTGGCCCATGAACTTGGGCACATCGCGTTGGAGCATGTTTTGCCAGGCGCAGGAGTTCTCGCGGACGGGCAGCTCGATCGTGTTGCGGATGACGACGTTGAAAGACAGGCTGACCGATTTGCGTGTGAAATGCTTACTGGAAAATCCGAATTGGCCTTCAAATCAGTCCCGGGCATGACGGCGGAAAAACTGGCTTCGGCGGTTTCGACATTCGGAAGTAACAATGGAATCGATCCCGGCGTTGTGGCTTTGATCTATGGTCGAACTGCACAGCGATGGGGGGCCGCAGTTGAAGCACTAAAATTGCTTGGAATGAGGCATGGTGCGAAGGATGTCATTCGTAACGCTTTGGCCTCCCGCCTTGACCTGGATTCGTTGCAGGAATCGCAACGTCACTTTCTTGAACAACTTGTCTTGCCTCAAGCAGCGACTGTTTCGTAACGGGGTTACGTACGCTGATGGCAGAGCAACTCCTTCTTGTCGATTCCGATATTTTTGCATTATTGGCGGCGGTGGAATTGCTTGATGAACTTGCTTTGGCCCTCGGAATTCCTGTTGAATCTGTCCGTCGACTTCCGGCACTCGGTAAACAATTGCGGCCAGGCAAATCAATTGGACGCAAATACCCCGAGTTGCAACGCCAAAAGGCGCTAACGAAGTGCGACGCGACAGAAGTCTACAGTGATCGCCCGGCGGCGATGTCCCTACATGCCAAATTGGTTTCGGTCGACGACATTGATGAAGGCGAAGCAGTCTTGCTGGCTGCGCTCGCGGAGCAGCAGAATTGGTATTTGACGTCGGGAGACAAGCGGTCCCTGATCGCTCTCGGACAAACCACAGAACTTTCCGATGTGCGGGATCGTGTGGCGGGTCGTATCCTTGCTCTTGAGAGTGTGCTTCTGTTACTCGTCAAACGACTCGGCGCGGCGGAACTTGGTAAACGATTTCAGCTCATCCCTGGCGCCCACAACACGATCGATATTCTGTTTCGATTCAAAAACACATTTGATGACGATGAATCCATTCGGCAAATCACATCGTATTTAAATGATTTGGTCCAAAAAATGGGGAGAGATCTGCTTTATCCCGTTTAACTCCAGTGACACAGTGCGCCATCACAATCTGGCGGAATGAAGTGAATGCACGTTTCGTACACGTTAAGGTTTAGCCATCCAAATTGGGCTCGTCCCGATGGAAGCAGCGACCGGCCCGCTATTCCGACGACACTGGCCTTCGAATTGAATTCCGGTCGTCCTTTCCGATTGTTCCAACATCATCACTGAAACGGTACGTTATCGAGATGGGCGAGCAAAAATTCGTGGAATGTCTGCTTCATTGCGACACCCGAGGTCCGGAAAGTCGTAACCACAGAACAAACAATTTTCATGAGCATCTTCCAAGCGTTAAGAAGGCATCTTTATTTTTCTATTGACGCTATAGACATAATAAATTATTTTTGTCGCAACTTGTGTTTTCATGGAGATAGGCGCTTCCTGGTCGTTCAACCCGAATCCATTCGCGCAGGCGGACCGGCGTTCAGCCAATCCGCCTGGATGAGATTTTGCCGTCATGTCTGCGAATATAGGTTGGGGTTTCGTTCATCGCTCCGAATAACTTGCTTCTCTTCGAGTGGCGGGGCGCCGGAGCGGCGAGAACGTAGTGATGTGAGAGTAGTGAGTAGATAAAACGAGAAGGTTCCGATGGGTATCCCGGCCGGCTCGACAGGGAGCGGTGATGGGATTCGAACTCGATCGAACTGCGACAAACTCGAACAAACTCGAGCGCGACGAAAAAATGGACAAAACTCTATGATTTACGGGGAATGGTCGAAGTCGGACAAACTCGATCGAACTTTGACACCAAATTTCTCGGAACGACGAATACAGCGGAACGGAAGAGAACAAAGAGTCCGAGAGCGGGCTGAAACGGCAGAAAGTAGTTATGAGTGAGTTGAGAGTAGAAAGGGGAAGAGTCCGAGGGCTAACGCACCTCG
>CAIOKO010000194.1 GCA_903858935.1 uncultured Schlesneria sp. | reverse complement strand
TCGTCAAAGCCTCTTTGAATACATCGAAACTTTTTACAACCGAGTCAGAAGGCACTCGACACTCGGTCATCAATCACCCGTAAACTTCGAGCAGGCATTATAACCCTAATCCCGCGCCCACATTTCATGGGCAAGTCCACTGCGTCGAACTCAATCGAACTCGAACGAACTCGGTCGAACTCGAACACTCCAAAAAACCGGGGAAAAGATTGCCAAAAGCCTATGAATTACGGGGGAATGATCGAAGTCGATCGAACTTGATCGAACTGTGACACCAAATTTCTCGGTCGCCGGGGCTACAGCAGAACTCAAGAGAACGAAGGAAGAGTCCGAAAGCTGGCCGAAACGGCAGATAATCGTTTTCAGAAAGTCGTGCATAGACAATTTAAGAAGAATACGAGGATTTAAATCCTCGGCTCGCCGGGGAGAAATGATGGGAGTCCAAGTCGATCGAACTGCGTCGAATACTTTCGAATCGATCTGGCCGAACTTTGATTTTCGTCGGATCGCTTTTCCGTCAGGCAATTGCCGCGTATGCTTACGTTCTTCGACTGGCGCTCGACCTGCAGTCGGAAGTTAATGCCGAGGCGGCCTGGACGCCGCCTGGATCCCTCAACAATTTCGATCGACGATGAAATACCATGTACCGAGTTCTGATTACCGACGACTTGTCACCTGCCGGCCTCAAGATTCTGCAAGAAACGCCTGGCGTTGAAGTTGTCGTTCGCAGTGGAAAACATACGCCAGAGCAGGTCCGCGAGTACCTGCAAGACTGCGATGGCATCATCATCCGCAGCGCAACCCGCCTGACCCCCGAGATTCTCAAGGATCAGCCTCGACTGAAAGTCATTGTTCGAGCTGGCGTTGGCGTCGACAATATCGACTTGCCCGCCGCCACGCGCGAAGGTGTGGTCGTGATGAATACGCCAGCGGGAAACACAACTTCCACAGCCGAACAAGCCATGGCCCTTTTGCTGGGACTGGCTCGAAATATCGGCCCTGCTGCGGCTTCCATGAAAGCCGGAAAATGGGACCGGAAAAGCTTTACCGGATCTCAACTGGCCGGAAAGACGATTGCCGTCGTCGGTTTAGGTCGAATTGGATTAACAGTCGCCCGCCGGTGCATCGCGTTCGAAATGAAGGTCCTGGGTTATGACCCGTTCCTGTCCGAAGAGCGTGCCCGTGCGGAAGGAATTGAGCTGTATCGCGATATCGACGAACTGGTTGGCAAGTGCGACTTCCTGACGGTTCATACGCCGATGACTCCCGAGACCGAAGGGTTGATCAACGCCAGCCGTATTGCCCGAATGAAGAAGGGTGTACGACTGATTAATGGTGCTCGCGGTGGGATCATTGACGAAAAGGCTCTGTTCGACGCGATCCAGTCGGGTCATGTCGCCGGTGCCGCGTTAGACGTATTTGTTGATGAGCCACCTAAAGACTGGAGTCTTGCTCAGCTTCCTCAAGTTCTGGCGACGCCGCACCTGGGTGCGTCAACCGACGAAGCTCAGGAACTGGTCGCGGTGGAAGCCGCCGAGATCATTACCGGTTTCCTGGTAAGAAATGAGGTTCGTCACGCGGTCAATATGGCTCCGATTACAGCTGCCGAAATGACCGATATGCAGCCTTACCTGGATCTCGGTCGCCGACTCGGTTTACTGTTGTCACAACTGAATAAGGGTGGTGTGCGAGGAGTGAAGCTGCAGTTCAAGGGTGAGGCGGCAAACAAAAAGACGAAACTGATCGCGAACGCCTTTGCAGCGGGACTGCTTTCCAACGCCTTGGCCGACAACGTCAATATCGTCAACGCCGATCTGCTGGCCAAAGAACGGGGTATCGAAATCAAGGAAGAACTCTCTCACGAATTGGGAGATTTCTCGACGCTGGTTTCTGCGACCGTCATGACTGACAACGGTGAATTGACTGCAGCGGGAACGATCTTCGGCAAGCAGTTCTTGCGTCTGGTTCGCATCGACCAGTTCCATCTGGATGCGTATCTCGATGGCTTGCTGCTGATTTATAAGCACATCGATAAACCTGGCGTCATTGGTTTCATCGGGAATATCTGCGGCAAGCATAGTGTCAACATTGCTCACATGGCACTGGGTCGCGAAAAGAACGAACCAGGTGGCGACGCGATTGCCGTGCTGAATCTTGATAATGAGCCGGATGCTGCGACGTTGGCGGAAGTTGCTGAGCACAAGGCGGTGACGGGGGTCCAATTGGTCAAGCTGCCAAGAGCGGGCGAACCGCTCCCTTGGCTCGTCAGCAGGTGATTCGTTACTCCGATGGCCTGATTGTTCCATCGTAGCATGGGCTTTAGCCCGTGTGCCACAACGACCGGTGGAGGGTGGACGCCGCCACGATAAGAAGCTCGGAGGCTGGAAGCCTCCGCTACGAGAAACTGAACACCTCTTTAACGGGTCCATCAAGAGAGACGTCCTTGACTAAACCCAAGCAGCACAGCTTATTTTCCGACGACGAGATTCCTCCCAACATGGAAGTGTGGGAGGTGGCGGCTTCGGAAGATCGGCTTGTGGCCGATGTCGTATTCAACCGACCGCTGACGACGATTTATCAATATATCGTCCCCGAGGGATTGCGGGACCTGATCGGGCCTGGGCAACGAGTTCAGGCTCCGTTCGGACGCGGCGGACAATCAACTACTGGCTATTGTGTTGGACTTGGAACGACTCTGCCGGCAGGAAGAACGCTGAAGGTCATTGAATCGGTACTTGACCGCGAGCCATTGATTGATTCGCGAATGCTGGAACTGACTCGATGGATCGGTGATCGATACCTCTGCGGCTGGGGCCAGGTTCTTGAAACCGTCATCCCGAAAGGGGTGAAGACAAACGCGGGAACTCGCGAAGTTGCATTCTTCACGCTCAGCGATTCTTTGAAGGCCAAGCTGGGTGTCATCGGACCGGAAGCGCCGAAAAACGAAGAGCGGGATGACGTAAAGTCGGGCGTTTTAGCGAGTTCTGCGGTAAACGAAACGGACGATCGACCGCTGAGATCAGCCGCCGAGGTGACTGCGATTCTCGACGGACTGAAGCTTCGAGCAAAACAACGGACTGTGGTTGAAATCCTTCACTCTGCAAATCGGCCGATGTCGGTCGACGACTTGTCGTCAGCCGCGCAATGCGGTGTGTCGCCGATCCATTCACTGGAAGAAAAGGGATTGATTGTCTCGCTTCGCCGCAGGGTCTTTGCGAGTACCGAGGCAGACACGATTGAACCACATCGCGAGATCGTTCTGAACGACGATCAGACACGCGCCGTGAACGCAATTCTTGATGTTGTTCGGTCGAGTGAACATCGAACACTTCTGCTTCACGGGGTCACTGGCAGTGGCAAGACAGAGGTTTACATCCGAGCGATTGAGGAAGTGGTCAGTTACGGGAAACAGGCGATCATGCTGGTTCCAGAAATCAGCCTGACGCCGCAGACGATTCGCCGGTTCCGCAGTCGATTCGACTCGGTCGCGGTGCTCCACAGCCATTTGACGGATGCCGAACGACACGGACACTGGAAACAGATTGCCAGTGGAAACGTGCAGGTAGTGGTGGGGGCTCGCAGTGCGGTCTTTGCCCCGACACCGCATCTGGGAATGATCGTGATCGATGAAGAGCACGAGACCAGCTTCAAGCAGGACAACACACCGAGGTATCATGCACGCGAAGTGGCTCGATATCGAGCGGAGATCGAGAAAGTTCCGTTGATTCTCGGTTCCGCAACGCCGACACTGGAATCGTGGCAGCGGGTGATCAATAAACAGGACACGCTGATTTCGATGCCAAAACGGGTCGAAAATCTGCCATTGCCACCAGTTGTCATCGTCGATACGCGAAACGACCCGGCGGTTGGAAAAGGGGCCGCGATCGGAAGAGCGTTATTTCAAGCCATGAACGTAGCGCTTAAGGATGGGGGACAGGTCATTCTGTTCCTGAATGTTCGCGGGTATTCATCGGTCATCTGGTGTCGCGGATGCGGTGTTGGCGTGAAGTGTCCGAATTGCGACATCACGTTGACGTGGCATAAAGAACGTGCGATTGCGCTGTGTCACTGCTGCAATTTTTCCGTGAAGCCACCTTCGACATGTCCAAGCTGCGGTCGCCCAGGATTAGCCTACCTGGGATTGGGGACCGAACGATTAGAAAACGAAGTTCGGACTCGATTTGACGATTACAAATGTCTGAGAATGGATAGCGACACGATGCAAAAACGTGGCTCGCACGACACGGCACTCGAAAGGTTCCGGCACGGAGAAGTGCAGATTCTGCTGGGGACTCAGATGATTGCAAAGGGACTCGATTTTCCTAATGTGACACTCGTCGGGGTCATTGACGCGGACACACTGTTGCACCAGCCGGACCTTCGTTCGGCGGAACGGACCTTTCAACTGATTGCTCAGGTGGCAGGCCGAACGGGACGGAGTCGTCGTGGTGGACGGGTTCTCGTGCAGACCGCATCTCCCTCCCAACCGGCGATTTTGCGGGCTGCTGAGCACAATTATCTCGGTTTTGCGAACGCCGAGATGGCTCATCGAAAGGCATTGAACGTGCCACCATTCTCGCAACTGGCGAGAATAATTATCCGCGGCCCTGTGGAGAAAGAAGTGAACGAATACGCCGTAAAAATTGGCGAATTGATAAGGGCTGTGGCGAAAGAGGTCCAGGCGGAGGTCAAGATTCTCGGTCCGGCACCGTGTCCAGTGACGCGACTGAAGGCGAATTTTCGATACCACATTCAAATCACGGCTCCCGATTTAGAATCGCTACGAGCGATCTGGGTACTGGCCGCGCCTCAATTTCCAAGTCAATCGAACATCGAGCATCAGGTCGATGTTGAACCTCAAAATTTTCGCTGAGGTTATATGCTTTTAAAAAACCTGTGATTACCAGTCAGAGACTCGTCTTGGTTTGTCAAAGATCGCCGTCAGAGCCGACGATAGTTGTTCGACCATATCGCCCGGAGAACGTCGCAGATCGACGATCAGGTCACTGCAGTTCGCACCCGTACCACGAATCAGAAACGGAAGCGCATCGGTTGGCGAATCACAGTCTGAAAAGAATTTCACGTCAGGGAATTGCGGTAACAGATCGCATGATATGGCTTCTACTTGTTCTGAGTGTATATCAATCAGCCTGATCAAAAGTGGTCGACATGTTAAGCGATCCAGAATTTGACCCGCTGTGTTCTGAACAAGAGGATGACGCCAGTGTGCGTCGATCTCTACGAGGGGATCGAGAACAAATCGTCGATAGGTTAATGCAGGATGGGGAATCATCAGGCCAGGTTCGTTGACGATGCAATTTCCGTAGCTCAAGAGATCAAGATCAAGGGTACGCGGGCCCCAGCAGATGTCACGAACTCGACCAAGTTGGGTTTCAACAGATTGAAGTGCTGACAGCAGCTGTTGTGGAGAGAGCTGGGTGGTCAAACCGCAAACGGAATTCAGGAATGGACTGCCAGCCTGGGTTCCCATCGGGGTTGAGCAATAAAGTCCCGATCGTTGTTGCAGTTGAATATGACAATGCAGACTCAGCAACGCGAGTGCGGCGTCGAACGTGGCTTTCACGTCGCCAACGTTACCGCCAAATGAAATCCAGCAGTGATGGTCGCCAGGAGTGTTCGACGACACCCCCTGTAATGAGGATTCGAGCTTCGGCGAAAGATGACTCTCAATGAGTCCGGACACGGCTACTCCTAAGAGTGTGAGATCAAATACAAATGATCAAGTACATAATCTGGGTTCAGGGTTTGACCACTGCTGTTTGGTCAGTGTCGTAAGAAATCACCAATGTGACAACCGTGTTGTGCCTTCAATTCAAATCCCTGCGGGGCGATCATCAGCTTCGACGATTGATTGAGAATTCTCGGACAACGTGACGGGCCATTTTTCGGAAATCCCTAAGAAAAGTTTCCAAAAAATCGTTTTTTCTTGCGATTTTCTCAAAAATAGGTAGGATTTCTGACGTCGGGCGAGTTCGGTCGTCCGGTTCTTTTGCAATTCGGAGCCGTTTTAGCGGTGGAGGAGGAGATCGTGAGTGCGCTGGTGATGCTCGAACAGGTCAGTAGCCATGATGTCGATCCGGTCGAGGAAATGAGAATGCGAACTTGGGCCAGGCGGCATTATGCTCCCGCCGAACAACGGGATGGCAACTGGCATCCGATCGTTTTGGACGAAATGTTTCGCAAAGATCGTGAGAGTCAACCCAAACCACGTTAGGAGGATTCCTGATTAACACTCCCGGTTTCTACCAAAGATAACGGCCCGCGACCCCGAAGAGTCAGCGGGCTTTTTTATCGATTCTCTGATTGCGAAAGTCACCAATTCCCGACCTGGTTTAGTTACAGGTCGATGGCGTGACTTTCAATAGTTCCGCCAAATTCAGCACCTGGAAGAGCTTACTTCCTTACGGCACCGCCGGCTTTTGCATCGTTCACGGCGGTTTTCAGCGCTTTAGCAGGAGTGTTCGCAGGCAATGTTGCCGGAGCCGTTCCGGTTCCTGTTTGGGTGCTTCCTTTCACTGGGCTGCCGGTTTTTGCGACTTGCGCTGGATCTTCAGTTGCTGGGGAAGTCCAGTTCGAAACACTCCAATGCGGATGTGTCTCGACGACCGATTGGCCTAAATCATCAAGAACTGCTCGGAAGCGTTCTGCTGTGATGTTTTCGTTCGGGATAACGCGTTGCAGGACAAAACGTCGATTGGCAGCAATGTAGGTAAAGAACTTACCTTTACCTAACTTGTCGTTGTCTGAAAGCAATCGCAACAGCGCAGTTCGCGGAACATCAGCCGCCGATTTTGGCAGTTCGTCTAACCACGCCATAACCCAGACAGAGCTTCCGTCCTGACTAAGTACGGACGACATCGAAAGTTCCCACTCGTTGTCGTCGATTGTTGCTTTGAATGCGAAATCGTATCGTTGTTCCTGGGCCTTAGTGTCCAGCCCCATGGCTTTCAGCAGCGTACCCAGGGATTGGTCAGTGAGCTTTCCCTTCACCGCAGGTGATTGCTTTTCCTGGGCGACTGAAGTCCCTGCAGCGATTGGAATTGCCGCAACAAGAGCCGCACCGATTACCGACCGTCGATTCAATTGTATTGCCATCGAAAGACCTTCCTTTGTCTTATCTGTCCAGTCAGCGTTTTTCGGCTGATTGGACATTCCCCCGCCTTGCGCAGTTGGTCGCGTTTAGCACAACTTCACCCGAACAGATGCTTGAGACAAATCTGTGACCACGTTTCGAATTCGTCTGCGGCTTGTATCAATTCTGCGGGATCTGCGAATCCTGTCTCTAAGATCGACTCTTCACGGGGGCGAACTTTTGCCGTGTCGAGGTCAAAAATGTGAACAATGCCTAAATGTACTCTTCCGACTGCGGTTTCATCGTCGTTAATCAGACCGACGCAAGCATCCTTAAACCCTGACTCCAGAAAGACTTCTTCCGAAATCTCGCGGTGCATTGCTTCAAGATATCGTCGGTCACCAGAAAGTTGGTCGGTCGAGGAAATATGACCACCGATGCCGATAGACCGTTTGCTGTGCAATCGCCCCTCGCCCCCCTTCTTGCCTCTTTTATAGTAAAACACCTGGCCTGCATGACGGAAGATGCAATACGGGATCAGCTGCTTATAGCTTGGATCTTCCTCAACTTCGTTCCGTGGTCGAAAGCTTGTATGCGACGGATCGAGCAGTGTTCCGATGTATCGATCGATATCGGCATTAAACCCCTGGAAGTAGCCGAGCTCTCGAAACAGGAGCGTCGGAACAACAAGGACATGCTCAATCGGTTCTTGATTTACTGTCGCCGTCATGAAAATAGCTCTCGTTTGGGTACGGAATTCACTCGTAAGGAAACTGAAAATGGAAATTGCGTGGAATAAGTCGCTCTTGTTGCCACCCGCATTACCTGCCTGAAATTAAGGTGGCGAACAAACAGGGATGATACGTGACCACTGTTTTACCTTCCACATCGTGGGCGATCGATTGTCGTGGTGGTTGCATTTCTTTTTTCGCTCGGTAGATTGAAAAAGGCGACAAATGGACATTGATATCCACATTCTGCGCTCCATGGCGGGCAGCGTTCATCGCGAATAATTTTTGTTGGATGCGCAACACCGCAAACGCTCGTCGCGTCCTGCAGTAGTTCTATCGAGGAGACAGGCTTCATGAAACGGTTGATCTGCGTCGCAATGATTGTCGGGATTGTCTCAGTACTGTCAGCAGGTGCTTCGGCCCAAGTCAAAAAGGGGAAGACTCGAGTTTTAACAACAAAACAGATGATGTCAGGTTTGATCAAGCCTAATTGTGCGGGCATTGGTGAGGGCCTGAAAGCGGCTCCCGTCGACGAAAAGGCTTGGGAAGACCTTGCGACCAAAGCGGCTTTGCTCAACGAATCCAGCTTTATCCTGATGGACGATGGACGTTGCCCAGACGGCGACTGGGCAAACGCGTCCAAATCACTTCGCGATGGAAGCGCCGCAGTCCTGACCAAGATCGAAGCAAAAGACTATGCGGGTGCACAAGAAGCTTTTAAAGCTGTGACGGGCTCATGTGCAGCGTGTCACAAAGTCCACAAAAAATAAGCAGTGATCATCCACCGCAAAAGGGTATGTCCGGGGCGTGCCCTTTTGCATTTGTTCGATCAGAATCGCCAATCTCCATTGCGAAGTTTGATCACTGAGGAGAAGCTACTCGGAGCCTTGATTTTCGAAAGGCACAGTCATGAGCGATATTCTCCGACAGGCCTATTTGCAACAAAGTCAAATTGGGGAATAACGATCCGCCGTTAGTGGGTTAACGTATTTTTCGGCCATCAGGAAGTCTCTGTGAAAGATCTTGCAATTCGGGTCGATGGCTTGTCAAAGTCGTTTCGGCTGGGACATCGCCTTTCATACCACCGCTTTTCTGAATTCCTCGAGAACATTGCAAAAAATATCGCTGTTCTTCCAAAGCGACTAATCCGTTCTGAAACGAAACTTCCATCACAGGAAATTGACACCTTTTGGGCATTAAAAGATGTCTCTTTTGAAGTCAAACAAGGGGAGGTTTTGGGGTTCATCGGTCGGAACGGAGCTGGCAAAAGCACACTCTTAAAGCTTCTTTCACGGATTACACGTCCAACAGCAGGGCGAATCGAATTACATGGACGCGTCGGTAGTCTTCTCGAAGTTGGAACTGGATTTCATCCCGAACTGACGGGGCGTGAGAATATCTATCTGAACGGTGCAGTTCTCGGGATGACCCGTCGGGAAATTCGAAGCAAGTTCGACGAAATTGTCGCTTTTTCGGAAGTCGAGAAATTTCTCGATACGGCGGTCAAGTATTATTCGAGTGGGATGTATGTCCGGCTGGCATTTGCTGTTGCTGCCCATCTGGAACCCGAGATCCTGATTGTCGATGAAGTTCTGGCAGTTGGAGATGCCGCGTTTCAGCAAAAATGCATGGGCAAAATGGGGGCAGCCAGCCGTCAGGGAAAGACCGTCCTAATCGTGTCACATAGTCTTCCGGTGATTACAAATCTTTGCCAGCGGGCAATTCTTCTCGATGCTGGTCGCGTTACTGCAGTCGGTCATCCAACCGATGTCGTCAAACAGTATCTGGCAAATGTCAGATCGGCGTCAGGCGAAGTCGTCTGGTCGTCACCCGACATTGCGCCGGGGACGGAGATGGTACGATTACATGCCGTGAGGATCGTTCAAGAGGGGAGCGATGGACCTACCGCAGACGTGGATATCGCCAAAGAGATTGGAATCCAGATCAGCTATTGGAATCTTATTCCTGACCAGCAACTCTACACGGCACTTTGGTTAAAAGATTCGAACGGAACGTTTGTGCTGGCAACATCCAACGTCCGTGCGATCAGTTCCACCGACGACCCATGGTACGGAAGACCACAACCTGTCGGTCTATACGAATCGACCTGCGTGATTCCCGGCAATTTTCTAAATGAAGGTCGGTATATCGTCTCAGCAATCGTAGGGCGAATTCCACAAAAGACCACGATTCTTGAAGAATCTGTGCTCACTTTCGACGTTCACGACACTGGCGCGATGAGAGAAGAATACTTTGGAAACTGGACGGGGCCTGTCATTCGGCCTCGATTGCCCTGGAACACAATTCAACAAACTTCAGGTTGAAAAGTCGCCAGAGGGTTTTGCTACCAGCCAATATCCTTGGTCAGTTCTTGCTGAGCCTTGTGAAGCGCGGCATATGCTCCTTTCAGTTTCAGCAGTTCGTCATGAGTTCCAATTTCGACGAGTCGACCGCGCTCGATCACCATGATTCGGTCTGCCTGGCTGAGAGTACTCAGACGATGGGCAATCGCGATCGTCGTTCGCCCACGCACGAGGTTCTGCAACGCTTCTTGAATTTGGCGTTCCGTTGTTGAGTCAAGCGCCGACGTTGCTTCGTCCAGGATCAGGATGCGAGGATCGATCAACAGCGCACGTGCAATACTGATTCGCTGGCGTTCTCCACCTGACAAGGACTGACCGCGTTCCCCAACGAGCGAGTCATACCCGTCCGCCAACTGAAGTATGAATTCGTGTGCCCGTGCAGCTTTGGCGGCATCAATAATCTGTTGCCGGGTCGCATTCGGAAGCCCATACGCAATGTTCTCGGCGATCGTACCGTAAAACAGGAACGGGTCTTGAAGCACGATTCCGACGTTCCTGCGGTATGGCTCGACCTTGTAACTTCGGATATCGACGCCATCGGCGAGGATAGCCCCTTCGGCAACGTCAAAAAAACGGCAGACAAGATTGATCAGCGTACTCTTACCGGCTCCTGTATGTCCGACGAGTCCGATCATTTCACCCGCCTCAATCTTCAGAGAGAAATCGCGAATCACCTTTCGGTTTCCATAACGAAAACCAACGTGTCGGAATTCGAGTTCGCCTCGCAGTTTATTGATCGGAACCGGCTTGGCGGGTTCGGGGACGCTCGAGACACGATCCAGAATTTCGAAAATCCGTTGAGCACTCGCCGCAGCACGCTGAGACGCGTTCACAATACGACTCATCATTTCCAGCTTGCCATAGAACTTCTCACTGAGAAGAACGACGGTCGTTAAAGAGCCGACACTGAAATGTGGATCACGGCGGCCGATCAGCCAGACTCCACAGACCCAGACGACAAGAACTCCCAAATGGTTGAGAAACGTGATCAAGGGCCAGAAAAATGTCCAAAGCGAATTGACTCGGTTATTCGTCGTCACAACCAGTTCGTTCGCCGTTGAAAACCGATCGATTTCTCGATCTTCCTGCGCGAATGCTTTGACCACTCGTATGCCGGGAATCGTATCCGCTAAAACACTCGACATCGCCCCCCAGGCACGACTTGAGGCTTGAAATCCCGTTTGTAACTTGTCGCGAGCGTAATACATCAGCCAGATGATGAACGGAAAGGGTAGCAACGCCACGAGAGCGACCTGGTAGTTTTCTCGAAACAGGGCATAGGCAACGACAAACAACAGTATGGTATTGGCCGTAAAATCGACGATGCTGTCAGAAAGGAAAGAGCAAAGTCGGTCAGAATCGCTACTGATGCGCGACATCAAGTCGCCTGTCCGCTTACCTCCAAAGTATTCCAACGACAGCTTTTGCAGGTGCGAGTAAGTCCGCCGCCGCAGATCGCCTGTGACTCGCTCACTGACCCAAGCCAGGATTGCCCCTTGGCCCCAACCCAATAACCATGCGATCACAGCCGATCCCAGCATGATTCCCAGGTAATAAAAGGCCTGATTCAGAATTGGTGGCTGGTCTTCCCCGTAGTTTTTTAACAGATCGACCAGCGGTTTCGTCATTTCGATTGTTTTGACTTCGGCAACTGCCGCCGTCAACGTCATCGAGAGCGCGACAATCATCCAAAAAGCGTGGGGTCTCGCAAATTGCCAAAGCCTGAGCAGCGCCGTCGTATCTGGAACTGGTTCGTGATCCTCCGGTTCAGGGATCTCGTCATCTTCAACGACATCATTCGAAATTGTTCGTTGAGACTTCTGGTCTTCAAAACGGTCGCCGAGAATCAGCGCCGACGGCCCCTGCGCAATCGTGTAATGCCAGACAGCGAGTCTTCGATCAAGACCTGTCAGTTCGAGCGTTCCTAAACCTGCCCGGTCTTTCGTTTTGATTTTGTCGATATCTGACAGGGCCCATTCCTGGAAACCACTTTCTGCCGAATTGCTGAGAAATCTTCGGTTTGTCAGAACAAGGAGTGTCTTGCGATAAAATCGATTTGAATCGATGTCAGAAATCATGAAAGCGACGATCGTTTCGCCTTCGGAAAGTCGCGAAACCAATGGTTCTCGTAATGACGCTCCAACAATTGGCCAACCGTCGAGAGAGGGTTTGTGACCCGTGTTCAAGGGAATGTTCCATTCTTGAAAAGTAGGGTATATACAATTGCAAGAGAGATTAACGATCTCAACACGTTCGCACCAACGATGGCGGGTCGGTATTATTCCATCAAAATCGATTTGATTCGTTGCACGAGCATTGCAGGGCAATATTTGCAATATTGTGGCCTCTATTTTAACTGCGACAACTGCACCGTGATTTGATCGCGATTTACAGAGCCGAAATGTCTCTTTTTTGACCGTTTCATTGAATCAACCAGGAGTTTCCAATGTCAATTTCTCGCCGTGACTTGCTTCATTCTGCCGTTGCCGCTGGAGCGGTTGCCAGCGTTGGCCAGGACGCCATTCTCGCCGCAGCGGATAAAGTTGCGGTCAATGGACGAATCAAGCATTCCGTTGTCTTCTGGTGCTTTAATGTCGCGGGAGACAAATGGGATATCGATAAAACCTGTCAGATCGCCAAAGGGATGGGAATACAATCAGTTGAAATCTGCGGCCCGGAAACGTGGGATGTCCTCAAGAAACACGGCCTCACCTGTGCCATTGCGCCAAACGGCATGCCTGGTGCTCCTTTCATGAAAGGATTCAATAATCCCCGGTATCAAGATCAGGTCATCGCCACGACCAGCAAGATGATCGACGACTGTGCCGCGGCAAATGTCCCCAGCGTGATTGCTTTCACGGGTTATAAGTGGAACGATGCCGATGATCCAAAGAGTGGCGAAATCTCGCTCGAAGCAGGAGCGGCGAATTGTATCGCCGGATTGAAAAAGATCGCAGGACATGCAGAGAAAAAAGGGGTGACGATCTGTGTTGAACACCTCAACTCTCGCGATGGTTCGCATCCGATGAAAGGGCATCCTGGCTACCAGGGAGACGACATCGACTACGTTTGCGATATCGTGCGAAAGGTCGGCTCGCCACGAGTGAAGGTTCTGTTCGATATCTATCACGTTCAGATTATGAACGGCGACGTCATTCGTCGGATCGAACAACACAAGGACGTCATCGGACACATCCACACAGCGGGAAATCCTGGCCGTGCAGAACTCGACGACAAGCAGGAAATCAATTACCCGCCAATCATGAGAAAACTGATTGAAATCGGTTATCAAGGATACGTCGGGCACGAATTCATCCCGACGCGCGATCCGCTGGTCGGGCTTCGCGAAGCGGTTAAGCTCTGCGATGTTTAAACTCAGGTTGGGTTGATGAGCTAATACATCGAAAGTGGCTCGTCAGAAAAATATTCAACAAGTTTTGCCTGCTGCTGGTTATCAAAATCGGGGCTTTGAACAACGCCCCGAACAGCTTTTTAGCTGTTCGGGGCTCGCCTTACGCTCAGCGATTTCACCGCCAAATTTCGAATCAGCCGGGGCATCTGGTCGACCGAATGGCAAATTACCTGCGGATGAGCAAGTTACAAGTTAAGGGTAACAGTACGCGTTCCATAGCTGCCTGCAAAACGATCTCCCCGTGGTTGGCACACACCAGTATCTCTCTGGCGGTTTGATCATTCAGCGGCAGAAAGCTGCTCATGTGCGGAAAGAATCAGTCGTTCTGTTTCTTCCCAACCGATGCAGCCGTCAGTTATGGAAACTCCATACTGAAGTTTCGTCAGATCACTCGTCAGCGGCTGGTTGCCGGGCATCAAATTACTTTCGAGCATTAAGCCAACGATGTTCTTGTTGCCGGCAATACGCTGTGACAGGCAATCGCCCCAACAGACGTGCTGCAACAAATAATCTTTATTGGAATTCGCGTGGCTGCAATCAACCATCAATCGTGGGGGCAGCTTTGCTGAGTTCAGGCGTTTCAGACTTTCCGCAAGACTTTCAGGGTTATAATTCGGTCCAGACTGACCGCCACGCAGGATCAGGAAGCCCCATGGATTTCCTTTGGTATTAACAATGCAGGTCTGGCCATCATTGTCGATCCCTAGAAAACTGTGTTGAGAACGGGCTGCCAGCATTGCATCAATCGCCACCTGCAGGTTTCCATTTGTTCCATTCTTGAAACCGACGGGCATCGACAATCCGCTTGCCATTTGCCGGTGCGTTGGAGACTCGGTCGTTCGTGCACCGATAGCAGTCAGAGAAATCAGGTCTGCGATGTATTGCGGGGTGATTGGTTCCAGCAATTCTGTTGCGGCAGGTAGCCCCATACTGGCGACTTCCAGAAGGATTCGCCTGCCGATCCGCAGTCCCGTTGCAATGTCAAACGTATCATTGAGATGAGGATCGTTGATCAACCCTTTCCAACCAACGGTTGTTCTTGGCTTTTCGAAGTAGACCCGCATCACGACGAGCAGTTTGTCTTGAACTCGATCGGCAAGCGTCTTTAACCGCTGTGCGTAATCCAGGGCGGCAACATGATCATGGATGGAACAGGGACCAACCACGACAATCAACCGAGATTCTTCGCCTGAAAGAATCCTCTTGATGGACTCCCGTGCCTCAATGACCGTTTTGACGGCAACGTCAGAAATGGTCTCTTCTTGTTTCAGGTAGCGAGGGGCAACAAGGGGCACAGTTTCACGAACGTGAACGTCTTGCAGCGGTTGACTTGGCATCGAATTCGTCATTGGTCTTTCCTAAAATTTACGAAAAATCAGTATAGGATCGACACGGTCGGCTCGCCATTGGTTCTCCCTCATTTTTTGTTACCGAAATTCATTTTGAATCAATTGGATCACCAGGAACTGTTATGAGGAGTACGATTTCATTTTATCGGTTTTCGAGGAAGCAGTTCATTTTGCCACTTTTGTCATTCAAAAAAGTCGCGCCGTCAGAGAATTATTGTTTCCATTCAGCAATTTCGTTCCGGGAGGTCTGAAATCAAGCGTAATGGACTATTGGTACAGTGGTCACAACGTCGCTGGATCACTAGGATTCGGTAACTCGTTCCAGCGGATACGACTCCGCCAAATCCTGTTCTTCAGACCAGAAATTGACAGATGTCCGAAAAGACTTTAATTCGCGTCGGCCATAGCCCTGACCCTGACGACGCATTCATGTTTTTTGCACTCGCCAAAGACAAAATCGAGACCGGTCCATATCGATTTACGCATGAACTGCAGGACATTCAGACCTTGAACGAACGCGCTCTTCGAGGTGAACTCGAGCTGACGGCCGTCAGTCTGCACGGATACGCATACCTGACCGATCGTTATGCTCTATGTGCATGTGGTTGCAGTATGGGAGACGACTACGGGCCAATGATAGTCGCTCGACAGCCAGGCAGTTTGAATGACTTTCGCGGAAAGACAATTGCGGTACCCGGAAAGCTGACAACGGCATATCTAGCGTTAAAACTTGCGTTGGGTGACGATTTTACGCCTGTCGTTTATCCATTTGATGAGATTCTCGCAGTGACTCGTGAGGGGAAAGTTGATGCGGGGTTGATTATTCACGAGGGACAGTTGACTTACCAGAACGATGAATTGCATCTGATCGTCGATTTGGGAAAGTGGTGGATGAAGGATACGGGTTTGCCGCTGCCGCTTGGAGGAAACGCAATTCGACGCGATCTTGGTCAGAAGGCGATGAGTGAAGTTACGACCCTGCTGAAGAAAAGTATCCAATTTGCCTTGGATCACCGTGCAGAAGCACTTGCGTACGCATTGCAATTCGGACGGGACTTGGATCGCAGCCAGGCCGACAAATTTGTCGGGATGTACGTCAATGACTGGACGCTCGATTTCGGAGACCGCGGCCGAAAAGCTGTGGCTTTGCTGCTTGATCGAGCTTATCAAGCGAAAATCATTCCTCATCCAGTGAAGCTGGAATTCATTGGGTAGACGAGAGGCTGGCAAATGGCCCAATTTACCGACGATGAACTTTTGGCTTACGTTGACGAGCGATTTTCTACGGATTTTTGTGCTGTGGTTGAGCATTCTTTACGGCGGAATTCGTCACTTTGCGAGAGGCTGGCAACGCTTTTATCTTTGCGAGACCATGGAGACTTCAGCGTTGGGGAACTCTGGCGGCAATATCGGCTGAGTTGCCCGCCTCGAGCAGTTTGGGCAGCTTACATTGAAAAAAGGTTAGGTGACGGGTTATCACAGTATCTACAGTTTCATGTTGAGACGATTGGCTGTCGTGTCTGTTCGGCAAATATTGATGACCTGAAACGACAAGACACGTCAACGGAAGCTGAACGACGTACTCGGAAGTTTTTCCAATCGTCCGCAGGCAATCTCTAACAACTCGGCGGCAAGAACAAAACTCAATTGATTTTTGCAATCCGTAATTACTCGCCCTTAGACCGGCTTGAGTTTTCCATCTTTGCTCTGTTTGAATCGAAATGTAAAACCTTGTTGATCATCGGTTTTTAAGACTCCGAAAAAGTTCGTTTTGATTAAAAAACCAACTGTCTAATCCATTTTTTCCGAATCTTCACAAGATCGTAAGTGGATGCCCTGCATGGAAGTTCGATGACGGAACGCTATTCGCTTCTGCATATTCTCCCCTTTAACTGGTTGGTTAGTATCTCTTTCGATGAAGCCGAATCTCACATGAACGTGTGAGAGCGGGGGAACCAGATTTGGCTGCTCGACGATGAGCAACCTTCGGGGCGAAGTTGTGAAGCGATCAAAATCGCCTCTCCGACAGAGCACTTTCAAGCTCTAGCCCGACAGCTAACCTCGCAGGCAGGTCGAGACACGTGTTCTCGGCCGTTTGATGAAAGGCATCCTCATTTGCGGGATTGAGCACAGCTCTTCCGTTTTCATTTGAAAACTGATCCAACAGTCGGGCTTTCTTCATGAGTAGAAGACAAATCCGGAATTTGATCGTTTAATCAGTGATGAGGACGCCTCCTTAGAAGGAGGTTGATCGTGAAGATCCTAGTAGTTCCTATTCTGCAAAAATTGGCTGAAGCACTCTTTTCCGATTTCACAATCAAGGATGTCGGAAACTGGGTGTCGGACGCGAGTGTCTGGACGTTGTTGGCAATCGGAATCCCAATGACTGTATTTCTCGTCTGGCTTTGCGTGAGGTATATCCCACACAACCGCGTTGGTGTGGTCGAGAAGCTTTGGTCGGGAAAGGGTTCCCTCGCCGATGGGCGAATTATTGCACTCAATCAAGAGGCTGGATATCAGGCGAAACTGCTACGTGGTGGCCTGCATTTTGGCTACTGGCGATGGCAGTATCGCATCCATCAATCAAGGTTGGTGACAATACCACAACGTGAAATTGGATATGTCTATGCAAGAGATGGTGAGCCATTGGCTCCAAGCCAGACGTTGGCAAGGGTTGTTCACTGCAATAACTTTCAGGACGCTTCCGCGTTTCTTGATCCCTCATCTGTCGTGACATCGACCTACCAGTCGGTGGAACTCGGAAGTGACGGCCAAACTGCGCTTGTCACGAAGACAGAGCATGACGCTCCGCGAGGCCAGCGTGGTCGACAACGAGCCATCCTGCGCGAAGGGGTTTACGCCATTAATCCCGCTCTTTTTGTCGTTGTGACTGCGAGCGAAGTTTTTTCCCTATCCCAGGCACAAGAGCCTCGCGAACGAAAGGCTGTCAGTGAGTGGCAAGATGAATTGCTCGCGGTTAATGGTTTCCAACCAATCGTTATTGGCGGACATAGTATTGTTGTTGACTCCAACTCGCCGATGGGGACGTCTGTCGACGATACGATCGGAATCGTCACGATTCACGACGGACCATCGCTGCGTCCAGGCGAATTAATCGCTCCCCCCGTTGGTCCTGCAACTTCGGCATTAATCCCGAGTGCAGCAGCAAGCCCACTACAGAATTCGAGTCATGAACACAATAACTTCCAGGACCCGGAAGCGTTTCTCGCAGCCGGCGGCCGCCGTGGTCGTCAATACCAAGCATTGACCGACGGAACCTACTTCATTAATCGATGGTTCGCAACGGTCGAAACAATACCAAAAACGGTTGTGCCCATCGGTCACGTGGGTGTTGTTGTCAGTTATTACGGAAGCACTGGACGCGACCTATCGGGAGACGCATTTCGTCACGGAGAACGAGTTGCCGAAGGAGAACGAGGGGTTTGGGAACGACCACTTGGGCCTGGAAAATATGCCTTCAATACGTATGCGGGAAACATTGTCCTCGTACCGACGACCAATTTCGTGCTGCACTGGATCACCGGACGAACCGAAAGTCATCACTATGACGAGAATCTCAAAAGCATTGACCTGGTCACTCGTGATGCCTACGAACCAAATCTGCCGCTGTCTGTGGTCGTCCATATTGATTACCAGCGTGCCCCCAGCGTGATCCAAAGGTTCGGAGACGTGAAAAAACTGATTACGCAAACGCTTGATCCATTGTTATCCGCGTATTTTCGAGACATTGCACATCGAAAAACAATGTTGGAATTGCTGCACGACCGTGATGTGATCCAGCGAGAAGCTCAAACAGAACTTCGCCGACGCTTCCACGAATTTGATATTGAATGCGTCGACGTACTGATCGGCAAACCAGACACGGCCGAGGCAAACGGCAAGATTGAATCGTTGCTCGAACAACTTCGATTGAGACAACTCTCGATCGAACAACTTGAAACTTATGAGCGTCAACGGGAAGCCAATGACAAACTGCGATCACTCAACGAAGCAAAAGCGCAGGCAGAAATGCAGACTTCTATGACTAATGCGAAACTCCAAGTCCAGATTGCCGAAAGCAAGGGGGATGCCGAACTTGCAATTGCAAAACGTCAGAACGATCGAACGATCATGCAGGCGCAGACCGAACTGGCAAGCACAAGACTCAAGGTCCAGATGGCTGAGTGCGAAGGGGATGCAGAAGTCGCTCGTGCTCGAAGACACGCCGAGCAGGTAGGCTTGTTGGCCGAAGCGGAAAGCAAGCGTAATCAGCTAACCGGACGGGGTGAGGCTCAGCGGATTCTGCAGGAAGGGCTCGCAGAAGCATCCGTCTTACAGCGAAAGATTTCGTCCTATGGTGACCCGAGGTTGTTTGCTTTGACGTTCGCGGCACGAGAGCTTGCTCAGTCACAACAACCGTTGGTGCCCGAACGTTTGTTTACGACATCGAGTGAGTCTGGCGGAAATGGATCTGCTGGCCAGGGAATGTTGGGAACGTTAATCAACCTTCTTGTCGCCGAAAACTCGGGGTTTTCGCCAACCTCAGAAATCGAGCAGCCAGGAATACAAGACCTGATAAATCAGATGGTCAAAGAGAATGTAACCGGCCTGAACGAACCGGTTGAAGAGATATTGTCACCAGCAAAGTCGGCGTGAAGTCGTAAGGTTAAAGTAACGAAAGAGGTGCCTTCGAAGGATCGAAGGCACCTCTTTTTAGATTCATTATTCACAATCTAAACGCGATTCACAGGTGCTGACGCAAGCCAATCATCAACAGATTAGCGAGACATGAAGGCGATGACTCGTCCGATTTCAATCGGCGGGACAGTCGCATCGCCAGGTGTTGGCAATGCTTGAACTCGTGCTTCAAGATCCTTTGCGTCGAACGAAACCCAGTCAACCGGCTGACGCGATGAACTGTCAACGATCTCGCGATACAACTTCTTCACATTTGGTCGGTTACGTAACGTAATCACATCGCCAGGACCCACGAAAATCGAAGGCTTGTCGATGGTCTTGCCGTTCAACTGGAAGTGGCGGTGAACGATCCCCTGCCGTGCCTGCAGTCGAGTGACGGTAAAACCAGCACGGCGAACAACATTGTCGAGGCGACGTTCGCACATCACCAACAAGATGTCGCCCGTGTTACCTTTTTGTGCCCGTGCTTTAGCAAAGTAGCGACGAAGCTGTGCTTCGCGCATCCCATAGTGATACTTGATCTTTTGCTTGTCGGCGAGTGCCATGCCGTACGTGGACAATTTACGACGCCGCTCTGCCATCCCTGGAGGATTCGGTCGCTTTTCCAATGCCCTCGCAGCTCCGGCGTTTTCAAACACCAACGCCCCTAACCGGCGATTGACTCGTCCCTTTGGACCCGAATACCGACCCATGCAAATCACTCCTGTGCAGTGGACCTGCACCAACCCACAAACTGAAAACCAAATCGAAGAGGGGAATAATGGCAAGTCGCATCGATTACGTCAACTGACTGACACTTGCGACGAGACGATTCTCCGATCGAAAACAGAAAAACAATCGGATTGACCCTGTACTTGGATCTCTGAATACCGTCTTTCTACGACAAAAACCAGCCATCCAGCCTCAAGTCCTTACACCTCTATCGGATACGAATCCATTCAATCGAACGGGTTTGGTCATCCCATTGAAATCCATCGTCGGAAATAAAATGGATTCCACCCTGACTGTTGGAGAAGGCCCAGAACGTGACGATCAGAATTGTCGCCAGCAACATCGCAAAGCCGATTTTAACCCAACTGTAAGGCCTGTGCCCGGAAACTTCTCCCGTCGCCGCATTCATCATCACCTGATAGGTTTTGTCCCGATAGCGGTAAGCCATCAACCAAACGGGTAACAGGATGTGTTTAAACGTAATCGCAGAATAATTCGTCTGTTGCGAATGGACCTGTTGCGTGTCCCCTCCAATTCTCTGACGAACCTCAATTGATAACATTGCCTCGACTCTCTGGCGAGCACTTCGAAACCCCTCCTCCAGATCGACGTCATAGGTCCGCGAGTAAAAACCGGCAAGAACTTCAGGCGTGAATGGCATCATTCGATCCAGCGGCCATGGTTCCAACGCCTCGACAAGATCAATGTGTTGCTTCGTCGCTGCGATGATCGTGACGTCGTCGAAGAATTGTTGAAAAGCACCATCGCGGTAAGTCCATCGAATCCGCTGTTCTGTTCGACGATTGTTTCCCTCTCCGACCACGACGAAGTAGATATCCCCCCGTTGGCCGGCAAAACGAGTAAACGTCATCGCGTCATAAGTGAAATACGGCATATAAACGCCGTTGAATTTTCCATTTGCCCCTTGTTTCAGAAAATCATTTGGTGCCCACCATAGCGATTTGACCCAGGCTCGCAAATTTTCGGCAGCACGCGTTTGCGGAACCAGAAACGGCAAAACTCCGTCCACCGGGATTCGAGTCACCGAATCGTGTATGTTGTCTCGCTGAAGTGGCGACGCACAATAAGGGCATTGGCTACTCGTCAGTGTCCCCTGAAAAATCACGTCTGCTCCACATGCGGAGCACCGTATCCCATGCTGTGTTGACGAGGATTCATCGTCCTGACCCGCTTTTTCCCGCAGCCTTTCCAGCCGCTCGATCATTTTAAGATAGTCTCGTTCCACGATCGGAACGTCTTTTGGCGGTTCAATCTGCTTAACCGCCGAGCAATAAGGACACTGCAAACTCTGTTGACCGACAGAAAACACCAGATCCGCGCCACAGCGATCACACGGAAAAATTCGCCCCTTCCCCGAATCAATCGACTCACCTGGTTTAACGCGAGTCGGTTTTGATTCGGTCGACGAACGATTCGATTCGAATGGGGTTTGGTTAGGGGTCAGCATTCAAGGTCTTTAACAAAAAAGATCAAGTTTATCTGGGAACGCGGACGGGCAATCTCGGTTCCGCGAGTTCTAACGCTTCGGCACATTGGGAGTGATTGAACATCTTCGTATGATCGTGTTCGACCTCCGGTGCAATTACCAGCTTCCATCCGAAAGGCCATTGTCGTTCGTCCGCGATTCTTTTGGCCGCAGAATATGCATTTTGTCCACGTTCAAAACGAGTCTTGCCCTGCAAATCGGCTGGAGCGGTGACATCCAGATACTCGTCCCTCTCGATATCTTGCGTGCCGAGGTAAATCGTCAAAGGCTGAGCGAGATAAGACTTTAACCGCGCGTCCGTTTGTAATTCCGCTGGAAGCCCGGCAAACCCAAACGGAAAATCTGCCGTTAGGGTTGGAAACAAATGAGTCCCGGGATTCGCCGCAACGATTCGCTTGGCGTCCGTTCCCACGAACGCCGATGTTCGAATCACAAACTGCCCGCCACCGGAATGACCAATCAAATACAACGGCATCTCGGGCCGAGCTTCTCGGCGACGAATCTCTTTGACGATCCGATTGATGTACTCGCCAGTCCATTCGTTACTCGGCGTCGCCTTGCCGTTTTTAAGAATACCTCCGAATTGATATTTCGGTTTGGGAAAAGTGGCTTCGTCGAATAATGGTGCCACGATCAATGCTCGAAATCGATCGCCCATCGCGACGGAATCATCCCGATACTCTTCCGCATTTCTTAAGACGCCATGAAACACCATGATCACCGGCCCATCCGAAAAATCTTTCGGCTTATAGGTGAACAGCTTCATCGGAACTTCGCCGAAACGAACTTCCACAAGCGACTTTCCTGCTGGCAGCGGATCTGCCTCCATCAAGATCAGACTTGTGAGTAGCATCAGATGCGTCAATTCGAATTCCTCACGCTTGAAACCGTTATTTCTGCTCACATTCCCGCAGGGCCATCACTGCAAAAGCGGTCCCGGCATGAGTGATATAGTGCAGGCTGTCCTTGTGAAGCGACCTGGTAAACCAGCGGCCACTCTCTCGCTGATGAGTTTTCAGCCAGGAAACCCCTTTTTGAATAACAGGATCGCTTGCCGAGACACCGCCGCGACGCAAGATATACAGAACGAAACCCGTCCCATAACCATCGCTGCTCTCCATATCTTGAGACTCGCCATCGGCACGCTTCCAATCCCCGAGTGTCGCAAGTCCCCAGCCGCCGTCCGCCTTTTGCAGGGCCTTCAGATCTGAAAGAATCTGCTGCTTTTCCTCAGCAGACAACACTCCTCCAGCGTAAGAGTCACCCCAGAGAATCATCGCTCGATGGTGTAATGTCGTCCCCGGATTCTTTTTAAAGTAGTCCCGCAGCCTGGCCATCCCACGTTCAGCCACTTCGGTCTTGGCGTACGCATCCGGAGCAACGCCGATAGCGATCGCCGCAAGCGTCGCTCCGTAGTGATCGTCAGATTCCATAGGTGGCCAATCACACTTGATCCACGTAAAACCGCCATCCTCACGCTGCAGCGTAAACATGCGGTCGAGCGCCTTACGAGTCAGTGGATGCAAATGGCCGGTCGTTGCGGCGTCGTTAAAGGCGAGTGCAGCACCCGTCGCCACGACTTCAGCATCCCAGCGAGGCCCCTTCTCTTCCCATCGCTGCGTGATCAATTCTTCCGCGAATTTTCGGACTTCAACCGCAGCGGACTCTTTTGTCGCCGTCGCAGGAAGTGCGTAAAGATGCGCATAGTTTGTATGGCACGTAAAGCACTTCTTTTGTTTCTGCCAACTCAACGCTGCAGAATCGAGAAACGTCACCGCCTTGTCCCATGAATACGCCTGTGAAATCGGCTCATCGCGCCGGTTTTCACCCGGATCGGTCACGTTTTCCAGCGTGACCGCGTCGGCAGCTAAGGAATTAACCCATGTCGTCGCGATGAAGATCAGGTAGAAACACGCGGCCTGCGAAAAAGCATCGAAGCGTTGCATCGCGTTTCCTTTTTTGGCAAGAATACGATCGACGTCCCGAGTGCCATCGTCACGGCAAAACTCGGGAACGGGAAAAACAAATAGATACCGTATTACCGTGTCGGAATCCATTGTTGAGCGTCAGTCCGAACAGTTTGGTCGGCTGTGCGATTTCGCCGCTCAATCCCGATGATCCGAGTGAGGCACATGACTTCGAGCCGCAAGAATCGCCTGAACCATCTCATCGGGTAATTGTTCGCAATTGGTGACAGCTTGCTCAGACAAAGCCTTCTGGCTCGCTTGAATCGTTTTTCGATATCCGTCCAGGTAATCACGACATGGTCGACAAAGTCCCAGATGCAGGCCAAACGCAATCCGCTGGCCCCACGGCAAATTCCCGTCCAGGTAATCATCGAGGAAATCAAGAGCGTCGTGGCAGGTCATTTTGAAGAACCCCCAAAAATCGGTTCGAGCAGCGTTCTCAGTGCTTGACGTGCGCGATGGAGACGGACCTTGACCGCACCAGGGCTCAGCTCCAGCATTTCTGCAACCGTTTCCGTGTCAAGCTCTTCGATGTCGCGCAAGATCAAAACGTTACGGTATGATTCGGGCAGGCCCTCGATTTTCGAACGAATTAATTGCTGAGTTTCGCGTTGTTCAGAAATCTCACCCGCTGAATTCGTCCAGCGAGATCCCGGATCGCTTCGATGACCGTCCGACTGGAACGTTGGCAACAAATCGTCGATCGATTGTTCCGGATGCCGTCGTTTCGTTCGAAGTTTCATTAAAGAAGCGTTGACGGCGATTCGATGCAGCCACGTGGCAAACTGAGACCGGCCGTCGAAAGATTCGAGTGACCGAAACGCCGACAAAAACGTCTCTTGCACCGCGTCGCGAGCATCTTCACGATTGAATAACAGTCGCTCACATACTGCCAAAATTCGCCCCCCGTACTCTCGAACAAGGTGCTCGTAGGCAGCCGGTTCGCCGGCACGGAGTGCCGCGACCAATGCTGTCTCGGTTTCAGAAATGCTCGATTCCATGATTTTAAACTAACGCGCCGCGATCGCACGAAAAACGTCGGGCAAATTTGTGGCCCATCACTAGGCTCTCACTTTTTCCCATTGTTTATCAAGTTTTTTTTCTGATACAGACACCGCCGTTCCCAATTCCTGAGTGAACAACGCCACTCGCAACTCTTCAGACATCCAGCGATAGATTTCCAGCTCGGGATCATAAATCTGCCGTTCGGTGTGCAACCGCAACCGTTCGATCCCACGTTGCCAGCGGGGGACAACCTGGGGAATCAGTTGCTGGTCACGTGTCGCACCGCCACTCGTCAGCTTTTGTAATCGCAATGAAATCGACCGAGTATATCGAGGGAACTGAATCAACCAGACCCACGGCGTCTTCACGAGAAACCCTGGCGAGAAAAGCTGAGCAAGTTGAGCATGCACATCCAGTCGAGTCGCCTGCCATTGGGGATGCGCCGTCTTTTCCCACGTCTTGCGAACGTCGCCATAGGCTTGAAACAACGGAGTCAACAGGCTGTTGATTTCTGTCACTGCGGCCAAGATCCGGTTACGTCCTTCGCGGAGGCATTCTCGAAATTCTTCATCGCTTCGAGGAAATTTCTCTGTCGGCAAGAACGCTCGATCTGCCAGTAACTCGGTCACTTGAGCTCGAAACGGGAACGGTTGCGGGAACGACTTCGAAATCAATGTCCAGTTCTGCAGCGACGGCATCGAATCGACCCCCTGCTTCAACTCGCGATTGACCGTCGACGCAATCAACCGCCGCAGTCCAAACCGCATCTCAAAATGGGACCGTTCCGCTGTGTCGAGCAGTCGCAGCGACGCGGTTTCACCCTGATCGACCAGCGTCGGATACCCCTTCAGAGCGATGCCACGTCGCATCACATCAATGACCGGTGGAAGAGTCCCGCAATCCCATGTTTTCAGCCCGTCGCGAGTCCAGCGTGGATCGTCGACCGACGAAAAGCTGGTCGATGCGATCGCACCGAATTCTTTTCGCAAAGCGGTTAAATCTCGACCTGCAGCTAACGTCCTTCCCGCTTCATCCGTTACCCGGATCACCATCCGCAAATGGTCGGGCAGCTTGGTTTCATCGAAGGCCGCAACAGGGACTTCGATCCCGGTCACAAATTCGATCCCCTCGACGATCGCCTCGGCCACCGTCTTGTCGCCGAAATTGATCACCTTGGCGACCTCGGCTGCCACCTCTGGGATGGGGACGAGATCCCGACGCATTTCCTTTGGCAACGTTCGAATCAACGCCACGATCTTGTCTTCGATCAATCCCGGAACAAGCCATCCCAGGCGGTCACCATCTAACTGATTCAAACCCTCTTGCGGAACGGTAATCGTCACACCATCGTCAGGAGCACTCGGATCCAGCCGATAAGAGAGCGGCAGCGTCAGGTTCTTCATTTTGATCGTATCGGGATACGATTCTTTCGTAGCGACAATGGCGTCCTCTTCAACCAGGTCCGCCTCAACCATGAACAACCGCTTGCGGTCTTCGGGCGACGCTGCACGCCACCATTGAACGAGCCGAAATCCGTCGAGCACGTCCGCTGGCAGGCGCGAGTGATAAAACTCAAACTGAGCCTCTTCCGCCTTCAGCATGCTCCCCTTACGAACACGTGTCTGCAGGTCTTCAAGCTTTTGAACAAGAGCGCGATTCGCCGTCAGAAATTCAGGGGGTTCATTTCGTTTCACGGGGGGCGCATTGATCACCGCAGTTGTATTCACTCGAGCGGGAGTGACATTCCGTTTTTGCCCGCCTCCCTGTCGCGAATCTGCCTGCGAGGATTGAGTGTTCTGGCGTGCCGATCCCTTTTGACCTTTGCCCTGTTTGTCCTGGTCCTTTAATGCCTCCAGGTCTGATTCGTCTTCTGGCCATTCACCGTAGACCAGGGCGTGCTGAATAAACATCTCGCGGCATTTGGCAGGATCAATTCGGCTGTAACGAATCCGTCGGCGAGGAACCAGAACCAGCCCGAACAACGACACTTTTTCGTAAGCCATCACCGCCAGAGATTCCGTGTCCCAATGCGGTTCATTGTAGGTTCGGTCGATGAGATGGCCGGCGAGTGGTTCAATCCAGTCCGGTTCGATCTTCGCCACCGTCCGCAGGAACCGTCGAGTCGTCTCGACCAATTCTGCTGCCACAATCCATTTTGGCTTTTTCGCCGCTAAACCCGAGCCAGGCCATAAAAAGGCCTTCATTCCGCCAGGAGCCAGATATTCGCCACTCTCCGTTTTGAACGCGATGCTGGAAAGATAGCCGGTCAATAGCGCCCGATGAATCGCCTTGACGTCATGCCGACGAGCGAACGTCGTATCGACACTCGCTCGTGTTGTTGCCGAACTGACGTCCTGACCCTTCGAACGGTTTTGTCCCTGACTCCGGTTTGGAGCGACACCGCTTCCCTTGTTTCCCTGTCGCGAGTTTCCGGGCTGACCTTCCTCTTTCTTCTGAAACTGGCTTGTCACAGATTCCCGGACGATCTCAACCAGTTCTGCGTGGACATCAACCCATTCTCGCATGCGGGTCCATGAAAGAAAGTTCTGGTGACAGGCTTTGTGCAACTGACCTTTCGACAATTCCATTTTCAGCTTGTGGTAAAAATCCCACAGTTTGAGATCACTGAGAAAATCGGAATCCTCGTCCGCAAATCGCTTGTGTGATTCATCCGCCTGCTGCTGCTTTTCCAGCGGACGTTCACGCGGATCCTGCACTTCAAGTGCCGACGCGATGATCAGAATCTCACCCAGACAATTCTCTTCCTGAGCGGCCCAGATGATCCGGGCAATCCGTGGGTCGACCGGCAGTCGCGACAGCTTTCGCCCCACGTCGGTCAACGTGTGATCTTGTGTCACCGCCCCAAGTTCGAACAACGTCTTGTAGCCATCCTTGATCGCTTCGGGCTTGGGTGGTTCAAGAAATGGAAAATCCTCTATCTCACCCAGGCCCAGTGTCTTGGTTTGAAGAATCACATTCGCCAGGTTGGATCTCAGGATTTCCGGCGGCGTATATCGTTCGCGCGAGAGATAGTCTTCTTCCGAAAACAGCCGGATACAGACACCCGGACCGACACGCCCACACCGACCGGCCCGCTGGTCAGCAGACGCCTGCGAAATGGGTTCAATCGGAAGCCGCTGCAATTTTGACTTGGGTGAATAGCGACTGATGCGTGCCGTCCCGGTGTCGACGACGTAACGAATTCCCGGCACCGTTAACGACGATTCCGCCACGTTCGTCGCCAGCACAATCCGCCGAGTCGAAGTCGTCTGAAAGACTTTTTGCTGTTCCGCAGCAGACAACCTCGCATACAGCGGCAAGAGATCGGGCTTGCTTCCCCCAAACGTTCGGCCTTTCAACGCCTTCATCGCTTCATGAATTTCACGTTCAGTCGGCATGAACAACAGCACATCACCCGGCCCGCGCAAACAGACCTCGTGAACAGCGTCTGCAACCGCTTTCGGCCAGTCGGGTTCGTTATCGTCTTCGTCCGGCGATGGGGGGCGATACAGCATCTCAACGGGATAAGTTCGACCAGACACTTCCAGTACCGGAACCGTACCTGCAACCGATCGAAAATGGTCCGCAAACCGCTCGGCATCAATCGTCGCTGACGTGATGATCACCTTCAGCTCACGTCGCCTGGAAATTAACCGATGCAGATTTCCCAACAGGAAATCGATGTTCAACGACCGTTCATGTGCCTCGTCGACAATAATTGTGTCATAGTCGTCGAGAAATGGCCGGCTTTGCGTTTCAGCCAGCAGAATTCCGTCGGTCATCAGTTTGATATATGTCTGGGAAGAGGTCGCATCCGCAAATCGGACCTTATATCCCACCTCACGCCCCACCTGCACTGATAACTCTTCGGCCACACGGGTTGCGACCGAACGAGCGGCAATCCGGCGAGGCTGAGTATGTCCGATCAACCCCGCCACCCCACGACCCAGCTCCAGACAAATTTTCGGCAACTGAGTCGACTTGCCTGAACCAGTCTCGCCGCAGACGACGATCACCTGGTGATCCCGTATCGCGGCTGCAATCTCGTCTTTGCGGAGCACGACAGGAAGGGTGTCGTCGAATGTCAGTTTCGGCACGCCGCGCAAGCGCTGTTCGTAACGCTCACAGGAACGAGCCAGTTCCGCATGAAATTTTTCAACTCGTCGATCAGCCTGCCCCGTCTGGCCAGGCTCAGTGGTCGATTCCGGCTTTGGTTCCGGTTGCCGAAGATTGCGAATTGACCGCCACTGCTGGCGCAGCCGATGACGATCGACCAGCATGGTCTTCGTCAGCATCACTTCGATCTCAGTGGCAGGTACATTCATAATCGTGAAGCAGCAGTTTACGATACAGACAGGCATCGAGGAAGGAGCCTGACACACGAAGCAGAACAGATGTTCGCCCACCCATCAAAACCAGCCCATTGGTTTGCGAAAAAACTACGCGAGCCTGACGGAGTAATCCCCGGGATTCTTTATTAATCGTTGTAGGGCGGGTCGAGTCTTCAAGACCTATCGAAACATCTGAAAAACACTTGATCAAGTTGGCGAAGTTGACAAAGTTCCGTATTTCATAGGCTTTCCTGCAGATTTGAATTTGATCAAGTTGACAAAGTTGGTGAAGTTTCCAAAGTTCGCAAAGTTCACTTTTCCTGGTGCGTTTGCAGGGTGGCGTCGAGTCTTTGAGGACCACCAAAACAAAATCAACAAACAATCCAAAATTGTAAAGACGCTAAACAGAAGGGAACAAAAGAAACGATGAAGACTGTCTTGATCAGAATTTAATGAATCAAACAGTCGCGTCACCAACCAAATGGACGTGACAAAGAATGTCATTTTCTCCCCCCTTCATTTTCTTCATTACCGTCTACTCAAAATTCATCTCTTCTTTTCTGCTGAAACTCGTGCCCGAGAAAATTTGTTGCAAAAGTTCGTCCGACTTCGATCGACTTCGATCGTTTCTCGTATTTCATAGACGTTTGACGATCATTTCCCCGGGTTTCTGTCGTGTTCGAGTTCGTTCGAGTTCGATCGAGTTCAACTGAGTTCGCTTCCTTCCGCTCCTTATGCTTGATGGCACGACGACTGCCCATCGATTCCCTCTCGTCAAAGATGTGTGATATTTCCCTCGTCATCGAGTTGCATCGTTCTGTAGGTCCCATACGTCCTATTCGTCCTCAGCAATACGTTTTTCCTTGACGCACTTCGAAAGGCTTGGGTACCTCGGATGGAAACAAGTGACTTTTCCAAAGAGGCTCATCAATCACCTTGAATAACTCGGCCCCAGCAACTTTGACCGCCGGAAGGGTGCGGTTCCATCCCGAGCGGCTTTTCTATTTAAATCCACCATAAGCCATAGCGCGGTGTCGAGTCTTCGAGGCGCGTCAAAACATATTGTGCGATGGCCTCCTAACCCTGAATCATCAAACTCGAGTCTTCGGCGCCCTGCCGAAACATCACACAAGACATTCATCAAGATTCTCAAAACAAAATCAGCCAACTTCGCCACAACTTACCATGTCGCCTGTTTTACAGGTCCGAAATTGGCCACGGTGACCAATTTCATCCAGCTCGATCGCAAGCACTGCAGAGCAGGTCTTCGATGCCGCGACTAAACGTTGTGCGTTGAAGGACCTCTTTACGTTCAGCGCCGACTTTCCGACCGATTCGACTCATGAGCTCTTTCCACTTCGAACCACCAGACTTTTAATAACCACAAGGTATTATAATTTTTTTTGTCGTTCGTCAACGGGAGAATGGACGGATTTTATTAATATTTGAAAGTCGTCCATAGAACGTTTGCTCTAGTGTCAGCCTGTTCATTGGGTGCGGGGAGGCGAACTCAAAAATCAAGGGACGTTTTTTATTTCGCGTTTTAATAAACGTGAATTCCGCAGTTTTTTCAAAATAAGTCGTGGAAAGTTTTTTGTGCAAGTCTTCAATCAAACTCGGGGCGGATCAAGCTCCAACACTCAATTGACCGTCGCGTCCGGTTGTGGTTCTTATCAATTTGTACAAGGAGAACGTTAAGAATGACGTTTGAGAGAATCGTTTTGTCGGGCATTGCGCTCTTCCTCGTTGCCGTCAGTAGTGCACATGCGGCCAATCTGGTGAGCAATGGTGGTTTCGAAACGTTGACCAATGGCCCGGGTAGCATCCAGTCACAATATGGATATACGACAGCGACGGGTTGGAGTACGACCGGCTACAATTTTGTGTTCGGTCCCGGTACGGCCGACACGACTGGCTCGTACACTTCGCAATTCAAAGGGTACTTGCACCTGTGGGGGCCAAATAACGGCTCTGCCAATGGTCTGCCCGCCTCCAGTCCTGACGGCGGCAACTTCCTGGCAGCAGATCCTGCCTACCAAACGGCTGCAATTAACCAGACGATCTCGGGACTCACCGCTGGCCAAGTTTACGAGGTTGGTTTTTACTGGGGCGGGGCCCAACAAACGGGTTTCAGTGGGGTGACGTGGGAAGGTTGGCAGGTCAGCTTAGGTGCAGAAACTCACTCAACACCCGGCGACAACCTGCACGATCCAGGGACGATTTCAAACGCTAATCACGGCTTTACCGGATGGCGTTACACGACACTCGACTTCACTGCAACGAGTGGCACAGAGGTACTGTCGTTCCTGTCTTTGGGTGGCCCCACTGGAGTCCCTCCGTTCGCACTGCTGGATGGCGTCTCGCTGCAAGCAGTCCCCGAACCGAGTTCGATCGCCCTTGCAGGCATTGGGTTGCTGGGTCTCGGCGTGATGCGACTTCGTCGTCGTGCGAAATCCGCAGCCATCTGATCGCGACGTGAGTCGAGTTCAACCGTAGTGAAAACAGCCGGACAGTGCATTAACCCGTCCGGCTTTTCGCTTTATCTCACTTTTGGGTTTTGATGTCGAAGTAACAGAACGGGTCGATCAACTACCAGTAATAGTCCCCGTTTTTTTACCGAACATCCTCCGATTGCAATAGTTCGACCCGTTGACGCGTATCTCCTCGCTTCTGCGCTGCGGCACCTGAACAAAATCAGCTCAAGAGTTTGGCGATCGGAATTCCACCGTCTGTGATTGGCACGGGACGTGAACCGTCGAGAAGTTCATGCTGCGGGTCGATCCCCAGCGCTGCGTGAATGGTGGCGTGGAAGTCCGGAATGCTCACGGGATTCTCGACAGACTCTTTGCACTCATCATCCGTGACACCGTAGGCACCGCAGTGATTCAGACCACCGCCGGCGAGAACCAGTGAAAACGCCGTGGCTTGATGGCCGCGACCGCCGCCACCGTCGAAAGCCGCCGGGCGGCCGAACTCGGTCCCGATGACGATCAGCGTCTTATCGAGCATCTGCTTGCGTAACAAATCCTCGATCAGTGCCGAAAGAGCGGTATCCAGTTCCTGGATAAGAAGATGCTGCTGGAGTTGGCCGCCGTTATGCGTGTCCCAACCTGTTCCGTTGATAAAGCCAAGATTGTGCGAGACCTCAATGAATCGAACTCCAGCCTGAACCAGTCGGCGAGCGAGCAGACAACGCTGACCGAACTCTCCGCCGTATCGCTGGCGCACGCTGTCGGGTTCCTGTCCCAGTTGGAAATGCTGCATAAAGTCAGGCCCCGAAAGCCTTAGTGCTTCGACTTGAGCTGCGCGATAATCGGCGAGGGTAGAATTGGCTGGAAAGCGATTTTGTAAAGGCCCCAGAAGTGCCAGGCGATCAGTTGACCTTGCCGTATCGACGTCTGCCGGACGCGTAAAGCCGGCTGGTCCCGTCTTGGTATCCGTGAGGTAAATGAAACCACTCCTGGCTCCCAGAAAGCCGGGGCCTCGGCTGACGTTGGGGATTCCAATCAACATGTAGGGAGGAACCGACGGATCGACCGCGCCACGCTGATGCGCCACGATACTGCCAATCGACGGGTAGACCGTACTGCCGCTGATCGTTCGACCGGTATGCACAAGGTTGGTCGCAAACGCGTGCTCATCCACAACGCGATGATTGACCGTCCGCACGGCTGTCACGTGATCCATCAGCTTGGCTGTTTGAGCGAGATGCTCGGTCACTCGAACGCCGGGAACCGTGGTTTCGATCGAGGCGTAGTAGCTGCCTGATTGCGAAGGTTTTGACTTGGCGTCTCCCAATCGCTTGGGATCGAATGTATCCACCTGCGCCATACCGCCGCCAAGCCAGAAGAAAATGCAGTGCTCTGCCTTACCTGACCTGATCGCTAACGTCGGATCGGCGTAAGCCGACGATACCAGGGAGGTGGCTGCGCCGGTCAGTGCGAGTTTCAGATAGTCACGGCGATTAAGTTCTGTGTTCATGGTCGATAGATCATCTCTGGTGAATTGATCAGCGCCCAGATGGCGTCTTCACACCGGGTACGCCATTGGGATTCGAGTCGACTTGTCGGTGGGTCGCCTTTCTGAGCGGCGTCAATCCGTTCCTGTGCGGCAGGGTCAGATTCCGGCTGCAGATGATTAGTCCAGGTAAGGAGCTTCGGAGCAACATGCGGTGGCGGATCGATGTGCGGATCGACAATTCGTCTTCTGTCGTAGCCAACGGCTAACCACGCGATGTAGCGGGCCTTCTCTTCCATGGTCGGACTGCGCGACAGGAGCCGGATAAAAATTTCCTCGACGAGTACCTCAACAGGCTGTTCACGCAAGGAAACTTCGGTGAGGCCGTGATCGTCACTCAGGCGCGTCAACCACCGGCTCATGACTCCGTTGGCAAGAATCGCGGGTTGCAGTGCGTTGGGGGAGATGTCCCGTGTGGAAGAAGCATCTTGTCTCGCTCCGCGCCAGCCAAGCGCGGACATCACGTCGGAGACTGCCTGCAATCTCGGCAGCGTCAGGCTGGGCCGATCCCGTTCGTTGGAGAGGGATGCCAGCATCCATGCTCGATGCGGCGTCCCCAGGTCGACCGCGTTCGATGTATCTCGACGTCCATTCAGATCAAGGCACAGCGGTTCAGTACGGAACGGCTTGCCCGTCGATGCGTACATTGAATCGACGATCTGTTCGGCGCTAAGTCTGCGCGGTTCGCTGGCACTGTAGAGCGGATCAGGCACTCTCAGGATGGGATCAACCGCACGCTGATAGGCGGCAGAGTTCAGGATGGTTCGTGCCAGTGCTTTGATCTGGTATCCGTTTCGGACGAACTCACGTCCCAGCCACTGCAGAAGTTCCGGGTGGGTCGGTGCTCCCTTTTCCCAATCGTCCAAGGGTTCCACGATTCCCCGTCCCATGAATCGCTGCCAGACGCGGTTCGCGATGACTTGTGCGAATCGCTCGTTTTGTGGAGCCGTCAGTAATGCCGCCAGTTGCTCTCGCTGGTCATTCATATTCAGGGCAAGCCCTGTGGCCAGCCCCGGTTCAGCAAAGTCGGGGAACGGCCACTTCGGCTCTACTTTACTGCCGGGAATCAGCGTCACCTCAATGAGTGGAGTCCGTCCGCCAGCGCTCAGCTTCACGGGATCAACACTGCTTGACTTCGGCACATCCAGTGTTTGAACGGCAAGCATCGCTCCGAGCTGAAAGAGTTGTTCCTGTTTGAATGTACCGGTCGGTGAGTCGTGACACCGCGCACATTTCAGATCGACGCCGAGAAACGTCGAACTCACGATCGCTCCTTTGGTGGCAAAAGGAACGTCGTTTTGCGATGCGACGCCAAATCCCGCGGGACCACCCTCACGATCCCCGCCATGTTGCAGGACGAGTTGTGTCACCATCCGGTCCAGCGGCAGTTCATCGACCAGGGAATCGTAAAGCCACCAGCGGAACGGCCCCGTGTTATTAAGCGTAGGGTTGAGGATGTTTGGATTCTCGGCAAGCAGATCCTGCCAGACCGGCATCCAGTGGTCAGCCCAGCGAGAATCGCCAACAAGTCTCTCGATGAGCGCCGCTCGCTTGTCTGGAGCACCGTCTGAAAGAAAGCTGCGGAATTCGTCGGACGTGGGGGGCACTCCGACGGTATCGAGCATGACCCGACGAATAAACCCCGCGTCATCGACTGGTCCGGCGAACGAGTCACGAGTTAGAGGTAGTTCTGGCCACGAAGCCCCCTCGTCGATCCACCGAGTCAGCAGGGTGGTTTCGGCGTCAGTCAGCAGATTTCCTTTGGGGGGCATGACTTCGTTGACGTCAGTACTTGTCACGCGTCGAAGCAGTTCGCCCGCTTGAATTTGACCCGCAACAAATGCCGGCCCGCTGTCGCCACCTTTCCTCGCAAATTCTGCGTTGTCCAGACGCAGCCCCCCTTTGGCTTTCACGCCGCGATGGCAATCGACACAACGACTTTCCAGAAGTGGTTTCACATCGCGAAAAAAGTCGATGTTGTCCGCCAATCCATGCACGTTCTGGCTTTTCACGGACGCAAACTTTGCCGCGATGAAGTGATCGATGGGATTTCGAACTGGGAAGCCATCTGGTAGTAGCGGCACCGGAATTTCCGGAACGTTGGCAATCCACAATTTTGCCGCTTCATGTCGATTGGCCCAGTAGGCGTCGTGCTTACCCCGCAACACCGCTCGCCTGGCAGCACTGTATTCGGCGACCGAATTTGCAACCCGGGCGCGGTAGACTTCCCATGCCGAATCGGTATACGGGATCTCCTCTATTAACGGCGTCAGCAACTCCCATTTGTCGTGGCCGGATTTCGCGATCGCGACGACCGTTTCGCCGACTTCAACCCGTCGAGGACTCTTTCCCTCGCGGCCACCCGCGAAGACTTCAAATTTGACCTCCACCAGACCGCCAGTCGTTTCAAACTCAGCGATTTTTTCATATTCACCCCGTGGTGCAAATCGGTAACCCTGCCCAAGGTCTAACGGCACTAGTCGTTCGGTATCCGCCTGCGAGCCATCGCCACCATTCTTCGGTGCGAAGGGGGTCTCGACGACAAGCGTTCCATTAATCGTAAGCCGCGATGCACTTCTGGCGCGAATTAACAAACGGTGCTTGCCCGGCGACAGATCGACGACAGCGGAAAGGCGCACCATGGAAGGGCTTGGTCGCGTACCACGGATTCCATCATCGATGTATTTTGGAGGGATCTGATCGATTCCGAACGCCGGCACGTCAAATGATTCCGTGGAGGTCGGCGGCACATCAGGCCAGATATCCTGATCGTTAAGCCCCTGCTCGCAAATCTCGACCCGGACTGCGGTCGACCGCACAGCCGGATTCAATGCAGGCGCGGTCAGTTCTGAAGTTTTCGCCGTCACGACACCTTGGCACGCAACAAGAACCACCGAAATCCAACGGATAATGCCTCGATTCATCGAACCACCTTTGATGTCATCTCAGTGGGCGTTTCAGAACGCGGAACTGGATATGCCCCCGTTTCTGTTCCCATTTGTTTAGCCCGACAGCCAACGGCACCGACAGATCGGCATTCAGCAGGACGCTTTAAAAGTCTCCTATCCCACTCAACCGCACCACCATAATGAGAAACGACCTCTCGACTGAAGTCAATGCCGCAGGCAGCCCCCGCGTTTCTCATTCGAGGCCGCATTTTAAAAGAAGATGCGTGCTGCAATCAGGGCGGAAGGACAGATTTCCTCGTTTAACCCGAAGCCTGGGGCGCCGGCAGATCGGCGTTAAGCCGATCTGCCTAAAAGCTGCCGAGCTCACCTCGCGGCATCACCCTATGAGAAACGCCGATTGGCTTAAGTCAATGCTGCGAATAAACCGCGCATCTCTTCGAGGCGGGTTAAACATGGAAAACTTTGATGTTGTCACTCGACAATAAGGACGACCTTTTCCTTCTGATCTTTCTCGACTTTCACAGTCAATCCCGACGATTCCGGACTGGAAAACCGGGGATTGATCAAGGGCTTATCCTTGGGCGGTGCAATTGCCGACGGAGAGGTATCTGTAGTAATCGCGACGGCTTTAGGTACGACCGCGACCTTGGCTTCGCCAAGGCTGACGGTGGCGTTAAACTTACCTGTCGGGTCGGTTTTCACAGCGACGGTTGGCCCAGTCTTCGGATAGAACACAACGGTCAAGCCTTCAAAGACCTGCCCGTTCATTGTCTTGACCTCGCCCGCTATTTTTCCTGCAGGGATAACCTTTGCTCCCCCACCGCAGCCGATGATCGACACAGCGGCCGCCAAAAGGACGGTCGCCGACATTACTTTATACATGGAAACCCTACCTGAGATGTTCTTGATGAATGGACTCTGAAGAATACCCGCTCGAAAAAAGTGGTTCCGTCATCCGGAAAGAATGACGGAACCCATTAAATAAACTGAGAACTATTCGGCTGAAGAAGCCGTTTCGCCCCCTTGAATCGTGCTCATATTCCGATAGACGCTATAGTCGATATTATTGGAGATAAACGTCACTCGACCATCTCCCATACCAAAATGGCCACCGCCTGTGTGCATGCTCTTGAACGAATAGTTGTTGGGCCAGTCGCCCGCACAGGCTTTGAGACCGGCGTCAGCACTCAATCCGGCAGCACCAGCGCATTGTGCTGGTGCGTTGAGCGGAATCGATGTGGTGGCAGTGGTCGCATTATTCAGCCACCACCACGTCCACTGGGAATAGTTTCCAACCGCTTCACCAAGAGCGATCGTCGATGACGTCCCGTCGGTGATGTCCTTCATGTTCGTCTTGTAAGGGAATGACCAGCCTCGGAACATCAGCCCGTTACCGCGGTCCAAACCGTTGTTGGAGGCCCCCCATCGCGTTTGAGCATACGTTCCGGTCGTCCCTGATTGAAAGTTACCCCAGGCCCAGTTCGAACCGGCACAGGCTTTGTAACTGGTGTTACCGCGGGTACCGCCGCCGTCCGACCGACTGCCGATCACCGACGGACTGGTATCACTCGGACACATGAATGCGTTAATTGGAGTTGATGACAGTGTATTGTTATTCGGAACAATCACCGGCGAAGCGGTCATGCGCGGGTCGTTGCTGACCCCGTAATTTTGATCGAAAGCAGCAAACATGGGGGCCTGATCGATATAGGGCAGAATCCCAATCATCCAGCTGGTCTGACGACCCTGGATCGGCGACGTCAAACCCGGTGGACTAGTCGTATCGAAATAGCAGAAGGGAAACGCATTGTATGTGTCATGGTAGTTTTGCAGAGCCAGCCCCAACTGCTTAATGTTGTTTTTGCATTGTGTACGGCGGGCTGCTTCGCGGGCTTGCTGTACAGCAGGAAGCAAAAGTGCGATCAGGACCGCGATGATCGCGATCACGACAAGCAACTCGATCAAAGTAAATGCGTTACGGCGCGGCGAAAGGCGTTTCGAAGTCATAGACTACTCCTCAAGAAGAAGGGACGACGCAGAAAATCGCGTCAATTGAACACTGACTAATTACAGGAGAAACCTAATTGCGACGGGAAGAAACCCCGTCCAAGAATGAGATCGAGAATATCGATCCGCTTTGCCGGAGTAAAGTCAATTCGGTGAATTCTGATGCGAATTCCGGTCTATTATTGAGCCGATCCGGGCTGCAGACCTTCGATTTGCCAGCAATGTGGATTACAGGGGACTGAACATTAAATCGGGCGCGAACGATTTTAGTGACCGGTTCAATCACCAACGACGCTCCAAACTCTTGAATTGGGAAAGAGCGCGTCGTCGAACATCCGCTGGCGTTGATTCTCCGAAATTGGTTATCCTGCAAACCAACATAGTCAGAACGTCTTTATTTTTGTGTTTTGCAGGCATCCGATCATGCAAAGTTTTTTTCGGCGTGGCTGGTGGAAACCGTGGAACTGGTCGACCCGGACCTGGGTGCTGGCGATTGTAATCGCACCATTAATCTCGCCGCTGGTGACCCGGTGGTTTTGTTTATGGCAGGTGCCGGATGTGGCGTTGCCGTTCGATGTTAACAGCGTGATTCGGCCGGCCATTACCGCCGATCAAGACGCCTTTGTTCGATATCTTTCCGCCGCCCAATCAGCAGGACGACAATCGGGGGGATGGTCCGAGGTCTCGATGCGACACGCGGTCGATCATTATGGTTCAGACTGGGACGATCGGCTTGACCAGTGGCTGATCGGCAATGCACAGGCACTGGCCGAATACCGTGCAGCCGGCGAAATGGAACAGGCTGGAGGCCCGTCGTTGAAGACTGCCGATTTTACGACCATCTTGACCGTTCACAACGACTTTCGAAACCTGGCCAGACTCGCCGCCACCGAAGCGATCCGCTTTGAGCGATCGGGCAATCTCGAAGCCGCGTGGCAAATGCATCGAGCCAACTTAAACTGTGCTCGACACGCCGAGAAACCGGGATTTGCGATCTGCGGCTTGATAAGCATTGTCGTTCGAAGCTTCGCCTGCCATGGCATTAAACGCTGGGCAGAGGACCCGTTACTGTCGGCCGATCGGTTGCAGCAAGCTCGATCTGAAGTATCGATGTCGTTCTCGCAACGGACGTCGCTGGTGGATATCGCGAAAGCCGAATACCTGACTCTCAAGAACACATTATCGCGGCACGATGCTCCGAATCAGTTGTATCCAAATTGGAACGTGGGAGGATCGTCGGAACCACTGTTACTAGTGGGAAAACGATTTCTTTTGTGGTCTGTCGGCCAGCCAGAATTGACTTTAAGAATCGCTCGCCAGTTGCTGGTGAACAATGCGGATCAGATCGACAAACCGCGACGGTTTCGCCGTAAGGCGGTCCGAACCAAAGAACAGACGGTGTTCGAACTCGATCCCAACGCTCGACGAACGTGGGGACAACTGGACCCCGCAGCGTTAAATCGAACTTTGGAAGCAACCGTTTCAAAGCATTGGCTCAAGAATGCGTCGATTTACAGTGGAAATTACATGGACGTTTCCCGTCAGCAAGATGACGCTCGCCACGCCGCGCTGGATGTCGCACTTGCGTCTCAACAGTACCAGCGGATTCACGGCGAATTTCCAGAATCCATCGATCAGCTTGTACCGAAATTTCTCGATTCCGTCCCGATTGACCCGATGGACGCTGCTAGCACACCACTCCGTTATCGCCGCGAATCAGATGGCACGGCGGTTGTCTGGAGCGTTGGCATAGACGGAATCGACGACGGCGGTGACGTCGAACTGAAAGACGTAAAAGACGTAATCGACAAGGATACGGGCTATCGAATCCGGTTGAAAAGACGTCCACAGACCGAATCTCCGTGATTTTGATGGGGACTAAAACGAAACCCCACCCCCCCTGCGGGGGTGGTTAACGGGCCTTTGCCCTAGGAATCTGCATTGCAGTTAACAGTAGCTTGGGCTGGTGCAAAGGCCCGTTAACCACCGCCACGGGGTGTATAGACTGGACACATAGGTGGCGCGCGTTCGGGGACATGGGTAACACGTAGGTGATGTGAGAAGATCCCCTGTGAAAGGGGGATGTCATGTCTTGGAAGTCATCAATAATGGTTCAGCGAGCAGAGTTTGTGA
>CAIOKO010000193.1 GCA_903858935.1 uncultured Schlesneria sp. | reverse complement strand
TCGTCAAAGCCTCTTTGAATACATCGAAACTTTTTACAACCGAGTCAGAAGGCACTCGACACTCGGTCATCAATCACCCGTAAACTTCGAGCAGGCATTATAACCCTAATCCCGCGCCCACATTTCATGGGCAAGTCCACTTTGCATAAGACCGCGAGACGGCAAGAGTTGAACGACTGGTACCTCGCGCTCAGCGAATCTGAGGAATTAGTGGTTAAGGAAACATTAGAAACAGCTTTCTGCGGCTGTATTCCGGAATGGCTCACGTAGATACGGCGGCGGGCTCTGCCGTGAAGGTATTCCATACTATAATTCGAAACATTAACGCAAATTGGCCTAGTCGGCGCAAATTCGTAATAGCGGCTTGAAAATGGATGTCTAATGCCGCTTGAGCGGCGCATATCGTAAAGCTTGAACCACAAACTCTGCCGCGTTTTTTGCAGCGAGCTTCTGTCGCGCGGTTTTGTCCACGCCCTTATTGCCGTCGGCAAAATCGCAGATTGCCTTCACTACAATCCAGTCCACCTTGTGATCATAGCCAGAAACGTAAAGCCCCGCGCCCTCCATCTCTCCGCCGATAGCCTCGAACTCTAATGCCTGAAGTTGCTTTCGATAATCGATATTATCAACAAGTTTTTCACCGGTTAGGAGCACTCCAGACGTAACAGGGGCACCGTTCCATTTCGCGTCCGCGAATCCACGGAAGTGATTCACCAAACGAGGCGCGGCGTCCGGCCGGGCGCCGCGAACGACAATCTTGCGTTGTTTGCCGACTCGCTGTAACTCATATAGTCGGAGCTGTTTGGACAATAAGATTTCGCCGATGGATTGTTGTGTCTCGTCGACCCCAAACGCGATCCCAAGCGCGATTACTGCGTTCGGACCGAGCGAACGAATTGCTCTATCCACGGTTTGCTGCATGCCGCCGGGACTTCCAGAACCCATTTCGGAGATAGCGTGGTACACGGTTGTCCCATTCAACGTCCCGAGATTGCGATAAACGCGCTCGCCGATTGAAACTGCGGCAGCCTCTGCTCCCGTGGCCGCTTCAAACGCGTCGAGCACAGCGCGGGTTTCATATTTGTTTACGGTAACCAGCACAACATCCGGCTTCGGAAGCGTTTCTTCCGTCGGCTCCGACGTAGCAGGAGCGACTCCACCTTCGAGCCACGACAAAATCGGAGAAAACTCCTCACGCAGAAACTCGGTTCGATCGCTGTATTTTGCAAACCTCGATTTAATAAAGAGCCAGAATTCCTGAATTGTGTGGCAAGTAAGGACGAATGACGGCAATGCGTCGCGAATCGAGGTGATATTGACAAGTTCGCTTCGCAGCGCTGAATAATCCCTTTCGGAAGGGCTTCCCCCACGAGCACGCTCGTTAAGCATTCCCTTCAATGTTCCGACCTTCATTAAGAACTCGCGAGTCGCGTCGTTACTCATTTCTTCGCCCCATTTAGCTTGACTCTGGCCCGATTTCGCGGATTGCTCGTTCACGAGGGGGTGTTGGTCCGCCCTTGATAACGATGACGTATTTGGATCGAGTTTCCGCCACGCGACCGTTTCGCGTACGACGCCGGCACTGCAAAAGAATAGCCCAGCCCAGTCGTCGGCAAGCCAAGTTCGTGTTTCGGGGAATCGGTGCAACGTCTCCTGCATCCCGGCATTGATGCGTTCCACTGTATTATCCGGCTCATTCGCACCACGTCTTCGCAAATACACGGCCGCGCCATATTTTTCGTAGAGTTGCTGTCTTTGATAGTCCGTGAGTTGAGGCGCGACAGATTTATTCTGCGAATCGTCGTCGGCGTGGCGATCCAGTTTCGACGCCAGGGCGTAGATCCATGAAAGGTCAGGAACTTCGAACGGGGGCGTAACGTGCGCAAGTTGCGGCTGCGTCACCTTTATCCATTCAGCGAGTTGCTGAAGCGTGCATCGAGCGAGTATGCCACAGGCTGCAAGCTCAATTGGTTTGGGGAGCAACGCCTCAATGCGGAGCATCTGTTCGCAAACACGCTCCATGGCAATTCTCGACTGCTCCACAGGAAGTTCCTGATTGCAACAGTGAAGATTCACCGCCAGCGATCTGACTTCGTGCGCGAGTTGCTGAAGTGCAACTGGAATCAACCCTGTCGTTGCTACCGGCTCAGCGGCTGATGCTCCGTGTTTCAGATGCTCATTCAAGAAGTCAAGCGCCACTAGCGAAGCGGCAAAAGGATCAACGGCGAGGGTTTCGTCACGGAATCGTTGCGGCTGGCAAGTAGCAATCGCAACCAGCACAAGATTGAGCCACTTAGCCAGTGGGTTTGGGTTGCAAATATAGAAAGGTTTGCCTTTGACGTTCTCAACGAAGAATCGACTGGCAACCATTAGTGTAATTTGTTGTCCCACTTCGTCCGGAACGAGGCTGCCTGCGCGCCCCGCCATACGGCAAAACAAACCTGTCTCCTGGCCGATTATGATCGCAAAAGCACTTACAACAGCACCGGTCATCCCGAAGTGCGTCGGTTCGAAGAACCCGGTCGACTCAAGCGATTCGAATTCGTCTCCCGTCAGATGTCCGAAGTGCTGCCAAAGACTTATCGCGTGGTTCGGCTTCGGGAACTTCGCATCTAATTGAGGCTTTCCGCTGAAATCGTAATATATCGACAGCTTCAAGTCGTGGTATTCGCTGGCACGCAGTTCAAAGTCTGAACGAATTCGTTGCCACTCATTCCCGCTTAAATCGATCATTTGGCGATAACGCTTCCGACTCGAAAAGGCCTCGGTCGAAAGCCTTTATATTGAACAATTAACTGCGGCGATAGATTCCAACGGACTGGGAAGAAGCGATGGACACCCACTAACTCAAATCTTGAAAACCTGAATAGCCGAGATCTCCCAATTCCACCTCATTCAATCTTCGCAATATTGTGATATCGACTCAAGGCTTACGATCGTAAACGACCCACGTACATTGGTTGAGCTCTAACAGAATTGCGGTGTCACCACGTTGATCGCATCAAATTCCGTTCAGCGGTTCGAGGTCGATATTCATGATCTCTCGAAAGTGCCAGAGCGTGGGCGAGGTATTTGATGGGAACGGTCCGGGCCCGGCCGAAGCGGCAGAAAGTAGTCATGAGAGAGTAGTGAGTAGACAAACCAAGAAGAGTCCGAGGGCTTACGCACCTCGGCTCGCCTGGACTTGATGGTTGTGCGAAGGTCTTGCTGTGCGAAGGTCTCACGACCTCGCACATGAGGCCGACCGAAGGTCTCCTCTTAATTTCTTTTTGATTTCTTTTCGTTTTCATCACGAGGGCTGCGTTCAAAACCAAGAAAGACGAAGAGGAGACCTTCGGTCAATTGCTCGTGCGAGGCCGCGAGACCGCTGATTTAAACGTTGTCGGAACCAGATTTATGGCAATGACGAGAAACCTCTACAGCAGGGTATTTAACCGGTGCCAAAGGAGATTGTGAGTTCGATTCGGAAATTGGTTAGAGTTGCGCGGCGCTGCCGAATCGTTCGACGGTCGCAACGATCGGCGATTCGCTCAAATCAGCACGCAAACGTAGGTGGCCGGTATTTCGGTTCATCCCTCGGCGTTGCACGGTAGCACCTTGGACAATTCCATCAACGCCTGGACGGCGCGGCGGTCGGCCAGAAACCGGCCATGTTGTACAATACACTTTCTGAGAGCGACTTTTGATTCGCATCACGTCATCTGCTGTGGGGAGCGGATTATTTAAGCGAACATAAGGTGTGATGAAAGCGAACGGATCCAAAACGAGTCTATCTTTCCAAATTCCTTCGTGATCCCCGTTCTCCGAACCGTGATGCGCGACTTTGATACCAAAGGATTTGCGCTTAGGAACGTTCTCTGACCTAAGCAATGCTTTCCAGCCGAATTGTGCATCCGTCGTATTTTCAAGGTCTGCACCAAGCAAAAGACTGAATTGCGGTGCATCGACCAAGACGGCAACCGATAAATCATTTGGCGAGAATTTCTTAAAAACTCGCGTCGAAGTTCCCGCCAAAATTCGATTCGCCAATTCAATGTGCGAATTTTTTATGCTTGCTGCGGACGGACTCATCGCCCAGACGTCAATCGAATCCTGGAATCCACCGTGGAAGATGCGAGTTCCATCATGCGCGAAAATGTCAGGACTCCTTCCATGTGATCCACTAGCTCTCATTTCAAGAATTTCGAGAATGTCTGCCAACTCATGGGCGGTTGAAGTCTGTTTGATAAACTTGTTTTGCTCCCGCACCTCCAGCACAAGTTCGACAAACTCCTTCTGAGCAAGGGCAGTTGACATTGCAAATCCGGCATTCGGGCAACTGTCAAGAATTTTCGCGGCACCGCGAATATGGTCGTCATGCCAGTGTGTGATGAGGACTCGTCGCACGCACGTAGCTGGATCTTTCCCGATGCTTCGAAGATAGGATAACGCAGCTGGCTCGCGCTCGTCGGGTAGGATACATGAGTCGATGACCACCCAGTCGTCATTCCCCAAGTGCAAAATGATCGACTCCCCAGCACCCGGTCCGAAGATTGTCATCTCCAATTGGTTTTGATGCGGACCCGATTCACTCTGAGTACTGTTTGAGGATGTTGCTGAGATTTTCTGCTCTCCGTGAAATCTCTTTCTTTTGTTGCTTGCTTAACTCGGGCATCCGACGCAAACGAAGCTCCGAATAACGCCTCACCTGACCAGTAGCGCTCGTTTCACGTCCAATACTCCAGTAAAAGACTGCGCCTTCCTCTAATCGCGGTTGATCGAACCTGTGAAACTCATCCAAATAGATTTCAGCAAACTCAACGGCAAGTGATTCGTTCGTAAGATCATGCATTTCGCATTCTACGGTTTCACTATTCACATTGAGAACAACGCATTCCCATTGCTGGAGCAATTGCACTTTACGATCCGACATACGAATTGGCGGATTTTTTTTCACGACCAGGGATGACTTCTTTTCCAGGGTGAGTGGGGCGTGCGTTGCCTGTTTCAATGCATCGCTTGATTCGAAACGCTGCTCGAACGTTGCAGCAACTTCATGGACCTGACTCGCTTTTATCCATTCATCTTCCACCGTACTGGTTTTTGAGAATGAAGCGCGATCTCGGAACCGCGAAGAAGTGTCTGGTTTCCGCATGGTTAATGTCATCACGCGCCTCCCCGGTTGTTTTTGGATGGTGTGATCACTTTGTTAGCTGCGTCTCTTGCGAATTCCATAAATGGACGCCACTCTTCTCCAAGAATTCGCAACGCTTCCTGGTGCCTTGATTTTGTCGTCGTTCTCTCTGGCGTTTCCAGCAAATAATGCTGATTGACACCGATAAATACGCCGTTTAGCACTTCGTATGATGGCGACACGCGAAACTGAACGAACTTTGCGCTGCAATCATCGCGTTCAACTTCAATTGTCAGTTGTTTCATACCACGAGATACCCCGATCGAATCCCAATTCTCTCGTGGCGCAAGTCGAAAACCCAAATCATTGCGAGCGGCGTCTGATCCAACATTGAAAACCATATCGCGGTTCAAGCCCATCGTTTTTATTGGAGTATGCTCGAGTAGCATCAATGTACCACGAATTAGATCGAGGATAACGGGTTCATATTGCGGTTCATTCGTCGTGTAGGCGAGCCGATCCTCTGAAACTTGGATACTTATACCACCAATCGAGAATGCAGCAATTTCCTTGGCGATGAAATCGATATGCGCAGATTTAGTCTCTTCCTCGGGGAGGAGGTCATTGCTTGAAAACCACGACGGATGGAATATCGCCGGATTAAAGTCTCCGATGATAACCACGGAAAACAACTCTTTTTCAGGATCAAGACTGTCCGGCACGAAATGTGTCCTTTATCTTCCACCTGACGAACATAAAAAAAACTCTGCCGGGTTCGCAAATTCGCGAACCATACGAGATTGTTGGATACCACAGATTGAATGTTTTTAGAATTAAAGCCGTACGATATCGATGTTGACAAGCCATTCTACGAATTTCGTCAAGAAAAACGCCTATTTAAGTTTTTTTTGGCAATCTGGCCGCAATACAAAGGCTAAAAACGCGCAAAAAGCTCAGGTGCGCGTGTGTTTTTAGACCGGGGATAAGCAACTCGGGGGCACACGGCTTTATGAAACCACGGAAGCCTGAGTAGCCAGAATTCGCCGATTCCACGTCTCTCAATCATCAGAATGTTACGACATCGGTTCAAACCTCACGATCGAAAACCACCCACTCAAATTGGTTAAGCTTTGATTGAAGTGCAGCGTATCCAACTCCTTAACGTCTGATTCCGCCCAGCGGTTCGAGGTCGATAATCATAATCTCTCGAAAGAGCCAGAGCGTGGGCGAGGGCCGAAGCGGCAGAGAGTAGTCGTGAGTAAGTAGTAAGTAGAAAATTCCTGAAGAGTCCGGGGGCGGGCCGAAGCGGCAGAAAGTCGTCACGAGAGGGTAGTCAGTAGAAAACTCCGGAAGAGTCCGAGGGCTTACGCACCCCGGCTCACCTGGACTTGATGGTTGTGCGAAGACCTTGGGTCGGTTTCTGATCTCGTCGCTCTGCTTTCCACCATGGCTCGCCCAGGTGGGAGCATATTTGGAAACCAGACAGCGACCCATCCTCACCATCTTTTGTTTTGCTTTCCACTTTAGCTCGTCCAAGTGGAAGCGAATTTGGTTGTCCGACTTTTGAGCGTCATTCCACCACACCTGGCCACCACCGAGGAAAGCCCAGAGGGGTCCCTTTCCCCAACAGAATCGATCGGTTCTGGTGACCAAACGTGGCTTCCGACCACGCAAGGTGGGCGGCGAGCAATCTTGCCATCAATCCTGATCGAGGGCATCGCGGATTTCGTCGGTATCGAGCCGTCGTCGCTGCGCTCGTCGGATACGTATGATTAATACGACGTCGGTTCGGATTGTGTAAATTACACGGAAAACGTAGGGCCGTTTTCCGAATAAGAAGTCACGCAGTTCAACCGGCGACCGTCCATTTTCCGGTGAAAAAGGACAACGGTCTGGGCGTTCGCTGAGTGTTTTTAACGAATCAATAAATCGATAATACCATCTTGCCGCAGCAACTGGCTCACGGCTTGCCGCGTATTGGTAGGCCTCTTCCAAATCGTTTCGAGCTAATGGGCCAAGGACAACTCGGTAGTGATCACTCATCGCGGCGGAATCTGCAATCGGGAGCGGAGTTCCGCGTCAGCAGTTTCAAGCGGAATCCATGTCTCCGGATGATCGAGTGCGACCAAACCTTCTTCAATTGCGGCCCAATCCTCATCAGTCTGACTCAACGATGCCAATGCGTCGCGAAGCAATTCGTCTTCAGAGGCATAACGTCCGGTCGCGAACCGTTGTCGAAACATCGCTTCGGTTTGGGCGCTGATTTGAAGTTCCATGCAATAAACTCCAGGTGCAGGGCGTTGGGGTTACCTGGCGAATCGTATCATCGATCCCGGCGGCATGCCACGCGAAATTTTCAGTAAAAAGAACGAAATCGCTGTGCAAGGTCTCCTGACCTCGCACAAGAAACCGACCGAAGGTCTCCTCCTAATTTCTTCTGATTTCTTTTCGTTTTCATCAGGTGGGCTGCGTTCATATGGACTTGCCCATGAAATGTGGGCGCGAGGAAAAGCAGTGTATGCTTAACCTTGAGGAGTCCAAAACATGTCGAGAGAACGTCGGAAGTTTACAGCCGAGTACAAGCGTGAAGCGGTAAGCATGGTGTTGAAACAGCAGTTGTCTGTCGCTGAGGCAGCGCGTCGACTGGGCATCAGTTCCAATCTGTTGCATCGCTGGAAAGCGGAATTTGCCAGTCAAGGAGAAGAAGCCTTTCCTGGTCAAGGCCATCAAACCGCACAGGAAGCAGAACTCGCACGGCTTCGTCGCGAGAACGAGCTGTTGCGCCAGGAACGCGACATTTTAAAAAAAGCGACGGTATTCTTCGCGAAGGAGTCGAAATGAGATATCGATTCATTGAGTCTCATCAAGAGACCTGGCCTGTCGCCATTCAGTGCCGTGTGTTGGATGTGTCTCGCAGCGGTTACTACG
>CAIOKO010000192.1 GCA_903858935.1 uncultured Schlesneria sp. | reverse complement strand
TCGTCAAAGCCTCTTTGAATACATCGAAACTTTTTACAACCGAGTCAGAAGGCACTCGACACTCGGTCATCAATCACCCGTAAACTTCGAGCAGGCATTATAACCCTAATCCCGCGCCCACATTTCATGGGCAAGTCCAGACACATTCCCGTTTCTCTCGCGCTGACGAACCCCTGCCATACCCCTGCGTATCAAACGCTGCCTAAATTGATGTCAGCGAAAACCTTCCGTAAAATCTGAGTTCAATTCCCCGCCCCGCCCTGGAAACGAGCAGTATCACCGGAGTCGGAGTGCGCTTGCGCAACCTCTTCGTAAGTGCACGGTGAGTCTCATTGTGACGACAGATTTACAGTTCGCTCAATGGCCACAAACGCTCGCCGGAGACGAACGAATGACCGGCGCTTTACGCGATCGCTTGACGCATCAAGTCGAATCCTGGCCATTGAAGTTGAAAGTTACCGACTCCGTCAAAGTCTTGAAGCAAAGAACCCGCCGAAAAACGTTTGAACAAGAGCTTGAACCCACGCTGAAGATCTTTATTCCAAGAAACGATCAATAACGCGTCAGACAAGCGGTTCCCTTTTCGATTGCCGTTTCCACCTTTTTCGCCGGATGTGATGATCTCATGGCTGGTTCCGTGTGGGGCAATCGACTCGTATGTTAACCCGTAATCGTCCCGACGGGCAGGACGTGTTTACTTAGTCTTTTTTCGGCTTCGGCACGAACGCTTCGCCATAGAGATGCTCCATTAACTGGGCAGCACCGTATGTGCCGTGAGAGCTTGGAGGAGCATGCCGATAACGACAATCGAATAAAGCCATGCGAATCCGATTACTACTATTCTGCCACGGTGAATGCCCGATGCGAGAAACCCCACGATCGCGATCGCTTGCTGGGCGTGAAGTCCAATAAAGTGTGGAACCTTCAGGTCTCCCAAGGTCCGTTCCCAGCCAGCCAGTGGTCGGATTGAGCCGCCCTCGAGAATCGCGTCCGTGAAAAGCCAGGGACCGACCGAGATTATAATCCCGCTCGTAGCCCCGAGGGCGAATGTCAGGATCAGGCCGAGTACGACGGCCACCCGAAATGTCTGGTTCGTATGCTTCACATCGCTCCGCGCGATACCCAGGGCGAGGACTGGTCCGGTTGCGGACATCGTGAGCGCAGCGCCTCCCATCAGGGCAAACAAGATTCCCGCCAGTGGCGTCGAGATGTTGAAATGCGAGGCCTCTCCACGCGACGCCCTCCATACAATGTAGGCTAACTCAAAGAGCGCCGTGGCAATCGAGCCCCAGACCACGAAACGACCGGAAGTTGACCTGCGGAACGCCTCGCTGGTCATAGGCATGAAGTAGCCGAGCGTCGCCAGGAACAGACCTACGGACGCCAGAAACTTCAGGGGCTTGATCCAGACGTTGGCATCTCCCAGCGTGCGGGTATCAATCGCCGCAGCGACAGCGACGGGGATCATCGCCGCGATGCAGCATAAGGCAGAAGCCATGAGTCGCGGCTCGCGCCCGGCCAAACTGGACAAGGCCAGAACGTCATGCCCCTTTTCCGAGATCGGGTCCGGTCTGGTCACGCAAATCCGCCGGGTGGTACGAACGACCAGCGCGGCGAGATATCCGACAGGGCCGAAAAGAAAGGTCAGGAAGAGGATTGGGATCACCACAATGTGCGGGACCCCCTCACGCTGCGATTGCCGAGCAATATGAGCGCCGACCAAGAGGTCGAACGCCAGGTAATGGAGCCATCCCGCGAGAAGCGCCCCACGGGTCTGAAATAGTGCGTGCACATCGTCAAGTGAACCGAATCCCCCTTGACTGCGGCTCCACCAGACGCCGATCAAGGCCGTGTAAGCAACCGAAAGCAGGGCCGGAACCACGACAGTCGCCACGGCTTGAGCCACTCCTCGCCACCGGGGTAAGAAGATCAGGAGGCCCCAACTGACCATCGCGACGACGTTGCTGCCTGCAAATAGTAGGTCGTTCACATTGCCTCGCCTATTTGGAACCCCGCTTGCCGTACTCTTGCGAGAGGTTTACGACCCAGTCTGAACACTGTCAAGATAAAGTCTGAGCACTGTTAAGGCATCAATTACGCGCTCGCCAACCCTGCCCGCTTCCGGGTCGCATTCGGACAGGCACCGCTCGACCGATCGAACCCGCCCCTCCTGCGAACAAAGAAAAGTACGTGAAAAATCATTCCCCCCAACGCATGGCGTGCTGTTCGTGGCATACCGGCGGGAATACCCTGAGAAATCGGCCTATTTCAACTCGTAATTGGACTTATCCCCTTCGTTCTCTGAACGCCGGAGACTGAACATACCAGGCGACGCACTTCCGTCACGATCCTTTTCATCAAGAGTCCAATTGATGACACCGGAAATCTATGGATTCATCAGTTGCTTGTCGAACCAATCGGCAATGACTTGAACTTCTTCGTGTATGGTCAGCCAGGGATGGCCGCCACCCTTTTTGACGATAAGCTCCACAGGAATTCCAACCTTCTTTAATGCGGCCACCATGGCTTCTGACTGCTGCAGCGGGACGACGGGGTCCGCATCGCCGTGAATCAGCAGGAACGGCGGCGCCTTTGACGTCACCTGGTGCGCGGGTGAAATCTTTGTCAGTAGTTGAGTCAATTCTTCCTCGGTCGGTTCGGTCAATCGATCTGGATAAGCTAGTCTACGCCACAGTTGACGCATTCGTTCGCTTCCTTGTGCGTCAGCGTACCTGCCGTACGTCAGGAAATCGGTCGGAGGAAAAAAAACGGCGACGGCTTTGACATGGGTGTTGCCCGTTGCTGACTTCTTTCCATCGGCAGTTGTGTCATCGTCAGCCGTCAACGAAGTCAGGCACGCGAGATGACCGCCTGCCGAAGCTCCCATCAATCCCAGGCGATTCGGATCGATTCCATAATCTTTCGCGTGATCTTTGACCCAGCGGATACCAAGATTCATGTGATCACGCATTTCGAGTGCACTGAATTTCGTGATCGAACCCGGTCGAATGGCGAATACCGTATATCCCTTTTTGCACATGATTTGAAACGTCTGCGAGCGAGTATGATCACGAATCTTACCGCGATCAGAGTGCCACGCTCCGCTCATGATGTCGATGATCGCAAGTCCATTCTTATCCCCTTTTGGAACAAAGATATCCATCAAAAGGCCGATACCGTGTGGTTCAGCGTAGACAATGTTTTCATGTTGGACATAGGCGGTTTCTTGGGCGAATGTCGCCCCCGACAACAATGCCGCCGCAACAAATGCAAATAAGCGAATGTGATTGAGACGCATGACGATTCTCCTTGTTGATGCCTAAAAAACTGGCCAGAGGCCACCTTTCACCACCAGCATAGGCAGGGCAAACAACCACACCACCACGACTGCGATCACCCCAAGTGTACGCGTTAAGGCGGAAAGCTGAACGTCCTCACCATGTTGCTGCAAATGGATCTTTCCGCGGAAGATATTCCACGGAACCACAGCGCCCGTCCAGAAACCGATCGTCCAAGAGAACCAGGTGAGGTATCGCCCATCGCTGGGATTGAGTTGAGGGTCGGCGAGTGTCATGTTTGGAAACAGGAAGGGAATGTGGGACACCGCAGCACCGATCCCCAGCCAAACCAGAAACGCCCAGGCGATCGTTCGAGCGCACGTCGAGTACTGGTGAGATGTGAATGCTACGGCGACTGCAGGAGGCAGAGAGACCCCAACGATCAATTGGGGTTCATTCAGTCCTCTCAACATGATCATCGAAGCCGCTGCGGTCGCCAGCGCCACAAGACCATGCCATTTCAAATGCTTCGCGACGTTCATGGCGTTTAGACCACTCGAAAGACAATCTGATCACACTCTCAAAGCGCGCACCTGCGGAGCGATTCAGAGTATCGCGAGTTTGGTCGCGCGGGCAATGCCCGCTTGCGAAGAGCGGATACAGAATTCTACCCATTATGAAAAACCAGGTGATAACCTCAATAATATCAGGATTTGGTGTCGTCGATTGTTTCTTTTCGGTTGGCCTCGCTGGCGAAATGACTCGGGAGACACTGCCGTTTCCAGAAACGGGGCAAAAGTTTCGGATCGAGAGTTTTTTGAAAACTTTTTCTAACGCCAAAACAGGACAAGGGTTATTCGCTTGGCTATGGCCGGGTTTCGTGAGCGCGCTGGTAACGGAGTACATCCCCAGCCACGAAAAAGCAGTGTCACTGTGGGCTTTAGAGTGATCGCTTCGCGGTAATCAGGTTGTAGAGTTAGAACAAATCTCGATGACTTTTCGTCGACATCAGGGGACCAGACATGTTTAGTGCCGAGTTTGAAGCCGAAGTGAAGAACTGTTGTATCGAGCTACCAGAATCGCTTCGCGATCGATTTCGTGACAAGATCCATGTCCGAGTTTCACAAGAAGAAGAAGCACCCACAACCGGGTCGATCTTGAATCGTTGGCTCGCGTCGCCGATTCAGTTTCCTGGCTTTACGCCGCTAACGCGCGAGGACGTTCATGATCGCAACCGATGAGCCACCTTTCGTGGATAGCAATATTTGGCTCTATGCATTAATTGAGGTCGATGACCCCGTAAAAACCTCACGGGCAAGCTAAATAGTCCAGCAAACGGTCGACTCAGCACTCAGGTGGTCAACGAAATCTGCGTCAACCTGCTTCGAAAAGCGGTGCGACATGAGGACGAAATCGCGGAATTGATTCAATGTTTGTACCGTCAACATTCCGTCTCAATTGTGGATGAATCCGTCCTTTTGAGAGCGGTGAAACTGAGTCAATCGTATTCACTTTCCTTTTGGGACAGCCTTATTGTCTCGTCAGCCATTGTTGCAGGCGCAACGCTGTTGGTAACAGAAGATATGCAAGATGGGTTACGGATCGAGGGGCAATTACGGGTCGTAAATCCTTTCATTGCCCGCGCCTGACGTCAATAGGGACACAGTGCGTTATAGCGCAATCGGCCACGTGGACGACGCTGCCAGCGTCGGAAGCAATCGTTAAAATCACTTCGCTTCTTTAACAAGCCGTTTCGCGGTTTCTAACGCGTCTTCAAACGAACCTGTATGTGACGCTGCCACAATTCCGTGCGGATCAACGACGACAAAGTGAGGGATCGCATCAACACCAAACTGCGAACTGAATTCGCCTGGGAATAGCGGCATTTCGATTTCAAAGGGTTTGAGGCGTTTTTTCACATCGATGCAGATCGGATATTCAAGCTGGTGATCACTCACGGCTTTCTTGATCGACGCCAGTTCGCTCCCTTCGAGGTGGATACCGATGATCGTCAATCCGTTGATCTCACGCTCATCGTGAAGCACGCGAAGTTTCGGAAGATCCCTGCGGCAAGGGCCGCACCAATCGGCCCAAAAGTCCATGATCACAACTTTTCCGCGAAGGTCTTTCCAGCTTAGCGGTTCTCCGTTCAGCCAGGTTGCGTCTTCCGGAAACTCGGGGACGGGCTGACCAACCCTCGCTTCAACGGATCGTTCGCGTGCCGCATAATTCTCGGAGGCGACGGTGTCACCCTGCACAGAACGTTTATGAGTGTCCATGTTGATGACTTCAGCACCTGCTTGCGGTTCAAACCAGAGATTCAATTCCGGATCAATCTGCTCAAGTTTCAAAATTCGCCATTCGTATTCGTAGCCCAGCTTTAACTCGTCTGAAAAACTGGCCTTACCCTCGGCAAGTAATTTGTCGGCAATTAAGTCGGGATCAAATCCCTGCTGGCTGGGTTCTTTTGCCAGATAGGAATTCTGTCGACCGATGCGAGGGACCCAGACGTCGCAGAATTGTGTAAAGTCGGACGCTTCATAGACCAGAAGTGCAAGCCCATCCGCTCGCGGCTCCTGACGATAGTCTCGACCTTGCAAGCCGTATCGCGTGGATTGCTCAATTCGCAAGGGCATCATTCGATATTTTCTGGAACACCAAACCCGATAGATCTGCGTAAAATTCAGCGTTCCCTCGTGACGACTCAGTGGGATCTTTACGGTGTCGTGCTGATCGATTTCCACGAGGATCGCCTCTTCGTCACCCAGTTTTTCGTCACTGACGACTTGCCACGCAGAAAGCGGCAATCGGCAAATCGCGTTGATCACGGGTGAGCCGGCCTGTCGGTCGGCGGAAATCCAGGGTTTGTTCAGCTCAACCAATGGGACGAAAAGATTGAAAATCAAGCGAGGCTTCTGACTGACCGAGTGAACCGTTCGGTAGGTTCCCCCTGGTGTCTCGCCATGAATAATCGAGTTGGCAAAAGAAATCTCCCGGGACATATCGACGCAGGCCTTAAAGCCCGACAAGCTGGCGAGGTGACCTGTGGTAAGCGGTCCTTTGATCGAATCAAACCCGGTCCACCATTCTTCCTCGTTTTTCTCGTCGAGAGAAACCATTCGAAGCTGTGCGGATGAGGCATGTATCCACATTTGCTTAAAGGCGACTGGAACAGGACTTTCGTCTGTACGTTGGGTAAAATTTCCCCGTTCCACAACATCGATCTTCAGGTCCACCAGCTTTTCGGCTGCATCAATGATCGCTTTTCTGATCTGCGCAGCCTCTTCGCCAGCGTTCTTAACCGCGTCCTCGCTGATTGCGTTGGGCTTAAATGGAATTCCATTTTTCTCTGCGATTTGGGCAGCGAGTTTTTCAGTGCGAGGGTCGGGATCGCTGTTGTCGAACCTGAACATGATGCCGATTAAAGCCACGCAACTTAAGGCGGCAAGGACCGAGTATTTAGTCAGAAAATTACGGTTCATGAGTTTCGGCCTTCGTTAGTCGATGTCGACCAGGCGAGACTTTACCCTTTTTGTCTTAATTGATCAATTGAGCCGATTCAGGTTGAACTCAGACTCCGGGGACACCACCGCGCAGATTCAAGGCTTCGATTTACTTCGATCGCAGTACCAATAATCGCAGAGGTCAGATCATTTGTTTCGATGGGCGCGTTCAGGGATGAGACTAAAAACTCAGAGGCAAAGAGGACACAGAGATGGAGGAGGGAAATTGGATTCTCTTTAAGTAATTGATCGTTCTCATCCATCGTGAGTCTTTCAACGGGAAACCCGATCTGATTCGATTTCACTTTGCCCAGATTTCTCCTCTTTCTCTGTGATCTCTGCGCCTCTGTGTTTCAAATTCCATTTCAGTAATTCTTCGGGTCAGATCTGGGGGAGACTGCCCTTTACGAGAACGGGATAACGAAATCGGGTCAAGTGTTTTCGTAATATTCTCCAGAACCCCAATAGATGGTATGGGTTTATGCGACTGGATGCGTCAGCATTTCGATCGAATGAAGGAAGCTTAGAGTGGATTCAATCATGGGCACCTTCCAAAAATCAAGAAAGCATCTCGCTTTACCACTTGACGCAATAATTATTTTCTTGTATTTTTATGTCGTTCTTTTATTTAACACGTGAAGACTCGATTTTCGTTCATTGTTCCGATCTCTCGCTACAATTCGAGGCGAAGCGGCTAGAAAGTAGTTACGAGTAAAGTCGAGAGCCGCCGCAGGCGGTTCGCCAGAAACTTTCGCTCTATGAACTCAAGGAACTTTGGCAGCACTTAAAACGCCAAATTTCACAAGAGAAGAATGACGAAGTATCCCAGGAGATGCATCCTCGGCTCGTCTGAATTTCCGAAACCTGACGACGACAATTGATCTTTGACATCTGGAATGAATTGAATGCGGATCGCCGCCGCAGTCGTCAATCGGTGCAGGCTGATCCGTGCGGATCGATGTTTGCATTGAGGATGCGGCGCGTCTGTGCGGGGTCGGGAGAGACTCGAAGGGCGGTAGCGAACAATCCGGCGGCCTACGTCGCCCGGCTCGCCTGAGAGGAAGATGACAATTCGAACTTGATCGAACTGTGTCGAACTCGATCGAACTAGAGCGCGACGGAAAAATGGACGAAACCCTATGTATTACGAAGAATGGTCGAAGTCGCGCGAACTCGCTCGAACTTTTCGATCAAATCTCGGGGCCGGTGATTATCTTGAAACAGAAGCGAAGGTTTGTGAACAGAAGGACACAACGTTTACAAGGTGAAGAAAATTCCGATGGCAACGCGAAAATTAATCTGGTCGCAGACCTCACGAATTTTGGTAAGAGGAGCTTAACCACGGATAGCACTGATTGGCACGGATAAGACAATGGGAAATGTGTCAACTCTTTAGGTTTATCAGTGCCCATCCGCGTAATCCGTGGCCAAAATTCCTGAATCGAAGTCGATCGAACTGCGACGAACTCGATCGAACTGTGACACCCCGAAAAATGGGAAAATCATCGCGAACACCCCTATAAAATACGAGGAATGGTCGAAGTCGATCGAACTTGATCGAACTGTGACACCAAATTTCTCGGTGGCCTGATGTCAGCAGAACTAAAGAGATTGAAGCCTCCGAGAGCTTACGGTACCACGCTCACCGGGAACGAAAGCGGGGATTCGAAGCCTGTCGAACTCGCGCGAATTCAGGTGAACTCACGCGAACTTTTTAGCGATGGAAACACAGGGGACGCTCGCTAAAAGCCGATGAATCATTGGAAATGGTCGAACTCGCTCGAACTTTTCGATCAAAATTCGGGGCCAAGGACTATCCTGGAACGGGAGAGAAGGTCTTGAACAGAAGGACACAACGATAACGAAGTGAAGGGAGGTCCGATGGCAACAGTAAAATTAATCTGGTTGCGGACCTCAAGAATTTTGGTAAGAAGAGTTTAAACACGGATAGCACTGATGGGCACGGATAAGACAAAAGGAAATGTGTCATCTCTTTGGATTTATCAGTGCCCATCCGCGTAATCCGTGGCTAAAACTCCCGAATCGAACTGTGTCGAACTCGATCGAACTGTGTCGAACTGTGTCGAACTCGAGCGCGACGAAAACATCGATAAAATCCTATGAATTAGGGAAAATAGTCGAACTTGATCGAACTTTGACACCAAATTTCCTGGAACGATGAATACGGTAGAAGGACGCCGTCCTGTTCTTTGTCGTTAACTCGCATTGCGCATTGAAGGAACGTGGAGTGAAACAAGGTAGGTGCCTCATGTCCGATTTCCAGCGATTGTCCCTCACTCTTTTGTTATTAATTGCGCATCAGGTCGCACATGCTGCCGAGCCTTCGATCGCAAAGCCGAATGTCATCGTCATCCTGACGGACGATCAGGGAACGATCGATGCGGGCTGCTATGGGGCGAATGACCTGGAAACGCCGCACATCGACGCTTTAGCGGCTCGTGGAATTCGATTCACTCAATTTTACTCAGCCGCCCCTGTTTGTTCGCCATCGCGTGCCGGCCTGATAACGGGTCGCTATCCCATCCGTGCGGGGGTCCCCGGCAACGTCAGTTCAACCGCGAGTGTCGCTGGAATGCCATCTCGTGAAGTGACCATGGCAGAAACGTTTCAGAGAGCCGGGTACGCCACGGCTCACATTGGAAAATGGCATCTCGGATATTCTTCCGAAACGATGCCACTTGCTCAGGGCTTCGAGTTTTCATTCGGGCATATGGGAGGTTGCATTGATAATTTTTCACACTTTTTCTACTGGGACGGGCCAAACCGGCATGATCTGCACAGGAACGGGCAAGAGATTCACCGACCGGGCCGCTACTTTCCAGATCTCATGGTAGAAGAAGCGTCGCAATTCATGGAAATCCACCGCGACCGGCCGTTCTTCGTTTACTTCGCCATGAACGGTCCGCACTATCCTTATCAAGGTGATCCGCGCTGGCTTGACCGATTCAAAGACCTTCCTCGTCCGAGAAATCTATATGCAGCATTCCTTGCCTCAATCGACGAAAGAATCGGAAGCCTGCTGAAACGTATCGATGAATTGGGTTTGCGAGAAAAGACAATTGTCGTATTTCAATCGGATCATGGACACTCGATGGAAGAGCGGGCTCATCTTGGTGGCGGGAGTGCCGGTCCGTATCGGGGTGCTAAATTCAGCATGTTTGAAGGAGGCATTCGTGTACCAGCGTTGATTTCATGGCCCGGTCAGTTGCCTCAGGGCGAAACACGTTCGCAAATTGCGCATGGCTGTGATTGGCTTCCGACGCTCGCCGCTTTAGCGAACGTGTCGCTCGTCGAAACCGATATCGATGGCAAAAATCTGGTTACTGTACTTCGCTCAGGGAACTCACAAACACCTCATGGAACCGTCCATTGGCATCTTGGCAACAAGAACGGCCAGTGGGCAGTCCGTGAGGGGGACTGGAAGTTGATTGGCAATGTTCAAGACAGTTCGGGCGGCAAGTTAAATAGTGAAGATCAAAAACTGTTTCTTGCCAATCTTTCGGAAGACCCGACGGAGCGAATAAATTTGGCAAACCGGAATCCGGAGATCGTTTTGAAACTGCTTAAGGCTCATGAGGACTGGTTTGCAACTGCATCCAATCCAACAGGCAGATAGTCAGCCTTTCGCGGACGATCGGCTGTCATCTCCAGCAAGTTTTTGAAAGGATTTCAGTGATCCGATCGTGATTACAAATCCTCCGGTTGTCGTTCAGTTCGATGGCGTTGTTGGCGGCTGACCTTCGACAACTGGCCGGGCTTCGAAAATTCGGACTTCTGGGCCATCTTTGCCTTCTTGTTTGGGTACACCCAGATACAGCGTCCCCTTCGACCAGACGCAGGTTCGTGAGTCTTTCGGGGTTTCCAGCTTGGCGACGACTTCGTACTTGTCTACGACTTTTTCGATGACGACTAAGGCACTGTCACTGCATGAAGCATACAACCGATGACGTTTCGAATCGAAATGCAGATCATCAATTCCGGCCGGAATCACCACGCTGTCGATTTCCCTGCCGGTTTTGGTATCGAACACAACCACCATGGGTTTCATCTTCGGGCAGCCGACAAACAGCAAACCGTTGTCAGCATCCTGTGCGACCGGGCTTCCCGCGTCAGAAAGAGTGAGCGGAAATCTGTCGGTGACTTTATGCGTTGCAATGTCGAGAACAGCGATCAGGCTGGCCTTGGTCAGTACGGCATAAATCTTTCCGGCCTTTTTATCGATCTTGAATCCGTGAACCGAACCAGGCAAAGCAAATGCAAACTTGATTTCACCCGTTTTGGCGTCCAGTTCCGAAAGAACTTCATCGTGTCCGACATAGACCATCTTGTTCCCGGAGTGATAGTGGACGTTGTCGGCTCCAGCGGCTTTCGTCGAGAAGACGAGGCTATAGTTTTTACCGTTGAAGGCGTTGCAGACCCCTGCTCCGTTACCGACATAGATCATGTCGAGATCTTCGGCATAAGTGACACCCGAGACTTTCCCCTGATCAGAGATTTGCTTGACCAGAGATCCGGTTTTCAAATCGACGATATCCAGCGTGTTATTGGGTTTGTTGCAGACAAACAACCGCTCGCCTTTGGTATCAACGGCAAGGTGATCAAGCTTGCCTGGGACCCCTTTGAGCGAGATTGTCCTGGTGGCGACAAGGTAATCGGACACGTCAGCGAATGCGTTTCCAGCCGCGACGAAGATTGCTGCGGCCGTCACCAAAAAGTTCGGGTAATTCATGGAAATTCCTTTTAATTCGGACAGATCGTCTGAAAATGAACCGTCGAATCACAACGAGGACAACTGCGGATCTCGAACACAAGGAAGATGGATATCAAATAGTCGTGAGGAAATGATGAAGACCGGACAGAAAATCGGGTTTTCGTTAGGGACTTGCGAATCATGGAATGAATTCCTACTTTCGATTACCCTTTAAAAGATGAAGTTGCTCTGATTTTCATTTCATGCTCGTTTCTCTCAAGGATGTTGTTATGGCCAAGGCGAAAGCCGCTAAGACGTATCACGATTCTGACCCATCTGAATCGGATGAGCAAAAGATGCTGGGCAACGCCCTGGGGCAGATTGAGAAAGCCTTTGGAAAAGGCTCGATCATGAAGCTCTCGGACAATTCCTCGATGACGGTGTCGGGCATTGGAACCGGATCATTGTCACTCGACCTGGCTTTAGGCGGAATGGGGTTCCCTCGCGGGCGGATTATCGAGGTTTATGGGCCGGAATCGAGCGGCAAGACGACTCTGGCACTACATGCTGTGGCGAATGCTCAAAAAGAGGGAGGCGTCGCGGCGTTCATTGATGCCGAACATGCACTTGACCCCGCCTGGGCAAAACGACTGGGAGTCAATCTGGAAGAACTTCTGGTCAGCCAGCCGTCGTCCGGAGAAGAGGCTTTACAGATTGCGGAGATGCTGATCAAATCGAATGCAGTCGACATCATTGTCGTCGACTCGGTGGCGGCACTCGTTCCCCGCGCAGAGCTGGAAGGCGACATCGGTGATTCACACGTCGGCCTGCAGGCACGCATGATGAGTCAGGCGATGCGAAAGCTGACGGGTTGCATCTCTAAAGCCAAGACGACGGTTATCTTCATCAATCAGATTCGCGAGAAGATCGGAGTCATGTTCGGTTCACCGGAAACAACTCCGGGTGGTCGGGCACTCAAATTTTACAGCTCATGCCGAGTTGACGTTCGGAAGCTGGCCGTCCTGAAGGATGGCGATAACATGATCGGCATCAGAATGAAGGTGAAAATCGTCAAAAATAAGGTCGCACCACCCTTTCGCGTCGCTGAATTCGACATGCTGGGAACGCGTGGGATCAGCCTGGAAGGCGACGTTCTTGACATGGCCGCCGTATATAATGTCGTCGATCGTAGTGGAAGCTGGTACGTTTATGGATCAACAAAGCTGGGACAGGGACGTGAAAAGGCAAGAACGTACCTTGAAGAGCATCCTGAAATTGTTGCTGAGCTGCGGGAAAAAGTCATGGCCTCGTTCTTCGCTAACGGGCAAAAACTAACTGCCGCCGGAGAAGATTAAAGATCGTGAATCAAATTGGCAGAACGATGCCCGAGATCTGACGTATTTGCCTGGTGAAATTTCGCATTATGCAGAAGGATTCAATCGATTATCGACAGCGACGACGCGGCATTTTGACAGTGTTGGCTTTCTATGCTGGCAGCATTGTTTCGGCTACCGTCTTAATGGCTCAAGATCCAGCCGCAATTCTGGACGATTCCGTTATCAAGGTGGTTGAAGCGTGCGAGCGATCTGTTGTCAGTATCGCTCGTTTTAAGCCTTCTCCGGTCGAGCGGATTCACGAAGAAGACAAGAACTTTATTCAGCCAAGGCCTGTCCGTGAGGTTGAAGTACAGCCTAACGATTTTGGTTCCGGTTCCCTGATCAGTCCGCCGAATTCATCAGACCGACTCGTTCTAACGAACTTTCATGTCGTTCGAGGTGGCCCGATCTATCCCAAAATCATCGGCGATGACGGAACGGAACTTTTGATTAAATTTACTGACCGCCGCGGATGTCGTGGCTCAATCATTGCTGCCGATCCGCGAAGTGATCTCGCCGTTTTGCGATTGAAGTGGGAAGAATCAGACATCAAGCCGACGGACTTTCCATGTTTGAAGTGGGAGACTGCGGCGGGCCCTAAAAAGGGACAGTTTGTCGTTCTGCTCGGTAATCCTTACGCCATTGCCCGGGATGGTTCGGCCAGCGTCAGCTGGGGCATGATCAGCAACCTGACCCGGCAACCAATTTCGACCAGTCGGAATCAGTTACTCGAACCGGAAGATAATGCAAAAGGCGCGATGCTCTACCGACTGGGAGCGGTGATGCAACTGGATGCCAGACTGAACTTGGGGCTAAGTGGAGGCCCGGTGCTGAACTTGAAAGGAGAAATGATTGGCATCAGTACGTCTTTGGCAGCGATTGAAGGATATGATCAATCGGTCGGATTTGCCCTGCCAATTGACCTGCTGACGCGACGTATTATACGTACGCTGTTGGCAGGCCAGGAAGTCGAGTACGGAATGCTCGGAATCAGACCTGGTGACGTCGTTGGGAAAGAGTTTCAGGGATTGCGCACCGGACTCAAGCAGCAATCTGCGGCGGAAGCCCTCGACGTGAATCCAGGTTCGCCAGCGGCTAAAGCCGGAATTCTTCCTCGCGATCTGATTGTTGAAGTGGAGGGAAAACCAGTTCTCTCCCGGGCAGATTTGATGCGGATGGTGGGATTGAATTCACCTGGAACTAAGATTGATGTCACTGTCTGGCGAAAGGGTGAACGGCCATCGCGAATTAACTTAAAGGTTACCCTCGGAAAATGGCCGGTGCTCGATGACGAGGGGATAATTGAAACGAATCCGAGATATGAACCATGGCGAGGTCTCTCTGTGGACTACCCTACTGCACGCGATCGTTTTCGCGGTTCAGGATTTGACATGCAAGGTGTACTCATAACAAAAGTAAAAGCGGACTCACCTGCGGATGCGGTTCAACTTCAACCGGGAAATTTCATTTCGGAAGTCAACAATATTCCTGTTCAGACGCCAGCGAAATTCCATGAGGAGGCGAGAAAGGCATCGGGTACCGTCGAGATTAAGTTGGTTGGTGAACCTCAATCGTCGATCCCAGAATTCCGCAAGGGGCGCGTGGTCCGTATTCCAGAATCGGGCATCATGGAATGATACCGCGACGGTTTAGAGACTTCGTTACCTCGAGTCCTGATTTTCGCGACCAAAAACCGGGATAACTAAAGCGGGATATTTGGTGAAGTTGATCTTTACAAGAATTGAAAGTTTATTCGTAAGCGTCTCTAGGTCGACGGATACGGCCGTTCGATTTTTCGATAGCCCTAAGTGTCGCTCGAAATCAGCCCTTCTGCTATCTTTCTCCCCGATCGCTGTGAACGTTCGCGCGGGATTTTTTGAACTTTGAGTAGCAGTTGATTTTAATCATCATTACAAATTTCGACGGGTCACATCGACTTGGTCGAGTTCAAGGAAGATGAACGGGATTTCTATGAAAACTGATGAGCTTCGCGAAAGATACCTGGCTTTCTTCGAATCAAAAGGTTGTGTCCGTCGGCCTACTGACGTGCTTGTTCCCAAGGATGACCCAACCGTATTGTTCACTCCGGCGGGGATGAATCAATTCAAGAACCAGTTTCTCGGTATCGGGCCGATCGATTTTACGAAAGCAACCACGTCGCAGAAATGTCTCAGAACAGGGGATATCGGTAACGTTGGCGTCACTGCATATCACCACACATTCTTTGAAATGCTCGGAAACTTTTCGTTCGGTGATTACTTTAAACGTGAAGCAATCCATTGGGCATGGGAATTTCTGACAACCAAGAAGTGGTTGGGACTCGACCCGACTCGGCTGACAGTGACGGTCTATCTGGATGATCAGGAAGCGTTTGATATCTGGAACAATGAGATCAAGCTGCCAGCAAATCGAATTTCGCGCGAGGATGAAGGTGAAAACTTCTGGCCCGCATCCTCTCCTTCTCAGGGACCGGACGGCGTTTGTGGTCCTTGCAGTGAAATCTATTATCTTCCTCCCGGATCAACGAAAACGGTGGAAATATGGAATCTTGTCTTCACTCAATTCAACCGCGTCGGCCCGCCCCCTAACAACCTTCAACCGTTACCCAAGAAGAACATCGACACGGGAATGGGCCTGGAACGATGTGCGTCGACACTTCAAGGTGTCTTAAGCAACTTTGAAATCGACATTTTGAAACCGATCTGCCAGGCGGCAGGTGAAATTGTCGGTGTCAAATATGAATACGGTGCACCTGAGGGCCGTGCACTGCGTCGGATCGCCGACCATGTGCGTGCATGCTCATTCGCGCTTCATGAAGGGTGTGGTCCCGGACCTGAAAAAGAAAACTACATCGTTCGGCTATTGCTTCGTCGTGCTTCGATGGAGGGCTTTTTGATGGGCAAGCACGAACCGTTTCTGTCGCAACTCGTTCCGGTTGTGGCGGAAATGATGAAAAGTCCCTACCCCGAATTTGGCCAAACAGTTGAAGCAGTTCAGAACGCTATACGCGAAGAAGAAAAACAGTTTCTCCGCGTCGTTGAGACGGGGATAGGAAGGTTCAAAAAGCTGGTCGATCATGCCAAGAAAGGAGGCTCGCTGGTCATCTCGGGCGATGCGGCGTTTGATCTCCATCAGACGGATGGTTTCCTAATCGAGTTAACCGAATCACTAGCCGCGAATGAAGGGCTTTCGGTCGATATGACTCGATTCATCGAATGTAAGGACCAACATAAGCTGACAAGTGGACGCGGTGCGTTTGCGAACTCAGTGATGTCTGCTGGCCCACTCGACGTCTTAAGAAAGGAGGGCGGCACACAGTTTGTGGGGTATGAGTTAACCGATGCGGATGCGGAAGTCGTGGGTATTATTGCCAATGGCCAATTGGCGAAATCGTTCGATCAACCAAATGTGCAGATTGCTCTGGTTTTGAACAGGTCTCCATTCTACGGGGAAGCAGGTGGTCAGGTTGGAGATATCGGTACGCTTGTCGGAACTGGAGTTACATTTGAGGTCCAGGACACGCAACGTGATGGCGAATTATTGGTGCACATTGGAATTCTTAAATCGGGAACGATCACGGTTGGAACAAAGTTGCATGCAGAAGTCGATTCATCAAGAAGGGCTGGAATTCTGCGGGCTCACTCAGCAACGCATATTCTCCACCATGCCTTGCGAAAATACCTCGGTGAGAACGCCACTCAACGAGGCTCAAAAGTTCAGCAGGACGAATTGCGATTCGACTTTGCTCACCCTAAAGGATTAACGCACGACGAATTGATCCGGATCGAAGATGAGATCAACTCGCGAATTGCCGAAGGGGCAGCGGTCTCAACACGGCTGATGCCAATCGCTGAAGCGAGAACACTAGGCGCTATGGCCCTATTTGGCGAAAAATACCCGGACAATGTGCGAGTCGTCAGCATGGGTGAATTCAGCCGCGAACTCTGCGGAGGGACCCACTTGAAGAATACTGGCCAAGTGGGTGTTTGCCGTGTGATTCGTGACGAACTCGTTGCGGCGGGAGTTCGCCGAATAACCTGCTTCACTGGCCCTAAGGCATTGTCTCGAATTCGAGCAACAGAAGAACTTGTCAAAGAAGCCTCAGCCTTGTTGAAGGCTCAACCCGAGGAACTGCCTCGTAAAATTGAAGCACTGCAAGCGGAATTGCGCGAAGCAAGGAAAGAGCTTTCAAAACATACGGTGGCATCACTGGCTGACGCCGCAGCCCAGTTGGTCACACAGGCTGAGACGATCAACGGAATAAAATTGATCGTCCACAACGCCGCCGGATGCTCACGCGAATCCTTAAAAGACTTTATCGACAGAATTCGTGAGAAAGCCCCTTCGGTTGTCATTCTTCTTGGTCTGGTCGCTGACGACAAGGTTGCATTCATCTCATCAGTAAGCAAAGACGTACTTGTTTCCAAGGGTGTCAACGCATCGGACTGCGTGAAAACCGCGGCCAAGGTTTGCGGTGGCGGTGGGGGAGGCAGACCTGATATGGCCGAAGCAGGAGGCAAAGATCCTTCGAAGATCGAGGAAGCTTTGCATGCGGGAGCGGCTTATTGCCGTAGCAAGCTTAATACGTAATCATCAAACTAGGTGAGGACCTAACTCAATGTCACTTTGTAAATCGGGTCGAGGGTTCCGCGTACTCGGCTCGATTCATTACTTTTTGACTTGCTATAGCTCGAACAATGACGCGGCCTATTCCGTTGGATTAGTCAATAAATAGGTAATCACGTCTCGCAATTCTTCTGGCGTCTTTACCAGACCCACTGGCATGGCAGAAGCGTCGCTGAATTTGCGTTCATCGATTTGCGATTTCTCAATGACGATTCGTTTGGTGTCCGGTAAAAGAAGCTCAACCTTGTCACCTGTTTCTGCGACAATCAGACCACTGAACACTTTTCCTTCACGAGTCGTGACCAATGTTGATTTGAAAACGGGCGAGATCACTTTACTTGGCGAAAGTACAGATTCAACCAGATAAGGAACCGTGAATCGTTTGCCAGCGTCAGTCAGACTGGGACCACCGCCACCAGCCTGAGCGGGAGTGACCGCATGGCATTTGACGCAACCCAACGACTCCGCGCCGAACAATTTCTTTCCGCGAACCGGGTCCCCTTTTTTGACTTCGGATGACCAGCCATATTGGACAAACTTTTCGTCGATAACTTGCATTGCGCCATTCGAGTGATATGACTTTAATCGATCGGCAAGTGACAGTCCGTCTGGCATTTCCTGCAGGGAAAGTCGAACGTCGCCCATGTGACGGAAGTGAAGGTACTGACCACCAAGCCCCTGCTTCATTCCAACCCGCACAAGAACATCGTTACTGCCCGGTTGCAAATCCAAGGCTAAAACATCATCAAGTTGAATAAGCGGGCGGACTATATCGTGATCAAGTACGAGCTTTCCATTCTGCCAGACTTTAACGCCATCCTCACTTCCAACGAGCAGCTGCATACGTTGAGCAGTGGGGCTGTCAAAACGAAATAGACTGTATACCGAGGCATTCGGTGATTGCCCAAACAATATGCGAAAGTCATAAAGTGGCCGATCTGGACTGGTCGGCCTAGTCACTTTCCATTCGTGGACAACGCCTCCTACCGTGACCTTGGAGGACAAATCAACCGCAGAATTCTCAACGGGATGTGCGTTTTTTTTAAAGCCATCAACATCAGCGATCGGCCCCAGCATCCAAACGGGCTTGACATGCTCCAGCTTTGCAATGTCCAGTCGCCGATCCTGAACACCCGAAACAACAATGGCGACTTTCGGTTCGCTTCGGGGATCATTCAACAGTGAAAGGAAGTGGGCAGCCTGCAAACGAACTCGGTCATTGTCATCATCAAGTCGCTCCATCAACAATGAGAATAGCTGTTCCTGTTCTTCGGTGTGTTTGAGAACTTTCCAATGTTCGGCAACCGTATAGTTACCGACTCGGCCAAACATCCTGAGGTCGATCGGCTCTTTCTCGTCTGCATAAAGAATGATGTTCGCTTCTTCTTTTTGCTGTGGAGTGAGCGGGGCTTCGGAAGAAAGTTCCGCATCGACGGCAGGCATTGTCAGACGGAATCCTGCTGTGAGAACGCCTCCTAATCGAATCTGCGGTTCAGCAGCACGGCAGCGGACTGCTGTAAACTTCGGCAATGAAACCTCTGAAAGGCCGAGACATACAGCTTTATCGGGGATAACATTGGGGTCTTCTCCCAGCACGCTATCACGAAGTTCATTGATACCGATCTCAGGATTACTTTCCATCTCCAGTGCGTTCTCTTTCAAGACACCTGCGGCAAAACCTTTCAACAGGCGTGAGACTGCAGTCGCGAGTGGTGCGTTAAGCTTTCGCGGATCAGGCTTGGCATTCTCTGACGTCTCCGATCGACGCAACAGTTCTTGAAATGCGGTCGAAGCCCTCCACCAAGATGGCTCATTCCGTACGTCCAAAAGCGTCTCAAGACTTGCATGACTGAGATCTTCCCCAACGAACGGCATCGTCTCGGGATCATCCTTTCGCGTGATCACCGCAAGATCACTGCGATATGTCGGCGACCCTTCATTTTGCGCCATGTAACAAATCGTCAAAAAAACACGACCGCCGCGACCAACACAGATCCCGACAGGTCGAGCCTGATCACGTCCTTCGAGTAGAACATGTTCTTTCGCAATAAACGTCTTCCCCTTCGCTTGCAGGGGAAAACACGAAACCTGTCGGCGACACCAGCGCGTGACAAGCAGATTGTTCTCATACTTTTCCGGCAGGAACCCATCAGCGTAATACGTTTGAAGCACTGGGACTGCTCGGCCCATTTCTTCATTGACCATCGGAAAGATGTCCGCCCGGTCAGGCGTTTTACTTTGCATCCAACCGCGCGGCCAGCTCCAATACGAACCTTCCGTGACGTGTATCAACCGACCAGGTGCGTACTGGGATGGAATTCCCTCGTGATCGTTATCGTTCGTGAACAGATTCCAATTCTTATCAAAACAGAGCCCACAAGGATTTCTCAATCCGCGAGCAAACGATCGCAGATTTGTTCCGTCAGGCCGAATTCGAAAGATCGCCCCAACGCCGTTATACGGCATCGAAGCCCACTTCTTACGGAATTCCAAGCCCTTCGGATCACTATTGCTCAAACGATTACCCAATTCCAAACCCGTCTCGCGATGCACACCAACCGGCTCTGCCGGGCGAAAGAACATAGTCCAGTGCCCCCAATGGTCAGGGCGATTAAAGTCACCGTAGTACCACAAGGGATCTCCCATAGAAACGTACAAGTCTCCCTCTGGTCCCCATGCGCATGCATGAAAGCATTGATGGACATGTCCATTCGGCACACCCCATAACAATCGCTCAGGTTTGAGACCCGTTCGGTTCACTCGTCCGCCGACAATTCGATAGACAGCACTCACTGTTACGAGATAGAGATCGTCGCCACGTATTTCGATGTCGTTAACCCACGTGTGGTCAGGGAATTCATAGAGAAGTTGTCGCGGCTTGTATCTCCCCGCCTCATCCAGATCGTAAGCGAAAAGAGTTTTACGACCGCCGACAAAAACCCTACCAGTGGTATCGGTACGAACAGAAAGGAACGAATCATCGAAAGAAGAATCGAGCCGTACGACTTTGAGCTGTGGATCAGTAACCTGATAATCGAGTTCCTCGGCTAAGCATGTCGCTGGCCACACGACTTTTACGATAAAGACCAGGGCGACAAACGCAACGATTTGTCTCATTGATCATCTCCCGATTCAAGGACGAATTTGATTTTCCACTTGAAGTAACCCAGGCCATGTAAACACTTCGTTTGCCCATGCGTTCCTCAGCCGTGTTCATCTCAATTTTACGCGTGAATCAAGAGTTGCGTTCGCTCAGGCAAATGCAGAGCTACGCCTTGAATGACGTCGCCTTTCATGGTCCTCCACAGCGTCCCTCGTTTCGATGTCCCGATGATCACTTGAGAAACTCCATAAGTCACTGCGAAATCAACAATCGTTTCCGAAATATTATCCGCTACAGTGTACAGAAACCGAACTGGCACGCCGGATGCTTCTCCCATTTGTTTGATCTCCTCGGCTGCCTTTTGTGCATCGGGGTCGTTTGCGATATTCGGCCTGTGTGCAGGACCAAGCATCGGAATTGCAATGTGCCGCACATAGAGAAACAGCACTTCTGCATGAAACGACTTGGCCTGATCTAGTGCGAATTGGATCAGCTTTGGACTCCCCTGTGTGGCAACCAGGAATCGGACCTGGTGCGCCGCATTTTCAACGGACCCCGAACTGCCAGCCTGCTGCTCGATCAATTGACCGATCGAGGTTACCGTTCCGCCAATCGTAGCGACGGTGCCACTGATGACCTCACGGACCTTGCGTTGATGCGTCAGCCACCGCGTGGTTAGCCCAACAGCAACAATGCCTCCCGCAAATGCCAATGCGTGAGGCTTCTCGTAAGCGATGGTAAACCAGATGGCCAGCATCAGCACCGCGAGTACAGACATCGCCGCACGTTCCCATTTTTTGAGCGGCAGTCCAAGTGTCGTTACGCAGCTTCCGAGGTTCACGGCGACAGCACCGACGACGCCGATTGCATATAAGTCCGCTAAATGGCCCACATCTGGAACAAGTAGCACAGTAAAAAGGGGAACCAGCACGGAAATGACAAGCGGTATGAATGGCATCCCCCATTTATTGAGCCCAGCAAATGCGTTCGGTAATTCGTGATCCCGCGCCATCATGTACTGGATGCTGACAAGGTCTGTTACTGCGGTATTAACGGCGGACAATAACAACAACGCAAAGACGACCGACGCGACCTTCGCAAACGTGTCTCCGACGTAGTAGGACGCCAGCATTTTCAGCATATCATCACGATGTGCCAGATAAGGTTGATCTTCTTCCGGAACATTGTTCTTTTCAAATTCATGTGTCATTTCCGCCGATACTTTTTCGGTAAACGCCTTCTCGGGTATCGCGGACATCGCTAATGTCAGCACGAGATTCAGAATGACGATTTCGATCAGAACTGGCCAAATTGCTCGACGAGCAGTCTTTTCGACGGGCTCAACCATGATCCCGGTCATATTCGCAACCGCTTCAACACCAGAGATGGCCAGAATGATTCCAGTGAACTGGGACCACCAGCTCATTGGTGAACCGCTTAGTGGTGTGATATGGGCATGCGATAAAGAGGGAACGGACGCGAATCCGATCACCGAACTGAATATGACCGTCAAAATGGCTGCTACGAGTGCCGCAGCCCCTGCTTTGGTCGGACCGAAAATATTCAAAATCCCCAGAAACGCGATACTTATTGCCGCCCAAACTGCCGGGTACGGAAGATCTAGATAATGAAACGCATCCAGTGCAGATAACGCCGCAGTAACGACATAGTCCGCCCCTAGCAAGAGAGCACCAAATACCGCCAGCGATTGCGATTTATGCCGCGCCGACGAATAAACACCACCACCGTCTGGGTACAATCGACAGATGATCGAATAAGCCCAACCGACTCCAACAAGCAGCGCCGACATCGCTATCATGAACCAGAGCGATGCGTGGCGAGCATGAAAAAAGCATAGACCCAACACGTAAAGGCGACTTGTACCCCAGTCGCCAAACAACATCGGCCCTGCATGATACCAGTGCAACTGGCGCGGCCGATTCCCCTGAACCAACATCGAATCTCTCCAGGAGACGCAACACGGTCGTGTGCGGCGAGGCCAGTCCGACCCACGGACTAGTTACACGAGGAACCAACGCAGCGAATTCTTGTCGTGCGATCTATTCCGCGTCCTCGACGGGCCTAAAAGGGGGATTACCCTGCAACCGAAAGTTTCTTCCTCGGGCGATACCGATTTAGATTCTCACTTGCTTCCCCGCTCCGCCGCATTTTCGGCGGACTCAGCTCCATCGCATCACAAACAATGACGACTGCGTCTCTTGAGTAAAAACTCTACCAAAATTCAATACGATTGCGAAGCAGCCAACGGTGAACTGACCTGCCATCAACTCAACTTCGGATTACAGAAGCGACAAATTTTTCACACATGTTCCCCCGTCACAGCATTGATGTCGCGTGCCTGCTCAGTGAATTTTGATATACAGTCGGCCACGCCGTTCAGAATGAACACGGCCTCGCAGCGACTGACCATTCTTGATTGATCAAAATGACCAGATTGCTTCGCCACGTGTCTCGCGAAGGTTAAAACTGTCTTTCAGCCCGGCGCTGCTTAGTACAGAAGCAACGCTTTGTGGAATTCGACAAAGGATCGTCGTGCCGCCGTGGCTCTCGATCGTTTCGTGAAAGGCTCGCAACATCGCCAGCCCCCAGTCATCAATGCGACGCACGCTACCCAGGTCGAGAACCACTTGAATCGGTCCGTTGGCAGTCACGTCTTCGACCAATTCAAAAAGTTCGTCAGAAACGTACTCGTAATTAGGGTCGACAATCGACGACACGGTAAAACAGACTACCGTGACATTGTGAACCTGCTCGATGTAGAAACTTCTGGTGCTCAGCGCAGTCATTTTTGGACCTCGTAAAGATGACACGGCCAGCGCATATCAAAGTTGTTGATTTGTCAGTACTTCGGTGAGGAAGTCTGGATTCATCATGCAGCGTAGCATCTTTCCCCGGAGGCTGTCTATTGCCGGATGGCGTTTCAGCAGGGTGACGGCGAAGCGTCGCAG
>CAIOKO010000191.1 GCA_903858935.1 uncultured Schlesneria sp. | reverse complement strand
TCGTCAAAGCCTCTTTGAATACATCGAAACTTTTTACAACCGAGTCAGAAGGCACTCGACACTCGGTCATCAATCACCCGTAAACTTCGAGCAGGCATTATAACCCTAATCCCGCGCCCACATTTCATGGGCAAGTCCAGAGACTCCGATGACTTGTCCCACCTTACCGTTTTGGGCGAAACAGAGAAGGTGGCTCGGGGTGGAACCCTGCTGTCCCGGCGATGGGGGGATCTATTGAGTCTGCGGGGGATGGCGACTGTGGGGTTCCGAAACTGCACTTGTGGCACTTTAGATGTCTACGTATCTTCCCGGCCGTTCTTTATGCCAGTCATGGTCATTTGATGAGTGAATCGCACGGATGCGACAGATACTGCAATCTTTGGCGAATGGTCAGACAGAGTTAGTGGATGTCCCCTGCCCTGCCGTTGGGCCGGGCCAGATCCTCATTCAAACTCGTGTCAGCCTCGTTTCCGCCGGTACCGAGCGGATGCTGGTCGAATTTGGCAAGGCGAGCTTACTGGAAAAAGCTCGGAAACAACCCGACAAAGTCTGGCAGGTCCTCGACAAAGTCAAAACCGACGGGCTTGTTCCGACCTTGACCGCAGTGCGAAGCAAGCTCGATCAACCGATTCCGCTCGGCTATTGTAACGTCGGGACAGTTCTTGAAGTTGGCACAGGAGTCAACGAATTTAAAGCGGGAGATCGGGTTGCCAGTAATGGCGCCCATGCAGAAATCGTCTGCGTCCCAAAAAACTTATGTGCAAAAATTCCCGATAATGTCAGCGACGAGGCGGCGGCGTTTACCGTCCTCGGGTCGATCGGATTGCAGGGAGTCCGTCTCGCGCAACCGACGCTCGGCGAAGCGTTTGTCGTGTCAGGACTGGGGTTAATCGGTCTTGTCACTGTGCAGCTTTTGAAAGCTCATGGTTGTCGCGTGCTGGGCCTGGATTTCTCGCCGTCGAGACTGAAGCTGGCCGAGAATCTTGGGGCCGAGACATTTAATTTAGGCAGTGGCGATCCCGTGGCTGCCGCAACGCAGTTTTCGCGTGGTCGAGGTGTCGATGGGGTCATCATCACGGCGGCCACTGACAGCGATGAACCGATGCATCAGGCGGCTCAAATGTGCCGGCGACGCGGTCGCATTGTACTCGTCGGTGTTGTCGGCTTGAAACTTTCACGAGCCGACTTCTACGAGAAGGAACTCTCTTTCCAAGTCTCGTGTTCGTACGGACCTGGCCGATACGACGCGGACTACGAACAACGTGGAAACGATTATCCGGTCGGATTTGTTCGCTGGACCGAACAACGCAATTTTGAAGCGATGCTCGACATGATGGCTGATGGGCGGGTCAATCCAGATCCGCTCGTATCACATCGGTTCTCAATCGATTACGCGGTCGACGCTTATGGTTTGATTTCGAGTAAACAACCATCGTTAGGAGTCCTGCTCGAATACCCCCAACCAGAGCCTGTGGCAGAGTCTCCACTTCGTAAACGGACGGTTCGTTTGCAGGTTGCCAGCGATACTCAATCGGCTGTGAGTGCCCGTGTGGCGATTATCGGAGCGGGAAACTATGCCTCGCAGGTCTTAATTCCGGCATTTCGGAAAAACGGAGCAAAACTGACCTGTGTCGCGTCACGAAACGGACTGACCGCTGCGTATGCCGCGAGAAAGTTTAGCTTCGAAAAGGCGACCAGTGACTTGGACGCCGTGATGGCCGACCCGGAAATTAACACGATCGTCATTGCAACTCAGCACGACAGTCATGCAAGCCTGACGTGTCGGGCTCTTGAAGCGGGGAAGCATGTCTTTGTCGAAAAGCCGATGGCATTAAACGCGGCTGATCTAGCCCGTGTCGTCGAAAACTACAAACGGGTCTCGCAAGAGCGAATTGGTCGCGCACCGATTTTCACGGTCGGTTTTAATCGCCGGTTCGCTCCTCAAATCCAGCGAATGAAGTCGCTGTTGTGCGAGGTTCACGAGCCGAAATCGTTCATTATGACCGTCAACGCTGGAAGTATTCCGAGCAATCACTGGGTTCACGATCCCGTTGCCGGTGGTGGCCGAGTGATTGGCGAAGGCTGTCACTTTATCGATCTTTTGCGTTTTCTCTGCGGCCATCCGATTGTTGCCGTTCAGGCGACGATGTTCGGACGAGATTCTGCTGTCGAGATTCGTGACGACAAAATGTCGATGACGCTCTCTTTTGCAGATGGCTCATTCGGAACCGTGCACTATCTGGCAAACGGACATCGGTCGATTTCAAAAGAGCGGCTGGAAGTCTTCTGTGCGGGCCGAGTGATTCAGCTCGATAACTTTCGCCGAATGACTGCAGTGGGCTGGAAAAAATTTCGCAATATGAACCTGTGGCAGCAAGACAAGGGGCATGTCGCAGAAGTCAAGGCATTTCTGGAAGCCATCGAAAAAGGTGGGACTTCTCCAATCTCGATAGAAGAACTGGCAGAAGTCACGCAAGTGAGTTTTGACGTGATGCGTGCGGCGGAAACACAGGAAGTGGTTCGCTGCTCGCCTTGCAACTTTGATTTATTCGCTCAAGAGATCGAGCCGTTCGCTAAGACGGCGTAACAGGAATGGATTCCAATGCACGTACTACACGTTGTCGGCGCGCGGCCGAACTTTATGAAGGTGGCTCCTGTTCATGCGGCGTTCCGCAGACGTGCCGGAGTTCGACAGTCACTTGTTCATACGGGTCAGCACTACGACGCCAATTTGTCCGACATTTTCTTTGAGCAACTACAAATTCCGCGACCTGATGTTTCGCTTGAAGTCGGCTCGGGCTCACATGCCGTCCAGACGGCAGAAGTCATGATTCGATTCGAGAAAACAATTCTCGAACGAAAGCCAGACCTTGTTCTCGTTTACGGCGACGTGAATTCCACTGTGGCGGCAACATTAGTTTGCGCCAAATTGGGCACAAAGCTCGCGCACGTTGAAGCGGGGTTACGGTCTTTTGATCGCACAATGCCCGAGGAAATTAACCGTCTTGTCACGGACCAGCTGGCTGACATGTTGCTGATTCCGTCGGAAGAGGCGGAAGGGAACCTTCTTCGCGAAGGGGTCGCTCGTGAGAAGATCTATTTTGTCGGAAATGTCATGATCGACACGCTACGGACTTTACTGCCGCAGGCGCGAATGCCAGAGATTCGAAATCTGAGCGATGACTTTGCTTTGGTCACACTGCACCGTCCGTCCAACGTCGACGACCCGGCAACACTGAAACGCATCCTGGCGACATTAACATCAATCAGCGATCGACTTCAAATTGTGTTCCCAGTTCATCCTCGAACGAAAGCTCGAATTGAAAGTCTCGGCTACCACTTTGAGGATTCGACGAGGTTCTTTGCAATTCCGCCGACGGGTTACCTCGAATGTCTCGCATTGCAACAGCGAGCGACTGTCGTCATCACTGATTCGGGCGGACTTCAGGAAGAAACGACCGCCTTAGGCATTCCCTGCTTGACGGTCCGAGAAAACACCGAACGGCCCGTCACCGTGACACACGGTACCAACACGCTCGTCGGTACGGATATGGAACTGTTAAGCCGTGAGGTTTCTCAGATTCTGGCGGGACATGGGAAGGGTGGACGTATTCCACCGTTATGGGATGGATCTGCTTCGGAACGTATTGCAGATGTTGTCCTGAATGTTGAAGCCATTCCGCAACGGCGTGCCGCTTAGGCTCACGTCTTTTTTAAAACTCAGCCCAGCGAGTCCGATTTCGAACTCGAAGGATTCCGACGAAGTGAATGTCTCCCACCTTCATCGTTGTTCGCAGCTGCTGCGATATTTCGGCCCTCAGTGGCTGATGTATCGGACATGGCATGCGATGCGCTTGAAAAGTGGATTCGTTCGGCTTCAACTTCCTGCCACGACATGGGAAGAGCAGCCCCTTGCAAGGTTCCTTACCGATCGATTACTTGCCGATCCCAAGCGATATTGCGAGTATCGGCGGAACTCAGCCCCGCGATTCTTCTTTGATCCAGAAGAACGAGAAGCGTTTCGCGCTGTTTTCGATACATGGGATATTTCAAGTGGATCGCCGGTCACTGCGGCGGACGATATTGGCCGGGGTTTCATTTCGTTTTTTTCTCACGACCGGTTGAATATCGGGTTCCCTCCTCGCTGGCACGCTGATCCGATCCACGACCAGGAATTTCCCGAAAATCGACATTGGAGTCAGATTAGCGATTTCGGGGCTGGTGACATCAAGCTTGTTTGGGAAACCAATCGCTTCGCCTTTGTGTTTCCACTTGTGCGAGCGTTCTGGCGGACAGGAAATGAACAGTACGCGGAACACTTCTGGCAACTCATCGAAAGCTGGCGAGAAGCGAATCCACCCGAAACTGGCGTGAATTGGAAGTGCGGGCAAGAGATCAGTCTGCGCGTGATAGCATGGTGTTTTGGGATTTACGGGTTTGGAGCCAGCGCGGCGTCGACACCAGCTCGACTGGCGATGCTGGCTCAAATGATTGCGGTGTCCGGACTGCGAATCGAATCCAATATCGGCTATGCACTCAGCCAACGGAATAATCACGGGCTGAGTGAGGCGATGGGACTCTGGACAATCGGTTCATTGTTCCCTGAATTCGTTGATTCAAAACGATGGGCCGCAAGCGGAAAAAAACTGTTGGAGAGTCAGGCCGTAGAATTGATCTACGAAGATGGTGCGTTCTCGCAACACTCCATGAATTACCATCGAGTCATGTTACATGATTACATCTGGTCAATCCGGCTGGGTGATGTGTTACAGCAACCGTTCTCAGACTCACTTCGCGATCGTATTGCGAAGGCGGGCGAATTTGTCTTTCAGCTTCAGGACGAATTGACCGGCCGCGTCCCCTGTTATGGACAGGACGACGGAGCGTTAATTCTGCCTCTGAACAATCTGGACTATCGTGACTATCGTCCGGTCGTTCAGGCGACCAGTTTCCTCACAACAGGCCAATGTCGATATGACTCAGGCCCTTGGGATGAAGATTTACTCTGGCTGTTCGGTGTCAAAAAGACCTCAAACCAGAAAGTTCGAGACGTCCGATCTGGCGTCGGTGAATTGCGGTCTTCACAATCGGGTTCCATCTGCGATCCCGAAACCACTTCTCGGTCGGACTTTGAAGCACCTGTCGGCGGCTATGTTTCGATACGGGCATCCGATGGGTATGCGGTGACTCGTGCCGCGACGTTCCATCATCGTCCTTCGCAAGCGGATATGCTGCACGTTGATATCTGGTGGCGAGGCGAGAACATCGTTATCGACCCGGGAACCTATAGCTATAACTCACCGCCACCGTGGAATAATCCTTTCGCGCATACATCTTTTCACAATACGGTCACCGTCGACAACAAGGACCAGATGGACCGCGCAAGTCGCTTTCTATGGCTGCCCTGGCTGAAAGGAAAGTCCTACGGGCGAAAGGTTACGTGTCAGGGTGATGTTTCATGCTGGAATGGTGAGCACGATGGCTATCGTCGTTTGCCTGACCCTGTGACGCATCGTCGTGGACTCGTCCGATTGGGTGCCGAACACTGGCTGGTTGTCGATTCGCTGAGCGGCCGCCAACCCCATGATTATCGCCTGCACTGGTTACTCGCTGATGGACCATTCAAAACGGATCAGGCTGAAACCTCAATTGAAGTACAGACGCCTAAGGGACCCTATCGCCTTGCCATCGCGTCGTCGTCCTCGTCAGTGAAATTCACTGTGACTCGAGCGGCAACTGACTCCGCGCTTGGTTGGCGATCAACTTACTACCATTCGGTCGAGCCTGCTTTATCAGCCTGTGTCGAGTCGACATCGGCTGAAATTGTCTTTGCGACATTGCTGGGCCCGGATGCTCAAAGTGTATCGATCGATCGCGATCTCGTTCATGTGCGCGGTTCGGAATGGAATGCCGCCGCGTCACTCAATCTCATCAACGCCAAAGGAATGCCATTAGTGGCATCCGTCCATGCTGACGGTTCGCTCGAAAAGAACCTCCCTGCCCTCAACCATTTACTGCCACATTTGATTCCGGAGTTTCGCAGATGCACGTCCTGTTAATCCATCAAGCGTTTGTCTCACCCGACGATGCCGGTGGAACGCGACATTATGAGTTGGCGCGGCGGTTCGTCGACGGAGGACATGCGTTCTCGATCGTGGCGAGTGACCTGAGTTATCTCAGCGGGAAGAAGTGCGCTGCGGATGAAAGAGTTCAAGATTTTGACGGAGTGAAGGTTCAGCGGGCGTGGACGTATTCAGCCCTGCACCGCAGTTTCATGTGGCGAATCGTTTCGTTTCTATCGTTCATGGTCAGTTCGGTCTGGACTGCACTCAAGGTCAAGAACGTGGACCTGGTGATTGGCACATCGCCACCGATTTTCCAGGCCGTCTCTGCCTGGGTCATCTCTGTCGTCAAATGGCGACCCTTTCTGTTGGAAATTCGAGATCTGTGGCCTGAATTCGCGGTTGACATGGGCGTCTTGAAGAATCCGGTTTTGATCTGGATGGCACGAAGGCTGGAACGTTTTCTTTATGCCCGGGCGAATCACCTGCTCGTGAATTCACCGGCGTATCGTGATTATTTGATTGGTCTCGGGATTCCCGCAGCAAAAATCAGCTTTATTGCCAACGGAGTTGATCCTGACATGTTCCAAGTCAAACCCTCGGCGGGTGGCCTGCGTGAAGAATTCAAGCTCCACGGCAAATATCTTGTGACGTATGCCGGTGCCATGGGAATGGCCAACAACCTCGAAGTCGTCCTGGAAGCGGCGACCATGCTCTGTGACGTTCCTGACGTTCACTTCCTGATGGTTGGCGATGGAAAAGACCGACCGAAACTCGAAGAACTCGCTCGTGAAATGAATGTTAAAAATGTGACATTCACCGGGTCGCGACCTAAATCGCAAATGCCAGAGATTCTGGCCGAGTCTGACGTTTGTCTGGCTGTGCTTCGCGACATCCCGATGTTTCGCACGACCTATCCAAACAAGGTGTTTGATTACATGGCGGCATCGCGGCCCGTCGTCTTGGCAATCGATGGCGTCATCCGCCAGGTCATTGAAGCAGCTGACGGCGGTATTCCTGTTCCTCCGGGAAATCCTCAAGCGATGGCAAATGCCGTCCGGACACTTTTTTCTAATCGACCGCGAAGCGAACAGATGGGTCGGTCCGCTCGCGACTACGTGATCAAATTCTTCGATCGCAATAAGCAAGCTCTGCAATTTGGTGAACTGGTCCAACAGATCGGCAATAAAAAGGTCGCCTGATATGTCGAAAGGCTTTTATCGCAGATTCGGCAAACGGCTGTTTGATCTCTCAGTCGCTGTACCCGCACTGATTCTGTTTGCGCCTCTCCTGGCTGTGACGGCAGTCCTTGTGCGTGTTTTCCTCGGTTCGCCCGTGCTGTTTCGTCAGGAACGCCCTGGACGTGGAGGAATGCTGTTTAAAATCTGCAAATTCAGATCGATGACCGACGCACGGGATGCAAACGGCGCATTGCTTTACGATGATTTGAGGCTGACAGCATTCGGTAAATTTCTGCGTGCCAGCAGCCTGGACGAGCTTCCAGAACTTTGGAATGTCTTGATCGGCCAGATGAGCCTCGTCGGACCTCGTCCGCTCAAGGTTCGGTATCTGCCAATGTACTCTTCGGAACAAGCTCGACGACACGATGTCACGCCTGGCATCACCGGTTGGGCGCAAGTGAACGGTCGTAACGCGGTCGGATGGGACGAACGATTCCAACTCGACGTCTGGTACGTCGACAATCAAAGTTTCTGGCTGGATGTACAAATCCTTTGGAAGACGTTTGCTGCGGTTTTCGGTCGCAAAGGCATCACAGCTGAAGGCCACGTTTCCATGCCGGACTTCGAAGGCTCTAAGCAAGTCGTCGTCATCGGGGCTGGCGGTCATGGGAAGGTCGTCGTGAGCACGTTGCAGGCAGCCGGTGTTGCTGTCGAAGCGGTTTATGATGACAACTCACAACTCTGGGGCACACAGATCCTGGGAATTCCGGTTCGTGGCCCGATCGCTGATGTGAGGGCAACACCTCATCGGTTTTCAGGAATCGTCGGAATCGGCGATGCTCGAATTCGACAGAAACTTGTTGAATCGCTACCGATCGAATGGATCACAGCCATTCATCCTCGTGCGTTCGTTCATCACTCTGCCAAACTGGGAGCCGGAACAGTCGTATTCGCTGGGGCTGTGGTCCAGCCCCATGTTTCCGTCGGCTGCCACGTTATTGTGAACACATCAGCATCGATCGACCATGACTGTCAGATTGGGGATTATGTTGGTATCGGACCTGGAGCACATTTGTCCGGGACTGTTTGTGTAGACGACCGCAGTTTATTGGGCACCGGTAGCAGTGTGATTCCAAATATTCGGATCGAAACGGATGTCACAGTCGGAGCCGGTACCGTTGTCATCAACAACGTGCCTCGCGGCTGTACCTTGGTGGGACCATCACCCCGAATCGTTCGTCATGCAGAACCTGTCGAACTGAATAGGTCGGCTTAGGCGACTAAAAAGATTTACCACATTTTTTTGAAACCAGGGACCTGAATGGTGTCAGCGTCGGGAAGAAGACAAGAAATCACGGGAACGTATTTACGTTACGCTATTTGAAATCGCTTCACTCAGAAATAAACTAAACCAACCAATCTCGCGCCGGAAGGATTCTCGATGTCGAAGACGGTCAATTTTGATGATCACGTTTTGGCCCTGGAAGGTGGAAAACCCGTTCGACAGGGAACTTTCTCACCCTGGCCTTATTTTGATGAAGAAATCATCGAAGCTTCAACCAAAGTCCTTCGCTCCAACAAGGTCAATTACTGGACAGGAGAAGAAGGAAAACTCTTCGAAAAAGAGTACGCTGAAGCCATTGGCTCAAAACACGCAATCGCCTTGACGAACGGAACGGTTGCACTGGAGCTGGCGCTATACGGGTTGGGAATTGGAGCGGGAGATGAAGTCATCGTCCCCAGTCGTACATTCATCGCTTCTGCCAGTTGTGCCGTCATGCGCGGTGCTAAACCAGTCGTCGCAGATGTCGATCGAGACAGCCAGACTTTGTCAGTTGACACAATTCGGGCCGCGATGACACACCGAACCCGCGCGATCGTCGCAGTCCACCTGGCGGGCTGGCCTTGCGATATGGACCCAATTATGGATCTGGCGCGGACTTATGGAATCAAGGTCATCGAAGACTGTGCTCAATCTCACCATGCGACGTACAAAGGTCGCCACGTTGGTACGATTGGACACGTCGGCGCATTTTCGTTCTGCCAGGACAAAATCATGACGACTGGTGGCGAAGGTGGGTTAATGACCACCAATGACCGCGAACTATGGAATAAGTGCTGGAGCCTCAAAGATCACGGCAAAAGCCTGTCGGCAATTCAAAAACCACATCAACCGCATCTATTCCGCTGGCTGCACGAAAGCTTCGGTACGAATTGGCGTTTGACCGAAATGCAATCCGCTATGGGCCGTGTAATGTTAAAGCGATTGCCTGAATGGATTGAAGCGAGGCGCAAAAACGCCTCCATGCTCACCAGCTCACTGGCGACAATCCCCGCGTTGCGGATCCCTCAGGCGCCAGCTCACATGTCGCACAGCTATTACAAGTACTACGCCTTTGTGCGGCCAGAGTATTTAAATGCTGGTTGGACGCGTGATCGGATTGTCCAGAATCTTCAAGCGGAAGGGGTCTCTTGCGGTCCCGGTTCATGCAGCGAAATCTATCTGGAAAAAGCCTTCGATCAACCAGGACTGCGACCAAAAGATCGTCTTCCAGTCGCTCGTGAACTGGGCGAGACAAGTCTGATGTTCATGGTCCACCCGACTCTCAGGGTCACAGAAATTGAAGAGACAGCACGGGCGATTCAGAAAGTCATGAACGTCGCCTCTAAGAAAGAGCTCACTCCAACAACGATAACCGAAAAAAGCCGAGCGGCATAAGCAGACCGATTATTAGATAAGTTCCTGGCCAGCCGCAGCAGGCGGTTCGCCAGGAACTCCGGCTCCATGAACTCGAGGAACTTTTACAACACATAAAATTTCAAGCTCCTCGAGAGCCGCTGCAAGCGGTTTACCGGGAGCTTCCGCTCCATGAACCCAAGGAACTTTTACGACAGCTAAAATGTCAAGTTCCTCGAGAGAAAGAAGTAAGAATGCGTCCAAACAACTTCGATCTCATTCGACTTCTGGCCGCATTACAAGTGGTTTATTGCCATACCTGCTGGCACTTGGGGATTACGACGGGAATCGGTGATCCGACGCTCTCCAATTTCATTCACTGGTTTCCAGGAGTTCCGATTTTTTTCACAATCAGCGGATTTTTGATCTCGCGGTCGTGGGAACGATCGGACAACTGGCGAGACTACGCCACGAAACGCGTATTGAGGATTTATCCGGCATTGTGGGTCCAATTGGCCGTCGGAGTACTGGTTGCAACCTCGTTTGGTACGATCACCCCCTCCATCGCGACCAGTCTGTCTTTTGGGCTTTGGATCATCGCACAGTCCACATTCGTGCAGGTCTACAATCCCGCGTTCATGCGAGGATTCGGTCTCGGTGTTTTAAACGGAAGCCTTTGGACGATCCCCGTTGAATTAGGTTTCTATGTGTCACTTCCAATTCTCTACGTGGGATTTGTGAATCGAGTGAGTCGACGCTGGGCCGACTTTGGTCTGGCAGCATTAGCGTTGGCTTCGTTTGCATACTGGTTCCAGTTGTCGCAGTACGCCGACCCCGATAGTAACTGGACCAAGCTGCAGATGGTAACACCGATACCGCATCTTTACATGTTTCTGCTAGGGATCATGTTGCAGCGAAATTTTGAAAGCCTTCGGCCATTACTCGAAAATCGTATCGCATTTTGGTTTGCCGGATTTTCCGCATGCATGGTGCTGCTCAATCCCTGGGGGCCAGCAACGCTCTCATCATCGCCAACTTCCGTGTTGTTGGCGCGGCTTTTACTGGCGATGACCGTACTGTCTTTTGCCTTCTCATGGCGTTCGCTAAGTGAATTCGTTTTGCGAGGCAATGATATTTCGTACGGAGTCTACCTCTATCATGGGCTGGCAATTAACGCACTAGTACAACTTGGCTGGAAGCACGACTCATGGCATCTAGGTCTGGTCACCCTGGTCACGGTTGTTTGCGCTATCCTGTCATGGTGGTTGATTGAAAGCCCCGCGGTATCGATGAAAGTTCATAAAACCGGCTTTGATCAGCAACCGCCCCCTGCCTCAATCGCACTCGAGACAAATTCCAGTTCCATCGAAGTCGAGCGAAATGCCGCTTAACCCCGCATTCACGGGTATTAAGTCAATGTTAAACCTCAGTCTTCCCAACGTCTAATGGTCCATCTCCGATCGAAAAACTCCTGTCGGCATCGATATGGGGCCATACTAATCGATAAAATCGTTACAACTGGCGAACCTTGACAGTGAGAAATCGCGGAAAAGGAATTCGAGTGGGGTCGCGGATTCCCTCAAGCCGATCTTGTGACCGATTGGTAGAGGTCATTACGATAAATCAAGTTGCTCCAAGGCCACCGCAAGCGGCTCACCAGGAGCTGTTGCTTGATGTATCCAGAGAACTTTGACGACACTGATAGAGTCACTTCTTCCTGAGAAGTCCGTTTTAATCTTTTGGAATCCCTGCCGTGACAAAATTGCAACGAATGTTGACGTCATTGGTCGCTGCGATTCCCGCTGCGTATCTTATCTACGTATTGGTCATGGCGATGCTTTCCTACTCCGAAAGCCTTTCAACCATCGCATACGTCGTAATGGGATTGACTTTGCTCGCTGCTGCGACCGCATTGCTAATACCGTTCGGCGTGATGTTTGGCGGTAGCCGCAAACCAGCCGCACCAAAGGCAGATGCGAAAAAATCAACTGGTGACGATATCGAAGAGGTCGATGACGACGTTGAAGTCTCTGATGAACCGAGTGAGACGATCGAGGCTCTCGATGATGATGATGATGATGATGATGATGCCGTCGAAGCGGCCTCGGACTTTGACCTTGCTGACTCAAGCGAAGAAATCGTGGCGCAAGACAGCGACGATGCGTTTGAAGACTTCGACCTCGATGAAGAAGAGGAAGAAGTTAAGCCAAAATCGAAAAAGAAGAAGAAATAAGACTTTTTCAACTGCTTGCACTTCGGTAATGCTTGAGAGACCAGTGGAACACGGCTCTCGCAACGACGAAAGAGATGGCTGCTGCGGCAAGCGTATACAGTCCTAACCAGCTTGGTGCCAGCACTTTCCCCAATATCACATGTGCGGGTACCGTAATCACAAGTAGAATTGGCAATACGTACGAAAATAGAAACCGAAAGACCTCAGCGGTTGGCGAACCGCTGTATATGTCGCTCGGATAACGAGCGAAGATTGTGACGTAGAACCAAAAGTCGAGCAGCCCCTGATTACGCCCGAAGAAAATGCTTGTCGCCGCCAGCCCGATCATAAGACTATAAAAAAAAGTCACTCCGGCGACGATCAAGAGTAAATAGATGACCACCTCTGTGATCGTGACCTGGTGATTTGCGCCTCTGAGAGAATAAAAAAGTAATCCAAGCGAGAACGCCATCTGCGAGACCATCGCCAATTCCATTTTTTCCAGTGATACGAGAAACTGAGTGTCGATTGGCTTCAACAAGACAAAATCAAGATCCCCGGTTCGGATTAACTCGCTAAAGCGGGCACAATTGGGCATGAAAAACGTTTCAACGATCGCATTGACCAGCATCCCCGTGGCCATGAAGCCAAAATACTCTTCCCGGCTCCAGTCATTGATTTGACTCACGTTTCGAAAGATCAAGTCAAACATTACGACTTGTATAGAGAACCAAAAGCCGCGAGTGACCAGCGTGATCAAAAAATTGCCGCGAAACGCGAGTTCGCGCATCAGCGAATTACGAAAGAAAGTCGCAAACACACGGCGATACTGACGAGCGGCTGCCATCAACGAATGCTCTCACTTGGGTCAGTGGTTGAGGCGCCACGGCATCGGAGTCTTCGGAGACGCAGTGCCTTCACGATTCTTATTGCGATCGAAGAGCACTGCGTGACCGAAGACGATCATGCAGTGGCACCCAAAGTTTTTGCTCAGTACTACGAAATGTAATCCACGCCGCGAGTTCCCGACTTTACCGTTCCAACAATCCAATTCTCACTTCCAGCTCGCGTCAATTGACGACGAATGCTGTCAACGAATTGAGGCCTGACGATGAGCGTAAAACCGATTCCCATATTGAATACGTGATACATCTCGTCACGATCGATATTTGCCAGACCCTGCAGCCATGTAAACAACGCAGGTACCGGCACCGCTTTCCGGTCGAGTTGCAGTCGACAGCCATCCGGCAGCAATCGTTCGATGTTGTCTTTCAAGCCCCCGCCGGTAATGTGGGCCAGTCCAGAAATGGCGACCTTCACCCGGTAAGACTTCAGGATGTTCAAAATCAATCGAGGGTAAAGTCGTGTCGGCTCGAGCAGGACCTCGCCAACGGTCTTTCCCAACTCAGGAATCTGCTGATCGACTGACAATCCCGCCATCCCGAAAACAACTTTACGGATCAGGCTATAACCGTTGGAGTGAAAACCGCTTGAAGGAAGCCCGATGACAACGTCACCGGGACGAATCGCCTTTCCATCGATCAGACGAGTTCGCTCGGCCACGCCGACACAAAAACCCGCCATGTCAAAATCGCCATCATGGTAAATATCGGGCATGATGGCCGTTTCGCCACCTAAAAGAGCGGCCCCACATTCAACGCAACCGTCGCTGACACCTTTGACCAATGCACCGATCAAGTCGGGATTATCCTTCCCGAGTGCCAGGTAGTCGAGAAACAGCAGTGGTTCAGCACCCAGACATAAAACATCGTTGACGGACATGGCAACCAGATCGATTCCGACAGTATCGAATTTGCCAACCAACTGAGCCACTTTTAGCTTGGTTCCGACACCGTCGGTTCCAGAAACCAGAACAGGATCCTGATAAGACGCTGCTCCAGGTCGGCTGGAATGGTTCAACCGCATTAAACCAGCAAAAGCGTCTGCGACCGGAATCACTCGCGGCGTGAAGGTCCGCTGCATCATGCTGGGCAATCGCCGCATGGCTTCATCGTAAAGCTCAAGATCAACACCCGCGGACTTGTAGGTGACGTTCGCCATGCTCGAAAAAACTTTCGCAACGAAGGGGCAAAAAGACAAAACCAGCCGGGCTGGATGATAGCGTTCGACGAGTCGGTTGTCAGTTCGACCGCCAATTCCCGGAGGCAGATCTCACGGAACAACTTGACAAGTCTCTCAATTCAACTGATTCACGATCTCGTAATGCTGCTGGCCAACTCACGTCATGGGGATGACGCGACTTAACAACAATGCCGGGATTACCAGGGCCGCTGTCGCCAGAGCATGTGCCCTGCCATAGCCAATACTGTCAGGAGTATTCAGGAACCAGTAAATCAATGTTGCGTCAATAATCACGATCGACAACAGCATGACTTTGATGCTCCCTTGAACAGTTTTCGGTGTGGGATGTTTCAGGGCCTCAATGGCTCGACGATTGATGGTGAATGCAACCACTCCCAGCATCGCTAACGTGACGTCGACCGGCGAACGATTGGGCCATGTGACCATCAACCAGACGAGTACTGCAAAACCGACGTTCATAATCAATTGCGCCAATCCGAGTTGCCAGCGGTTACTGACGCGTGCCTCGGTACGAGCAAACAAAGTGACCCCGGTGATATACAGCCCGAGACCGATCGCAGCAGCAAATAGAGGTAGACTGAACAAACCTGGCAGCCATTCAAATTGCGCGCTGCCTCCCAGCAGGACATTCAGGAATCGGCAGCTTCCCATGGCGACCGGACCAATTGGCGTTCGTTTCAGAATGCTGTCGTAGCCTAGAATCGCAGCGACAAGCAACAAAGAAACTTGCAGGGAAACCTGACCTACCGTCGCGGCTGCAGAAACACCCACAACCATCAGCGTGGCTCCGAGTATCGTCGCGGCCTTCAGTGAAACACGCCCAGAGGGAATCGGACGAGCGGGACGTTCTGCAGCATCTTGCCTTGAGTCAAAAACATCGTTGAACACCATTCCCGAAAGATAAAGGCAACACGATGCGGCGAGCAGCCCAAAGAATTGACCAGGTTCGTTCCAGTCGATCGCCTGTTCGGCGAACTCATTCCCCAAAGGATTCAATGGACCATAGATGAATCGGTGCGTCAGCACAAACCCTAACACGATGTCGGCCATCGCGGTAAAGACCGTCGGAAGCCGAAGCAATTGAAGATAGGCCAGCATGTCGAACCTCGGGGTGAAAGACGGACAAAGATCCCTTGATTATGGCGAACAGCGATATGAATGGCCAATCGCTCGATGCCGCTCCCTTTGTTTAAGGATGTAGAATTTATTTCTCGCAAGAATTTCCCGTGCGGTAGTGAAACCCGGTTGTTCCGCAGTCATAATACGCGGCATCAAGCCTTGACCCTTCCGGTCGACACCACTCAGAACTTCTGCAAGATCTCATGAAAGCCGGCTCATAATGAAAATCGTGATCACAGACTATTCGTTTCCGAACCTCGATGTGGAAGAGGGGATCCTTAAGCCATTGGGTTACGATTTGGTGGCATGGAAAGAAAAAAGGCCTGCGACAGAATTGACTCAACTAGTTGCTGACGCGGATGCGGTCATCACTCAGTTCGCGCCCGTTAACGCCGAAGTGATTGACAGTATGAAACACGCTAAGGTTATCGTCCGGTACGGGATCGGTGTGGATAATGTCGATCTTGATGCCGCGAAAACTCGAGGAATCCCAGTTTGCAACGTTCCCGACTACTGTGTCGATGAAGTGGCCGACCATACACTCGCTTTCATCCTCGCGACAACTCGACAGGTCGTCGCCAACTGTGTGCTACTTCGCGAAGGAAGATGGGGTCTGGCAACACCACTCGACCAAATGAAAGCAATGCGCGATCTGACGGTTGGAGTCGTCGGCTTTGGCCGGATCGGCCGTGAAGTTGCCGCTCGTCTGCGGGCCTTCAAATGTAAAGTCATTGTCCATGACCCCGTTGTCGCCGCCGAAGATATCGAGCGATCCGGGTCTGTTCCAGTCGCATTAAACGAGCTTCTTTCTACTTCTGACGTGATCACACTGCACTGCCCATCCATGGCACAAACCAGAGGTATGATCAATCGCGAATCGCTCGCAACCACGAAGCGCGGAGTCTTTATCGTCAACCTGTCTCGTGGAGACCTGATTGATTCGTCATCATTGACTGAAGCTCTTCAAAACGGTCATGTCGCTGCGGCGGCGCTTGACGTTTTTGCTCCGGAACCAATCCCTGCCGATCACCCGATTTTAAAAATGAGCCAGGTCATCGCCTCGGCACACATCGCTTCGTGCAGCGTACCTGCCGTGCGAAAGCTGCGAGAAACTGCCGCAAATCTTGCTGTGATGGCTCTGCGTGGCGAGAAATTGCCAAGCGTCGTCAATGGCGTTCGGAATTAACACCGTCTGAGAATGGACGTGGTGAGATCGGGCATCGCGAACGCCCCGATCTCATTTTTCAATTTGATCGCTGACTATGCGGAATCGATAGAAAAACTCACTTCAGCGACAGAAAGAGGCAAACGACACGATGAGCAATACGGTCCTGGTCACAGGCGGCGGCGGATTTATTGGAACTTGGGTCATCAGGGAATTGTTATCTCGCGGACTTGAGCCTGTTGCTTTTGATCGGCAAATCAATGCCGAACGATGGAAAAGCATTCTCGGTGATGATGCGTCCAAAGTTCAATTTGTTGCGGGAAGTTTACTTGATCGCGATCTACTTTCTCGCGTCGTCACGCATCAGCATGTCTCACATATCATTCATCTTGCTGCGTTGTTGACTCCTGATTGCCAGCAAGACCCGTATGTGGGCTGTGAAGTTAACATCATGGGAAGCGTTGGTTTATTCGAATTGGCGAGGATCAACGCGGGACAAATCAAGGGGATTTCGTATGCCAGTTCGTATGCAGTTTATGGTCCCGAAGCAGACGATAACTTGAATTCGCTGGGATTGACCGCAGCCGATAACCGGCCGCCGTCGTTTTACGGTGCATTCAAGATGGCATTTGACTTGATCGCTGAACAATATTGGCGTCATTTTCAAATTGCTTCGGTCGGAATTCGGCCCCATGTCGCCTATGGACCAGAACGGACGGTTGGGCTGACTGCCGGCCCGTCGCAAGCAGCCCGAGCAGCGGCTGTCGGCGAACCATATACGATCAATTACCGAGGTCGTGTCGGCTACGATTATGTCGAAGATGTCGCGTTGGCCTTCGTTCGTTCGGCTCTGGAGACGCCCCCCGGTTCGACCGTCGTCGATCTTCCGAGCCAACTCGCCACAACTGAAGATTTTGTCGAAATCATCGACCGAGTAGTTCCGGGCTCTGGCTCGCGAATCTCGGTGGACGGACCGGAAATCCCTTCGAACATCCCTCCGAAACCGCATTTTATCTCGTCACTCTTCCCTGATTGGCAACCCGTGACTCTGGAAGATGGAGTCCGTAGGACTGTCGAGTTTTACCGAAAGAAATAATTCATATGACCAATGACAATGCAACAAAATCGATTTCTATTGATTCTCTAACGAACTTCTGCGTTGAAGCGTTCGCTCGCGTTGGATTGTCTCGCACCGACGCCGTAACGGCCGCAACGATCCTGGTGACAACTGACGCAATGGGTGTCTTCACGCATGGCACGAAGGCATTGGCAGGATATCTGAATAAGCTGAAAGCAGGCGGATATCGAGCAACAGCCACGCCACGCATCGAGCGAGAAGGCGCGGGCTGGGCAATTATCAATGGCGAATCTGCTCTTGGTCTGGTTGGCAGTGATTTCGCAATGCGAACTGCGATGGCCAAAGCCCGGAACGTAGGAATCGCATATGTCGGCCTGAAAAATACCGGACATATCGGCGCGGCAGGTTACTACGCAGCGACAGCCGCCCGAGCCGGCTTCATCGGCATGGTGACTGGCAACGACATTCCAAGCGTTGCTGCACCCGGCTCGCGCGGTGCTGTTCTCGGCAGCAATCCCATCGCTTATGGCATCCCGGTCGGTAACGGCGACCCAATCCTACTCGATATGGCAACAGCTGCGGTTGCAGGTGGCAAAATCTACGCAGCAATTCAACGTGGCGAACCAATTCCGCCCACGTGGCTGATCGACCATGACGGCAAACCCACCACCGATGGATCCCTTTATCCGGCGAAAGCGGCACTGGCACCGATGGCAGGTCACAAGGGTTACGGATTCGGGCTCTGGTGCGAAATCCTGTCAGCCATCATTCCCGGCGGTCATATGACTTGGCAGGTCGGAAGCTGGATCTTCGACGATCCAGCTTGTCCGTCATATCACAACGCATCGTTCATCGCGATCGATGTTGGTGCAATGGTTCCGCTGGAAGCATTCGAACAACGTTTGCAGCGTCTGATTGATGAAATTCATGCGACGCCGACAGCAGACGGTGTCGAACGAGTTCTGCTACCGGGCGAGAGAGAATGGGCTCAACGCCGAAAGTCCGAAGCTGAGGGTATTTTTCTTCCGCAAGATGTGATCGACAAAGTTCGTCACGCCGCCGCTCACGTTGGCATGGAAGCACCTTTGTAGCCGAACCTCTTCGTGAAAGTACTCTAACTTTATCGTCGGTCGATCTTGCCGTTGGGGGGAGGAAACACTGTCGTAGTACTTTCAAGAATCACATTGTGAGTTTGGCGAAAGCTGTTAAACTACGCGACGCCGATTAAATCACGGTAAGGATGCCCTGATTTCCGGCCTCATTTCACCTTGAATTTCGATAGGGTGGGTATGCGCTTCGAAACTTCGCAAACCACGCCAGCTTATCTTGATCGCCGCTTTCAACTTCGAATGCATTCGTTCGTTGGAATGATCGCAATCACCATGTTCACGCTCAGTGCATTGAACTACCGTCCGGCGGCAAATGAGACTGGATCACAACAGCAGGCAGCCATATCGCCAGATTCACTGGTCTTTGAAGTGCGCCGCGAAGAGCGAGACCTCAAACCGGGCGAGTTCGTGATCCCGGACTCCAATAACGATGGGATACGCGGACAATCTCCCCGCGTACGCGCAGATTACACGACTCAAGAACGCGAGTTATTTGTACCTCGCAGCAAAGAGCGAAGTCGTGAAGAACATTCCGCCGATCAATTTTTCCGTCGCCGTACTTCGACCTCGAAACCAATCGAACAATCGACTTTTTCGGACAACGGCTTGGCAGCGAGTGATCAAGTACCGTTTGACGAGGAACCGAGTTTGCGTCCGCAATCGGTTAACGAATTCAACCGAATTCCTGCCGATGTCGCCTCCAGGGATGACGACGATTGGAATTCAGATCCGCTTCCAACGACCGTCGTAGAGGAACGTGAACCCGTACCCAAACAGCGCTCTTCTGAGCGGCCCACAACAATACGACACAATAATGCAGCAAACACCCTGTTCGATGAGACGCCTGAACCAGTTCGTCCTCATCGCGTAGAAACGAACGAAATACCTCCAGTGCGCGATGAGTTTAATTTCACCGAAAAGGAAATCGCCCGCGAAAGACCGGCTCCCAAACGTCATCGGAAAGAAGTACCGTACGTCAACGATGTTGATCAGGACCAAACCCTGTTCGACAACCAAAACCGTCAACCACCAATTGACCTGCGGCGACGTGATAATTTCACGCGAAACCATTCAAATTACGAAGCACAATCCACAACAGACGAGATTGCGACGGTTCGAATCGACAAGCGGTATCTCGATATCGTTAAGGACAACACCATCGGTGTTCGTCGTGACGAAGCTGAGGTGTTCTATTGGTTGCTCGATCACGCCCGACGCGTTCCCGCCGCAACACTGCAACGAGCTTCGGATCGCGAAGTTCAGTACATCAATCTGATGACCGAACCCGATCGATATCGAGGTGAGCCGGTCACGATTGAAGGTGATTTATTTCGACTTTACGAATTTGAAGCGGGTCGAAATAAGTATGGTGTCACCAAGGTATATGAAGGCTGGGTCTTTACCGGTGATTCAAGTCACCACCCCTATCGGATCGTTTGCACGAGTCTGCCAAACGGAATTGAACCGGGTGAGAACCTCCGGAAACCGGTTCGGATCACGGGTTATTTCTTCAAACGAGAAGGCTATCATTCGAACGGGGGAGTTCATATCGCTCCGACATTGCTCGCCAGGCGAATCAACATCAATCCGATGCCGAACGGAATTCCACTGACGTCTGGAATACTTCCGTATATGACCAGCGCAATCATGGCAGTCGGACTGGCACTGCTCGTTACAGTTGTCGGATTCGCCATCGGCGACGGCCGTGCATCGCGGACTGAAATGCAACGGCTTCAGCGAAATCCACAGCCTTCGTTCGTTGGTATTCACCTTCCCGAAACGATCTCTGTTGAAGAATCCCTCAGGCAACTGGCTGAACGGGACCGGGAATTGGCCGTCAGCGGTGCTTATGGACCTCTCTTTTCGCGACAGGCTGCTCTCGAACACGCCGTACATGATTACTCCAAGTCGCGTCAGATCCTCAACGAAGAGACTCAACGTCAGCATCGAAAGCAGACAGGAGCCCTCCAAAGCTGGGCCGCACGAAAACAAGCGGCTCAGGCGGAAATCGATGCTCTACGCGAAGCCCAGACGGAAACTCAGACTGAACGTGACGATCCCGTTGACGAACTGAACTCGAACACCCTTGACCCTGCTGAAAACGTACTTGACCGACCGGCGGATATCAAAGAAACGCAAAGTAGCCGAGCAACGTACCACAAACACCCGATCTTGCCGACAAACCATGTTCGGAGTGAACCATCTACTCACTCGACGATTCGTCCAGTCCCTGAGGTCACTTACGATCCCGATCACATCGCATACGAAGCGACCAGGTTGGCGGAGTACGAAGACGAAATCGCCAGGATGACCAGCCATAAGACTGATGTTCGAGCGATCAATCCCTTCGGTGATCAAGAGTCGGAGAAAGCGATCGCGTCACAAATTGCCGAGGATCAATCGATATTCGAGCGAGAACAGAGGCACCAGGAAACTGTTGCTGACCTCACACATGAAAGTCATGTTGATCATCATCCAACGTTCGATCGGGCTGATCGCGAGACAGTCTCCTTTTCGCTTCCGTCATCGTCAGGTTTCGACCGGCACTTGCATGACAACGGTTCAGACGAATCTTTGTCATACGACGCTTCCGACATCCCAAACACAGATCAGTCGATCAACGATTTGGACTCGGAGACAGCTTCTGGCGACAACTCAGCAGAGATAAAGAGAAACCGCAGAAATCGTCGCGACTGGCGAAAGGGCAAAAGCGCCTGAATTTCAAGATCGGATTCGACAGTCACAGTATGAGAATCAGCGGATTCTCGAAAAGGGCTGAAACAGTTCATCAGAAAGTCTCTTTTGAAACAGGTTCATGAGTCCAATTGACCCGAACTCGATGATTCAACGTTGCCGAAAGGTGACCGGTATTTCCGCGATCTTACTTCCGTTCACGGAAAAGGGCAAAATCGACTGGAAATCTTTTGATCAGCACATAAAAAGAACCATCGATGCAGGTCTCACCCCAGCAGTGAATATGGACACGGGGTTTGTCAATCTGATCGATCAGCCAACAAGAGATCAGGTTCTCGAGCGAACGAATGACATTCTTAGTGGCCGAAAATTCGTCGCGGGAGCTTTCGTCTCTGATCGCGATGGCGATACCTTCCAGCGAGATGTTTACCTCAAACAGATGGCAGCGATTCAGGAACGGGGTGGAACGCCAATCGTATTCCAGTCGTATGGACTCACCCGACAGCCAGGCCCGGAAATCGTTTCCAGCTATCAGCAACTGGCGAACGACTGCGATCAATTCCTCGGCTTTGAACTCACGACGGATCTGGCTCGATTCGGTGCAATTTACGATCTTGACACGTTTGCGGGACTGATGTCGATTCGACAGTGCGTCGGTGTCAAACATTCGTCATTTCATCGCGAGCCAGAATGGCAACGCCTTCTACTTCGAAATCGTTTCAGGCCCGATTTTGTCGTTTTCACGGGAAACGACTTCGCCATCGACATGATTATGTACGGCAGCGATTACCTGCTTGGACTGAGCACGTTCGCTCCAGATCTGTTCGCTCTTCGAGACAAATATTGGGAAGCCGGCGATTCAAGGTTCTACGAACTGAACGATCAGTTGCAGTATCTCGGCCACTTCGCCTTTCGCAGCCCGTCCCCGGGCTATAAACACTCCGCCGCACAGTTCCTCAAACTGCGTGGCTGGATCGGTACGGATCGCACTCACACAGCGAGCGTTCACAGACCCGAATCAGATCTTGAAATCCTTCGAGAGATCGGTCATCGATTGAACGTCATGACGAAACAGATTTAACAAAGCTTAATATTATGACTCGATTTGCAATCTTAACTGCAGGCGGTGATACACCGGCGCTGAACGCCACGATCTACGGAGCGGTCGAGCGAGCGAATGCCCTCAAGATTGAGATGGTTGGACTTATTCGTGGATTTGCGGGAATCCTCGACCCACGAGTACCTCACGTCCGCCTGAATCCCCTCTTTTCTACAATTCCCGAACTCACCCCAAACATGGGTGGGACGTTGCTGGGAGCATCGCGCACCTATATCGATCGCGGTCAGGCTGACATTATGTCCGAAATCAAACAGCGACTTCAAACCCTCAAAGTTGACGGAATGATCTGTATTGGTGGTGACGGCACAATCAATGGAATGCAGCCCCTCTGTGAGTTTTTCCCATGCGTATTGGCGCCGAAAACGATCGATAATGATCTCGGACTTAACTATCTCGATGAAGTCAATGAATTGATGATGGACGAGAGCGAGAACAGAGGTCATCGCAGGCACGGCACGTCACTGGTACGCCCAACGATTGGCCTGGACGAAATTGTCAATTACGTGACTCCAGGCTTTGCCACGGCGGTTTTTGTTGTCGTGCAAGGTATCGAACGAATTCGTACGACCGCAGAAAGCCACAGGCGAATCGCGATTATCGAAGTGATGGGTCGTGACTCGGGGTTCATCCCACTCGGTTCCGCCTATGGCCAGCCAGATATTATTCTCATTCCTGAAGCACCGCTTGATATGGATCGGCTTGAGCATCGGATTGCAGAACTTTACGAACTTCAGAAGCACGTCGTGATTGTGGTCGGCGAAGGGGTCGTCGATCAGAATGGACGACAACTGGGGGCCGCCACGAAAAGTTACGATCCGGCGGGAAACATTATTTTCAACGGCGCGGCTGAGGAGCTGAAGCAGTTGCTCTGCAAACGGTTTGGTGACGACTATTTTGGCACGCGTCGAAAACACGAATCCGCTGATTCCGCTATTTTCACGCGGAAAGTCGGACACACTCAAAGAGGTGGTTTTCCCATCAAGTTCGACCGGTTTCATGCCGTGCAACTCGGCGGAAAGGCCGTCGATCTTTTGGTCGAAGGGCAAAACAACACGATCGCGACACTGCAATGGTCACAGGATAAAGGGTTCTTCCTCGATTCTCTTGGAGCGAATAAGCTACGTGATCAATGGGGAAAAATTCACCCTCGACACGTTCACCCTTCGTTTTATGACCATCAACGATTTCAGCCGTCGCTGCTGGGTAAGAACTATCTCCGCTCGGTCCTGACGGGTGCGATCGGGACCGAAGACGTCGAACAAATCCGTGCCGACATGTTCAGCCCCGGCAAGCTTTCGACTCGGTATCAAAGCGTTAATATAGATATTCAACGCCGAATCGAAACCCTCATTTAACGAGTTAAAGCATTATGTCCGTTCCTGATGTCGCTTCAACGCGGCATTAATGAAACTCTTAAAGAGTGGATGCGGAAGATTTGGCTTCGATTTGAATTCGGGATGAAACTGCACCGCGGCAAACCAGGGATGGTCTGGCAGTTCAATTGCCTCAACCAGTTTGCCGCTTGGGCTGTTACCCGAAAGTAACATTCCCCCCTTCTCAAAACGCTCGCGATACTCCGGATTGAACTCGTAGCGGTGGCGATGCCGCTCGGATATTTCCGCGCTTTCGTAAATGCTCGCCATCAGCGATCCTTCGGTAAGAATGCACGGCTGAGCCCCCAGTCGCATCGATGCGCCCTTCTTTTCCACCGTTCTCTGTTCTTCAAGCAAACAGATGACGGGGTGTGGAGTCGCAGCGTCGAATTCGGTGCTGTTGGCCTCATCAAGTCCAATGACATGTCGACCATATTCAATGACGGCGACCTGCATTCCAAGGCAAATCCCAAAATAGGGGATCTTGTGTTCCCTGGCGTATCGCACGGCCTGAATCTTTCCTTCAATTCCGCGGTGTCCAAATCCGCCGGGGACAAGCAACCCGTCGATTCCCGCGAGGACGGATGCCGCTTCCTGACTTTCCAGCGACTCGGCCTCGATTCGCTTTACGATGACTCGGGTCGAATGCGAGAAGCCAGCATGGTCGAGTGCTTCATAAATCGATTTGTAGGCGTCTCGATGCTCGATGTACTTACCGACCACAGCAATATTGACGTCATGGACAGGATTCTTAATCCGATGAACAAGATCATCCCAATCGTCCATGTCCGATGGGCCTTCAGGCAGATGCAGTTTTTCCAGAATCAGCTTGTCCAGCCCATATTCGACGAGTCCGGAGGGGACCTCGTAAATCGAAAACTCTTTATCCTTTTCGACGATGACGGCGCGTTTCTCGAGATTACAAAACAGAGCAATCTTGTCGGCGTTTTCCTGACCCAGGTCCCGCTCCGTCCGCACAATCAAAATGTCCGGCTGAATACCGATCTGCCGTAACTGCTGAACGCTGTGCTGCGTCGGCTTGGTCTTCAGTTCTTTCGCAGCCTTCAAATAAGGGACCAGTGTTAAGTGAATGAACAGGCAGTTCTCACGGCCTATATCCAGCGGCAATTGACGAATGGCCTCAAAAAACGGCAATCCCTCAATATCGCCGACAGTGCCACCTAGTTCGGTAATCACGACATCGACATCAGGACCTCCGAGTCCCCGAACCGCAGCCTTGATTTCATCCGTAATATGGGGAACCACTTGGACCGTTTTGCCAAGATATTTCCCATCACGCTCTTTCGAAATCACCTTTGAATAAATGCGGCCAGATGTGTAATTCGAATCACGAGTCAACGGGCTGTTCGTAAACCGTTCATAGTGCCCCAGATCGAGGTCCGTCTCGGCCCCGTCATCCAGGACATAAACCTCGCCATGTTGAAACGGACTCATCGTTCCTGGATCAACATTGATATAGGGGTCGAGTTTCTGCATGCGGACTTTCAATCCGCGACGTTCCAGAATCGTCCCGATCGAAGCTGACGTCAGTCCTTTGCCGAGAGAACTGACAACACCGCCCGTGACAAAAATGTGCTTGGTCTGCTTGGTCATTATTGAACTTTGGATGGAGACAAAAGAGGAATGAGGATTTCAGAAATCAGATCTCGAAATGAACCAATACGGTATCGCACTTTATTCATCCGTCATCCTTCTGCCTTCAACCTTGCAACAAACCGAGCATAGTCCTCAGGCGTGTCGATGCCAACCGAGTGATGTTCGACAATCGCAACTTGAATCCGAGCACCTGCTTCGAGAGCGCGTAATTGCTCCAGCTTCTCAAGTTGTTCAAGTCGAGAAGGAGGAAGCTGAGTCAATTCCAGCAAAAACTCCCGTCTGTACGCATAGATACCGATATGCAGCATCCACGGATGTTCGGTTGACAAGATTTCGGCAGGATCGCGGTCGCGGCAAAACGGGATTGGAGCGCGGCTGAAGTAAAGAGCCCTTCCATCCTTTCCAGCCACAACCTTAACGCAGGACGAGGCTTGCACTTGATCTAGTGACCTCATCGGCGTCCCTAACGTCGCCATTTTAGCTGTCGGACAGTCGATTAACGCCTGCACGACCGCATCAATATTCGCGGGATCGATTTCCGGCTCGTCTCCTTGAATATTGACGAATATCTCACCGTCCGGACAGCATCGACGAGCAATCTCGGCGATACGATCTGTTCCGCTGGGATGTTCGCCGGTCAATTCGCATCGACCACCGAAACCTTTCACGGTTTTGGCGATTTCGTCACTGTCTGCTGCAACAATCAACTGATGAAGCCGTTGTGCTCGCGACGCTGATCGCCATGTATATTCGATAAGGGGTCGGCCGGTCTCAGCCAGCAGTAATTTTCGAGGCAGGCGTGTCGATTGCAATCGGGCGGGGATGATGCCGTAAACGTTCATGGTACCTTTTACTTTTGACTGCTTGTCAGCTGAAGCAGATGTTGAAAATCGACATCGTTCCGAAGCGGATCAAAATCGGTCTCGTTCTCAATCAGTTTCAGTAACTGACGATCCATCCGGAATGCTCGTCCCAACCACGAAAGCGCGTCTTCTTTCTCGCCCGCCAGCGAATAATAACATGCCAGATTATACAACACGACTGGAACATCCTTATGGAACTGGTACGCCAATTTCATTGCATCAATGGCTTGTGGAAGCTGATCAATCCGTTTAAAGCACCATGCCATTCGCATCAAGGCATCTAATTCTGTTGATCTCTCAATGTGAGCTTCGCGGAAGGCATCTAAAGCCTTCCGCAGGTCATTTTTTAACAACAGGGCTTCACCACGCAGCATGCACGCCGCGTAACGTTTGTCACCGAGATCCTGAGTTTGGCTCAACTCACGCAATGCATGATCTGGCATGTTGAGCGTCACATAGCCCTCGGCGGCCAAAAGATGACGTGTTAAAATTCTCTCAGGATTGAGCGCCATAACGAAACCAAACTCATGAGGACAGCGAGATCGGCCTTACTGTATTTTTGAGCGGATCATTTCTTCCAGTTTCACGATGTCTGCCGAGAATTTTCGAATCCCTTCTGCGGTCTTCTCGGTCGCCATCGCATCTTCATTCAACTGAAAACGGAACGATTTTTCGTCGAGCGTGATCTTGTCCCACTTCGAGGACGCGGCCGCACCGGCATCCAGTTTCTTCGGCAAATGTTCGGTGGAACTGGCCAGTTCGCCCAGCAACGCGGGACTGATTGTCAGAAGATCGCAGCCGGCAAGCTCTGTGATCTCACCTTTATTTCGAAAACTGGCCCCCATGATTTCGGTCTTGTAACCAAATTTCTTGTAATACTCAAAAATCTGCGTGACAGACTTCACACCGGGATCTCCGGTCGGAGCGTAATCGCGTTTCATTGTGGCTTTGTACCAATCGAGAATCCGTCCCACGAACGGAGAAATCAGCCTGACCCCCGCCTCGGCACAAGCGACAGCCTGTGCGAACGAAAACAACAGCGTCAGGTTACAGTGAATCCCTTCACGTTCCAGCACCTCTGCCGCTTTAATCCCTTCCCAGGTCGATGCGATCTTAATCAGGACACGGTCGCGCGAGATTCCGTTTTTTTCGTAAAGTCCGATCAATTGACGGGCTTTCGCGAGTGTCCCTGCAGTATCAAACGAAAGTCGCGCATCAGTCTCGGTCGAAACTCGGCCTGGGACAATTTTCAAGATTTCCATCCCGAAATTCACCAGAACGTGATCGATGATGTCGTCGATCTGTTTGGCACCGACCAGCCCCGAAGATTTCCTCTCAGCGACAGCCTTATCCACAAGATACGCGTATTCAGGCTTGGATGCCGCGGCAAGAATGAGTGATGGATTGGTTGTCGCATCCCGTGGCTGATATTGCTTCATCGACTCGAAGTCACCAGTATCCGCCACGACGACCGTGACTTTCTTAAGTTGTTCGAGTTGTGAGGCTGATTCTGACATGGGAAGGCTCCTGCGAGGTCCGATTAAGGATCAAAACAATTCGCCGCCAGTTTTACTCGCTGCGGTCTACAGAATCCATCACCAGAAATACAGGAAAACACTTCTCTGAAAATGTTAATTCGCACTTCGAAAAAGCAGCACTATTTATTCGGCGTTTTCATCCCGTCGGTAATTCAATCCAAATCGAATCGTCTTCAACCGTTACAGGAAAACAGGGCTGCTTCAATTGAGTATTTAAACAATGATGACCTGAAGCAACGTCGAATTGCCACCCGTGCCACGGACACGTCACAACCTGGCCGGTAACAACACCTTTTGCGATCGGACCGCCTGCATGGGGGCAGATTCCATCCAATGCATGGAAAGCACCTTCCACATTAAAAACGGCCACGATCTTACCGCCAGCGACGAATTCACGCCCTGCACCGGGCGGTATGTCAGAAACCGCAGCAATTCGATGTCGACTCAAAAGTCACCTCCTGAACTGATTGGTCCGAAGGGATTTACCAGGTCCCATAAAACCCGCAAGCCCCGATTGTTTCGATAAGAAAGATTCAAGCAAACGCTTTATCGAGTGCTGCTTTCGTCTTTTCAAAACCAGTCTTTGCAACTTCGAAGGCGTCCTGCTTCCAGTAGTCGCGGTTGAAAAGCTCCAGAGAGACAACGCCTCGATAGCCATTGTCTCGCAGTGTCCTGAAAATCTTGTCCAGCGGAGCAATCCCGTCGCCAGGGTAAACCCGGTGAGAATCATTGATTGTTTCACGAGGTGGGTTGGAAGGATAGTCATTCACATGGAAGTTATGCATCCGTGACCCGGCAAACATCGCCAGACCTTCGAAGTCAGACCCTCCTTTAAAAATGTGATAAACGTCAAGCAGAAAGCAGGCCGCCGGATGAGCCGCTTCGATGCCGACGTACGCAACTTCTCCCATCCGACACAACGTTTTCGCGAATCCCCAAAGCTCCAGTTGTGGCAGAACCCCTTCTTTTTGCCCCAGTTCACACAAGGCCCGATATCTGGCGGCCAGCTTCAGTGGATCAAGCCCGGTTTTGTCAGTCACACCAACGGGAGGTGCCGCAATCCGGGTCCCGCCGATTTCCCGCACAAGTCCCATGCAGCGTTTGGCTTCTTCCAGACCTTTCTGTCGCTCTTGTTCGTCTTCGGCGAGGAACGCCGCAAAACCAATCGCGCTTTCAACGGTCAGGCCAGCATCGGAAATCCGCTTGCGTAAATCGGCCAGCGTTCCACCTCCCTTGACGTAGGTATCGATTTCACCAATCCAAGGCTCAATGCCGCTGTAGCCTGCTTTCGACGCGACCTCAACTCCCCCCAGAATATCGATCTTATTCCCCTTGTACTGACACTCCCGAACCGTACTCGTGTTCAGACACAGCCGGAACGGAATAGCAGAACTCGGAGCCGCTTCAATCCGCTCTGGTACAGCAAGTGACGTCGCTGCAGCGGCTGCCGCAGCCGAGGTCGCAAAAAAATTTCGGCGGGAAAGAGACATCGACATGTGAATCACTTTCGTTAGAAATCGTATGGTTTACGAAAATATCGAATCGCAAAAAAAGTAAACAATTCGTCGGACTTCAGGCGTTCCCACGAAAAAACTCGTTCGCACAGTTTACTTCGCATGATCATCAGTGGAAACTGCCGTGGCGACAGCATGTTCAGCCACTGGACTGAACTTTAACGAATGTGGACCCGGGCGTCCGCGCTCCGAACGATCCTTGCCGCGATAAATCTTCAATGCTCTTCATACTCGATAACTACGATTCGTTTACTTACAACCTCGTCCAGCGGTTTGGCGAGATCGATGCGCGACTGGACGTCAAAATCGCCCGCAACGATCAAGTCACGATTACCGAAATCGAAGCTATGCAGCCGAAGGGAATCGTCGTCTCGCCAGGTCCGTGTACTCCTCACGAGGCGGGAATCTCGATGGAATTAATTCGGCAACTCGGCCCGAAGATTCCGATTCTTGGTGTTTGCCTCGGCCATCAGTCAATGGCCGAAGTCTTTCAGTCGCCAGTCGTTCGTGCCGAGCGATTGATGCACGGAAAGGTCTCGGCAATTAATCATACCGGGACTGGCGTCTTCGCTGGCCTGCCAAACCCCTTCACAGCAACGCGATATCACAGCCTGTGCGTCCCGGAAGCAACACTTAGCCCGGAACTGGAAGTCACTGCGTGGGCAGAGTTTCCTGGACACGCTCGCGAGATCATGGGACTGCAACATCGCAAATATCCGATCCACGGAGTTCAATTCCATCCGGAAAGTTTTTTGACCGAATCAGGGATCGAACTGCTAAAGAACTTTTTGAAAATCTCAGGTGAGATCTGACAACGTTGACGCTTTTAGGATTGGTGCCACTTCTTGACCGTCTTCGGCGAAGAAGTGCTGTTTGACATTCATACGGAAAAGCCACTGATTCTCCGAAGACTCCGATGCAGTGGCATAGAATCCGAATTCGGAAGTGGGATCTCTCTCGGCAACGTTCGTCCCTCGCTCGTCGGGGCAAAGGAATCCCATGTCGGAAACTCCACCTCCACCAAAAGCGCTCGCCGCAACGACTCGTCATCTGTTCCAGTTGGCTTTGCGAGTCTACCTGCTCTGTCTCGCGCCGATTAGATTTTTTCAACGATCGATGATTTACCACCCCAATCGATGTGAGCGTTTATTGGCGAACAATGCCGATATTGCTGTCCGTTCGCACGATGGACTGGAGTTGCATGGCTGGCTCAGCCTCATTGGAACGTCGCGGCGTGAAGACTCCGTTGATGTCAAACAGGAATTAGCTGCCGGACAACCCGTCGTGTTGTTTTTCCCTGGAAACGCAGGTAATCGCTCGAATCGAGGCATCCAATTCGACACGCTCGGATCGCTGAACGCACATGTTCTGCTGGTTGATTATCGAGGATACGCCGACAACCCCGGCAAGCCCTCAGAGACAAACTTTGCCAAAGACGCCAGGTCGATCTGGAACCATCTGACCCAGGAATTAGGTGTCCCGCCGCAACGAATTGTCATTTATGGCGAGTCATTAGGTGGCGGAGTCGCGACTCGATTAGCCAGCGAGTTGTGCCAGGAAGGAATCGAACCGGGCGGACTGATTATTCAGTCAACGTTTAGTTCACTCGTTGCCGTCACTCAGGCACATCTTCCTGTCGTCCCTGTTTCATGGCTACTAGTTGATCGATACCCGTCGGACCGGCGGATTAAAGAAGTGACTTGCCCGATTCTGCAAATTCATGGCCAGCAAGACACAATCGTTCCGTTCTGGATCGGCCAAAAACTATTCGACGCTGCCCTGGAAACTTCCTCTCAAGGGATCGCAAAACAACAGATCTTTATGCCCCAAACCGACCACAACGACGTCTATTCCTGGTCGAAAGACCAAGACAAACTGGTCGATGGCCTGAAAGGGTTTCTTGACGGAGTGGATCGCCGGTCGAAATCCGAAGTCAAACCGGATACCAAAACATATCCACTGACGATCACCCCAACCAGAGACGAAACTCAATTCATCAACATCGACTGGACGGTCGTTGGGACCATAATACTCATTGCTCTTCCCATGGCCCTATGGTGGTTTTCCCGATCACCGCAAATCAAACCACAATAGCGCGAGCTTTTTTCATCGCTTTTAGTTTAACCCGAAGCAATCGGCGCAGGCGGATCGGCGTTCAGTCAATCTCTGCGAATATCGCTGAGCTTCGTTGCGGAACTTCGAGCGACAGCGCAAAAAAGAGAGGTGCAATTGCCAAACGAAAAATGACGCCTCGGGTTTCTCAGCGAATCCGGCGGCCTCGCTTCTCTTCGAGACGCGGTTAAACGTTGCGAACGCGAACGGTCAAACCCATTAAAGCGGCCGGAATCCTTCGATACGAACTTTCACTTCAATCGTTCACGTAACCGATGCAACTCTTGTAACGCGGCCATGGGGGTCATCTCGTTGACGTTCAACTGGCGCAGCTCATCAATGATCGGGTGCTCTTCCTCTTCAAACAGGGCCAGTTGTTTTTCGTTCTTCTTTTTTGTTTTCCGTACCGGAATCTTTGTTCGGCCAGACTCGTCAACGTGATCGTTTTCCAACGTCTTCAATATCACCTTGGCTCGATCAAGCACTGTTCGGGGAACGCCCGCTAATTGCGCCACGTGGATTCCATAACTCTTATCTGCGGAACCAGGAATGATCTTGTGCAGGAAGATAACATCATCGGCATCTTCACGAACGGCGACGTTCCAATTGACACACTCTTTCAATGACTCCGTCAATTGAGTCAATTCGTGGTAATGAGTCGCAAACATCGTACGGCAACCGGTCACGTCGTGCAGGTATTCTGTGATTGCCCAGGCCAGCGAAATACCGTCGTAAGTACTTGTCCCCCGTCCGATTTCATCGAGAATCACCAGACTTTGCTTCGTCGCCGCGTTCAGAATCCGCGCCGTTTCGGTCATCTCGACCATGAATGTACTCTGCCCCTTGCCGAGTTCATCACTCGCACCGACCCGGGCAAACACTCGATCAGCAATCCCGATCCAGGCGGCTTTTGCGGGGACAAACGAACCCATTTGGGCCATCACCGTCAATAAGGCCGCCTGGCGGATATAAGTACTCTTTCCTGCCATGTTCGGCCCGGTGATCAACTGCATCATGCCGCCAGAACCATTCATCGTTTGCGATTCTTCAGGTTCCGCTAATGCCTCTGGCGCTACGGTCTTCGAGTTGCCCGTACGCCCCTTCCCCATCCGCACATCATTCGGCACAAACTCGCCACTCGGTTTCAGGCGGTCAAGGACTGGATGGCGTCCTTCACGAATATCCAGCACAGGCTCGGTTGTAATCTCAGGCCGACAGTAACCAGCACTGACCGCCAGCGTTGCGAGACCCGCTAATGTGTCGACTTCCGCCAGCACTTCAGCGATCTCTCGAAGTCGAGCCGATTGCACTGCGATCCGTTCTCGAAGCGCGTTAAACAACTCTTGTTCAAGTTGGATCGCCTGCCCTTCCGCCCGTAAGACTTTCTCTTCGTACTCTTTCAATTGCGGAGTGATAAATCGTTCGTTGTTTTTCAGCGTCTGTTTGCGAATATAGTCAGCCGGGACTTTTTCTGCTTGAACTGCAGTACATTCCAGGTAGTACCCGAATACGCGATTGAAGCCCACTTTCAAGTTCGGAATGCCAGTCCGCTCGATTTCCTCGGCCTGATATCGCGCGATCCAGTCTTTGCCTCCACGCGCCAGGTCTCGCCATTCGTCAAGCTGTGCATGAAAACCTTCGCGAATCATCCCTCCATCGCTTGTCAGCATCGGCGGCTCGTCGACCAGAGACATTTCAATGTCACTGCGAATTTCAGGGCACAAGTCCAGTCGTTCTTCCAGCTCCACCAGTCGACGTGCTCTTCGGCCAGACAGTTTCGCCTTCAACTTGGGAAGCAGTGCGAGCGTCCGAGCCAGACATGACAGGTCTCGCGGGGAACATCGGCCAGTCGCCACCCGTGCCGTCAGTCGCTGTAAGTCGTATGCCTCTTGAAGTTGTTCACGTAGATCGCGACAGAACACGGCATCGGTCGTCAATTCTTCAACTGCATCCAGACGCAGGTTAATCCGAACCGGATCAGTCAGCGGATTGGAAAGCCATTCACCCAGCAGCCGGGCACCCATTGGAGTCACCGTTTCATCGATCACGGCAAGCAGGCTCCCTTCCCGCTGTCCGTCCCGCAGGGTTCGCGTCAATTCCAGGCTGCGACGAGTCGCTTCATCGATCAACAGGCTTGATCCTCGTCGATATGGTTCGAGCCGAGTGATATGTCCCAGACCACTCTTCTGAGTTTCACGGACATATTCCAGCAGCGCCCCTGCAGCAGTGACACCCGGAGTGTCGTCGTCGATATCAAAACCGGAAAGGGATCGAGTCTGGAACTGATCCAGCAGAGTTCGTTTGCATTGATCCACGGCAAACGACCACGGTGGTCGGTCGCTGACCAGCATCCCAGTCATCTGCATCAGCATTTGAACCAGTGGCAGATCGTGCGAATTGTCAGGAACAAGACATTCCGCCGGTCGGATTCGAGCAATTTCATCGATAACATGATCGCTGGCAAGATCCGCCATCACGAAGCGTCCGGTCGACACTTCCAGCCAGGCCAATCCGCAAACGTCTTTTGTGGGGAAGACACACGCCAGAAAATTACTCTCACGAGGATCAAGCAGCGAATCTTCGGTCAGTGTCCCGGGAGTCACTACGCGAGTCACGTCACGTTTGACCGGTCCTTTGGCGAGCTTCGGATCTTCCATCTGTTCACAGATGGCCGCTCGGTAACCCGCTCGGACAAGTTTTTGCAGGTAGCCATCCAACTGATGATACGGAAACCCCGCCATAGGGATCGGATTCGGCGACCCCTTGTCTCGGCTGGTGAGTGTCAGTCCAACCGCCTTCGAAGCAAGGACTGCGTCTTCATAGAAAAGTTCATAAAAATCCCCCATCCGGAATAAAAGAATGGCCTGAGGATGCTGGGCCTTCACTTCCAGATACCGCTGCATCGCGGGGGTAGGAGCACGTTCGGGCGTAGTCGTCATGGATGAGCAAATCAAGTCGGTAAGTTAGGGGAGCGCTTAGATCCCCAGCACTCTAACGACCGGCAAGGAACTCGCCCACTATGCCGCAATTAAGTTCTTATTCTCAACCAGGTGTTTGAAACCGAGAAAGTAACAACAAAGCCCCGAGCCACGCGCATTACGAGTGACCCGGGGACCGTGCGACTTTGACGTTCTGAGCTCGAATGGGTTGCTTCATTCAGTTTCAGTTCAGAGTTTTGTCCCCTGGCTTCCAGTTACAAGGAACGAGCCGATCCGTCTGCAGTGCGTCAAGCACTCGCAGGACTTCCGTGACGTTGCGACCGACGCTGAGATCATGAATCGCGAGCCAACGGACGATTCCCTTTGGATCGATCAGGAAAATACCGCGGTTCGCCAAACCCTTTTCCTCGTCATATACGTCATACGCGGTTGCGAACTTGTGCGTCAGATCCGAGAGCATCAAGTACTTGAGTTTCTCAAGCTCTGGATGGCTGTCGCACCAGCCCTTGTGCGAATAAACGCTGTCTGTGCTGGCGGTCAGAAGCACGCAATTGCGTTCTGCGAATGCTGCCACGCTGCCGTTAAATGCCGAGATTTCTGTTGGACAGACGAACGTGAAATCGAGCGGATAAAAGAAAAGGCAGACCCATTTGCCGCTGAAATCACTCAACTTTACGGTTGAAAACTGTTGTTCGGTATCGTTCTTTGTTCGATCGTATGCCTCGACTTCAAAATTAGGGGCCGGTTGGCCAATTCGAACCGTCATGAAACTCCTCTTTCAAAAAATAGCTTCAACAAAAGAAACATCGTCGTGGTTCTGGAACATCACGAATGTGATCCCAGACCGACCTGTCCGTCGTACATCATGAGAATTCTAGTCGTAAAGCAAACAACGAACCACGTTGGCTCGTTCCGATGTTCCTCGTTTCCCAGCGAGAGCTAGGAAGCGACAAAATAATGTGGTGACGCACGAGCAACGATGAGCTTAAAAGAACGTCATCTGAAAAAGTCGTGTTTGTTCTTTCGCGAACGGCAGGCTTACAATGCGCCTCCCATCTCGCGCTTCTTCTGGCCCTCGTTTCAAAAGGAACACCCGATGACTCGGCGTACAATCGCGGTACTTTGTGGACTGACTTCTCTGGTATTAGTCGTCGTCACGTCGCTTCCGACTCATCTGGCAGCCGCAAGTAAAACCGGACAGACCTTCAAGAAGCCGATTAAGAATCCAAAATTCGACCCGTCGGCAGAACAGGTTGACATTTTCGATGCGGTCGATGCCGGACAAGTCACCGTCAGATTGATCCCCAGGAACGCGATCGGGGGTAATGTCTTGATCGAAAACAAGACCGATAAGCCCCTGACAGTCAAAATCCCCGATGCGGTCGTGGGAGTCTCGGTCCACTCGCAATTCGGCAATTTCGGTGCAGCAGGCAATCTAGGACTGGGAAATCAGGGACCAGGTAACAACGCCGGTCTGGGTAACGGCCAAAACGGCCCGCAAAAAATTGGTGGAGGAATCGGACCTGCACAGGGGCTGGGAAATGGCCAGCCCTTCGGAAATGGCCAGGGAAACGCACCGGGAATCGGCCAGGGCTTCTTCTCGATTCCTGCAGAACAAATTATCTCTCTCAATTTTAACTCAGTTTGCCTGGAACACGGAAAGCCCGAGCCGGGTCCGAACAGCAAATACACACTCGCCCCAGTGTCAAAAATCAGTCGCGATCCTGTGCTCTATCAGCTTTTGACCGTAGTCGGATCGGGAAAAGTCGACACGAAAGCCGGCCAGGCAGCAGCATGGCACCTGGCCAATAAAATGTCGTTCCAGCAATTAGCCGAGAAAATGAACACCCCTTTGGGTGCTCTGACACACCCCCCCGATTTTTCCCGCAGCCAAATCCTCGCCGCCGAAGAACTGATCGCTCAGGCAAAACAGCGAGCAGCTGAAGCCAGTCTTGTCGAGACGCCGGAACCGACGGTGGAACCCAAGACCCAAGGCAGGCGACCAATTCGACTTGTGAAGAACTGAATCATAACGGCCAGTGATCGAATTCACGGTTTGAACGCGCGTCGCAGAGAAACGAACACACCGGCAGCATTGACAAGACCGAGCCATCATCGCTCGTTTGGCCATTGCGGTTGGTTTTTCAAGCAGAGCACCAACGTTTGAAGAGATCGGCTACCCAAAGGGCACAAGATTGAAGATGGAGCTCAACGAAATACAAAAAGACGTTTTTTTTTTGGGGGGGGTACATCACCAACTCGCACGGTTGTTTGTGGGCCTGGTTTGAATTCATGGCCCGAACTGGTTTATCCGCTCCGTTGGATCGCAGGCTTTGAACCAATGACGTAGAATTTGGGAATGATTTACTTGAGCTTGCAGAGGGACGGGTATGAGACGGATTGCAAAAGGCTCGACGAAGTTCAGCGGTTGGCTCTGCCTCGCGCTCTGTATTGTTATGGACAGTGATGCGTTCCCTGACGATCTTGCTAAGTCTCCTGCGAAATCATTACTCGTGCATAAATGTATTTCATGTCATAGCGGTGACGATGCCAAAGGAAAACTTGACCTGACATCACGCGAAAAGCTGATTGCCGGTGGCGAGTCAGGCCCCGCACTCGATTTGAATTCACCTGACAAAAGCCCGATCTGGCTGCGAGTCGAGCAAAACGAGATGCCGCCTAAGCATCCTCTCTCGGCGGATGAAAAACGTCTGTTAAAAGACTGGGTCACGGTTGGTGCGATCTGGTCGGGTGGTGCGATTGATCCGTTGGCAGTCTCTTCAGAACATCGCGCGGGACTCGATTGGTGGTCACTTCAACCGTTGCGACAGGTTCCTATTCCAAAGTCAAAATCGCTCGTCGAACGACGCCAACCGGTAGATGACTTTATTGCGGAAAAGCTGGAGGAACGAAACTTGAAGATGTCGCCGGAAGCGACGCGACGAGTTTTCATCCGTCGGCTTTCGTTCAATCTTATCGGCCTGCCCCCTACCCCAGAACTGGTCAATCAGTTTGTTCATGATGAGCGGCCCGATGCCGTCGAGCGATTGGTGGATGAATTACTTGCTTCGCCGCATTACGGCGAACGTTGGGCTCGACACTGGCTGGATGTTGTTCGCTTCGGTGAAAGCAACGGATTTGAGAGGGATCTCCCTCGGCCGAATGCCTGGCCTTATCGAGACTGGGTCATTGGTGCCCTGAACCGTGACATGCCCTACGACGAATTCGTCCGCTGGCAACTGGCAGGAGACCTGCTGGCGCCTGAGAACATTGAAGCGATCAAGGCGGTTGGGTTCCTTGTGGCGGGTGCCCATGATACGGTTGTTCCCGTCGTCGACAGGATGCGGGCGATGATGCGGCAGGATGAACTGGAAGACATCGTCGGAACCGTCGGCCAGACATTTCTGGGGCTGACTGTGAATTGTGCCCGGTGTCACGATCACAAATTCGATCCGATCACCACGCGCGAGTATTACCAGATTGCCTCGGCTCTCGCCGGGATCGACCATGGCGAGCGTGAGTTCACTCCGCCGGACGTTGTCCGTCAGCTCGAAGCCTGGCATTCGAAAATCAATTCCTTGTCAAAAGAGTTGCGTGATCAAGAGACTCCGATTCGAGAATCGATTCTCGCGGAACGGGCCGCTGCCGAAGGACAACTTTCCCAGACATTCCGCGGCCCAACACCGTTGGCTGTCTGGGATTTTACAAAAGATCTGCATGACCAGATTGGGGACATGCATGTGAAACTCGTCGGCCCCGCAAAACGCTTATCAGAAGGGTTGGTCGTCGACGGGGCCTCGTTCGCAATCTCATCACCGTTGGCTCAAGATGTATTCGAAAAAACACTCGAAGTTCGCGTCCGTTTGCAAACGCTTCAACAATCAGGCGGCGGAGCCATCAGTCTGCAAACGGCTGATGGTCACACCTTCGATGCGATCGTCTTTGGTGAACTCGAAGCGGCTCGTTGGATGCCAGGCAGCAACGGATTTCAGCGGACATTATCGTTTCGTGCCACCGCCGAAGATCATGCCGACAAGGAACCGGTTGTGATGACACAAGTTCATCAGGCCGATGGAACAATCGTCGCGTATCGAAATGGCCTGCCATACGGAAGTCCAATCCGCAAGGATGCCGCAGTCAAATACGAGGCCGGAAAGGCGCAAGTCTTGTTTGGTCTCCGGCACGGAACTGACATCGGTGGTAATCGATCGCTGAAGGGAACGATCGTCTCCGCGAAGCTATATGGTAAAGCCCTGTCACCCGAAGAAGTCGCTGTTTCGGCAGATGCAACGAACACATTCGTGACTGAAGCCGAAATCGCTTCGAAGCTCAACCGCGAAGAACAGTTGGTGCGGGTTACCCGACGGAACGAATTGAAGCAATTGCGACAGCAACATGCCAACCTGACAAAACGGGGACCATTAACAGTTTACACCGCCATCGCGACGCAATCCCCCCCCATGAAGATTCACAAGCGAGGGAGTGTCGTATCGCTTGGCGACGAAGTCGAACCGGCAGGTTTGGCGGCCATTTCAGGGTTAAGTCCCCGGTTTGAGCTTCGACCCGATGCGATTGAATCGCATCGACGTCGTAAACTGGCTGAATGGATTACCGACCCCCGAAACCCGCTGTTTACGCGAGTGATGACGAATCGGATCTGGCATTATCATTTTGGGGTTGGCCTGGTCGACTCGCCCAACGACCTTGGTTTTCACGCGGGACTTCCAAGTCACCCCGATTTGCTCGAATGGCTTTCCCGGGAATTCGGTGGCCGACGCCAACAGACCTCCTCAGGCGAAGCTTTCTACGAAAGCAGCGAACCGTTTTCGCTGAAGCGAATGCACCGTTTGGTTGTCAGTTCGGCAACCTATCGTCAGTCATCGAAATTCAATGACGAGGCGGCGAAGGTTGACTCGAACAATCGGCTTCTGTGGCGAATGAACCCGCATCGGTTAGAAGCCGAGGCTGTTCGAGACGCCATGCTTTTGGTTTCAGGAGAATTGAATACGGAAGTCGGTGGCAAAGGATATACCGACGTGAATTCTTACTTTTTCAAAGGGACGCAATTCTACGATCCAATCGATCCCATCGGTTATGCCAACAATCGCCGCACGCTGTATCGAATGGGAGCGCGTGGCGGTCGTAGCCCATTCCTCGACAATTTCGATTGTCCAGACCCATCCACAACGACTCCGCGCAGATCTGCTACGGTGACGCCGCTGCAAGCGTTGTCTCTGTTGAACCATTCATTCAGTTTGCGAATGGCGGATCGATTCGCGGACCATCTGACAGCCGCATCGCGCTCATTAGACGATCAAATCACGGACGCGTTTTTGCTGCTTTACAGTCGCCGACCTGATGAGAAAGAATCCACGCTCAGTGTCGATTTCATTAACAGGCGTGGCCTCCCCGCATTTTGTCGAGCGTTGTGGAATTCGTCGGAATTCTTATTTGTGGACTAAGCGTACTTGACAGGAATGAGTTGATCGGGCGTTTGAGCATTCGTTCCGTGGAATGCAACCGGCAGTTGGTGCAATCTTTCTACCCTCTCTACGGCGGGTCGTAGCCGCCGGGATGAAATGGGTGACATCGAAAAATGCGTAAAGTACCTTTCCAAGCACCTAACACGGCACCATATTTTTCCACGGCCTGTATGAAGTAATTGCTGCATGACGGATCGTAGCGGCAGTGTTGTCCCAGGAACGGACCGATGCCCAATTGATAGAATCGAACGCCACCGATGAGTACGAGTCCGGGAAGCCTTGTAAACCACCTGACAATTTTCATGGCGCCGCCTCACGCCTCGTAGCCGGTTGGTCAAGTCGACGCATCAGGCGACGAGTGGCCTTCACAAGGGATTCCTGGTACGCAACCAGACTGGCTTTGTCCTTGGCGAGCGGGATGACGATCAAGTCAAGGCTTGCGGGAATCTGATGCTGCATCAGGCGGAACGCCTCACGCAACAGTCTCTTCAACCGGTTTCGTACGATGGCACCACCATGCTTTTTGGAAACACTCAGTCCAATTCGCGTGACAGGCCCCTCATTTCGGGCGGCAAAGACTAACAGCACTCCGTCAGCCGCCTTGTTTTTCAAGGCGTAAACTCGCTCAAAATCAGATTTGGACCGAAGGTGTTGAGCCTTTATGAAGGTGAATCGGGTCATGGATCATCGTCTCGCATTTCTCCCAGCAGTGGACGACGAATGGTGGATATTTCAGTATCAGTCGCGTTCGGCTTGGGTGGTTTCAAAAACCAGAAATCGTTGCCCGCCGTCTTTTGAATCGGACCTGAATCGCGAGCCAGGCGTCGCAACCGTCGAGCCCAAATCATCGTCATGGCAATCACACTTACACCCAGAATGGCAATCGCTCCGACGGCGGCAAGCCCAATGGTCGCTTTTCTCTTTTTTTCAGCATCAATCGTCGATGACTCATCGGAGGGAACCGTCAGTTCCGGGGAGACGGATTTATCGTCAAGCAATCTCTTTTCGGTCTCAGCAGGCTGTTGAACTTTTTCTTGCGCCATCGTGATTCCCGCCATCAATGCGCAGATCGCGAGAATCGTCCAGGTTTGGACCCATGTGGTTTCGGACCTCGCGTTCCAGCATGAGCGGTGTTTCACCAGAGTCCCTCGCGGACCGAGGACCCCTCCTCGGCAAGTTGTTGATAGAGTGCTCTGTCACGGTCGGAAATTGTCTTTGGCAAGACGATTTTGATCACAACGAATTGATCGCCGACCTGTTTCGTCTGAGGATCCAACACACCTTTACCACGTAATCGAAGCTTCATGCCACTGGATGTGCCCGGCGGAATCTTCACAACCACACGACCTTCGGACAGAGTCGGGACATCGACTTTTGTACCGAGAGCCGCTTCTGGAGGCGAGATGGGAACATCCAACAAAAGGTTTGAGCCCTCGCGGCGAAAATAAGGGTGTGGCAGGATTTCGATACGCAGCAACAAATCTCCTGGGGTTCCACCACGCGAGCCGGGATTCCCCTGCCCTGCCAGTCGAATGACCTGACCTTCACTCACGCCTGCAGGAACCTTGACGCCGAGCGTTTCAACAGTACCACCACGTTCAATACGGACATCGACAGAGCCGCCATTGACTGCCGTTTCGAAATCTACCTTGACTGTTGCGCGAGCGTCTTCGCCTCGTGCGGAAGCTCTCTTACTCCGACGTCCACCGGGAGAAGCGGTGCCGCCTCCCATGCCTCCACTAAAGAAATCGCCGAGATCGATCCCGCCGTTGCCGAATAATTCACTCAGATCGATCGGGCCAGCTCCACCACCAAAGCCGCCAGCCCCCCCTGATCCTCCGGGTCCGAAGGGTCCTTGTTGACCCATTCGCGCGAAGTCGGGACCGAACTGATCGTATTGCTTCCGTTTTGTTTCATCGTTCAAGACGTCGTATGCGTCTTGAATTTGTTTAAACTTTTCGGCGGCTTTAGCGTCGTTGGGCTTCGCGTCCGGATGATTCACCCGTGCGAGTTTGCGATACGCTTTACGGATCTCGTCCGCAGTCGCAGTTTTCGAAACACCTAATATTTTGTAGTAGTCGTCTGCCATGTGTACTTTGAATGTTCGGCGAAAGTTTGGGGATCGATCTTGAAATTCTAAGACGATGGCGCACAGGGGACAAGGACATTGAGTCAGTTTTGATTCGTTCGGCCCGTGACTTCAAAAATTGTGGATTTGAAACGAGTAGTCCATTTTCGATGTCGGAGTGAAGATATTTCTGGTCGAGCTGCAATAATACCTGCCGTGAGTTGAGAGTGTATCGATTTCGAAAAGACCGCCAGGTGGTTTCCTGACAAGGAATTTGTTCTGTGAGCATTCCCCGACCGACTGAGACTTCCGATCCTGAGACAGCGACTTCAACCAAGGCTGACATGCGTGGCCGATGGGTCTGGGCTGCGGGGATTCTTGCTATTGCCTGTATCGCTCAAAGTGTTCTGTGGGCCAAGTGGTGGGAAGATCCCACCTATTTCGCGATGTCAGTGCTGTTTGTCTGGCCTGCCGCCTTGTTCGCGTTAGCGATGTGGTGGACCTTCTTTTCGGGATGGTCATGGCGAATCCGGCTGGGAGCAGTCGGAGCAATCGCCACGATGGTTTTAGGATTTTTTAGTCTTTATCGGCTGGAATGGGACGGTGGAATGATCCCACGCCGTTTTATTTTGCGTTCAAAGCCGACACCTGAAGAAGTCGCACGCCAATATCGAAAACAGCAACTGGCCTCTGCAAACGTAGCCGAAAAGAAGGCGACCAGCGACGATTCGCAGAAAGGCGATCCGTTGCCGCTGGTTGCCACGGAGGGAGATTGGACTGGATTTCGGGGTCCTCAACGAGATGGAATCGTTCGAAATGGATCATTACGACGAGATTGGCAGTCCGTACCACCCAAACAGATCTGGCGACATCCGCTGGGGCGCGCATGGTCTTCATTCGCTGTGGTCGGAAGCCATGCTTTCACGCAGGAGCAGCGTGATGAATTTGAATGTGTAGTAGCCTACGACATTGAGACAGGCTCTGAATTATGGGCCCATCAGGACAAAACCATTCTCTCAATCGTCGATCCGAACGGTGGACCAGGCCCGCACGCGACTCCGCAGTTCGATAGTGGTCTTTTGTACACTCTTGGTGGTACCGGCGTGTTGAACTGTCTTGACGCGTCGACGGGAAATCCAGTCTGGTCAACGAATATTCTCAAGGATGCCGGGGATGGGAAAGTCGCCGCCCCGAATATTGAGTGGGGAATGACCGCGTCTCCCTTGATTGTCGACGACATGGTGATTGTCGTCCCGGGCGGGAATGCGAAAGAAGGTACTCCCGGCTTTGATCAAGGTGTCGCTGCATACGACAAAAAATCAGGCCAACGCGTCTGGTCTGCTGGTAAACGTCAAGCGAGCTATGGTAGCCCGCGATTGGAAGTCATCGGAGGTATGAGGCAATTGTTGATCCCCAACGCAAATGGACTTTCAGCTCATTCATTGGACGGGGGAAACGAGTTATGGTTTTTTCCTCTGGAAAACTCTCCAAACGTCAATTCCGCAATGCCGTGGATGCTTGACGATAGTTCATTGCTGTTCGGAACGGGTTACGGGGTCGGTTCAGTTCGGCTTGATATTGCAAATGGCGATGGCCACGAATGGACAGCAAAGCAACGGTGGCAGTCGAACAGATTCCGCCCGAAGTTCAACGACTTCTTCGTTCGCGATGGCTACGCTTACGGATTGGACGACGGCACGCTTGCTTGTCTTGACGTTGAAAACGGAAAGGTCAAATGGAAGTCCGGACGATACGGTTACGGCCAATTACTCCTGGTCGATGACATTATGCTGATCATCACGGAGGATGGTGATCTGCTACTGGTTCCAGCAACTCCAGCAAAGCCCGAGACCATTGCGACCTTCAAAGTGTTCGATAGCGGGTTCTGCTGGAACCATCCTGTCCTTGTTCGAGGAAAGTTACTCGTCCGCAATGCTTCTGAAGCCGTTTGCCTCGACGTGAGCGACGCGAAGAAAGGGGAATGAACCCCAAAAGAAATCCACCAGTATCCGCATTTGAAAACTGAATAAAGTGCGTATTAACGATTTTTCATTTCAGTCGTATTCGGCTGACGCAACGCATTCCAGGCGGCTTCGGCTTCAGGTCCCCACGGTGTATCACCGTAACGGAAAACGACTTCGCTGTAGAGTTTAACTGCTTCGGTACGGTCGCCCGCGATGCTGAGCAAATCTGCGGCCTCAAAACAGGCCCGACTGCTCAGCCAGCGATCGGCGTCGTAAACCAGCGGTAGCCATAAAAACGCTCTTGCTCCTTTTTCGTGTTCCTTCCGCTGCTTCCATGCTTGGCCTATCACGAAGTACGCGCCACCCCGTAACTCGATCGACAGGTCTTCGACGAATTTTTCCCAACCGGTGATCTCGTCTGGATCAAGTTGGGCCGATCCTTTCAACTTGATTCGCCACAACTGCATTTGTGCCAAACGCTGTATACGTATATCGGGCTCACGCGCGAGCTTCTTAAGTGTCCCTTGAGCTTCGACAGTCCCGTCAGCGACCGACAAAAGCCAACTCGCCCCAATCAGTCGCGCAAGCGGAGTTGCTTTCGGCCCGATCCATTCCCTTGCATCAAACCTGAGGTTTTCCGCGGGCTGGTCATCCGTCCAATTCAACGGCACCAACCCATAGTGAAACGTTTCGACATCTGACTGGACAATCGGGATAAACCGAGAAACCGCGCCAAAATAATCTCCGTTCCACAGGGCACATCTCACCTGATTCGCGAGAATCTCCCGCCGAACCCAAGGGCGATCTTCGTCGTCTAATGCGGCAGTGAATTCGTCGCGTGATTCGGCAATCTTGCCGCTGGCGAACAACTTGCGTCCTCGATCATGATGCGGCGTATACTCCGTTGTGACTTCGATGACGTCCCCGCGCGGGTAATGACGAACCGGTTCGCTGGGCTTGATACGAAGTGAGATCTCCCGTCCCGTATAGTCCTCGATATATCCCGACATCGGAAATCGGCTTCCACCGGGTTGCTGGACCAGAACTCGATCCTGCGCCGTCGCCGATAAAGTCCAAGCCATGGTCGCGATAGCGAGCAAGTGAAAAGCGGCGGCTTGAATCGAGCAACGAACCATCGACGTGTGACCTACGCGGTGAATCAGGGTCGTGGTTGAGGAGGAACGTTGGCCGCAGCGGGTTTGGCCCATGCAGTCAGCTTTGCGGTAACCTTGTGTATCTCGTCACCACGTCGAAAGACGATTGGGACTTTCTCGCCCGGTTCCTTCTCGCCGATGATCTCGATCAGTTTTTCAAAGGAATCGACGGGAAGTCCATCGATTTCGACGACTTCATCCCGAATCTTCATCCCTGCTTCCTCCGCAGCAGACCCCGGATCGATTGCGTGAATTACGCAGCCATCATCGCTTGTCCTGCCTCGAATACCCAGTCGAGCCGGACCGCGTCGCTCGATTTTCAAGAACGGCAATTCCGTTGTGAGATCAAATAAAGTTCTTTCTGAAACTTCGATTCCACGAATAATATACAGTTGAGCCATGGAAAGGCGGAGATCTTCGATCCGCGCAAGTAACCGCAAATCGGCTTCCTCGCCAACCCAGTCACGACCGAGCATCACATAATCGACAGAAGGTCGTCCAAGTGGCTGCCGATCTGCCACCGGATCAGTAAAGTGGATGATCCCCCCCAGGCGCTCAAGCTTGGCGATTGCACGCTTCTGGCGGTTTTCTGCCCCGCTGTCGAATGCTCGCTCAGCCCTCGCTGCTACACCGAGGTGTTCACTAGCCTTGAGACGCCGTAACACAACTTCTACCATCTCAAATGCCGCCTCGTCGTCGCCGCGATAAAGCTGCTGTAAAACTTCGAATGCACGGACTGAAGCTTCAGGAGACCCCGCTTCTGTAGCGACCATTAACGCGGGGATCGCACCGGCCCCCAGTGACGATAATTGCTTGACTGCCGCCTCGCGCCGGTCGAAATCAGGATGATCGAGTTCCGAAATCGGGCGGCGCAAATGCTCCGGCACCCAGGCATCAGCCGAAACCGGTTCGTCAGCAAAGCCTCTATTCCCGGCGGAGACGACCGCAAATATCAGGCAGATTCGCAGAAGTCGCATAGTTCACATCTCGTGAAAATCGATGGCGTTGCAGAACCAAACTCTATCGATATAATGCACGATTCGTTATTGAGGGCAAGTTCAATCTGTGTCGAGATCATAATTTGACCCGACTTTGACATTTCACCGCTGGCAATCGGTGTTCGAGAAATTGTCTGGCGACCAGATTGTAACAATCAGCAAGGTGTAACCAAGCTGAAATTCCTCGCAAGTTTTCGTGGTGCTGCCAGTACCCTCCAGAAAGGGCTGAACTGACTGTGATCAAGACGGCTGAACCAGTTAATATTCGTGGTATTCTTCAATCCAAGGGACACATGACGGCTGACGAGTTCAGCCAGTTAAGACGCGCGGTCGCGTCTGATCAGGTCGCAACGACCCGGCAAGAGATCGAAACTCTACTGCGAGAAATTGAAAGCGGTGGGGCGTCGAGTCAATCGGTTCGCGCCGGAATTGGCGCCTACTTGCTTGCGCAACACACACTTGCCGAGCGTCTTCTATCAGGTGCGAGTGGCGATGGCGTTGCGTACTATGTGCACGGCTTGGTCTGCATGTCGCTGGAAAAATACGACGATGCCGAAGCGAAGTTCGCTGCTGCCGCAAAGGCAGGGTATGATCCCGTTGAATGCACTATGAAAAAAGCCGGAGCAATTCGACTGCAAGGACGGCTGGACGAAGCGGAAACGACGCTCAAGCAGGCCGGTATGGAAGGGGCCCGACGTGCCGACTATTCGTACCAAATGGGATGCATACTCGCAGATCGTGGCGATACCTACGGCGCGATTGAGTACTTTGAACGTGCAGTTGATATGGACCCGCATCACTCGCAGGCCCTGTTTCGTCTGGCGGGTGAAAACGCCCTTTACGGTAACGACAACGAAGCAATCCGTCTGTATGAGCAAGGTCTCAGCAAAGCTCCGTTTTATATTGGGGGACTGCTGAACCTCGGCTTGCTTTACGAAGACAAAGGGAACTACTCCGCAGCGGCATTCTGTTTCCGAAGAGTGCTTCAACATGACCAGAATCACGCCCGTGCTTTGATGTACATGAAGGACATTGAAGCAACGAACGAAATGTATTACGACGACGATATGGCAAAGAACGAAGCACGACTCGAGCAACTGCTCAGTCGTCCAGTCACCGACTTCGAACTTTCCGTTCGCAGCCGAAATTGCCTTGCCAGTATGGATATTCAGACGCTGGGCGATCTGACAAAAATTACTGAACCAGATTTGCTTCAAGGGAAGAACTTTGGCGAGACGTCACTCGTTGAAATTCGCGAACTGATGCAGGCCCATGGTCTCAGAATCGGCCAGAACCTCGCACCGGCCAAACCGAAAGATGCAGGGGCGTGGCAGGGGCCAACTGCGAACTCAAATGCAGCCTCTTACGCGATCCTGCCAACAGACCTGTCCCCTCAGGAACAGGCGATGCTGGCTCGGTCAGTCTCCGACTTGAATCTGTCTGTTCGTGCGCGAAAGTGTATGGCGCGTCTTGGAATTACCAGCCTTTCTGAATTGGTCCAGAGGACCCCGGATGAATTGCTGGCGACCAAAAACTTCGGCGTGACATCATTGAACGAAATTCGACAGCAATTGGGTGAGATTGGCCTGAAACTGCGTAACGACTGAAAACATGAATTCATGGACACGGTAGTCCATGTCGTATGACACGCGTGCCGGAGACCGCAGCGTGAATAACTCACCAAACGAGGCTGACAGCGAACCCGCTGCGCAGCCTCGTTTGTTTTCCTCAAGTGTCGAACAAACTCCTTCGCCGAAGGGCAAAGGGGTATGGATCATTGCATTACCGGTCCTTGCGCTATTGATTGCGGTCGCAGCCGTACAAACAGCACCCGTAATTCATCAGGCACCACCACCTCTGCAGACGTTCGCCAAGCAGCGTTCAACGCCCCCTGCCCTTCCACCCAAAACAACTCGTCAACGAGCAAAAGCCACCGAGCCTGATATTCGCGTGAACGTCACACCCGGTGGTGTCCAGTCGTTTCAACTTGATGTTCGTGGACGATGCCGGTTAAGTTCGCTTGAGACAAATGAAGAACTGGCATCTGAAACCGACCTTAGTCGAATCATGGTGACATCCACGGCGAAAGGACTCAAACTGGGATCGCGCCAGTACGCCACAAAACAGATTGAAATCCAGCCGGATCAATCACCTTCAATCCGCGTTGATGGTCACCTTTATCGGGGCCGAATGAGGTTGTTTCGTCGCGCAGATGGACTGATTTCGGCTGTCAACGTGTTGCCCATCGAAGAGTACCTTGCAAGCGTGGTCGATTCTGAGATGCCGACGAAATTCCCTGAGGCAGCCCGACAGGCCCAAGCAATCGTGGCAAGAACTTACGCCTTGTATCAAGTCAGGCTAGCCGACCCGAAATCTGTATTTGACCTGCTGTCTTCGCAGCGGAGCCAAAAATATCTCGGCGTAGAATACGTCGATAATTCAGGTCGGCGGCTGGCGGGAGAAAGTGAGAGCAGTCGGCGCGTTGTTAAAGAAACTCGAGGTGTCGTTTGCACTCTGCGAAATGAGTTGTTCTGTACATATTACTCAGCCGTTTGCGGAGGAAGAACGATCAATGGCGACGAAGTATTCAAAGATGCAACCGACGCTCTGAAATCCGTGCCATGCGAGTGGTGCCGCGAGTCACCTCATTACCGCTGGACGACGGAACTGTCTCGCGACGTATTTCAACAACGTGCAACCAGTAATAACACAAGCGGGAAAAAAGCCATTCCGATACGTTCGGTCCGGCAAACGTCCCCGACAGGAACTGGTGTGATTTCCCGGTTCGAGCTCGACGCTGGCAAAGAACGTCCGTCCGTCAGTGGAATCGAACTCCGTGATCGACTGCCCCCTGGGACGTTGCACAGCCCTCACTTTCAGATCAAACTGGAAAAGGATCGGGTCTTATTTGACGGCCGCGGTCACGGTCACGGAGTTGGCTTCTGCCAGTGGGGAGCCAAGGGTCAGGCCGAAGCGGGTCGTACCAGTGCAGAGATCATTCGGCATTATTTTTCGGGAATAGAGCTGAAAGACCTCGGTTACTGAACCCGATTCGTACGAAGCAAACTTGCCTTATGGGTAGCATTTAACGACATATCAAAGGTATGCTGTTCGGAATTCCGTAGGTTCCCGACTCGCTTGGTCTCAGCCTCGGCAGTCATCCCATCAACCACAGTCAGGAGAGCAGTCATGTCGAAAAACGTTACGCAGCTTCATCGGCGTCAGTTTTTGAAGACATCCCTTTCGGCGAGTGCTGTTTTTGCCGCGCCCATGATTATCCCAAGCTCTGTTTTGGGCCTCGATGGTGCCGTTCCACCAAGCGAGCGAGTCGTTGTTGGTGGCATCGGAATCGGGAATCGTGGAACGTATGACCTTGGTTGTTTCCTGGAGCAAAAAGACGTTCAATTCGTCGCTGTTTGTGACATCAAAGAAAAGCAACGTATTGCGATCAAAAAGCGAGCTGATGATCACAATAAAAATGAAAACTGTGCCACCTATCGCGACTTCCGCGAACTACTCGACCGCAAGGACATCGATGCGGTACTGATCGCCACGGGACCGAATTGGCACTGTACTGCCGCAATGCAGGCCGCCAAGGCTGGCAAGGATATGTATTGTGAAAAGCCTTGCACGAAGAATATCGCTCAAAGCGTCATTCTGAAGGATACGATTCGCCGAACGGGACGTGTGTTTCAGGCTGGAACCCAACGTCGAAACCTGCCCCACTTTGCCTTTGCCTGCGAACTGGCTCGCACGGGTAAACTTGGAAAACTCAAGAAAGTCTACGCTCATCCAGCAGGGATGCAGGCTATGATGAGTGGCTGGTTGATTCCTGAAACGGAACCAAACGCGGAAGTTGTCGACTGGAATATGTACCTCGGCCCGGCAGCTTGGCGGCCGTTTAACGCCAAGCTTCTCGACGGGTTCAATTTTGAAAAAGGGGGTGGACTGGTCGGTGGTGGGGTTCTCGAATGGGGTTCACATTGTGTTGACCTCTGCCAATGGGCTGTAAACGATGTTCCGGCGCCGATCGAATACGACCCACCGAAGAACGGGCAGCTCGTCGCCCGATATGCCGACGGTGTAGAGTTGATCTTCCGTGAAACTGGCTGGATTCCGCTCGGTTCTTGCCCCGTCCGATTTGAAGGGGAAACGGGCTGGGTAGAAACAGGCGATAGCGGGAAGCTCGTCCTCAGTTCCCCGACGCTACTTGCCGGACGAACGGTGGCTGAGATCGCCGAATACCCAGCAACATTCCACGTTCGCGACTTCCTCGACTGCGTGAAGTCACGCAGTCAACCTAAGGGGAACGCCGAAGCCGCTTGCAACGCACACATTGCGTGCCATGCCGCTAACATCGCGCTGCACTTGGGACGACAGGTAAAACTCGATCCCAAAACAAACGAGTTCATCAACGATGAACAAGCCAATCGCCTACGTTCAGAGGCACTTCGTGAACCATGGCGTCTGTAAGAGATTGGTTCGGAGTTAGTTGCAAACGGAAGATTGCCACTGCATCAACTTTTTGGAAATGCAGTGGTTCTTCCAGAATTGTTTACTCATGGCATCCTGCACGGCTAATTGAAGTCGTGTCATGGTGTCGGCATTTAACCTGCACCATTTTCAACTGAGAATCGCTGGTTCACAATTTGCGATTCCGTTTTTCGACGGTTTCGAACAACGGCCCATTAACGACCGGGGGAGATCCGGTGGAGTGGGTTTAAATGAAAACATTAATTCACTGACATCTCAGAAATCTGGATAGACACCATGAATTTCACTCGACGATTCGTAAGCACCTTGATCCCCTTAGCGCTAATCCTTTTCTCTCCATTTTCTTCGGTTCGAGCAGACGGTCCTGCCACTTCACCTGAAAAAGAGGCGGAACTGATCTCGATTCTGACATCCGAGGCGCCAGCATCCGAAAAGGCGATCGCCTGCAAGAACCTGGCGATTTACGGCTCCGGAAGAGCCGTTCCTGAATTGGCCAAGCTGCTCAGTAACGAACAACTTTCTTCTTGGTCACGGATCGCTCTCGAAGCCATTCCTGGATCAGAAGCTGATGAAGCATTACGAACCGCTGTCGGTAACTTGAAGGGACTACTGCTCGTTGGAACAATCAATTCGATTGGCGTTCGCCGCGATACCAGTGCCGTTGATCTCTTGGCAACTCGCTTGCAAGACCCGGACCCGGAAGTCGCTTCGGCTGCTGCTGTCGCACTCGGACGGATCGGATCGCCTGCTGCTTCCAAGTCGCTCCACAGCGTGTTGGCAGCCTCCCCTGTTCAGGTTCGTTCTGCGGTCGCAGAGGGATTGGTGCTGTGTGCCGAAAGATTTCAGGTGGATGGCCTCGAAACCGAATCCATCGCACTTTACGACTTGGTTCGCAAGGCTGAAGTTCCCGAGCAACGAATACTCGAAGCGACCCGTGGTGCGATTCTTGCCCGAAAGAAGAATGGAATTCCTCTGCTGCTCGAACAATTCAAGTCGCCAAATAAAGGCCTGTTCAACATCGCCCTCAGCACGGCGCGTGAATTTCCTGGAAGTGACATAGACGAGGCCTTAGCTACGGAATTGGCTCGTACGACGACAGAAGCGCCTGACCGTGCGGCGTTAATCGTGACAGCCATGGCTGATCGACCAAACACCGTAGTCTTGCCCGCAATTCTAAAAGCAGCGAAAAGTGGACCAAAACAAGTTCGAACCTCGGCACTTGAAGCGCTCGGACGGGTCGGCAACACGACCTGCCTGTCAACTCTGCTCGAATCGGGCATCGAAATCGACCCTGCAATTTCACAGACAGCGAAAAAGGCCCTGGCAGAGCTACCCGGGGAAAGTATCGACAAAGAGATCGTGACCCGGCTCGCCAAACCGGATCCGAAACTTTACGTACTACTAATCGAATTGATCGGCAACCGTCGCATTGATGCCTTGCCAACACTCCTAAAAGCTGTCGAAAACAGTGACAAGTCTATTCGTAGCGCGGCTCTAACCTCCCTCGGAAATACGGTTCCGGCCGATAAGCTCGCAGTGCTGATCAAGCAAGTTATCACACCAAAAATCGCCGACGACGCACCATTAGCACAGCAAGCACTCAAGACCGCGTGCGTTCGAATGCCGGATCGAGACGCTTGTTCCACTGAATTAGCAGCGGCATTGGAACGTGCGCCTGTCCCCACGAAGATCGCCCTGTTGAAAATCCTCGGAGCGGTTAGTGGGACGAAAGCACTGCAAACCATCGGCGCTGCAGCAAAGAACAATGATCCCCAACTTCAAGACGTTGCCAGTGAATTACTGGGCGATTGGATGACGATCGATGCAGCTCCCGTATTGCTTGATCTCGCAAAGAACGCGCCTGCCGAAAAATTCCAGATTCGAGCCATGCGAGGATACATCAAAGTCGCCAGACAATTCACGATGTCCGAGCCGGAACGAATCGAAATGTGCAAGCTGGCGACTGAAGCCGCTCAACGTATTCCAGAGAAGAAGCTCGTCGTCGAAGTCCTGAAGCGTTATCCAAATCTGGAAACGCTCAAGCTGGCCGTGAAAGCGTATCAGAATCCAGAGTTGAAAGAAGATGCTGCCGCAGCGGCCTTGGTCATTGCACAGAAGATTGCCGATAAATCACCCGAAGCCAGAGAGCTTCTTGGCAGTATTGAACTCAACAAAGTGAAGCTGGAAATCATCAAAGCGGAATACGGTTCGGGCGCATCTCAGAAGGATGTCACCGAGATCCTGCAGAAACGAGCGAATGATACGCCACTCATCACTTTGTCGACCGCCAGTTACAATGAAGCTTTCGGCGGAGACCCTGCTCCAAATGCGGCGAAGCAACTGAAAGTGCAATACAAGATCAACGACAAATCGGCCGATGTTGCCCTGCCGGAAAATGCCTTGATCATCCTGCCGTTTCCAAAGGAAAAGAAGTAGATCTCCAACAACAATCGATCAATCATACGAGCCGGGGACAACTCCCCTGCTCGTACGATTGGTTGCGAACAAGCATTTCAATGAAACGGAGCTAAGGGCTGATACCCCTCGGCTCCGTTTTTCGTTACGGTCTCGGTCGCTTGAAATATCGATCAGCCACAATCAGCACAATTCCCAGGACGGGAAACAGCGTGGACCATTGATAAAAGTTGGTATTGATATCATGGACTTCGTGAACCATTTGGACGCCGCTGCGCGCAAGCCCCTGCTCTGTGACCGTCACTTTCTTGTCATACCAGGGACTGGCAGGTAACCCAACTGTGAGTCGATCTATTCGGCCATTCGGAATTTTTTCGTGCCACATCGACGGGTAGAAGAACACGGCAACCCACAGAATGCCGACCCAAAATAGAAGCCGTGAGACTATCGCCATTTCACGAACCCCATCGCAACGATCAATATGATGAAGGCTGCAGTGAATCGACAGGTGTCAGCTGAAACTCGGTAGGCTCTGGTTTCGATTGATCAGCGTCCAGCATCCTTTTTGCGCTTTGAGCGGCGGGGCTATCCGGGTGCTTGTCCATCAGATCCTTCAAGTGCTTTCGAGCTTCGACTAACTTAGTCATCGCCTCATCGTTCGCGATTTCTTGCTTAAGCTCTTCGATCCGCTCAGTCAATTCAAGAAAGGTTAGCCGTTGCAGTTTCCGCCTGGCCAATTCCTGAGACAGTTCGAGGTATTTCGCAGTTAAGTCGGAAGCACATTGTTCCCCGGTTTCAGGCAGTGCTTCAGCGTTCTGAATTGTGTTGGCCGTCAGAACAATTCCATAACCGGTCCCACCATTAAAAGTGACCGCACCACCGGACGTGATCACTCCCGAAACACCAATAAGATTCGTCGTCGCATCCCCTTCACCAACAATGACAGGACAATCCCACCCAATTGCGATCGGAACGGTGCCCACCCCAGGAACGTTCACTTTAGGATAGTCACAAAGGGTCGCCGATGCTGGTCGCTGATCGCAACAATTTATCGGGTTACCATCGCCCGATGCGATCTGTACGAACTGGGGTACGAGCCCCAAGATTGTGGTTCCATCACCAGGTGTCATCGTTGTGAGCATCATCGCTGGTACAGTCGATGTAAAAACGTTGTATGCACCATCAAAAATCTTAATCGTCTCAGCGAAATTGACGTCGTTTTCCTTGTCAAAACCAACACCTTTAACCTTCTCACAAAAGTTTAATTGCGAGATCGTAACAGAATCTTTTCCATCGCCTGAAAAAATGACGTAACCGACCGATGCGTCTCCGGTCGTGTGGATCTTGCGTTGTTCCGAGGGAACGAGTTTTCGTCGATTAAAGCCAGTAAGATCCGAACCAATTAGGTCCAAAGCGTAAGGCACTGGCGTTGATTGTCCTTTTACGTCTTGTTGGACAAAAATCTTGTCTTCGGCCCAAGCTGGCTTGGGCAACGAGTCACCCAGATGAAGCACCACCGGCCCTGCTGCCATGCCGAGCCCAAACAGCACGAATGCCATCCATCGATTACGCATCACTTCGCCCTCCTGGCTGAAATTCGTTCCCCACGTTCCATGAAAGGCGCGGAGTTTGCCCGGAATCGGCAGTTTCTGCAAGACGAATCGTCTGACGAGGCCTGCGAGCGAACGAGACCAATCCCTTTTTGCCAGGAAGACAACGAGTAGCACCCGACGCCTTATCAACAATACCAGGCAACAACGCGAAACCGACAATCCACCCACCAACGCATCATCGCGCGTTAAAAATCATTCGGGGACGAATTGGGGGAGGGAGTACTGAGTTTCGATGACTGCTTTCGAGAAGAGGTCTTTCAGCAGTTTCTTGGGGCGGTTCTTGTTCTGTTCTTCGGTCAGGATCGCCCGGATTTCTTCCTGGACGTCTTTGAAAGGTTGGCGACCGGCTTCATTTCGATCGATCACACGAACGACACAGAGTGTCTCTTTACCTTCGTGGACTTCGCTCAGTTTATTGACTGGCATCGTGAACAACTTCTGTTCAAGTTTGGTATCGGCAAGATTACCCGCTTCCATCCAATCCCAAACTCCGCCTTCCTTGGCAGTTGGCCCGTCGGAGTATGTCTTGGCAACCTTGTCGAATGACACTCCCTGGTTCAATTCTGCGATGGCTTGATCAATCTTCTTACGCGCTTCGGATTTACTGACTTCAGGCGTGATTGAGACTTGAATCTGCTGCCATTTCACTTTGGCATTAACCGTAAATTTGTCTGGATTGGACTGGTAGTACGCTACCAGATCGGGACGTTCGATCGGATCTGGCTTTTCAGACTTCGCCACGAAATACTCCACCGACAGGCGATCGAGCGAGAAGCTGTCTTTCACGTTTGCAAGCGTCGATCCCTTCTTGTTCAGCTCTAGTTCCAGCTCTGTCTTGTTCGTGACCTTCATCTCTCTCTTCAAACGATCGATTTCTTTTTCGAACAGTTGATCAATATGAGCATTCATCTGCTTCATTTGCTCGGGCTTCAGGCTTCCCTTCATTCGCTCATAAAGCAGTTTCTTTTGAATGAAGCTCGAAATATCACGTTGAATCAGCGAATAGCGGAATCGTTCAAAGTCGTCGGGCGTCGGAATTGGCTGTCCCGGCGGCAAAACTTTTGGGTCTAACGCCATCTTCTGCATCTGTTCACGAACACTGATCAGATATCCGGCATAACGATCAAGCACGTCACCGTTAAGGATCGGGGCTCCATTGACCGTCGCTGCGACCTGAGAATTGAAGATTGTCGTATCGTCAACCCAATTCTTCCACGGGTTCTTTTCGAGTGTGGATTTGACAAGCATGATGTCCGAACCGTCATCTTCTTTCGGGTTTGACGGGACGTCGGCGACTTCCTCAGTATTTTCGTCTGATTCAACACGATCGACTCGTCGTGGGGCCTGCACCATCACGGGATTATCGTGCTTTTTTTGAATGCTATTACAACCTGTTACGTCCAGGCATGACAGAATCAGCAACCAAAGCAGCCCTTGACGCATGATGCAGACAATTTCCTGGAAGAAAACGTGATCCGTCAGCTTTTTGAAACAGCGGCAGTGACTCCGTCGAGCCGTAGCGGTCTCTGGGAAATATCGCGGTTTCAAAGTGCCTGTCCCCCTTTATCGGTGGGTGTGTAGACCGGCGCAAGTCTGACATGAATTTGAAGTGATACTGACGAAGCGACTGAGGGTTGTAATCGCAGTTCGGTTTTCGTAGCAAGATCGATTTTCCCGCGACCAGAGACGCCCCTCCGAGAAAGCTCACCTTGTTCGCTAATTGTCAGACCGCTAATCTCTGATCTAGCGCCGTTGAGACTACGTTCCGTGACGTGGTCCGGTATCCCCCCGGAAAGGCAGGTTCTACTCCTCAATGTTTAAGACTCTTATTGCGTCTGGTTTGGTTATCGCACTGACAGTGACACAGACACAAGCTGTTTCCGCTCAAGAATTGACGGTTGGTTCCAAAGCCCCAAAGCTTGAAGTGAAAAAATTCATCAAAGGCGACGAAGTCAAGAGCTTCGAAAAAGGGAAAATCTACGTCGTCGAACTTTGGGCCACGTGGTGCGGACCATGCCGAACTACGATTCCCCATCTGACCGACCTGCAAAAGAAGCATAAAGACGTCACGATCATTGGCGTGGCGATCATGGAGGAAGATCAGACTTTTGTACCCGATTTCGTCGAAGAAATGGGTAAGAAAATGGACTATCGGGTTGCCATCGACCTCGTTCCTGAAGAGGGCGATCCTATGGACGGGAAAGTTGTCACCAATTGGATGAAACCTTCCGAGCAAGAGGGTATTCCGACGGCGTTCATCATCAATGGCGAAGGAAAAATTGCCTGGATCGGACACCCGGGTGAGATGGAAGAACCACTTGAAAAGATCGTCGATGGCTCGTGGGATCTGGCTGCCGCAACCGAAAAAATGGCCGAGGTAAAGGCCGCTCAGAAAGAAGCCCGGGCAATGCAGAAGAAGCTCGCCGCCACGTTCGGGAAGCTGCAACAGTTATTTAAGCAATTCACCGAAGACGGCGATGCCAAAGAATTGCTGACTGCATTGGATGCGGCGACAGAAGAGATACCTGAAAAAGCCGACGACTTTCAACTCGTCCGGTTTCAAGTGCTGTCGCTCGCTAAAGATCATGCGGACGATGCCGTGGCGCTCGGTAACAAAATCGTTGATTCCGAACAGGGAAAAGATTTCCAGCTGCTAAATGGCATCGCCTGGATTATCGTCGATCCGTCACGGGAAACAAAAGCGGATGCCAAACTATTGAAATTCGCATTAAAGATTGCCGCCAAAGCGGACAAATTGGCTGGAGAGGAAGATCCCTCAATCGCTGCTTCAATCGCCGATACTTTGGCCAAGGCCTATTTCGACAATGGCGAACTGGCGAATGCTGTCAAAACGCAAGAACGAGTAATTGAACTGGCCGCTGGCACGCAAATGGAAGCTGACCCCGGTCTGAAGAAGCGATTGCGTCAGTACAAAAAGGCCTTGGATGCGTCAAAGGAGAAGGACAACGTGGACAACGTACCTGTGAAGCCCAAAAAATGATTCGGTCATAGCGTTCGTTTACGAAGTACGTGCATGAAAAGTCCCTTGGCCGGAACCAAGGGACTTTTTCATAGGCGCATCGTCACCAGAATGAGCACTTTTACGAGGTTTAAGCTATTTCAAGCATCAGAGGCTTTCACGCGGTTCCAACTGTTCTCGGAAAAAACACCGTTGTGAGTACCTCACTTATAGTTCTCACAGGTCGTTTAATTTCTATCGGTTTATTTAAACTCAAAAAACGTATACTGTCAGTCAAGAGCAGGATGGGAATACTTCCTTAATGTTGGACGTTACTCATGAAGCACGTTGTGTATTGCTTCCGACGCTGGTTGTGTCTACGACCGTTGCCGATGCTGCCAGCATCGGCGACGTGTGACAATTCTATTGGTGAGCGGCAGAGAAACGTCCGCGGATTGTTCGCGCCAAGGATTTTCGAGAGTTTGCTGGATTCAACGATTAATTTGTCTGTAACCGCGTAATTCGACGACGAATGACAAGAACCCTGATTTTGTCAAACGGTCAGATGCGAAGTTTTACGAGAACAATAGTTTCGTTGTCTCCGGATCTCATTCAACTGAGTCAAGGCGCGTCACGATGCTTCGAAAATGGATTTTGTACAGCGTCAACATATTATCGGTCGCCGTCATGCTGTCAGGCACACCCTGCTGCGCAAATGAATGGACCGGCCTGCGTTTGAGCCCGCCAACGATCCCCTACAAACCTGGTTATGGGAGCCTTCAAGCCGGAGGTGGCGATCACTATCTGGGTGGCTGGTTCCGTGGTTGTAGCTGCCGGCGACCCGGTGAGCGAAGTCCCATTTATTACAGGACGAACTCAGGGTTGTATGCCAACTCGAGTCTCATCGGGAACAACTCAAGACAACCAACTCAAACCATCCCGCCTGCCCCGACCCCATCGAATGTCGCCAGTAAATGAATTGCTGGCTTAAGTGTTGTTGCTTATTTTCTCCCCAGCATGCGATCCAGCGAATCACCGGTTTGATAAATCAAAGCCTCGGGCCAGTGCTGGTAGGGATGGAAATATTCAAAGGTCAAATACCGCTGGTAGCCGCTCTCATCGAGCGCTTCAAGCACGGCTGGCCAGTTCGTTGTGCCGTCCAGTAGCGGTCGAAAGGCTTCCAGCGAGGAATCGGTCCCCTTCTTAGTGAACTCTTTCAAGTGGACGTTTCGAATTCGTTTTCCCAGGTAGGCGATCCAGTGCTCTGGGAACTGGTACTGCATGATGTTCCCGGTATCGAAATGAACGTGGACGAATTCTGAGTGAAATTCGTCGACGAACGTGGCCATTTCCATCGGAGTCATCAGGTACCCGTTAAAGAAAATATTCTCTATGTTCATATGGATTTTCAGCTTCTCGGCCTGCGGAAGCAATTTGGCAATCGCCTCTTTCGCTCGTCGATCACAGACGTCGTTGGGGACTGGTTCGTAATCGGTTCGCCATGGAATGTGAACCGCACCAGGGACAACCAGCAAATTGTCGGTACCCAGATCACTTGCGGCTCGCGTCATCAATCCAGCCAATTCAAGTGCTCGTGCCCGCTTTTCAGGATCGTTACTAGTCAGCGGATACGGCCAGAACAGGAATGAACAAAGACCGCTCACTGCAATACCGATCTTTTCTGCCAGTTTTCGGATTGCTGTGAATTCCGCAGTTCCTGACTTCGGTGACAGTTCACTGTCCAAATCGAAGTTCAGTTCAATTCCGTCGAAGCCGGCATCTTTTGCTAACCGCAAACACTGCTCGAGCGACATTTTGTCCGGGTACGGAAACGCCCAGAGGTTAATCGATTTTTTCATTTCATATTTTTTGCCCCGATTCGAAACGACGCCTGATGGATCAGCCGCCGACGCCAATCCCCAGGGACCTCGCATGACAGCAGTCGCAGCCCCGGCTGCAGACAATGCTGTTCCCAAAACCGTCCGGCGACTGAGGCCACGCGAATCCTGAGACGGGTTCAAATCAGACATGATGATTCCTCTAAAATAGAAAGAGTCTGCGACCGCAATAGGATATGGCGTAAGCGATGCAGAATGAATCTCGCGAGATTCAGAATTCCTGACAATTTGAGCAACGAGAAAATCGAAATCACCTACGGTGAATTTCAGTTTTCGCAAATTTTAAATGGCAAGCCACCAGCGGTAACGGCGGCTTAAGCAATTGCACCACAATAACTTGTGCGTGATAAAGCCCAGATTACAAGAACGAACCATTGCGTCTTCGTGACAAAACTTTAAAAAACATCTGGGAAACCTTAATTTTGACTAAGGATGCCCAGACAACCTGCCGATGTTGATTGATACAGGAGATTGAGTCCGTCTCACAATCACTTCATGCTGGTTCTTCAGCCATCGAGACACCTCAGCCAACCTGATTCAAGGAATTAGGCTATGCGGATTTTCACGATCACTTCCCTCGTGACTGGGTTGCTTTTGCAAGTCGGCTGTGCATCAATGCTGACACCAGTGGCGACGCCAAAACGATTACGAGCCTACAACGATCAAATCGTGTCGGAATACGTTGCAGCAAATCAGTTTGAGACTCAGGGGAAACTCGAAAAGGCGCGTGAGCTTTACCAGCAACTACACGAAAAACATCCGAAGAATCCCGAATATCTGCATCGCTTGGCCGTCGTGAATACTCGATTGCAACGTATTGGCGAAGCCAGCAGTTATTTTGAGCAGGCACGGAAACTCGATCCGAAAAACGTGCGCCTGCTCGCAGACATCGGCTATACAGCCTACCTGATCGGAGACCTGCCCGGAGCAGAACAGATCTTGCGTGACGCACTCCGACTCAAGCCAAGCGATCCGCGAACGACCAATAACCTGGCGCTAGTCGTGGGTGCTCGTGGAAACATGGAAGAAAGTCTTGCTCTCCTGCGTGAGGTCTCAAGCGATGCCAACGCACTTGCCAGCTTGGCCTATATCCACGCACAAAGGGGTGAAACGAGGCAGGCAGAACAACGATATCGCGAAGCTCTTGAAATCAACCCGAAACTGAAATACGCGACGACGGCCCTCGCCGAACTCGAAAAACGTCATCCGCAACCTGATGTTTTTGCACCGCTACTCCCGACATCGGATGTCGCTACCAATTTCGAAAACAGACCAACCCCACGAGCCACATCAGCGTCCCCCCCAATTATTCAGCAGGTGAACGCTGTTGCTGACGCACCCTCTCAAAAGGTCGTCACGGCCAGTTTCACTCAACAAGCAGCAGATTTCGATGAACCGGGACTATTAGATCCACGACATGAGTCCAATGCCGAACCACTTAACAACGACGTTGAAGAGGAAGCCCGAGGCGACGAGGCATGGGATCACTTCAATTCGTCGTCGGACAGCGATGTGAATAAAAGCAGTGACGACTGGGCGAACGACTGACTCCGTGATCAGTGCCGGAAATGTCGTTGACCCGTGAAAATCATTGCGATTCCGTATTCGTTACAGGCCGCGATCACTTCATCGTCTCGCTTTGATCCTCCTGGCTGAATCACGGCAGTAATCCCCGCCTTTTGAATCTGGTCAATCCCGTCGCGGAACGGAAAGAACGCGTCCGAAGCGCAAACGCCGCCCTTTGCACGGTCGTTCGATTTGAATGCGGCGATGAATGACGAATCGAGACGACTCATCTGACCCGCGCCGACTCCGACGACCTGTCCTCCTTTGGCGAACAGAATCGCATTCGATTTCACGTGCTTGCAAACGAGCCACGCAAATTCGAGATCGGCTCGTTCTACATCCGTCGGTTGACGTGATGTCACGATTTTCCATTCCGAATTCTGATCGGTGGCCTCGTCCCGATCCTGTACAAGCAGGCCACCTGTCACACGGCGGAACTCCTGGCTGATTGGCCGGGCGTCGAGCATTCCTGGACACTTCAGCAGCCGAACGTTTGCTTTCCATTTTGGCAAAGTCGTTAATTTCTGAAATGCCGACGGAGTGTAGGAAGGCGCGATAATTGATTCGATAAAATGTCCAGGATCACACAAATGATCCGCAGTCGCGTCGTCAACTTCGCGATTGAACCCCAGAATCGAACCGAACGCACTGACAGGATCGCCAGCATCTGCCATGAGATAGGCATCTGAAAGACGATCCGCCATGGCACATCCACAAGGATTGTTGTGCTTGATGACAACTGCCGCAGGTTGGTGGAATTCACGCACGATCTGCATCGCCGCATCCAGATCCAGCAGATTGTTGTAGGACAATTCCTTGCCGTGCAGGATTTCAGCCGCCGCCAGCGTTGATGGCAACGGGTATGATTCCACATAGAACGCAGCTCGTTGGTGTGGGTTTTCACCGTAACGCAACGATGAACGTCGTTCGAATGACAACGTCAGTTTTGGCGGGAATGCTTCATTACTTTCGGCAGAAGAATGTGACAATTGGGATTTGTGGGACGGATCTGCTGAGGTTACCAGTGTTTGCATGTAATCAGAAATTGCTCTGTCGTAGCGAGCGGTCATTTCAAATGCAGCGGCGGCGAGTTCCACGCGAAACTCGTGACTGAGGTGACCAGCGGCAAGTTCGCTTAACACCCTGTCGTATTGTGCCGGACTGGTAACAACACCGACGTATTTATGGTTTTTGGCTGCCGAACGAAGCATACTGGGGCCACCAATATCAATCTGTTCGATTGCTTCCGCTGGCGAAACACCTGGCTTCGAAATCGTTTCAACAAACGGATAAAGATTGACGATGACCAATTCAAACGGAGTGATGCCATGCTCGCTCATCGACTTGGCATCGGCAGCCAGGTCAGGTCGACCGAGCAATCCGCCGTGCACCTTGGGATGCAGTGTCTTGACCCGCCCATCCATCATCTCGGGAAAACCTGTGTATTGAGCGACGTCGATGACCGGTATTCCTGCCGCTTCCAGCGATTTCCGAGTCCCTCCCGTCGATAACAATTCAAAACCGTGACGGACAAGTCCTTGAGCAAATGGAATCAAACCTTGTTTGTCGCTGAGACTGATCAAAGCACGTCGAACACTCGCTGGCATTTAAACAACTTTCAATAGGTAATCACTGCGACCACGTTCGGATCAACAACATTGTGATTCAGACGTTCGCGTCCGTGATTCTCGCATTTTTCACTCATCGACAGCGCGACAAACTTCTTTAAGCTGCCGGTCACGACGTTGGAAACTGAGTGCGTATTGGACATTGAAACCACGTTGACTGCAAGGGCGTCACATATCTGCCGGGGCTATTAGGAAAACGGCCAGCTGGGCTTTCTGGCGACCTTGAATAGCTTTCATTCCCCGGGTTCCTTTTGCACTCAACAGTTCAGCAATTCTTCGATCGACTGGCCTGCGCTGGCAGGGTGAGTGAAACCGTCCGGACCAAGTCGCGTGCCGGGATTGATTCCTATGGCTCGATATAGCGTGGCGCTGAAATCTTCAGGTGAAACGGGTTTTTCTTTAACGTACGCCCCGTGTAAATCGGACGAGCCATAAACGGTTCCACAACGGATTCCGGCCCCTGCCAGGAGTGCCGAATAGCAGGCAGGCCAATGATCTCTACCCTGGTTGCTGACTTTTGGCGAACGACCAAATTCACCGACCAACACCACAAGCGTGCTCTCAAATAGCCCCCGGTCATCGAGATCCTCAAGCAGCGCCGAAACCGACTGATCGATTCGCGGCAGAGCGAATCCTAAACCGTATGAACCGTTTCCAAAAATACTTCCGAGGTGTGCAGCGGCTCCCGGTCCATGCATATCCCATGTCTGAACGTTGGTGAATTTTTCCCCTTCGGCGAGTCCACACCAGGCAGTGACGGTGACCAGTCGCACTCCTGCTTCGATCAATCGACGGGCCATTAAGAGATTTTGCCCCAACGGGTGATGACCGTAACGGTCACGGACTTTGTCTGACTCACGTGTCACATCGAATGCAGCCCGTGCTTTCGCCCCCGTCACAAGATCGACAGCCCTCTCTTGAAATCGACCGAATTCAGCAAACGATCTGTTCGTCGAGTCCTCGATACTCGTTCCGTTCTTGAATTCTGCGGAATGGATCGAGTTCTCAATTCGTTGAAGTAACTTTTTTCTTAGCAAGAGTTTTTCCGTCGACGTTCCTGCCGGAGGGTCAAATGCCGAAAAACGAAATTCGGGAACACTCGGGTTATCCAAATCGTTCCCGACGCGTAGCGGGCTGTATGCGGTACCAAGGAATCCTCCTTTGAGATACCGAGGTTCTACATCGCCCGCCAGATTTTGCAGCCAGACGTACGAAGGCATATTCCGGGTTGACGGTCGAACCCGCGAAACAACCGAACCAAAATAGGGCGTATCCACCTTCGGATTCGAATGGCCAGTCATCGCGACGTGCATCCCGCCATCGTGTCCGCCGTTCCCATGTGTCATCGAACGGACGACCGTGAACTTATCCGACTTCAGAGCCAGTTGCGGCAAGAGTTCGCAAATCTCCAAGCCGGGTGTTCGAGTCGCAATCGGTTGATAGGGCCCTCGGATATCTTCAGGAGCCACTGGCTTGGGGTCGAAGCTGTCAATCTGACTCGCACCACCATATTGCACAATGAAGAGACACGATCGTTCGAGGTCTTGTGTTCCGGCAAGACTTCCCTGTCCCGTTCGCGGTTCTCCAGCTTTCAACAAACCTGGCAACGACAGTCCCAAGGTGCCGATTCCGCCCACCTGCAACAATTGTCGCCGTGAGAGGGGACGATGGAGCATACCTGCTGTCACGTGCCGTCTCCAGGGGAGTAGTTCGATTCGAACCTAACTCAAAAGAAGTTACCTTGAAGGGATCCTAAATCGCAACAACTTCATGCGATTTTGATGTGACATTCACGGTTCAGTTTCGACGATGACGACTGTTTTCAGTTCGACAGCGTATTGTGATGAGTGCCTCTTGACTGCGGTGGCGCTGTCCGAGCAAGATAGATTTTGATCAACTTACGGATTGAAGAATCGGGCAAATTCCCAAGTAAGATACGGAAATCATGGTGGATGTAACTCAGACAACAATGAAGAAAACTCGGTCTCCAAAACGACCTGATCCCGTCAGTTTGGCGTCAAACTCTATTGTCGAGACGTTGCAAGCACGAAAGTTAACAAGTTCCGGGTGGCTTACGCTTTCGCAGTTGATCGAGCAAACTCCTGGGCTGACGTTTGAAGTGGCTCAGGCAGCGTTGCGGAAAGCTCCGGCAAAACAACAAGCGATGCTGGCCAGTAAGTCCGATTCGAATAGCCTTGTTCTCTTTAAAGCTGAGCTTGAACCACTGTCTCAAGACTTCGGGTTACTGAAGTCACTTGTCGAAAAAGGTTGTTCGGCAGAAGTACCTGTTAAGGCGCTGGCCGAGTTAACTCAGTCTCTCGACAAACCACTGAAAAAGCTGGTCGACAATTATTGGCCGACCCATACGCAGCAACTGCCAGCAGGGTTATTGCCGGTTATCGTGATCAGCGGCCGGAAAAAACTGTTCGCGATTCACGACGAGCGATTTCCCTTACCAGAAGTGGAACTGAGTCGAAAGTTAGTAGATGAATTAAAGCGTCTGAAAGCAGCGGGCAAACATTCCTATCCAGCTGGCTTACCCGCCCTTCTTGAATCGACAGGGAGTACCACAACTCAAGCCATTCGCGAGAAAGCGATCAGGTCTGAGCCGTTTAGTTCTCAAGCGATCGTCTCATTTGAAGGTGATCCAGAAGCCGACGTTGCGCTAGTAGGCGACGAAGTCATCCTGGCCGGTTCTCCAAACCTGCTTTCGATTGCGTTCGAAAAGCTTCGAACGGATTCTAGCCAGGTGCTTGCCGTCGACAAAATTGTGAAGTGCAAGGGGATTCATTCAGCAGTAAGACCGTATTTTCAATCATCGATCGAACGAAACATCTCCGAGAATCGCATTCCTTCAGATTTGGGTGCATTGAAGATTGGGAGAAAGTGGTCGATTTTTCGATTATCGGATGTGGTTGGCAACGTCGCTGTCAACGCGACACCTGGCACTCAGGCCGTTTTCGACGCGGCGGATTTTGTAAGCGACTTTGACTCAGCTTTTTCCAGTCTCGATGGAAAACTTGGTTTGCCACGTTACGCCAGCCTGGTCGATTTGCGCCCGGCCCTGAATAAATATCCGCGCGAGATTTTTGACAGGGAATTACTCACACTTCGACGATCTGGACGGTATTCCTTAAGCCTGGTTGAAGGCCGATTTGGACTGACCGACGAGGAAAGGTCGGCATGCCTTGTAGTTGATCATGTTCCGCATTTACTCGTTCATCGAAAATAACTGAACTCGTTAAGAATCACCTTGTCACGAATCCCCCGGAAAGTTTATGTGATGTCCCCGTCGGCTCTGACTTTAGAGATGTTCGCCGATCATGTTCGATACACGAATCCGTTCGACGAAAACCGCGTTACGCAGACGGATTCGCTGACGAGTGATATTCCTCAGATTCATGCGGTTGCGTTCGATGAATTAACGAGCCGTGCGAGGAAAGCCGCTCAAAATAAAGAAATGGGTTGCGGCATTGTCGTGACCGGGTCCCCAGGAGTCGGAAAAAGTCACCTGTTGGCGCGGTTTGGAGACTGGGCTCGTAGCGAAAAATACCCGTTTGTCTATCTGCTTAACCTTCAGGCGGGGCCAAACGATATTCTTCGGACGATTCTGCGAACGTCGATCAGTATTCTGACCAGAGGAATGACAAAGTCGCCGGGGCAGACAAGGTTGTACCGACTGGTCTGTGCGACGCTGAATCACGCGATGGCCACTCAGGGAATCACAGAACAAGTCGACTTGCCAACGGCTCATCGAGCTTACAGCGTCGTCTTAAATCGCATGAAAGGTGACCCCTCGATCTACAATGTCATGTGGTTGTTGTTTGCGGACATTCTGCATCAAACTCATGGCCATCAACCCAATGGACGGGCTGAACTAGCGAAACGCTGGCTTTCGGGTGGATATCTTGATCCAGACGAAGCCCGGCAATTAGATTTAAAAGTCTCGGCCGTTTCGGACGATGGATGTTCGCTCGACGTGGAACAGATGAAAGAGGTCCTGCGAGCCTTATGTCAATTTGCAGGGTTTCGAAATCGGTCGTTCATCCTCTGTTTTGATCAGGTTGATACGCTGACCGAAGCACAGGTGCAAAGCTGGTCTGCAACCACGCACGCCCTACTTGATATTTGCCCTCGTTTGCTGGTTGTCACCAGCGGCGTCGACGACACGCTTATCCAGTGGACACGGCAAAAACTGATGTCCCAATCGAGTTGGGATCGCATCCGGCAATTCTCGATCCACTTGTCAGGCATTGATGCGGATGCGGCGAGGCTGATGATTGAGGATCGGTTACAGCAGTCATTTGCACGATTTGATTCGTTGACCGACATTTGTAAACAGCGTAGACGAGATCCGCTGTTTCCACTTGGAAAGGTATGGGCCAGGCAGACGCTGTTCGACATCGTTGGCGATCAGAAATCGGACCTGCGTCCCCGAACGATTATCAATCAGGCGGGACTTGCATGGGACCAGCAATCCCGCGAACTTGAAAAGCAAGGCGTTGCCGCCTGGCTACATGCTTGGCCCGAACACGGTCGCGACTCGTTCAAACCATTGGGCGTCAACGACGTCGACACCATTCAACTGATCGACACGAAAGTCTCGGCAAAGATTGAAGAGCACCGTCAATCGCGGATGCTGCGACCGGAAGAACTACCGGTCGATGCGGGAAATGTCGTTGGTTTGCTGACAACGCTTTTGAATGCTTGCGGAAAGGCGGGTTCCCCGTTTCGAACTGAGCAATACGGTCGATTCGGGGGGATCGTTATCAGTTCGGCCAAGTCCCGTAAGAAGCCTGCGTTTCATTTGGTTGTCGAGCACCTTCCAGACTCGGCCCAGGGACTTAAGCGGACTATTGGCGTGACCGTTGCAGATGCATTCAGTGGCCTCGTCGCGACCAACATGCTGAAACGAATTCTTACGGAGTTCGAAGGATCAGGCGGGCCGGATCGAGCAGTCCTGATTGTGGATGGACGGGAACCACTTCAGTTGGCAAGCGCGGGTCAGACATGCCTTGAAAAACTGAAGTCTCTTAATGGTCGCTTCTCGATCGTCATTTTGGATTTCGAACAATACGCGACGGTCGATGCTTTTGAAGCTGTTGTCGGGCTGGCCCGGTCGGGAGATCTCGAAGCGATACTGCCTGACGGTTTCAGTCGGCCAATCACTGAAGCCGAAGTATATGAATCGCACCATCGCAACCAGCGTTATCTTGATCCGTCAGTGCTTTGCCAATTGCTTGGAAAATGTACCCATGTCGAGATACCAAAGTTCCCAGAGGTCGATCTGCAACGAGTTCTCGAAGCGACGTATGCTCAACTCGCCATGAACATCGGACTGACCACACTCCAGCTGGCAAGCTGGTGGATGGAACATCAAGTCCCCAAACCCGACATGATTCATCATGCCGCCGTCCACAATATGTTTAAAGACGTTGTGCTGAAGCTACACGCCGAAGGGAAAGTCTTCGCAACCGCGCTCAACGACTATTACCTGGTCCAACCAACGAGCAAGCTGACGGAAACAACCGCGAAATAATTCCGGTGTGGGGGGCGAACTACGACCCTGCCCCACTGCACCTGCGGCAGTGTTCAACGGGCCATTGCCCCAGGATTTTGCATGATGTTATCTCGATGGATGACTGCTCTTGCTGGTGCAAAGGCCCATTGAACTTCGCTTCAGGGACGCTGGGGTTTCGGACGGGTTCTATCGGGCCAGCAATTTCAAAATCCACCTGATCCTCAATCCTTCTGCAACGCCAGTTCTTGAAACTCCTCCAGTTTCGTTTTCCAGACCTCTTCAAGTTCTCGGGCCTTGCCAGGAAACGTCTCGGTGAGGTTCGTTGTTTCACTGCGATCATTTTGGACATTAAATAACTCCCACGGCCCGTTGGCGCCCCAGGAAACAAGCTTCCAATCACCCACTCTAACCGCTCGATTCCCCTCGTGAAACCACCACAGGAACTCATGTGGTACGACGACGTCCATTACAAACGCCGGGGCCAGACTGCGACCCGGTAGAGAGGGAACGGGATGACCGTTCCAGTTTTCGATTCGTTTGGCTCGTGTCACTTCAAGTAAAGTCGGAACGATATCGATCAGGTGGCTCGCCGTATGACGCAACCCTCCTTTTTCGGTGATCCCCGCTGGCCAATGCACGATTAACGGAGTGGAAATCCCCCCTTCGTGAACCCACGATTTGTGCATGCGGAATGGTGAGTTCGACATTGTCGACCAACCGGGACCAAGCCCCAGATAGGAGCCTGCCGAACCGGGTGTAGCCGCAGGATCGTGACCATCGCCTCGAATGATCTGCTCGGCACTTGCACCATTATCTGACAGGAACATGATGAGTGTGTTGTCGAGGCTGTTTGTGGCAACCAATTGGTCGATCACTCGGCCGATTTCATGATCCATGCGATCAACCATCGCCGCATGAATCGCCATCTTTCCTGCTTGAAACGCCTGTTGTTCCTGAGTGAGATCGGTCCATGCAACGGCGCGGCCGATCTCTCCCGCACCGATCCGGCGCTGGAGTTCTTCTTCCGAAGGGTTCCAGCGAGGCGCGGTCTTTTCCGCGCGAGTCGACAATTTGCAATTGACGAGACCCAGTTCACGCTGACGAGCAAAGCGTTGGTCTCTCAGCGCGTCCCAACCGGCAAGATACCGCGAACGGTACTTCGCAATATCTTCGGGTAATGCATGCAGTGGAAAATGCGGTGAGGTGAAACAAAGGTATTGAAAGAACGGTTTCTCGCGGTGTTTTTCAGCATGTTCCCGCAAGCATTTGATCGAGTGCTCGGCGATCGCTGTCGTTGCGTAATAGCTAGAGTTCGGTTCAACAGGAGCAAGGGGCTGACCGTCTTCAGTATGCTGACGAGGGGCAAAAAATCGGTCGTGGTCATCCAGCGAATAAGATCGATCAAACCCATTCTTCAGCGGAAGTCCGTCGACATGCCACTTGCCCGAGTGATAACTGCGATAACCGAGCGGCTTCAAAATCTCGGGAAGCAATTTGGCCCACCCCTGACGGACACCACGTGCTCCGGCAGCTGGTACATTAGGCAACGCGTCTCGGCGAACCTGTTGAGCGTAATAACCTGTCAGGATGGCCGCACGAGATGACCAGCAACGACCCGTGTTATAGAACTGCGAGAATTTCAGTCCGTTCGCGGCCAGTCGATCGAGATTCGGCGTCGCAATTTCACCCCCATAGCATCCCAAGTCTGAATAACCGAGATCGTCCGCAACAATGATCAGCACGTTGGGAGGATTGGCTTCCGCAGCGACCAACGGGCTGACATCGATGATGCAGAAGACGATTGCTAAAACGGACAATTGTTTAATAAGCGCAATTACCTCGTTTGTCATGGAATTTATTGGCCTTTTCAAGCAGTCTGGAGGATATGTTCACAACTCGGTTACTGTGATTTGGTTGAGCTTAATACGACAAACAGATAACGCAACTCATCTTCGACCTCTTCTGGCGTAGCGACCGTGTGTGCAATTTCTTCTCGCAGCAGTTCGCGATACCGCTTGCGAAGGCGATGAGCGGCAACGCGTACTTTTGATTCGCTGGAATGAAGTCGTTGCGCCGCTTCGGCGTAGTTGGCTCCATCCCGATCGCGTGAAAGAAACGGGGTGAGCATTTCAAACTCATTGATCTTATTCAGATTGTAGTACTCATCCCGCAGGCGTTTGAGGACTCGGTCGAGCAACGCGATCGCCCACGTCCGTTCAAAAAGTCGTTCAGGAGTCAGTTCGTGCGACGGCTCTGTCAGAAACCGGGACTCTCCGGAATCCCAATCAAACGCTTGACCGTCAAGTGACTGAATGCGATGTCCACCACCCCGTTTCGCGGCATGCTCCTTATCCCACTCGTTGGAGAGAAAGTGCTTGACGGCAGCGAGCAGAAAAGCCCGAAATCGGCCTCGGGCAGGATCAACACCGTCGAGAAAATCCTTCTCCAGCAGCCTGAAAAAGAATTCCTGTGTCAGGTCCTGAGCTTCATGCCCATCACGTGATCGACGCCGAATCAGTGCATACAGCGGATACCAGTAGGCTCGACACAGGTCAGCGAGTGCCTCGGACGCATCAGGCGAGGGCTGATCTTTTGCCTGAAGCACAAGACTCCATCGCGTCGTTGCGAACCGAGGCGAGCGACGAGCGACGATCGATGACGGACGAGCCATGGGAGCTCCAGAACCCGGCACAGCCGGTTGATGCGCGTTGGACAACGGGTGCAGAATAGGGCAATCTTTCGCGCGTTGAAAGGGTGAGTCAAGAACGTAAGCCGCCCGGCTCACCTGGACTCTGTTTCTAGCGAAACGATCCCATTGGAAAGAATTTGGGAAAACCGGCACCTCGATCCAAAATTTCGTGTAACGTTTGCGAAAAGAATCTTCTCTTTATCATAGGTTCCATTTGAAACGTATTCTCTTCGTCAGGTATTGCCATGAGCGATTCCACAAAATGTCCACGATGTGGATCAGATCTGCCCGCCAATTTTCCTCCGGGCATTTGTCCAACATGCCTTTTGCAGCAGGGGTTGTCTCCTAACACCTACATGAGCGGAGCCAGTTCCGCCAGTGGTAGCGGTGTATCAGGTCGACGCCGAAGCTGGACATCGCCGACTCCTGCCGAACTTGCTCCCCGGTTCCCTCAGTTAGAAATTATCGAATTGCTTGGCCAGGGAGGCATGGGGGCCGTTCATAAGGTACGGCAGAGAGAACTCGATCGCTGGGCGGCACTCAAGATTCTGCCAGACGAAGTCGCGCACGACCCCAGTTTTGCCGAACGATTCCAGAGGGAAGCCCGGGCATTGGCGCTGCTGGGTCATCAACACATCGTGACAGTCTATGAATTTGGTCAGCGGGACGGCGTCTACTTTCTGCTGATGGAATACATTGATGGGGTCACATTAAGGCAGGCGATTCGAGCTGGTCAAATCACTGCGAAAGATGCCCTCGCAATCGTTACTCAAATCTGCGATGCACTTCAGTTCGCTCATGAAGAAGGGGTTGTTCACCGCGACATCAAGCCTGAAAATATTTTGATTGATAAACGAGGCAGAGTGAAAATTGCCGACTTCGGCCTGGCAAAGCTGCTCGGTAATTCGCCAGAACTGCCTAATTTGACTGGAACGCATCAGGTGATGGGAACACCGATGTATATGGCACCCGAGCAGATGGAGGGAACTCGCGGTGTCGATCATCGAGCCGACATCTTTTCACTGGGAGTGGTCTTCTACGAACTGCTGACGGGTGAATTACCTCTGGGTCGCTTCGCGCCTCCGTCACAGAAGTATCAACTCGATGTACGACTCGACGACGTCGTACTTCGAACACTCGAAAAGGAACCAGACCGCCGCTATCAGCAGGCCAGCGATGTCAAATGCGACGTCGAATCGATCCGAAGCCAGCCCCGTGTGGCACCGCTACCAGTCGTTCAGAAACCACGCCGACCCTGGACCATGGCAAAGGTATTGTTCGCGATGCTGGTTGGATTCCTTTCAACGATCGCCGTCATGGTACTCTTTGGAATTCTGGCATCCATACCCAACCAACGTGCCACTCAGCAACAGATGCTGGCACAAGATGCTGCGATCAAGCAATACCAGGCTTCGTTAACACAATTCCAGGCTGAAAAGCAGGCCCAACAAGCCAGCGACGAAGCCAAACGACAGCTTGAAGCGGCCACGCTCGATCCGACTGAAGCCAATGCGATCGTCCAGTTCACGGATTCTGTTCCGAAGTTGAATGGACATTACGGAACAGATCTATTGGCCACTGAAAATCGGGTGATCCTGAACCAGATCCTGGCCAGAATTCATAGTAAATATCTGGAAATAGAAGCTCGTCACAGGACAATGAGTTCAATGGTTGACGGATTACCAGCGACCGTGGTGATCAAGAAATGCGACGACGAGGTCGCCAAACTGGAAAACGACCTTTGGACAGAAATCGACTCGCAACTTCCGGTCGCCCAGCAAAAGTTTCTACGTGACACACTGCCCCTGTATGCCAGTGATTCTCAACCAATGCAGTGTCTTTCACCCAATTTTGGCGGGGACGGTGGCGGCGGCTCGATGGGGGTCACTATGCCGCAAAATATGGGCATGCCACCCGGTATGGGGATGGGAGGAATGGGGATGGGAGGAATGGGTTCAAGCTCAAATCCAAGCAATCTGCGATACTCCCAACTTCTCGGCTGGAAATCAGACAAGCTACCCATTCGCTTCACGATCGGTCGGCGTGGCAAATGGTTCCGATGGACGATTGCTGAAACCAGACGTCTACAATCTCAGACTTACTTTCAGGATGTCGACGCAGGAGAAGCCCCTGAGCTTCCGTCCGGTCTGCGTCGTTTCTGGCGAGAAATCACCGCGAACGATTCCCAATCAGCTTCGCCAGATAAACGAGATGCTGGGTCGGAAAAAGATAAGAATCTTGCACCGCCTCTGAATAGTGGCTTGCCATCGAACGAGCTGGAATTTCCTCCAGTCTCTCCAGTGGAAACCCCTGAGCGATTCAAGATTGTACCAGACGCAACGGGACAACCGCCGGGTCCGGTGATCAACGATCCAAACAAACTCGATACAACCCCAGGGCCCGGTTAACGCGGCGCGAGAAAACGACTCGTTCGTATGAGAAGGGTTATGTGAAATCGTTTCCTTTCGATTCATTTCCGCAAATACTTGTAAATACTTAACGTCTAATTGACGTCGCATCCCGCAAACTCATCGTGGTCCCTACAAGAGGATCGTCGGGTCCAATCGCTTTGTCTGGCATGTTCGGCACCATCCGAGTTCAAGTGTTCTCCCATACCGGACATCGGCTCGACTCCCACATCATTACGGGTCGAAAACGACTATGAGATTGTACGGACGCAGTCACTGGCCAAAACCGCGAAAAAGACACGGAACGTCATGAGAATTCACCGGACGGGAATCGCTCTCACGCTTGCACTCTCGTTTGTGCCAGCGTGCCGATCTGCGTCCGTGGCGCATCGTCCGGCAAGTTCAATTCGCGTTGCGTCCCATCCGGTTGAGACTCGAAGGATTCAGACACCGACGGACTCCGTATCTCAATCGGCAGAAACTGCTGATGATGCCGTTGTTGGCTCAGAATCGGATCGATTGCCTGGAAACGAAGAACGCGAACCGGAGACCATTCAAGCACCGCGTACCACTGTCCAGCAAGTCTCGGCAGAAGCGATCAACGACCCGACGGTTCCACTCGTATCAACTGTTCCCGTCAGTCATTTTTCGATCCAAAGCGCGGTCGAAACGGCACTGGCCCAAAACCCGGATCTGAACTCGCTCAGACAGGCGGAAGGGGTTGGATCAGCAACCGTCGGAGTGGCTCAGACATACCCGTTCAACCCGTTTGTCCAGGTCCGTTCGACACCCTATCAACGGAACACCTCCGGCGGGTCAGGACCAACTTTCCATTACGTCCTGCTGATGCAGCAGATTCAACTTGGTCATCAACAGCAGTACCGCGAAGATGCCGCATGTGCGGCATTGAATGGGATCCGCTGGAACGTTTTGCAGGCAGAATTGTTGAACGTCGCTCAGACCGAGCGACTCTATTTTACGGCGGTCTATCAGCGTGGCCTGCGCGATCTGGCCAACATTAATGCCGAAAACAATCGACAGTTACTTGTGATTCTAAAACGTCAACTGGAAGAAGGTCAGTCGACGGCGGCTGATGTGGCGATTGTTCGGCTTGATGCCCGATCGACACGACAACAGCGACGCATTGCGGAGGCCAACTTCCAGACGGCGTTGCTCGATCTCAAACGGCATCTTGGCTTGCCGTCAGAGATGCCACTGGAACTCGACGACGATGTCATCCGCTGGACGTGGCGACCTGCCGAGTCGTCGCAATTGGCCGAGATGGCGACCGCTCGCCCGGATGTCATGGCGGCACGAGCCGATGTCGATACGGCTCGTGCTAACACCAACCTGGCGAATGCGAATCGAATTCCTGATGTGCAGATCGGACCGTTCTATTCCAGAGACGATTTCGGGACCGTCTTCCTTGGCTTCCAAGGTCAGATGGACCTTCCTGTGAACAACAGCGGCGTTCCCATGCTGAGGCAACGGGAAGCGGAACTCAATCAACGTGCAGTGACCTCGCAGAATCTGGCCACCCGGGCGCGGCTGGAAGCGATCGCCGCGGCAGATCGCTACGAACGAGCACGGCAACTGATGCTGGAAAATGGCGATGCGCCACAAGCCGCCCTGCCCGTCGAGCTTCAACGTCTGGAAGAACAATTCAAAGCGGGTGAAGTCGATATCCTGCGAGTCCTGCAGGCGCGAAACAGCCTGCTCCAGAACCAGCGAGCCGATCTCGATGCTCTCAATGAATTGTTACAGGCCGCCGTGGCGGTCACGGCATCAACCGGCACTCCTCTCGAATCATTGACAGTGAGTGGTGTCCTGCAGCCGGATGGTGCGGTGCAGGAGTAATCTACTCCTTTAAAACCGAGCGTGTGTTGACTCTTTCGGGGCCTGATAGCGAATTGCCAGATGGGGAGTTTCAAGGCGCTTCTGGCCAGTCCCCAGGGACCGAACGCCCGCTTCAACCAGTCCCGTCGTCAATAACGTCCGTTCGATCGGGTATGGTGCTTTTCCCGTCATGAAGGTCTCTTCCGCCTTCGACATCAATTCCGCTGAGTAAACCACATTCGGAACCGGTGGAAGGTAGAACAACATCGAGAGTGGCTCGGCCTGGCCTTTGATTCGCGCGGCAAACGTAAAGTCACCGACGAGACCATTCATCAGCAACATCGTCGCTTTGACACCATCCGCATATTCAAACCGGTAGGCAACAGGCTCTTTAACCCACTCCCGAATTTGTGCCGGCGTCGGGTATCGGTGGCTGAATGTCGCTGGCTGCGCCAGCGTCTGCGTGCGAGAAAGACAGGCGTCAAACAGCTTTGGATCCCATCCGCCATTTGTCCAACTGCCGGATTCCATGGCTTTCCAGACGGCGTCACCGCGTATTGCGTGCATCGCAACGACACCCGTTTCGCCACCTCGCCGTCGCTCGGCCATACATTGAATCACTTCCAACGCATGAAAGTCGTAACTGTCGACATTACCAATCGCGACACTCATCAGTTCTTCGACGTCGGTTCCATAAGGAAGCTCGACATCTGGCATTCGCCACGTGACCGGAAGTGACGATCCCGCTCCAAACGCAAAGTTCAACTCTCGAGAGAGGTCAACCATCTCTTTTGCCCATTCCCATTTCCATGACAGATGTTTGTCGTTGAAGACGGGCAATGACTTTCCATCCTTGCGATAGACGTCCGTGACCTGTTTGAAGAATTCGTAACGCGGGTATTTCGTCTGTTCGAATTCAGACTTGGGATATGTCCCGTGCTCGCCAATGATCAAAACGGCGTCGACAGCAAGTCGATCACCGCCACAACGCAATGTTTCGGCGATGGTCGGATAGATTTTGAAGCCGAATTCATCAGCACGGCTTCGACTGAGATCTCCATCAGGCTGCTGATCGACATACGCCGCGACGATATCTAAAGGAGGCCGATGCCAATGGCCTTTGATCGGATAGCCGTGAAGGAACCGCTCAGGCATGTGCCAGGCGTGCGTGTGATACTTCCACTCGGTGGTCAAGACCGCCAGCCGTTTTCGAGTGGCCACGACGGGTTCGATTGCAGATGCGAGCTGACCGGCCCCGATAATCCCGGCCCCGACAGTACCAAGAAACGAACGCCGGCTAAGCATACTTGATCCCTCGTGTGGAATTAAAACGCATTTGGATCTGTAGTACTTTGGTGACCAGGACCAATCAAGGCTGCCGGCCTCGATCATCTTCACGATTGCGGTAAACACAGACGGTTGGACAAACAACGTGAACACTTACGAGTTCGCGTCGTTTGTCCGTTTTGTGACGACGTCGACCGGTGTTGGCGCAAACTCGACAGGTTCTGCTCGACACGGTGTCGGAGGTCTCCTGTCTGCTGACGAAAACCATCGCAGTGGGATCGGCTCGGCGTAAAGCTGCCTGTATCCGAGATACGACGTCGTGAGTCGCGGGTTTATCTCGACGATCACAGGTAACTCATCTTCTGCGAGCAACAGATCCAGTCCAATGTAACCTGCCAGTCCTTTGATCGAACGGCAGGTTGCAAGGACAAGATCTTGAATAGCGGCTTGCGCTTTAGTCGAGATGTTCGCGGGGACGGTTCCACCGAGGTATTGAAAACGTCCATCCGTTGAGAGACGTTGCTCGCTGACCGGCAGAGATTCGATCCGCTGACCATCCAGACTGATATTAACGCCTACCGACAACGGGCGCCCCCGGAAATACGGTTGAGAAAGGCATTCGATCGGCACCCCGGCATCATGAAACGACTGAGCAGCATGCTCCCAATGCTGACAATTCTCGACCAGAAACGTCAGGCAAGACCCTGCCCCGTCGCGTGGCTTTAACACAACCGGAAACGACTCCTTGTCTGGCGGTTGATCGAGATCGACCAGCCTTGTCAAAAGGGTTGGTATTCCATGAGCCGCCAGGTGACTGGCCAGTTGCAGTTTGTCACCGCACAGTTCAATCGCGGCGACAGAACAATTCCAGGAAGTAACGTTGGCTGCGGCGACCTGCCGACATCGTTCGGCAAGTACTCGATCGGTTTCCGGTGCAATCACGAGCACAGCGTCGACTTCACCGAGGAATCGCTGAAACAAATCGAATTCGTCAAACGGGTTATCGACTCGAATGACTTCGATATTCGGCGAAAAGGAAACTCCTGACTCGAGGGTTGTCACAACAGAACAACCGGGCAATCGAGCGATATCTTCCATGACCGCCTGAAGCATTGCCAGACCTTCGTGACGCATTGATGCTGATACGGCCGATCCTGATGACGCTCCACCGACGAGAAATTCTGAAACAAAAACTCGCACAGAAATGATGCTCCAGCCTAAAGACGATATTCGTTTTCCTCGTGTCGGCTTCCAGCCAATGAATGAATTTAATCATTAACCGTTTCGGGTAATGATGCGGGAGCAATCCGTTTTGCATCCTCAGGCAAGATCATCGACTTCCCAAGCGACACGTGGTCATTAGTAATTTCGCCACCTGTTGCCAGGAAGAATCGATCACCATCGATGCCGGCATCAATGTTGACAACAGGGTTCGCATCGCCTGTAAATCGCGCTTTGGTAATCGGTTTCCACTCGCCACCAGGGGTCTGAAACCAACCATTAAAATAGTGTGCCTGTCGAGTTTTTGTGGTTGAGACCCGATTGCGGCGAAAGTCTTCAACAAACGAATAAAGCCCTTTCAGCAACTTACCGCCGTTTGGCGTAGAGAATGTGACCAGATGCTTCCACGAATTTTGTTCGGGGACGAAGAAGTAACCAGAATACTCGCCGCGGTCGCCGTTCTTTTTCCCGGTCACCAGGAATCGATAAGTTTCACCGATTTTCCAGTTGTAGTCGAAAAAGGACTGTCCGCCGGTCCCTTCTCCACCGAACCGACCAACCCGGACCTGATCGTCCTTGTGCAGAGTTCGCACCCGTTTCTCTTCGGGAACAGAATTCGGATCATCTTGATCATTCGGGTCCCAGACAGAAAACAGGATCAGCTTCTTACCGTTAGCCAGCTCTTGAAGTCCAAAGTACCCCGAGTCCCAGCCGCAGACCATGAAATAAGTCCCCGCCGCTGACGAATCGACCTGGACGTCGACACAAAAAGCGATGCTTTCGGCCGCTGTGTAGCCAAGATGGACTGAACGGCAGGCAATCCCCTTAAGTTTTTCGTCCCCCTCACATGCCACCCCAAACCCAAAGATCAGCACGGCCGCCGCAATCAGTTTCCGCCGCGAGAATTTGTACATCAAAGAACCCTTTGCTAATCGCGTGAACGGACCACACATCATCCTGTGACCAGGCCAGCAAGAACAATCGGAAATACCATACCGACAAGTTTGATGACTTGTTACGCCATCGGCAACAGACGAGCGGAAACGTTTGGGTCTCTCCCAACGACGTGGGCGAGCCCTGCGAAGTCAATTTCCCGACCGGTCTTCGTCTATTCGCCCCAACCTGCGACGGCACGCGAAACGACGATTAGCACTGATGGCAAAGTGATACACAGCTTGGGATCTTTCATTCGAAGGGACTTCTTCGGGTCTGAAACTTGACTCATTAAGTTTAAGTCAAGTTTCAGAATTTCTTCCAAAGCAGCCTTCATCGCGCCGCGTGATGAGCAGGGGTCAGAAACGATTCAAAAGTGGCGAAGCATCGGGACAGATATTCCGTTTGAATTTCTGATTTGAGACCATGCGAATTGGAATTTGGCAGGTTCGCGAACAATGCTCATCACGCGGAGCGATGATGACTACTTTGGTCTCAGGCAAAGCCTCACTGGATCTTTCATCCCAAGGAATAAACGGAAATATCAATGGCAACAATCGCGCAACTTCATTGCGCTTTCGCGTAATCTCATTGCGCGATCACGTAGACGCGCACTATCGATAAGTCATAACGGACTAGGTGGCCATTTGTCGCAGGTGAGCTAGAATGGAGCTATTTCTGTAATCGCACACGACTAAAAGAAAACACATTCTAATGCATCGTCGCAAAGGCGAAGGGCGTTTAAAGACTGTGTTCCTGGCACCTATCTGGGAATGAAGATTTGCAAACAGAGCAAGGTATCATCTACGTCGTTGATGACGATAGCGCTGTGTGTCGGTCCATCGAGATCATGGTTCAAGCGATGGGACTGCAGACCCAGGTCTTCAGCAGTGCTGAACAGTTTCTCAAATCAGTGACCGAAGAACCCCATGGTTGCCTGATCACCGACATTCGCATGCTGGGAATGAGTGGACTGCAGCTTTTGAAAGAAATCGCCGCGATGAAGTGGCAACTTCCTGTTATTGTTGTGACGGGATACGGCGATGTCCGCATGGCAGTCGAATCATTCAAGGCAGGTGCTTTTACGTTTCTGGAAAAGCCCTACCGTGAGCAGGAACTTTGGGACACCATCGTTCAGGCATTAGCCAAAAGTCAAGCCAATTATGATGAGCGTCAATTCAAGCTACAGGTCAAAGAGTGCTTGAGTAAATTGACACCCGAGGAAACCAAAGTCCTTCGTGAACTGCTTGATTCAACGCCGTTGAAAACGATTGCAGCGAAGATGAATTTCTCGTTGCGAACGATCGATCTTCGACGAAAGAGCATTCTTGACAAACTCAACGCTGCAACCAACATCGAATTAACCAGGATGATCACGAAAGCGGGGATTGAGCTTGATGACCTCTGAGCAATGAGCGCTGATCGCTCCGAACACCGAAATTTCAAATAAGGCGTGGGTGGATGCAAAAGCACAACGAAGTCGACACGGAACAACAATCACGTCTTCTAACGGCATCCGTTCATCAGGCCCGGCAGCCGCTTTATGTGCTTCAGAACACTCTGTTCGCGGCAAGCTTTCTGGCGCAGCGGCAGGAAACGTCACCCGATTTGAAACTGATTCAACAATCCTTGATCGAGATGCGCAACGCCGTTGATCGCTTGACTTCAACGATTTCTGTCATCGCCGGGATTGCGAAGCCGGAAAATCGAAAACCTGTCGAAATCCGACTTTCAGATCTCATAAAAGAAGCCTTCCAGATGGCGTCGTTCTGTTTAAGGAACGAACAGGGAATGGTCAATTATGAGCTCGACGAAACGCCCTCGGGACTGATCTCAGATAAAGTACTGATGGATTATCCGAATGTGCTGATTGCCCTAATCCACTGGATTCTTGACACCGCATCACATCGCGAATTTCAGGGAGATACAGGTTCTCCTGAATCGTTGATGCTTTCGGCCTTCTCCGATGATGGAGATGCGACCATTCAAATCAGAAATTCCCGTCACCATCAGCAGGTTCGCCTGGGGCAGATTATGTCGACCGTGACCAATCCATCGAACTCCCAAGGTTGAAAACATGATTCTGAAGCGGCTCAAAGACGAAACGCGATCATCGCATCAAGCGACTGAAAAACAATTAGATCTGTTCAACCGGATGCTGACCAAACAGGAGTACGCCTGGTTACTGGGCCGCTTCTGGGGGTTTTATGTTCCGATCGAATCGAAGATCCATCGGGTCGTCGGACTGGAAGAATTACCTCTCAACCTCTCTGCTCGTCAAAAAAAGACGCTTTTGTGGATAGATTTGACGTCTCTTGATTGGAACGAACCGACAATCCAGGCATTGCCCCTCTGTGACGATTTACCGGTGCTCGATTCGATTCCACAAGCCTTGGGTTGCCTGTATGTCCTCGAAGGGTCGACGCTCGGCGGACAGATCATTTCTCGACATTTGCAAGAGCGGTTAGGTATCACACCCGACAATGGGGGGCGATTCTTTTCCAGTTATGGGCCTGCCGTCGGATCGATGTGGAAAGCGTTTTGTGAAACCGTGACGGCGTATAGTAACAGTCCGCAAATTGAAGACACCATCGTTGACTCGGCGATTGAAACTTTCGCGGCCTTCGGACGTTGGTTTGAGGCGGGAAACAAGATTGAATTCGACCGAACCGCATCGAATGAAACACGGCAATTACCAAGTCGAAATTCGTGATAATCAGCAAATTCATCAAATGACGATCTGGTCTCGAAGCAAATGCACGATTGCGCGTTTCTAAATAACCTCGATAATGCCGTCGCCCGGAAGTGAAAAGTTTTGACTGAAGGGCTAGGATTTCTAAACCAATTCTCGGTGCTTGAGGACGCCATGGTGGACACGTCGTGTGAGAATTTGCGAAGCGTAAATAATATATTTAGAGGAAGGTCGTGGCGATGAACTTTCCTGAACCCTATCGCATGAAGACGGCCGAAGTCACACCAGACAATTGTGAAAAAGAGCCAATCCACATCCCTGGGTGTATCCAACCTCACGGCGTTCTGCTTGGTATCCGGCCAGCAGGTCTGATCATCGTTCAAGTCAGCGACAATAGCGACCTTTGGCTGGGAAAGTCTCCGGACGAATTACTCGGGCGACCCGTGGATGTCGTGGTCGGCCAAGTGAATGCCGACGCCCTGCGAGCCATCCTCGAACAAAAACATCTGGAGAGCAATCCTCAGTATGCGTTTTCATTCATTCCCTTTGCAGATAGGGGGAACGAACATTCAGCTTCGCCGCTTGACGTGACGGCCCACGTATCGAACGGGTCGCTCATTCTGGAGATGGAAAGAACCGGTCGAACTGATGGAGGGCCGCCGCCCGATTATCTGGCCCTTGTCAACAACGCCCTCCGTCGCATGCAGCAGGCCGATTCACTTCGAGATTTCTGCCAGACCGTCACCGACAAGGTCGCTGAGTTAACAGGTCTCGACCGGGTAATGGTCTATCGTTTCGACGAAGATTTTAGTGGATGGGTGATCGCTGAAACGAAGCGAGACGGTCTGGAGTCTTTTCTTGACTTGCACTTTCCGGCCGTCGATATTCCCAAACCAGCTCGTGACATTTATCAAAAAATCTGGCTTCGACCATTACCCGATGCACGTGCCGTTTCGGCAGAGATCGTGCCTCTCTTGAATCCCGATACCGGTCGACCGCTGGACATGACGTACTGTTTCTTGCGCGGCGCGTCCAAGATGTATACGGACTATCTGGAGAACATGCGCGTCAGAATGACGCTCACGATGGCGATTAAGCGTGACGACCAGCTGTGGGGCTTGATTGCCTGCCACCATTATGAGACCAAAATCGTTCCCTACCAGATCCGTGCATCCTGCGAGTTTCTAGCCCTGGTTATCTCTTTGCAATTGAAATCGTCTGAGGCGCGCGAGCATCTCGCTTACAAAAATCGAATTCAGGCAGGTTACGATGGCCTGCTGGCCAGGGCACTTCCCGAGAATGCCGATTTTTCGACGTTTATCACAACCTCACCGACTTTGCTCGATTTTATCGAAGCTGGCGGCGCGGCAGTTCACCGTAGCGGCGGCAACTGGGCCATTGGCGATGTCCCCACCCTCGAGCAGCGCGTTGCGCTGATCTCCTGGCTGCGTGAGCGTCTAAAAAACGCGACCCCTGAAAAACAAATCTTTGCCACCGATTCGTTGAGCCAACTCTATCCACCCGCCGTCGCCTACAAGGATGTCTGCAGCGGCTTGTTAGCAGCCCCCATTTCCCGCTCGGGGCACGACTGGTTGCTGTGGTTTCGGCCCGAATTTATTCAATCCGTAAAATGGGGAGGAAACCCTCACGAAAAACCAATCGTCGAAGGGCCGCACGGTCCGCGCCTCATGCCACGAACTTCGTTCGAAATCTGGAAAGAGACAGTGCAAGGGCGATCGAACGACTGGCAGCCTTTCGAAATCGAAGCGGCCCGTAAGCTGCGGTTCGCTCTCCTTGAAATTGTCGTCAATCATACCGAAAAACTCACCGTCCTGAATCGACAACTTGAAATCAGCAACGAAGAGTTAGACAGCTTTGCCTATGTCGCCAGCCACGACCTGAAAGAACCTTTGCGGGGAATCCTCCATTACGCCCAACACCTTATCGAGACGTGCTCCGAAAAACTCGACGATGACTCGCAAAATCGACTGAACAGTGTCATGAGATTGACCCGTCGCATGGACGCATTGATCAATTCACTTTCGCACTACTCGCGAGTTGGTCGGCTTGATCTGATATTGGTTAACGTTGACTTGAACGAAGTCCTCTCTGAAGTTTTCGAGCTGCTGGAAGCAAGCCGACCCGAGGCCAAGTTTGAATTCCGCGTACCGAGAGCATTGCCTAACGTGAGTGGTGACCATGTGATGTTGCGTGAGCTGTATCTCAACCTGATCGGCAACGCGATGAAATATAACGACAAACCCGAGCCGTGGATTGAGATTGGATTCCAGGAGGAAAACGAGGAAGCGACTTACTATGTTCGTGACAATGGAATTGGCATTTCCAGCCCTTTTCACGAACAGGTTTTTAAGATGTTTAAACGTTTGCACGGCCGTGATGAGTACGGCGGTGGTTCGGGTGCCGGCCTGACAATTTGCCGCAAAATCGTCGAGCGACATGGCGGCCGAATCTGGATTGAATCTTCACCCGGTAAAGGGGCGACCTTCTTTTTCACCTTGGGGCGTACCCAGCCAAAATGATCACACAATTTAAACGACCTATTCTCGTCATTGAGGACAGTGACGAAGACTTTGAAACGATCGAGCGGGTCATTCTTCGGACAGGACGTGCCAAGATCACTCGTGCAACCAACGGCGAACACGGACTTCACCTGATGCGCAGTCAGCAGCCCGGCCACGGCATCGACTTGGTTCTGTTAGATCTGAATATGCATGGATTAGATGGACGTGAAGTGCTCCGCGAAATCAAGACTGACGAGAATCTGCGGATCATTCCAGTCGTTGTGTTCACAACGTCATCCAATCCTCGTGATATCCAATCCTGTTACCGCTTCGGTGCCAATAGCTACCACCTGAAGCCAATCGACCTTTATGAGTTTGAAGCCGTCGTGCAAACAATCATCGAATATTGGCTCGCTAAGAATGTCTCGTATCAGACTGGAGTCGACAGATGACCGAAACGCCTCATCCGAGCGGAACAATCGAGAGAATTCGGGCAGTGTCCAGTGATGAAAATCTGTCAGACGATACACAGAAACTGAGCATCGTCATTATCGAAGACAATCCCGACGACCGAAGTTTAATTCGTCGTCACTTGATTCAAAGTGTCGATTTCCGATGCACAATCTTCGATGCCGACACAGGGGCACGTGGCGTGCACCTTTGCCGGGAAATTCGTCCCGACTGCGCGATCCTCGACATGCATTTACCCGACCTTGATGGACTGGGCGTACTGCAACAGCTGAAGGATTGCGAGTCGGAGGTCTCCTTCCCGGTCATTGTGCTGACCGGGATTGCTGACCGTGGCACGAATGGCCGGACTGCCATTTTTCATGGTGCCCAGGATTATCTCAGTAAAGACTGGATTACTGCCGAAAGTCTGAGCCGAACCGTTGTCAATTCCATCGAGCGATTTCATTTGATGAGGGCCAAGCGAGCCGAACAAGTCCTTAAGCTCGCAGATCGTCGCAAGAATGAATTCCTTGCCACACTGGCTCATGAGCTCCGTAATCCGCTTGCGCCAATTCGAAATGGCCTGGAACTGTTGCGACTCGCGTCCGGGGATCAGGAACTGATTGCGCAAACCCGCGACATGATGGAACGACAACTGAACCAGATGGTGAGGCTCGTCGACGATCTCCTCGACATTAGTCGCATTTCGACGGATAAGCTCGAGATCTGCAAGGCGACGGTCGATTTGTCCCAGATCATTCACCAAGCAGCCGAGTCCATAAGACCTATGGTCGACGCGGCAAACCAGAATTTCGCGATCGAGTTACCTGTCGAGCCAATCTATCTCGACGCCGATTTCGCTCGATTAGCGCAGGTCTTTGCCAATCTGCTGACGAATGCCTCCAAATTTACTCACGTAAATGGCCACATCTGGTTGACGGTGAAGCGTGACGATGAAACGGTGATGACATCGATCAAAGATGACGGGATCGGAATCCCCGTCGAACACCACGGACAAGTGTTCGACATGTTTTCGCAAATCGGCCAACCAGTCGAGCGATCGCAAAAAGGTCTTGGCATCGGACTGTCGCTGGTCCGGAGATTGGTCGAAATGCATGACGGTGTCGTCGAGGTCAGAAGCAAAGGCCTTGGGTGTGGGTGCGAGTTCACGGTCCGTTTACCAATTCTCAAAGAAGTCGCTGTCGCGAGTGCAAATCCGACAAACAACGAAGTCGCGAATGCAGGTTGCCTGCGCATATTAGTTGTGGATGACAATCGGGATGCAGCCAAGTCGCTAGCGATGGTTTTAAAGCTGACCGGCCACGAAGTTGAAACTGTGTACGACGGACGAGAAGCCGTTGATGCTGCAGCGACACTCAAGCCCGACGTGGTACTGCTCGATATCGGACTACCGAAGGTCAACGGCTATGAAGCGTGCCGAATGATTCGAAGCCAGGAATGGGGCCGTCGAATGAAGATCATCGCCGTGACCGGGTGGGGACAAGAAGAAGATCGGCAGAAGACCAAAGACGCCGGCTTCGATATCCATGTGGTTAAGCCGGTTGAACCTGCTACTTTAATAGAACTGTTAGCCGAGTTGCAGACAAGTACGCCGTAACGGTCATCTCGTCGACAGAAAAAAAGAATCTGACAGGGATGGAAGCACCTCGGAAAATCGCGGTCGTCATGACTGCCCCTCTCTCCTTTCCCAAGGCCAGGATTCTTTAAAAAGACGCAGACGTGGCTTGCTGAAGCATCGGACTTCTTCGAGCTTGAAACTTGATTCGTTGACTTAAGTTTCAGCAGTTCTTCCAAAGTCGCCTTCTCGCTCCGCCGAGAAGAAAGCCGAATTGCCATCGACCTTGTGATCCATCGGGGTTTTCAAGTGCCAGTCGAGATTTGCTGCAATTCGGCGATTGTCTCAGCGGATTGAGACGGCGACTTTGGCCTGAGGCGAAACGTCTCTGAAGCCTTCTCCGACGCAGTTGCCTCAGCTTTTGATGTCAAAATTGAAAGCTGAGGCGACCGACGACGGATATTCAGTGGCAAAAGAATTAGCTCTCACCGCTGCTTTTTCGACGAAGGATCCTTTACCGCAATTCTTCCTTCCCGCACAGATTCGTCGGTGTGGAACGGCATTCAACCACATTGCGGACGCATCAACCCGACCGGAGACGCGAAATTAAACACAGGTACACAATACCGCTACAATTCGATAGCCGAAGCACGACGCCGCCAACGATTAGCGATCCCAAGAACTGAAAGACCGCCCCAAAAAAACGCATTATCAAACACTAAAATTTCCGCCAAGAACCACACCGCCAAAGAGACCCAAAAAGAAACAACACGGCCACCCAAAACAAGCAACAAAAAGAACTATAATGCATTAAACGCAAATTATATGATATAAAATTACACAAACGGAGGCTGCAAGAAGAGATCGATTGCATGTTTAGGCAAAAATATGCCTTCAACACAACTTCAAGATTCCGCTAACCGTTCCCGAACGATAACATTAGACAAGTGAACTAAAAAATAGTTAAGACAAAAACGATCTACCCCAAAGCTCGCCTTTACGAACAATACAGACCTTGCGCACCTTTTTTAAAACACAACAAGGGGCCAGAAATTGCGAAAAGATACAGGTGTTGTATATGTTGTTGATAATGACTTCGACTTTTGCCGGTCTGTCGAAGCGATGGTTCAATCAATGGGACTACCCAGCCTCGCCTTCAGTAGCGCCGAGCAATTCCTCACCTCAATGACGGACGAGCCACATGGCTGCCTGATCACAGATATTCGCCTGCTTGGCATGAGTGGATTGCAGCTTGTGAAAGAGATTGCTGCCCATCAATGGGAATTGCCTTCAATTATCGTGACAGGCTACGGAGACGTCCGACTGGCGGTCGAGTCGCTTAAAGCTGGGGCATTCACCTTTTTAGAAAAACCGTATCGCGATCAGGAACTCTGGGACGCGATCATTCAGGCGATCGAAAAAGGCCAAACCAGACTTCAAGACCGCAAATTCAGGCAGCACGTAAATGCATGCCTGGGCAAATTAACAACCGAGGAAACCGATATCCTGCGCGAGCTGCTACGCTCAACTCCGCTGAAGTCGATTGCAGTCAAGCTAAACCTGTCGTTGCGAACGATTGATCTTCGCCGAAAAAGCATTCTCGACAAACTCCAGGTCGAATCGAAAATTGACCTTGCGAAGGTGATCATGAAAGCTGGAATTTCGATCGACGAAATATAGCACGATGTGAGGCTTCGCCCGCAACCCAAGGGAAGCGGAAGACTTCCGCTGCCTCAAACCTTCTCGCTGCGTAAAAAGATATCCAGCAAGAGAGCCACGGCATCCCACCAAATCGGCTTCAGACCATCAATCGGACTGCAGTTTTTTGGCCCCAGCGTACGCTCCACGCGGATCCATTGCACCCGGCCCCCTGAGGCTTACGATTTCGGGGCTTGAATGCTGCTCGACCGGCTTGACGGGCTTCTCGACCGCAGTTAAAGGATCCCACCAGAAGCGGCGAAGACCTGCCGGTAGTATCGGAGACTCCCCGTAATCAACGACTCGAAACGTTTCTAAAGCTTCTGCTGTATGTCCCCGAACCCCCTCGCCCGTCATTTTATTGCGAACCGACTGTTCAATCCCCCAGGCGAACCACATCCCCTTTCGCCTGACGCTAATGCGGATGGGCATATCTTCCGGGCTCCACCCAAACAATTGCGGATACCTGAGCTTGCTCGGAAACAGCCTTTTGGCCTGCGATCTCAACTTACTGACCCCATCCAAACTCACGCTAAGATCGGTTGTGATCAGCTTGCCAAACTCAAGTCGTTTCGAATCTGTCTTGCCAGGCATTTCCGTGACGAGCGAAGTACAGTCCACAAACAGAGGAAGCGTGTCGCGCAACAGCTTCTGAGTGGCGACCAGAACCACGGCATCGATCCTGGACCACAATTGCTCTTCCAGTTGATCAAGAAACTCATGCTTCATCCGGACAGTGGACACGATTGTCTCGTCGGACCGAACTTCCTGCATCGTGCTCGCCAACTCAATGCGAAGATACTCCTGACGCATTTCGGACAGAATTCGATCGATCGCCTGCCGATCAACGACCGAAAGCTCTTTAGCCCCAAAGTCACGATTGAGCCAGGCACTGTCATCGGAGAATTTAACAATTGCGTTGAACTCGTTCGGGTCGACTAACGACATTCGCTGCTCTTGCTGGTTCTTGAGTTTTTTCAACTCCGCCTCGACGGCGACGAGTGCGTCTTCTTTTTGTTTTGCCGAAGCCATCGCTTGACTCGTAAATGCCCTCTGGCGATCGAGTTTTCGGATGCTGCGAATGTAATAATACCCCGTGAACGCCATCTGCATCAGCATAATCCCCATGGCCGCCACCAGCCAATACTTTCGAGACTCCTCTTTATTCAACGACCACTTCATCGAGATGCGTTTTGTCAGCCGAGGATCGGCAATAATTGCATCAACTTGATTCCTCAATTCGATCGCGGTCTGAAATCGACGATTGGGATTGGACTGGAGACCTCGAAAGACAATTGTATCGACCTGCTTTCTCAGCGGGCGGATCATTCGACTTCGAGATGACGGTGCCTCAAACGAACCTCGTGGTATCTCACCCATCATCGCTTCGTAGAAGACGACAATCACTGCATACAGATCGGACCGCGCGTCAGCCGACCAGGGCCTGCCAATTAACTCGGGAGCCATATAATTCATGGTCCCCCCCGCATAATAATGGTCAATGCATTTTTCCGTCTCTTGCATCTCTGACACAATTCGAGCCAGACCAAAATCCGAAAGCTTTAAATTCCCGTGATGGTCGATCAGGATGTTCTCTGGCTTGATGTCGCGATGAATTAAACTTGCACCGTGAGAACACTCAAGGGCGTCGCACAGCTGCTGCAGCATCAAAAGCGCCTCGCGACTTGAAAACGGCTGACGCGAAATGCGATTTCGCAAAGTCCCGTTTGAGACGTATTCCATAATGATATACGGTCGCTCGTTTCGAATGCCGGCATCAAAAACAGTGACAATATTCGGGTGCGCAACACGAGCCTGTGCTTGAGCTTCCTGTTGAAACCTTTCGACAAAACCCTTTTTCAACGCAAGATCGGCGTGAAGCAACTTTACCGCCACTCGGCGATTCATATGCGACTGGTTGGCAGAAAAGACAGCACCAAACCCACCCCTGCCGAGATACTCAAAGTCAGCCAACTCCGGGAACGACGATTCCAGAAATTTCAGATCCTCTGGATCACACCCCTCTTCGAATCGACCCGACTGTTTTGAATATCGGCCGTGATAGACTTGCCTCGGCCCCGCCAGGCCGTCTGTCTTGTGGCTTTCCGGCCGGACCTGTTCCACGTCTTGCTGTTTTGTTTGACAAGCACTGTCAAGAAGAGAGTTCAGCATGCGAATCCTCAGTTATTTGAGCGATCTTGGAACGACGTTTTTGATACGCAAACGGCAGAATATTTCAATAAAAACATGCAAAACAATTTAGTGGGATCGCATCCGTTGCGTTGTGGTAGCCAGCATCTCGCCTGAAACGCGACTTATCGCTGGGAGGACCTTGCAGTACTTCCTTGTCACCAGGCCGCCTGTTGCTTCTGCGGACCACCTTTCATCTATCTCTAGCTCTTTTGGGCGATCGGGTGCCTGTCCCGTCAAACTCAACAGATCCGAACAGGCAGCAGTTTCCCAAAAAACTAATGCTCCCAAACAACGAAACAGCTTAATACCCCCATCAGTCCATCGCATGGAAAACGAGCGTCTTCCCGGACGGTGAACACCGAAAGGGTTCAGCCTAGTCAGCAAAAATGCGATTGAGCAAATACGATCGACGCGCGTAAATATGGATCAAATTAAATCAAACCGAGCCAGAGAGAATAACACGCAAAAAAAACCATTAAGAATACTGAAGTGTATTTATTTAAATCAACCACGGCATTTGCGTGGATGATCGTTGATCTGTTGCTTCCAGGCTCGGATATTAATATCCACCTAGAGTGTTAAAGAAAATGCTCAAAATCAAAGATTTTTTACAAATGCTGCTAGCAGCAAGGCTGTGCGCATTTGCGCATGCATTTTAGAACCATCAACTTTGGCCAAATCGGCTCTTTAAAAAGCGCAACCGAAACAAATTAGTACAATAACACAATTGAATGCAGCAAAAAAATCAACGGAAGCTGTGATCGACCGGCAACCGAAATTCCAATTTTCAGCTTTGACTACCCCATCAAAATGCGTGCAAGGCATTTCCTGTTGTAATGCCTGGAAACAAGAAATCCCCGCGATCCAATTCGGATGTCGATCTGAAATGCGTATCAATCAAGGCAACGTCAGCGGAGCCGCTTTTTCCACGATTTCCGTGAGACCTTGATCGAACAGGAACGATCACATTGGTTTTTGGCGAAAGGATTGCCAGCAACAAGTTGCCGACTTCGTGGAAGTGCGTCACAATCGGCACACGATGCCCGCTGGGAAACGCTTCCACACATTGAGTGTTGCGACGGCCAACCTTGCGTGGATGGAACGAGTGGCGACCTTTGACTTCAAATTTTGAATCCTGAGAGAAAACCGATGTTGAGATACGCAGAAACGAGGGGCTTATTACTGGCTATCGTAATTGGTGCCCTGATCCTGTCGGCCGCAAGTTTTGCCCAAGCCGCAGAAGATGCGACGAACGTCACGTCGGTGTTAACCGCGGCAGTCAAAGACAACTCGCTTAAAATAACCGCTGACAATGGGACTTTTACGGATACGGCACCAGGGATACCGAAGAAACTGACTGTTGAATACCGTATTGGTGATGAGAAACTGAAACGTGAAGTGAATGAAGGTGGAAAGCTTGAGATCGTGGCGCCGGATGGTCAGAAGCTGGCCATCATCAAAGCCGTTTATGGGCCTCTAGACGGCTCCACACCGCAGCAGAACGACGCAAGCATCGCTCCCATGGAAGTGTTGGAAACGCTTCCCGGCTTCAAGATCGAGCATGTTTTGAAATCCGAACGGACCAAGGGGGTTTCCTGGATTAACATGACAAAAGATCCCAAGGGCCGTCTGCTTCTGGGTGCACAACGCGGACAGGCGATTACTCGTGTCACTCTCGAAGATGGTAAGGTCGTCAAGGACGAGACATTGTCAATCCCTGTCACGGAAACAATGGGGATGCTGTTCGTTGATAACGTACTGTACCTCAACGGAGCTGGAACTGACGGCAAATACTGCTTATTTCGCTGCAAGGACACCAAGGGTGACGACAGCTATGACGATGTCGAGTGCTTGCGGGAATGGCGCGGTGGTGCTGGTGAACACGGCGCTCATGCCATTGTCCTCGGGCCAGACAAGATGCTTTACATCGTCTGCGGAAACTTCGTCGATGTTCCCGGTGACCTGGTCGCTACGTCACCTCATCGCAGCTATGGAGATGACCTGGCCCTAAAGCGGGCGGAAGATGGAAACGGGTTCGGCGCGGGTCGCCAACCACCTGGTGGGTTCGTAGCACGTGTCGACCTCGACGGAAAGAACGCCGAACTGTATTCCGCCGGCGAGCGAAACACTTATGACATCGCGTTCAATCCCGATGGGGAATTGTTTGGCTGGGACAGCGACATGGAATGGGACTGGGGCAGCCCCTGGTATCGTCCGGTCCATGTTTTCCATTCGGTTCGAGGTGGCGATAACGGTTTTCGCGAAGGAAGCGCCAAGTGGCCTGAATATTACGCCGACAGTCTGCCTCAAACGACGACGATCGGCATCGGCTGTCCGACAGGAGTCGTCTTCGGAACGGGTGCAAAATTTCCGGCGAAGTATCAAAAGGCCTATTATATCTGCGACTGGACCTATGGTCGCCTGATGGCCGTGCATCTGACACCCAAGGGGGCCAGCTACACGGGGACATTCGAAAACTTTGTCGCCCCCAAATCCCTTCACGCCAAAGCAGGCAAAACACCGCTCAACTTGACCGATGTCGTCATCGGCGACGACGGCGCGCTCTACTTCACCATCGGGGGTCGAGGGACTGCCGCCAGTTTGTTCCGCGTGACCTACACCGGGACCGAACCTGCCACGCCGATCCCCGCGAGTCAACTTCAGGAAAATGAGGGGCGTTCCGCACGTGATCTGCGTCACAAGCTGGAATCGCTGAATGTCAATCCGGACCCTTCGACGGTCGCGTTTGCCTGGCCCTATTTGAACAATTCCGATCGCTACATACGGTACGCCGCACGGATGGCGATTGAGCGGAATCCTGTCGGCGAATGGCAGGAAAAAGCCCTGGCCGAAATGCAGCCGCATGCCGCATTCACTTCTTTACTGGCTCTCGCCCGACTGGGCGATCCGGAGACTCAACCGGCGATTATAAAGTCGCTGTCGTCGTTTCCTCTCCACGGCCTTACGGAAGAACAAATACTGGAGCAACTGCGAGTGATCGAAGTTTCGATGGCACGGCAGGGAGTTCCAACAGGCGACGTTGCAAAACAAATCATCGCGAAACTCGATCCCAGTTTTCCAGCAATGAGTGAATCTGTAAACCGCGAATTATCTCAGATTCTCGTCGCTCTGAATGCTCCATCGGCAGTGGCCAAAACGGTCGCTCTGATGCAGGCGGCAACGACTCAAGAAGGACAAGTCGCTTACGCCATGAACTTGCGCAATGCCAAAGTCGGCTGGAATCCTGACCTTCGCCGGGCCTATTTGTCATGGTGGAACGCAGGTCGTTCGACCGAACATCCCGCTCAGGTGGTGAAATGGTTTGAAGAGGCGGGAATTCGATTTAATAACGGCGCCAGCTTTGCCAACTTCATGGCACAGGCACATGAAGCGGCCAAGTTCACCATGCTCCCCGAAGAAATCCTCGCACTGAATGATATTTTGACCGCCTACAGCGCGGCGCATAATAACCAGCCGCTACTGCCAAAGAATGCCGCTACGCGCAAACTGGTTCAGGAATGGACGACGGCCGATCTGCAGCCGATATTGCCTGAAGTCACCCGCGGACGCAACTTTGCCAAGGGCAAAGAGCTTTTCATCGAAGCCCAATGTGCCGCCTGTCATCGCTATGGTGATCTCGGGGGAATGGTCGGCCCCGACCTGACCGCAGTGGCGACTCGTTTCAAGCGACAGGACATTCTGGAATCATCGACCGAGCCATCCAAAGTCCTTTCCGAACAATACATGAATACCGCGATCGAAACGAAGGGTGGCCAGGTGGTCGTCGGACGAATCGCGGAAGAGACTCCCGAAAAGATCGTCATTCGGCCAAAGCCCCTGGAACCTGAAACGGTGACGGTGTTGAAGTCCGAGATCGAGTCACGTTCGCTCTCAAAAACCTCGCCAATGCCGGCCGGCTTGTTGAACATGTTCAACAAGGACGAGATTTTGGACCTGCTGGCCTACCTGGAATCATTGGGTGATCCGAATCATCCAAATTTCAGGAAGTAATCGCATCGACTCCCCTGCCCCACTCAACCAACGGGAACCAGATTGATTCATCAATATAGATTGATGTAACATAAGTCGTGCATTGTCAAACTTCGAAATCAGGATTTTGTGTCACTGCATCGGAGTCTTCGGAGAAGGAGTGGTTTCTTCTGCCCGTTGAAGAGCACTGCTTGACCGAGGACGATCAGGCACTGGCACGCTGAGCAAGAGCACTCGCCTGATTATCGGGTGATTATTGACGCATTCCGGAGCCGGTAATGATGTTTTCACGAATTGTCCGACCTGGGTTTCATTTGAATCGCAAAGAATTTCTTCAGGTTGGTTTTTCCGGAATGCTGGGGTTTGGACTGACCGACCTGATTTCAGGGCGGCAGACTCGTGGTGAAAGCGAAAACCTCTCGCCACTGTTTGGAAAAGCGAAAAGCGTGATCCTGGTTTTTCTGACCGGAGCACCGTCTCATCAGGATATCTGGGATCTGAAGCCCGAAGCCCCTGTCGGAATTCGCGGTGACTACACGCCGATTGACACGAACGTCTCAGGTATTCAAATCGGGCCGCATGTTCCGCGTCTGGCACAGATCGCGGATAAATATGCGATTGTCCGCTCGATGACACATGATCTGCCAGGTCATGAGCAAGCAACACATTTCGTGCTGACAGGAGTGAACCAGCTTCCGCCCGGTGCGACGCATATGGCCAGCCGCAACGACTGGCCTTGTTACTCGGCAGGCATACAGGAACTGCGTCCCAAAGGGGATGGCCTGCCGATGGGTGTGATGTTGCCGACCTACCTGCATAACGGCTATGGATTTTCTGGCCAGACTGCGGGATTCATGGGAAGCCGTCTCGATCCCTGGCACGTAACAAAAGATCCTAACGCAGCCAACTTTCAACTTGATGAACTGACACTGCAACCGGGAGTGACCGTTCAACGCGTGCAAGACCGTCGTGCGCTCTTGTCTGAACTCGATGGACAACGTCGTGACCTTGATGCCGTATCAGCAGCTCAACCACTCAGTCGGTCACGGCAAGAGGCGTATCAGCTATTGAGCGCCGGCGGCCGTTTCCGCGAAGCGTTTGATATGAACCGGGAAACGACAGAGATGAGAGAACGTTACGGACGGCACGCATTCGGGCAGTCATTGCTGCTGGCACGGCGGCTGGTCGAGGCGGGCATTCCGATCGTACAGGCCAACATGGGGACCATGAACAATTGGGATACGCATGGCGACAACTTTGGCCAATTGAAAAATCGGTTGCTCCCTCCGTTCGATCAAGGTTTTTCGGCGTTGATCACGGACCTCTCCGAGAAAGGTCTGCTGGACGAAACACTGGTCGTGGCGATTGGCGAATTCGGTCGGACACCCCAGATCAATCCGACTGCCGGTCGGGACCATTGGTCGGGTGTGTTTTCGGCAGTCTTCGCGGGTGCGGGTGTGCGAGGTGGCCAGGTGGTCGGCGCCAGTGACGCTCATGCCGCATATCCAGCAACGCGCGGCTGGTATCCAGCCGACCTGGGCGCAACCATCTACACAGCACTGGGTGTCGAACCGTCAAGCACAATCGTCGACCCACTAGGTCGCCCACATCGGCTTAACTTGGGAAATGTGATCTCGCCTTTGTTCAGCTAATTGATTCAATAGTTCGTCGTTATCACCAGTCGATGCCCCGGAAAATCCCCTCACTCGGGGCGTTCTGTGCTGGCAAATCCAGTATCGATCGCGGTCGATATTGAGTTCCAACCCGGTCATGACGATCAGTGCTCCCCCTGCTGCCAGGTAGACACCAATGGCGACCTGCGGATGACAAGTCAGATGGCCGAACAGGACCGTGAGATATAAGCCAGGCTTCGCTACTGGAAAAGATCTTGTGAATTTCAATGAGCACCTTCCAAACGTTAAGAAGCTACTCATCATTTTCTATTTACAGGCGACATTATTTTTTGTATTTTTATATCGCCAAACGATTTGACAGAATTGATCGCGTTTTTTCTGATCGTTTAACCCAATGCCAGCGGCATAGTCGGACGGCTTTCAGCCGAAATCTTGCGAACGTTGCTGGGATCATAGTTAGGATTCGAACTATTCGATCACATTTTGCGGCAGCATGATGAGGGCAGAATAAACTGAAGATTTGTGAGCAGAGGGTCGCAACGGTGACGAAAGTGAGGGCAGGATTTTCTCGTTCTTTCGTGATCCTCTTGGTGCCTTCGCTTCCCGCGAAAAAAAGATGAAAGTCAATCAGGAAAATACGAAGTTAGTCGAACTCAAGCGAAGTCGGGTGAACTCAGATGAAGTCGCGCGAACTTTTTACGACGGAAAAATGGAAAGTGGGTTTGAAAAACCTACGAATTACGAGGAATGGTCGAAGTCACTCGAACTCGCGCGAACTTTGACACCAATTTCCACGGTGGCCTGTTGAGAGCAGAACTGAAGAGAACGAAGAGTCCGAGAGCTTATACGCTACCAGGCTCTCCGGGGAGCAATGACGGAAGCCGAACTTGATCGAAGTCGATCGAACTGCGACGAACTCGAACGAACTCGAACACCCCCCAAAAACACGAAAATGATCGGTAAAACCCTATGAATTACGAGGAATGGTCGAAGTCGATCGAACTTGATCGAACTTTGACACCAAATTTTGCGGCCGCAGGATGACAGCCGAGTGGAAGAGAAGATTTCTGAACAGATCGAAACGAAGTTAACCAAGGGAAAAAAGTGTCGCGCTGGCAGAATTCCGCGAGAGCTGTCCTTGAAGCTCGGGGTGAATGCTCCATTCTGAATTCCTTTGTTACCTTCGTTAACTTCTGTTCAACGTTCCTTATTTTTTCCAAACTGACTATCGGCTTCGGCTAGTCATTCCGAAAACCAGGCGAGAACGCGTGAAGTTGGCCAACTTGGCCAACTTCAAAATATGTAAAAAGGCCTGAAAAAAAGGAACTTGGCCAACCTGACCAACTTGGCCAGGTTTTTTGAGAATGCTCATCGAACGAAATCGACTTTAGGATGAAATCGGCAGGGTGGACGATGGTAAGGTCTGTCGAACTCGCGCGAAGTCTGGTGAAGTCGTACGAACTTTTCTGCGACGGAAAATGCAAAAATGGGCGACGAAATCCTATGGAATACGGCAAATGGTCGAAGCCGCGCGAACTTGCTCGAACTTTGACACCAGATTTTGTTTTGATGTGACAAATGGGACTTATGGGACCTCTAGGACCTGTCAGTGAGGGTCGTCCATCCGCTATTTGCTAATCCAGCGAATGATGACGGGACCAGAAATCACAATCCAGCAGAGGGCCGAGATCAGAAGAGCGATCCCGGTGGCGACGCTCCCGAAGTCTTTCGCGTGCTTTGATAACGGATGACGTTCCAGTGAGATGCGGTCGACGATGCTTTCAATGGCCGAGTTGAGAAACTCGACCAGAAGCGCCTGCATCATGGTTACGATCAAGAAAAGGCGTTCTAGTGCACTCACAGGAAGTAACAGCGAAATCGGTAACAGGACCAGGAACGCTCCGAAGATCTGGCGAATAGCCATTTCTCGAGCCAGACCATCGCGAAATCCGGCGTAAGAGTTCTTGCAGGCATTCATCAAGTGGCGCAAGCCGCCTGAACGTTTGACGCCGTCACCATTTTCACTCATGACTCAAATGATCCGTCTTCGAATAACTCGTGAAACTGACGATTGGGATTGAACCTGAAATCCTTCATCAGAAGTTAATGCTTACCAGCAGCAGCAGACAGAACTGGTTCCGATCCCGATTCTGGCGTTCCGATTGATGCATTGTCTAGCGCTCTCGTGAAAATCGTTTGCCACTTTAAGTAATACATCGCCGAACAAATCAGCCCAAGAACACCGCAGACCAGGAACACCTGATTCGACGGCATCCCCGTTCGCTTCACGATCAGAAACAGAAGATTTCCAAGGATGATGGCAACGAACGAGAGACAAGTCCAAAGCCCCAGCACCCTGCCTCGCTGTTCTTCGGTCGACAGCGTCTGAGTCATGGTTTGCAGCGGTACCATGAAAAAACCTGCGAGAAATCCTGTTACGGTCAGACATGTTGCGACCAAGTAGAAATTCAACGGAATCAGTCCCAGCACGAAGTACATGGCCGTGGTCCCGATGGCTCCAATCGGAATCAGTCCCGGACGAACGGCGTGTCCCGAGATTCGTCCAGCACAAAAATCACCGACACCGATGGCGATACCCAGGATGGCCATCAGCCCTGCCGTCTGTGTAGCACTGATTCCAAGCAGCTCTTTGTAGTCCGGAAGAATCAAAAGGGCGACTCCCCCTACGATGAAGTAAAAACATGACCAGGCGATGATCACGTGCGACAACGCGGTTCCGGAAATCTCGCGCCAGGTATCGAGATAGGTACGAAACAACAGCGGCCGGATTTTGAGCGTTGGGTTCTGTGGCGTCAGCCGTGGAATTCCAAACGAAGCAACCGAGGCGGCGATTCCGACCGCGAGAACGACAAGCCCAGGCAGCAAAAGCTGACGTGTCGCGTCGGGGTATTTATTGGTGTCTGGGGCATAAGCGTCGTAGAGCGGTCCGCCGATGGCACATCCCAGAATTACGGCCAGATACGTAAACATGTTGATCGTTCCGTTCGCTCGGCTCAGCAACTTCGGATCGACAATTTCGGGCAGGATTCCATATTTCGCGGGACCGAAGAAAGCACTCTGGGTGGAGATCAGAATGAGCGAACCCAGTACCAGCCACAGATTCGACATCCACAGCCCAGCCAATGCCATGAGTGCGATAACGATTTCCGATAATTTGACGATAACGCTGACATCACGTTTGCTGTAGCGATCAGAAAACTGGCCTGCGAACCCTGAAAACAGGACGAACGGTCCTGCCAGGCAGAGTGATCCCACAGCCTGGGCTCCTTCTCCAAGCTGGTCAGCCCAAATGCCTCCGGCGGCAACCCCGAAGACGACAACTTGCTTCAGGATATTGTCGTTTGCGGCTCCAAGAGCCTGAGTCGCATTCAGACACATGAATCCAAAGCGATTGGTACGAGCATTATCCATATTTGATACCATATTGAAAAAGTTCTTGAGTGTCGGAATGAATGAAATCAGCGAAGTCACACGGATTTGCTCCTGAAATCGATGCCGAAGAATGCAGCATTCGCGTCTTTTGTGGAAGGCGAGGTACATATCAGAATGTCACGCAAAATCTGAGAATTGTTAAAAATCATCGAACGCCGTTTTCTGCACCCGATTAGAGAGTCGCTGAATTGGACAGTAAGCGGTAGCGATGAAAATGGATTACATTTCGACGACACCGGGTTTCTGCTCGCGAACTTCAATTTTCTGTTCCCGCCCGATATGCTCCGATTTCGCACGTGAACAAATCATCGATTGTGGCGCCAGAAGCACTGGCCTGTCGCGTGTATCCTTATCTTTTGATTCTGCATTCTTGAGGAATAGACCATGGAAACCACCAACGGATCGTTAAACCGTAAACTGCGCATGGCCCTGGTTGGCGGGGGTCAAGGTTCATTTATTGGCCGAGTGCATGCGACAGCAGCGGTACTCGACAATCGCGCGGCGCTGGTTGCCGGGGCGTTGTCTTCCGATCCCGTTCGAGCCAAGTCATCGGCTGCGTCTTACGACATCGCAAATGATCGGGCTTATGGATCATACGAAGAATTGTGTCAAAAAGAGGCCGCACTGTCTGCCGACAAGCGAATCGACTTTGTGACGGTTGCAACCCCGAATCATACTCACTTTGCCGTGGCGAAAGCGGCTCTTCAGGCGGGTTTTAACGTCATTTGCGACAAGCCAATGACATTCGATCTGGCTCAGGCCGAAGAACTCGCTTCGCTGGTTGAGAAATCAGGTGCAGTCTTCGCCGTCAGCCATAATTACACCGGATATCCACTGGTGCGACAGGCTCGAGAAATGATCCTCGGTGGTGAGCTGGGTGAGATCCAGGCGATTCGTTCGAACTATATCCAGGGCTGGTTGCGAACTCGGTTGGAATCGTCTGACCAGAAGCAGGCCGCATGGCGAACAGACCCGACAAAATCGGGCGCAGCGGGTTGCTTTGGAGACATCGGCACCCATGCGTACAACCTCGCCCGGTACATGACCGGATTGTTGCCGGACAAGGTTTCTTGCCATTTGAAAACGTTCGAGCCAGGCCGATTGCTGGACGATTATGGACATGCCGTGATTCGTTTTGAAAACGGCGGACTTGCAACGGTGACGGCAAGTCAGATTTCACACGGTCGCGAGAACGATCTTTTTATCGAAGTCGACGGGACGAAGGGTGCATTGGCATGGCGTCAGGAAAACCCGAACGAAATGATGGTTCGCCGCAACGGGCAACCTCATTCGGTTTACACCCGTGATCCCAACGCCTCGTTCATGAATGCCTCAGGGAAAGCGGCCTGCCGGCTTCCGAGCGGTCATCCCGAGGCGTTTTTCGAAGCGTTCGCCAACGTCTATCGCTTCGCTTATGACGACATGGTAAAACGAGCCGCCGGCCAGTCGTTTGAACGACGTAACACGGTTTATCCAAATGTTTACGACGGCGTCGAAGGGATGTACTTTATCCAGCAATGTGTGGCGAGCAGTGCTTTGGATGGTGCGTGGCTACCACTCAAGCATCCTGCCGCCCGACGCTAATAGGTTTTGGAACCTTAAGCGTTGAAATAGCGTTTGCGATCTTGTCGGGGTCGAGACTCAGACGGTTTATTAATCCCCCAAGTCAGCCGGTGCGGCGGATCTCGCAGATTTCGCCGATCACCATTCTTACATTTTCGCAGGGCAATCGGATGCCGGTTGGTCTTGGGCGTCTTTTTTTGACACTTTCGGGCCAGGATTTCAGAATGTCATGGGGATTTCGTGTACAGGTCCATCACTGACAGGATTTCTACGATATCGGAATTCGAACTCGTAAATGTGGTTTAGCGTCAACTCAGAATTGTCTGATTTCAGTGGAAAGGATATGAGACGCACTGACCCGGTGCTCGGTCATTTTAAAAGTACTTTGCAAATAGCCGCCGTAAAAATTGTAGAGCGTCGGGTGGGAGAGCGATGGTGACTGGCAAGACGATCTACGGGCTGAAACGAACATCCCATCGGTGGATTTGGCTCGCGGTCGTTTGTTTGATCTGTGGAAACGGATGCGCGACGGTCCCTTACAGGTATTCACGTTTCCATCCACCAGAAGAAGACGCTCAAACCGAAGTTGTTTTTGATTACGGCCAGCCTCAGAAAACACTCGACAGCATCGCCTGGGTCACGGGAATCTGGTCTCGTATTCTGTCGCTTAATTCTCACGTGAATAACCACGACTTAACTGACGAGACCCGAGCCAAACTGACCGCGTACCTGGAAGAAAACGATCTCACCGACGTCCTTGTCCGTGTGAATCAGTACGATCCCAAGGGGGAGTGGCGGCGGTTACGAGAAAATCGTCGCGTCGCTGCCGGATGGAGGTATTCTGCAGGATTAGTGAGTATGGCTCATTACACGCTGCTCCCCGGACGCGTTTTTGGGGGAGATACTTATAACCCCTTCACGAATACGCTCTATATCAATTCGGATGTCTCTGCCGTCGTTTTGCACGAAGCAGCATACGCAAAGGATATTCATTCGCAATCACTTCCTGGAACGTATGCCGTTTTTAACGAATTGCCAGTCATGTCACTTTGGCGACACACAAAAGGTGTCAATGACATTCTCGGTTATGCAAGAACGAACGATGATTGGACCGTGGAACGCGAGACCTATCGAGTCGTCTATCCGCAAATGGGTGTTCACTCAATGTCATTGACCGGAACTTTTGCCCCCTGGTGGGAAGGAATCTTGTTTACCGTCGCTGGAGCAACAGCCGGTCATGTCACTGGTCAAGTCGCCATTTCGATTCGAACTAAGGAACGGGACGCGCAAAAAGAAGAACTGGTGCTGGAAGAAGTCCCTGAATCAGAATCGATGTTGGCAACAAATCCTGAATCGAGTGAACCTAAGTCGAAAATTCAATTTATCGACCATTCATCAGAATCGCCCCCCAATTCGAATTCGCTTGAAGACGAAGACTTACCGATGCGGGGTTCGCGAAAATAATTCGTCACCGAGAACGGAGTCTCAAAGCATGCCTCAGTTCTTGCGGCTGTTCCTTTTTGTGGGGCTTCTGACAACCGTCGGCGGATGTACAGGCGGTGTTGGAAGCTGGGCTCGGTATAAACAGACTTCCGCGTCAGAAGCGTTTTCGTCAACACATCCTCAGATCGAGCGAGGGACGCCCCGCCCTGTGATTGATGGGATTGGATGGGTTGTCGGAATCCCGTCGAAGATCATTCTTTGGGATCGACGGATCGACAACCACAAGATCTCACCAGAAACTGAGTCGGCAATTACACAATATGTCGGTGACCTGGACCTGCAGGATACAAAAGTACGACTCAATCAATATGCGCCTATCGACGAATGGAGGCGGCTAAATGCCAATCGTACTGTCGGCTGGGGCTGGCGGTACACGCTGGGTGTCTTGGCTTGGGCCGATGAAGCGATATTTCCAGGACGGATCTTTGGCGGCGACCATTACAACGCTTACACAAATACGATCTCGATTTTCTCAGACGCTCCTGCCGTCGCGGTCAAAGAAGGAAGCCGTGCGCGAGACATCAAATCGCGAACATTGCCTGGTACATACGCCGCCGTCAATTCATTACCATTGATTTCGATGTGGCATGAAACCGTATCGACGGGCTATGCGATGGAATACCTCCAAGACGATTTACCGGAATCTGAACGGGAAGGATATTATCTTCTTTACCCGTCGTACGGCGCTCACCTCGGAAGCAACCTGGCTTCGTTTACTCCGGTCCCCAATTCGATCGGTGCGGCGATTTTTGCGATCCCTGGGCACGTCGTCGGAAGGTACGAAGGAAATCGTCTGAACGATTCAAAGTCGCTACGGGCTCAAAGTCCGACTCTTAAAGCAGATACTTCAGGCAATCCAGATTTGTGATTTTTGAAACACGTTCCAGATGCGGCTCGTGAGGCGATTTGGCGCAGCACGTCGCGTCAAACACACACAATGGGTCCTTGAAGTTGCAAATTCCGCTGAGGTACCACAATCCTTCTCCCAACCTTGCCGTACTGGGGGATGTGTGTGATCGGCAAACACGCACAACTCAGCACGATCAAAACGTTTTGTGGCGGGCGAACTTGGATATATCAAGAAGAACAGGGACCAAAGCGATCTGTCGATATCGTGCTGCGCTTTATACAAAAAAACACCGCCAGAAGGTGCGACACAACTTCTGGCGGCGAATTCTCTTGCGAGGATCTTATCCCCGGATCAAGGGGAAACTGGCTTTGGAGGAGCTGGATCGTTATCAGATTTGTTGTTTGCGGTGATGGCAATCACCAGTGCTGCAACGGCGATACCGGCGAGCAGCGCGCCAGCACAGCATAACCAGACACCTGATCCGTCGTCGCAACAGCATCCATATTGACCGCGTGCGCCGTTTTCACCAAGTACCAACAGACCTTGTGTTTTCGCTGCTGGAGGTGCCGATTGCTGAGACCAGAGACGATAGGTCCCTTCCGTGGCTCCGCAACTGACTTGGTAAACACCGGATTTCAGATTTTGAACGGCGAAACGCCCTTCGCTGTCGGTCACGGATTGACCAACTTCAGCCTTACCTTGCTTCAGAATGACCTTCGCACCTTTGACAGGAGCGCCAGTGTGATCAACCGTTCGACCGTTGAACGTGTCTGACTTCCCGAGGCTGACGTCAAGTACCGAGTTTTCCGGGATAATCTTGACCGCAGGGGCTGGTGAAAGTTTCTGTTCGGCCAGAATTCGTGTTTGAGGAAACACAATCCCGACCATGGCGAGTGCGACCGATGCACTCTTAATAAAGGCGAATCCTTTGCTCACGTCCGGCTCCTAAACTTTGCATGAAAACTGTATATGGTCTCCGTTCACATGAACGGTTCCAGGGCCACGCTCTTCGGAATCTGAGCCTTATCGATAAAGCCCCTCATCATAACCATCGGAATTATAGAGCCTCTTAGTAAAGTCAGAGACAATGAAGTCGTTAAAATCGTTACCAGCGGTAAAATCTGTGACAATTTTAGGACTATTCCGGCAAAAACCGCCGAACGGCCGCCCCTCGGCATCGAAAGTACTTCGCTCGGTTGTGGTATCCGCGCAAACGAATTCGTGTTCGACGAAGAATAGGGGGTTCACGCCAGAACTCTCTTAGGCGATTCCCCATGCCTGCAAAAATTGCCTGCTGATCCTCGGCGGCATCGTACTGCCAACGTCGTAAGATCAGATATTCAAAACGACAACAAAAACTGATAAGCAACGCTTCAAGTTAGCGCCGCACATTCCGACGATTGAGCAATTGTCCGAAGCGGGTCCGTCAGACATGCTCGAGGATCCCCCGCAACCTTGTCACTTCACGGACAAAGAGGCAAGTTGATCAAGAATCGTCGCATACTCAGCCACGCTTCGCCCATTCCCACTCAGTTCAGCCGATTTCGTCAAAAATGCTTGTCGCCAAGTGGTCCGACCACTTACCAGATCAGCATAGGTTCCAATATCGACCCTGCACGTTGCCAATCGATCGGCATGCAGTCCAGTCTCAACAGATATCAATTCCTCTCCTCGAACGACAAGTTGCCATTGGCCGCCACCATGGCCGACGATATCTAGCCCGAGAAAACGTTCATCCAGATTACTCAACGTCATATTTCCCGCGTGATCAATTAGCGGCCTGAGGTGATTTTCAGCGTCGAATTCCGGTTCAATCGGCTTCTTGCTGGGAGTGGGAAAGCCGCTTTCTATGGCGATACGAGACAACTTCAACAGCAATTCTCGATTGACATGAGGGCATGGAAGTTGAGGCAGTGCCAAATCGGTATTGGACGTATCGAATTCAGGGTCCATTTTCCAATACGAGTTGTAAACTCGGATGTGCTCATAAAAGAGAACTTCGGATTCCGAGGCATTCTGGGGTCGTTCGCCTGCCCCGCAAAACGTGGCACCGTAAAAACCCGCAGACTGTTCCAGAACGTCCCGAAGCAAACGGACCGTCACGGGATGCTTCGGTGTCAGGTGATACGTCTTTCCATGCCATTTCGCATGTGTGATCACGTGTGCCATCACCGCTGAGACCCAGTCGACGGGAACCAGATGTTTGGTTTCGTTTCCGGACAGAGTCAACCGCACCTCGTTCCCTCCAACCAGCCCAGTCTCGTTTGGAGGTATTGATCGAACAATGGTATGTACGAGTTGTAATGCCGCGTAATACCCGTGGTACGTGGTTGTCAGTCCGGTTTGTGAATCACCTATGATTATGCCTGGACGGAAGACTGTCGGTTCGTCCAGAAACTCAGCCTCTCTTACAAGCGTCTCTGACTGGAGCTTGCTGCATTCATAATCGTTCGAGAACTGCTGGCCAACATCCAGTTCGGTTTCAAGAACTTTGCCCTGTCTCAGACCTGCGACGTAGGCGGTGGAAACATGGTGGAACTTGCGAATTCCCGCGTTTCGACAGAATTCAAGAACGTTTCGTGTTCCTTCAATATTCGATCGCCAAGGCTCGCCAGCGGTACTCGTCGAATGAAACGTCAAACTTGCTGCATTGTGAATGACCGCCGAACAGTACTCCGCAGCCCAACGCAGGTCCACAGCATCCAGACCGAGGTCTGGCAGAGAAATATCACCTTCCATGACAACAGGCCGTGACAGTGGTCTACCGTATTCCGCATCCCACTGACACAACGCCGATTCGATTCGCTGTCGAGCGGTTTGCTTGCGAGTCGGCCTGACAACAACAGCAACTGGGATCTCGCGAATCAAAAGGTCGCGAAGTAAATAGTTACCGAGCAGGCCGGTAGCCCCGGTCAACAGATGATAACTCATAGGATGATGTTCCGCAGGGGAGGCAGCTGTCTCGCAAGCATATGTGCGGGAACAAAATCGTTCCAAAGACGAAACTTAGTCTAACTCGATTCGAGAGATCATTTCAATCGTCTTCTGACAACTAAAACCGTGTGCAACATCAAGTGGCAAAAAAAGTTTCGCCATTTGGAGCTTTCAGTAAATGAGGCGCAATCGTTGCCGATGAACAACTCGACGCCAGATTATGCCGAATGCATGGCGCATGACGAATCAGATTCATTTTTTTGCTTACCACGCTGAGAATTCTGGCCAATCGCCGCTGACTTCTCAAAGTATATTGGTCGGCGGAAACTTTAAAGCCGCTGCCCTTCCGCTGCATCGTCGAACTGATTTTCATTGAAACTCCCTGGCGGATCAGATGGTTCTTCAGTAATCCTCAGGGGTTGAAGCAAAATCTTCTGATCGAGCAGCCATTCCGAAAGCTCAACCTTTGGATGGAATGTCGTTGATTCGTCACCGGAATCGATGCTTTTTTCGTAAACTTCTTTGCGTATCTGAATCAACCAGGCACCAGAGCGCGCCCCCAATATCCGCGCCAGGACACGCTCTGCTCCTCGACGTTGACGTGAATCCAGATGCCGCCACAGTCGACGTGTACTATCCATTAAAGGCGGATTTGACGGATTGTGTGAGATTCCCTCGATTAGTCGTTGCCACGCCTCAGGTAAGTCGCTTCTCCGTTCAGCAGACTGAGACCACAGCAGCCATGCTCCGGCAAGCGACGAATCACAGTTGATCGCTCGTTCCAAAAACCTTTCGGCACGTTGCGGGCTACTCACAGACGTCGCCTGGTACCAGTGATACCGCCCAATCCAATAGGGGTGCATGACGAGAAGCAACCCCGGCAGCAACCATATATGAACCAGACAGACGCTGATTCGAAGTAAGAAAACGTGTCGAAGCGGGCCGTCCGTCAAAAATGCGATCACAGCGCCGTAACAGAAACCTGTCAAATGAGCGATGTTCGCGCAATCAAACACGTCAAAAACCGTCAACAGCCAGCCCAGCGCAATCATTCCGACACCAAATCCGACCGCCTCTGAGGGAATTGACCTGGCCAATTTGTCATCAAAATGCCTCAAAACCGCCAGCGTTCCTAGCATGGCGCAAGTCGCGCCGGAAAACCCCAAAACCGCCTTGCCGAAACAAAGCTCGGACATGATCGGAACACAAATCGCCGGAATCAGGAAGAGAGCCATTGTGAAGCTGCCCCATCGCTGCTCAAGGCGATACCCCAGATACCATGCTCCAACAAGGTTCACCATGAGATGAATCAAATTGGCATGATGAAAGGCCGTTATCGGAATTCGCCACCATTCCCGGGACCAGACGTCAAATGGACCATAGAGATCGGAATCCAACGAACGTCGTACTCCATCATGAATCGCGGGCTGATGTAATAAACAAATCGCCCCCCAGGAGCGCTGGACTTCCTCGAATGGTTCTCGATCTGCGATCGCCTGAAAAACGCTCGCTAAGTAAACCGCCACGCAAACAACGAGCGACTCGGCGGTCATCGGTGCGAGACGTATCCAGCGCAAGTCAAAACTCCACGGACGTTGATTGGATCCTGACGAAAGATCTCTTCACGATCCGTCAACCGGATTCAGATTACCAGCGTCGAAGCTACAACGCACGACCGGAAATGATCCTGGAAATTTGGTAAGACAAGTTCATGTCCTCGTTACGCACGCGATGACAGCCAGCCTTAAAAAAGGACCAACCTTTCGCCTGCCGAGGAAAGATTTTAAGGCAACTCACGCACTGACTTCAACAATCGAGGCGGCTGCCTGGCCAATGCGAGTGACGTTGATACTGAGGACGATACGATTAGTAGTCGCCAGCGGCTGCCCAGAGACCACGTTTAACGGGCATTCTGGATCAGGTGTATCGTAGTTCAAAGTATGCGGAATCACTCCATGAGTAAGGGCGATGACCGATGCCGCCAATTCCAGCAATCCAGATCCCGCACCAGAATTGCCAAGAAAACTCTTCGGAGCCGTGACGGGAATACGTCGACCTAATTCGTCTCCGAACACGTCCAGAATCGCTTGTGATTCTGCAATATCAACGTCGATAGTTCCCAAGCCATGTGCGTTAATATGGCCAATCTGATCGACCCGAAGACCTGCACTTCGCAGTGCGCCACGCATCGCGTTGGCTAAAGCCAAGCGATAATTGGCCTTCTGGTCAGGGCTCGTCACACATGATGAACCGGTCCCAAGAACACGCCCCCAGATCTTGGCGCCACGTTTCGTGGCATGTTCCTGATCTTCCAGAATAAAGGAGCAAGATCCTTCTCCGACAACTCGCCCCGATCGATTCAGATCGAATGGTCGAGCGCGGCTATCAGGCGCGTCTGGAGTTCTCGCAAGATCGTTCCACAATGCCTGATGTAATGTCTTGATAGGGTGCAGAGTGGTTCCAGTCACTCCGACAATCATCATGTCAGCGGAACCACGAAGAATGATCCGCATCGCTTCACCAATCACGGTATTACCCGAAGCATCATCCAGCGTCAGGGAATTACTTGGTCCTCGTGCATCGGCCGAGATACTGATGTGACAGGCCGGCATGTTCGGGAGATATCTCAATAACCACAACGGCTCAAGCTTGTTCAGCCCCATCTGCCCCCACTGTGTCGTTTGAAAGCGTGTTGTCCCTTCGTCGCAGCACGCCACACATCCTTCCAATAACACTTCCGGAGGACTGAGCATTAAATTCGCACCGAATTCGACGCCCAGCCGTTCGTGATCGATCTGACTGAGATCGATCTCAGAATTCTGCAATGCCAATAGAGCTGAAGCGACGCCCAATTGAATTTCGCGACACATCGCCTTAAGGTTTTTGCGCTGCTCTTTCAGGTAGACTTTGCGAGCAGATTCATCTGTGAAATCGCGAACTTCAGCACCCACACCGTCGGGAGCCGCGAATCCGGGAAACAACCCAGCGTGCCGAACTCCGGAACGGCCCGCAGACAGGCTATCCCAGAAGGCATCAACACCGATGCCAATCGGGCTGACGATGCCAACGCCGGTGATAACAACTTGCCGATTCTCTGAGGATCTGGTCACGATTTGGTGCTCATTGGCGGCCACGTATCTGCGTCAAAGTGGTCGCACACGGCGAACCAAACGTCTGGCGATCACGCAGAAACCATCAAAACTTCCGTTAAAAATTTCCGTCAGTTCACTCGCCCAACTACCAAACAGGCATTGTGACCGCCGAACCCGAAACTGTTCGACATCACACGATTGATGCGAACTTCACGTGCTTTATTGGGAACGTAGTCGAGATCGCAATCAGGATCAGGATTCTCAAGATTGATGGTTGGCGGAATGACCTGATGTAACAAGCTCAACACTGCGACGACGAATTCGACTCCACCTGATGCCCCAAGCAAGTGGCCCAACTGGCTTTTTGTACTTGAGACACAGACCCGCTTGGACTCGGCTTCGAACACGCGCTTGATGGCATTGGTTTCAGCCTTATCACCAAGCGGCGTACTTGTCCCATGTGCATTAATGTATTCGATCTCTGCTACGGAAAGCCTGGCATCTTTAAGTGATAAACTCATCGCACGAGCGGCCCCTGCCCCCTCTGGGTCTGGGGCTGTCATATGAGAACCGTCTGACGACATACCGTAACCGAGGACTTCGCCAAAAATCTGGGCTCCTCGCTTTTTTGCATGCTCAAACTCTTCCAGCACAACAACCCCTGCACCCTCTGCGAGCACAAAGCCGTCTCGATCTCGATCAAACGGGCGACTAGCTGACTCAGGAGAGTCATTTCTTGTCGACAGTGCCCCCATTCGTGCGAAGCCTGATAAACCCATGGGTGTAATTGCAGCTTCGCTTCCGCCTGCAACCAGAACGTCAGCGACGTCGTGCTGGATTAGACGAAATGCGTCACCAATTGCATTACTGGCAGAGGCACATGCGGTGGCAACAGCGCTGCTTGGCCCTTTAAGACCGAACTGGACCGAAATATTTCCACTCGCAGCATTCACCATCAATTTTGGAATCATAAATGGTGAGACCCGGGATGGGCCGCGATCAAACAGCTTTGCATGCTGTTCTTCGATCTCGTTCAATCCACCGATACCGCTTCCTATGATCACGCCGCAACGATAAGGATCATGTACCGCCTTGAAATCGATACCAGATTGCCGGATCGCTTTCTGCGCAGCCGCTAGCGCAAACTGACTGAATCGGTCCAGTCGCTTAGCTTCCTTTGAGTCAAAATGCTCTTCGGGACGAAAGTCTTTGACTTCGCCTCCAAAGTTGACTTTAAAGTCGGAGCAATCAAATCGCCCCAATCGGCCAACACCGCTTTTACCCGCACAAAGGCGTTCCCAAAACTCATTAATTTCTGAGCCGAGGGCGGTGATGACCGACATCCCTGTCACTACCACGCGTCTGGACATCCGTCACTGCTTCTCCGTGATATACTTAACTGCATCGCCTACGGTCATGATCTTCGCTTGATCAGCTTCTGGAATTTGCACACCAAAGTGGTCTTCAAATTCCATAACCAATTCCACAAGATCGAGCGAATCAGCTTTCAAATCCGCAACAAAATTGCTGGCAGACTTAATATCTTCCTTGGGAATATTCAGTTGCTCACTGACGATCCCAATCACTTTTTCTTCAATTACTTTTTCTTCAGTCGACGACGCCACGCCTCACTCCTTTGGAGCCGAATCTTAAAAACAGTACTGACCATCACGGCGATCGTGGTGGAAATTTCAGTGTCAATCAGTCGAAGAATACAGACTTCTTACACGGTTTCGCGACGGTATACAGGGTTTTGACAGTCGTGTAAACGGCAATGAAAATATCAGCGACCCAATCCGCTGCCACCGACAGAAAAGAAAACAATCTGACAGACAAGAAAACTTTACGTCCAGACGCGTTTTTCAGCCGGTTTCAACACAAATTTAGCTCAGCCATCATCGTTGATTGACTGGCAATCCATCTTTCGATCAATTCGCTTTAAGAGCGACTTTAGCACTTTACCAGGGCCAATTTCATAAAACTGATCGCACCCCTGCGCCAACAACTCGCGAACGCAGTCTTCCCATAAAACAGGCTGGGTCACCTGCCTTATCAGGATTTGCTGCAAATCATCGGCATTTGAATGAGTTTTTGCATCAACATTCGATACGACAGGTATTCGTCCCGCTTTAATCTGAACCTTCCGTAGAACTTCTTCAAGCTGACCGCAGGCGGTCGCCATCAGAGGCGTATGAAAGGCACCGGCAACAGCCAGTGTTCGGGCACTCCCGCCAAGCTTTTCAATCAATTCAGTTGCACGAACACACGCGGGTTTTTCCCCAGACAATACCGTGTTTCCAGGGCAAAGGTAATTTGCAATCCAGATTTGACCTGCAACCGACGCTTCGTCCCGGACCTGGGCAACCTGTTCGCGGTTTAACAAAAGGGCACTGACCATTCCCGATGGGTTCGCATCAGCGGCTTGCTGCATCGCTTCGCCGCGCCGTTGCACCACTCGTAAACCATCTTCGAATGACATCGCTCCAGAAAAAACCAGGGCCGTGTACTCACCGAGACTCAATCCGGCAACCATGGCACAGTTGTCGACAACTTCAGGATGCTCGGCTCGCAGCATTTCCAACGCAGCCAGACTGCTCACAAACAACGCTGGCTGACTTATTACGGTCGTATCGAGACGCTCTGTTGGCCCGTCATAACATATCGACGCAAGGTCGAACCCAAGGATTTCACGTGCTTGGTCGAAGAGCGCCTTCGCAGCAGGAAAACGTGCGGACAGGGATTTCGCCATCCCGACGTGCTGCGCCCCTTGACCTGGAAATAGAAATGCGATCTTAGCCACGTGCCGTCCCCAATTTACCGCACCATTTTGAAAAACCGGCTTGTTATGCCATGAAACTCAAACGGTTTTTGAATTGCTTGATCGACTGACTTTGATCGTATTCAAAGCCGTACTTTCAATTTGCGTTTCGCATCAACTCGCAGCAATGGCTGCCAGAGATAACTCTTCAACAATCTGTTCGTTGATCCGACGATTTTTCAGCGTCGTCGCAACACGAAGCGCGTTATAAATCGATCGCGAATTGCTTGAACCATGGCAAATAATCGCAATCCCATCTACACCGATCAAGGGCGCTCCACCAGCTTCATGGTACTCAAACTTTTTCCCCAGATTTCGAAACGCATCAATTGCCTGAGGCTTTTCTTTATCAAGAGCACTCAAAACTTCAGCAGAGACCGACTTCATCAGCATGTCGACCATCCCTTCTGCCGCTTTCAGAAGCACGTTTCCCACGAAACCCTCGCAAATGACAACGTCGGCTCCCCCTGAATAAAGGTCGCGACCTTCAACATTGCCAATAAAACGATCTCGAAACGGGCTCTTTGCGAATAACGCAAGCGATTCGCGCACGTCATCCGTCCCCTTGCCGTCTTCACTGCCGATATTCATGATACCGACAGTTGGCCGTTCGATTCCGAGCATTTCACGGGCGTAGATCGAGCCCATGGTCCCGTATTGGACCAGATGCTCCGGACGAGCACCGGGATTGGCCCCCACGTCCATCAGAACGGTCTTGCCCTTCGTTGTGGGCAACGCGACAGCAATCCCAGGCCTTTTGACACCCTTAAGGAACAGACGCGTACGCAAACCTGCCGCAACGACAGCCCCGGTGTGACCGGCACTGACCACTGCATCAACTTGCTGGGTCGCCATCATCTGCCAGCAAACAATGATCGAACAATTAGGCTTGCTGCGCAGCGCCTCAACCGGCTTTTCGCTCATCTCAACCCAACCATCAGCTGGCTTAAGAGTTAAGCGATCGCTGCTAAAACCAGATTTCGACACGAACATCTCTAGGGATGGCGCATCGCCAACCAGTGTCACATGAAGATCCGGGTTCTCTTTGAGGGCCGCAATCGCTCCGTCAAGATTAGGCTGAGGACCAAAGTCCCCGCCCATTGCGTCCAGTGCAATCCGCATAGAGGACTATTCCTCGATTTCGACGAGTGTCCGCCCCATGTAATCGCCGCACGTCGGGCAGACGACGTGCGAAGGAATCTTTGTCTGACATTTCGGACAATTGTGAAGTTGAACTGGCGTCAACCCGTCGTGACTTCGACGACGGCGTGAACGACCTTTTGACTGACGACGCTTAGGTGCGGCCATGTTGAGTTGTTCCCAACCTATCGAGGCAATGAATATACGAGGAAATAACCCAGATTGCCAAAAAATTTGGCGGGACTGTCCCCCGAGTGAAGCGTGACATACTACTTGAACAGGAAATGACGGTCAAGGAAGTGGGTTTACAGCAATTCTTGGATCACAGAACCCGGTTCCAGTGCTGAAGTCGGTCGTCCACTGTGGTTAAGGAAACTAACCTGTGGATCAATTCCAAGCACATGGAACATCGTGTGGTGAATATCCGCAGGAGTGACAGGTCGATCCTGAGGAACTTCACCTAACTTGTTTGTGGAACCAACAATACGCCCACCTTGCACGCCGCCGCCACCCATCAGGCAGAACATCGCATTCCCCCAATGATCGCGACCCGGAGTTCCCATACTGAGCGGCGGACCACCGTTACCCCCGTTATTCATACGAGGAGTTCGACTGAACTCACCACAGAGTATCACGAGGACATCATCAAGCAGTCCACGCTGAGACAAGTCTTCAAACAGCGCAGAAACCGCCGCATCTACGATCGGCAGATATCTTTCCATCCCTGATTTCAAGTCCCAGTGATGATCCCAGCCACCAAAATGGACGGTGACGAATGTGGTTCCAGCTTCCACCAGCCGACGAGCCAGTAACGTACTTTGCCCCCAACTGTGACGTCCGTACCGATCACGAATTTTAGGATCTTCTAACCCCAGATCAAATGCCGTCCGAGCCGCCTGACCTGTCACAAGATCCAACGCCTGGCGATCGAATCGATCCATCGAATCGAGCATTCCCTTGCTCTCGACATCGCGCCGTAGCCGATCAACATGCTTTGCAAGCGCAGCGCGGTCATCCAATCGATCAACCGTCATACCGGAAGGCATTTGAATATTCTGGACTTTAAAGCCGGCCGCGTTCGGATCACCATCGGTTTCAAAAGGATTATGCGAAGCCCCGATATAATTGGCACCAAAATATCCTGGCCGCAGCCCGATACTCATTCCATAAGGGACCGCAACATATGGGGGCATTCCCGGTTGCCGCGCACCTGTCATTTTTGTGGCGATTGACCCGACAAAGGGCGATTTTCCTTGCGTCGCGGCACCGCTCACCCCGCCCCGCCCCGTGAGCATAAAATGGCCACCCGTGAAGTGGTCGCCTGAGCCGTGATGTAGAGATCGGATGATCGAGAACTTATCGGCGCACTTCGCCTGTAACGGAAATAGCTCGCCGACCTCGATCCCATCGACATTCGTCCGGATCGGATTCCAGATTCCACGATATTCTGCCGGTGCCTGAGGCTTCAGGTCATAAAGATCGAGATGACTTGGTCCGCCGTCCAGCCAAAGCAAGATCACACTGGTCTTTTTACTCGAATGCCCTCGCTCAACTGAGGCTTCTTTCGCTCGCAAAATCCGCGGAATCCCAACCGACGCCATCCCCGCGACACCGAGTTGAACAAAACTTCGGCGCGACATCCCATCACAGTAACGGCGGGTAGATCCAACATCGATTCGAAACATAGGCGGGCCCTTAGGGTCAGGCAGGAGATTCCGGCAGGCGACCGACGCATCGGCCGTTGTTGATACTAATCGACCGGCTAATGATTGGTCAAACACGTTTTGCGGTAAGAGCACTGTTTTTTCTGGATGGTCGGCCTGAGATTCGGTCGTTTGGCTTAATTCAAGAATGGGATTCATGGCGCGCATTGAATCATTAGGCCAATAAAATTGAGTCGTCTCACACGTCTCATCGGTCCCATCATCGAATTTATTGATGCCTTGATCCGCCACCTCACTTTCAAAAACCCTCCCGACCGACTTTCTATAAACCCCAGTACGCAAACCGGCCATGCGGATTATACCGGATGTCAATGTCCGATTTTAAGAAAAACGATCGGCGATGCCGCCAAAGCCAAAGCCTCAATCAACGTTGGGACGAATATTTTCACAGGCGCAGATTCTGCCGAAACTCGTGGCATGCGGTATGCCTCTACCGACGCCATGCGGGTGAGAACTTGTCGTCGCACCACGTGGAACCTCGTGTTTTCGACGTGATTCGGTGCTACGGTGTCCTGTTGAATGATTTCCTTTCAGCCCAAAACTCCACCTGAATCCAATTCCCCAATTGCATTTTATAGAGGCTTTATCGAATGTCGAAGAAGTCGCCGGTTTATGCAGCATTGCTGCTTGCTGTCGTAGCTGGAATCACGATTTTTGCGGAAGAACAGGGACGAGACGCGATTGAGATCAATACCCGCAAGATCATCACGGAAGCCGATGGCAAACGGCAAACCGCTGAACCCAAAGGACTTCGTTCACGTGTTCTTTTCATTACCAAACAAGGCTGTGAACGTTGCGAGACGGAATTGAATCGCCTACGTGCCTCAGGAGGGGTTTTTGAGAAGCTGCAGTCAACAGGTTGGCGAATTGGCGATGGTCCGAATAACCACATTCAGATCGTTGACTTTGAAAACATCCCCGAACTGATGCAACTCCTGAAAGCGAAAGAATTTCCCACAGTCGCCTGCATCGTAGACGGCGAAATTGTTCGCTCATTCAAGGACGGTTGCACCACACCTCTCGACGTCTGGACATTCGGATGGCTGCTGAAAGGGGAAAACGAGCGACCAAAATCCGCCATTTCCGAAGCCGCACGAGTGGAATCAACGGGAAATTACCGATTGCGAGGTAATCACTGGACGGTGGAAAGCGATCCGAACCCCAGCAAAGAGACGGTCTTAAGACACCTGCGGGGAATCCATGGGAATTCTTCTGCTGCGTATGGAGCCATCGAAAACTGGTCGACCGAAGAACTTCGCTCACTCCATGACGATATTCATGAACGAGAAGGGGGAGGCGCTGTTGCGACTTACAGCGGACCCGCATATTCCCAGCCGGCCAACCGAAGTCTTGATGCCTTCAGCGGAAATCGCAAGGTGATGGGGCGATGAACACCTCCGTGAGGTTGTTCGTCGAGCTTGACCGTCCTCTGCGGAAACAAGCGATTTTCCCAAGATACCAAGGCCTGATTCATCAAAACCTCTTATCGCCGAGAGGACATTTTGAAATGCCGGCTTAGCAATTCAATATTCATTCGGTTTGCTTTCCAGGCGACGTCAAGCATATCACCGAGAACGGGAACAGCTCCCACACTCACATCAACGGCGACGTTCCAGACCATCCTTGCGATCAACCAGCGAGGAGCCCCAAGCCGTCGAGCCTCGCGAATGAGCCACATGGAAATACCGCCACAGATGAGATCGCCGATACCGGGAACCAGACCGATGATCGCATCGAGTCCAAACTCGATATCTGTACCGGGAATGCGAAACTGACCATCGAGAAGCTCAGCGATTCTCCGCAGTTGTTCAATTTTTTGGTGCTTTTCAGGATCGATAACAAGCTCGGGTTCGATTGGTACTCCCCTGGTCACTTTGTCCCTTCCAGTACGGTCTTATGAACATTGAATATTTGGGCGAACCCTCAGGGGCTCGGCATTTCGATGGGTTCACGGGATGCTGTTGTGCATGCAGTTTCGCTCGAACGCGTTGTGCGAGAGCCCCCGCCACTTAGGAGTGAGCGACCGAAGATCTCCTCTTCGCCCTTACAGGTCGTCAACGTGATTTGTTACACAACGGATCATGCTTTCGCTCCAGAAAATCTGCAATCATTTCCTGTTGAAGGCAACGCGTTTGACGAAAGCGCCAGGTAGCTGGGATGTGACCTTCGGTCGGCCCCTTTCACAGGATCGGGACACCTACGGACAAACGGGATGTGAGAATAGCGACTTTCAGGGATACAAATCGTGACCTTCCGGCCACCAGCCCTCTCAACCGAAGACTTCTGGCAAACGCCCTGAAAACAGACAGTTCCCGCAAAGACTTAATTGGCGACTGCGAGGTGAAGCCGGACAGTTGTACTCGCTTATTTTTTCGGGACGAGTTAATCCGTGCTTCTTCAACACTTGTGGGCATTTGATATGATTTTGCGGATATAGGTCTCAGGTAGTCCCTGCTCCGTTGCTCCGCTAATGATCCTCTGCAGGTATTCGTCGGTCGGAGAAGTCGCAATTGTTGTCACACGATCGGCCAATGCAACGTACATCGTGACCTCAAGTCGATCACCATTTTCGCAGGTGACAGTCGTCTGTCGCCGTTCGTATCCGGATTCGTACTGATCCATGATTCGCAACGCATCTGGAGTGCAACGGTAGACAACGCCCAAAACGCTGGATTCCGACGCTGTTTCAATATTCGCATAAATGTTTCTATCTTCGCCCAGCATGTTGAACACCAGACGATTGCCAGCCAGGGACGCGCGCCGCGGCCAGCCGTCATTCCGATCAACCGGTCCTATTCGCTGGACCACTTGTTCGATCCACAGATTGCTGCCATACGCGAAGTAGTAAATCTTCAATTGGCTGCAGTTCCCGATAATAAATTGCCTTCAGGCACTTCGTACGTCCAGACTTTGAACGATTTCAGCGTGTTGGCCCCGAACGTCGTTGTGAGAGCCACATCTGCCGCATCGCGACCCCGCGCCATAAGAACTCGGCCAATTCGACAGACATTGTTTCGAGCATCAAATGCGTACCATTGTCCGCCGAGATAGGCCTCGAACCATGCACTAAAATCCATATCTGCGGCAACGGGAGGGACGCCGATATCTCCCAAGTATCCCGTGCAGTAACGTGCCGGAATATTGCAATTGCGACAAAAGGTAATTGCCAGATGCATGAAGTCTCGACAGACTCCGTGCCGTTCGCGATAGACTTCCAGTGCCGTTCGATTGGCCCGAGCCTTCATATAATCAAAGCGAATGTGCTGGTGAACGAAGTCGCAAATGGCCTGGACCCGCGGCCAGCCCGGTTGGCTTCCACCAAACAGCGTCCACGCCACGTCCTTCAATTCGCTGTCAACTTCGCAATATCGGCTGGCCAATAAATACTGCAGAACTTCGCAAGGCAAGTCTTGAACGGCTTGCTGTGATGCATCGGGAACTCGTAAATCCGGCAGCCCGGAATCCGTCACGACCGCATCGTTGCGAAAGACAACTCTCCCAGCGGGAACAAAGACTCGCGCACATCGATTACCATAAGCGTCAATAAAATCTGAGACCGGAACAAACGGTTCGATCTGCAGGTGCTCTGGCTTTCGAATGGTCGGAGACCGCAGTGGATGTGTGTAAAGCATCAAAATCATGGCTGCAGGCTCGGGCGATTCGAAGGCAATTTCATAACCGACTCTGATCAACATGTTGGTTCCGATCTAAGGCGGCGGGGTCTGAAATGGCGCTTCCATCCCGACGTGGATCGTACCACAATGATTGCGGCAAAGCGCGAATAATTACGTAAATATCCAAGACGGATCATGTTTTTCGAATTGGAGTATCACGCCATCGCGCACGACGATTTTAAAGTGTCCAAATGCGTGAACCCCCGTTTGTGTCTTGTGGAAAGATTGATTTGCGCTCGATCAGACCCCTTGCCGCCGAATTCAACGGCAAACGGACAGGGAGATTTTCGTTTCTCGAAAAAGTTGCATGAATCCCAGAAAAAAGCGACCCGTTTCGTCCGCTGGAGTGTTCAAAGGGGAGAAGGCGGGAATTGTGTTGTCAGAATCCGATTCGATAATCAAGTCTTTGAGTTATGCTCTGGCGACTGATGGATCATGCAAAGGATTTCTAACCACGAATCGCATGAATAAGTAACAGAAGAAATCAAAAACACACTTTTCCGTGACATGCACCGAAAGGAAACATCAAAAAACATGTCCATGTTCGGCGGTTTTACCTGTTGCTTCGTGACTATTTGTCAGGTCACCAATTCATCACCTCGCTTTCGAATCGCACTACGACAATGAATACTTGATTATGAAACGCAAGTTGGTGATAAACGGTTCCAGGAGAACCTGATGCTCAGAGGATTGATATCGACTGTTACGCTGGTCGCCTGGTTTTGTGCGGTATCGATTGGGACGGCACATCCCGGTCATTCACACGATGAGAATGATGAGCAAATGTTGGACGAGATTGCGGCCAGAAAACTGCCGGTTCTGCTTGCACAGCTGAGCACTGAAAATCGCGGCCACGATGACGATAAACGTCCTGAGATTGCCAAGGCGTTTGATGCATTTTTGAAAACAAAAGCGATCCGCACTCGCTGGGACGAAAACTTCTTCTATGTAGAATCCAACGGTATTCCCAGCCATCCCATGATGGTCGGCATCACCGCATGGCAGCAGCAGGTTCCCCTGCCCCAACCTTATTCCGGTGAAAATGCATGGCGTATCCCGCTTCGCCCAGTTCCCGCTAAGACTCCCCTTTCGACGAAGAACCGCTTTCTGCGCGGTGCCATCGCCTTGGCTGCCAACGGCATCCCGATTTTTAACCCGCTGAACAATCGCGGTGAGGATTCCTACGCGATCGGGGAACTCGATGAATTTGGTGGGCATTGCGGGCGAGCTGACGATTACCATTATCACATTGCACCAGTTCATCTGGAAAAAACGATCGGCAAGGGCTTGCCCATCGCTTATGCACTCGATGGTTTTCCGATTTATGGATATACCGAGACGGATGGCTCCAAAGTTGTGGGACTCGACCAATTCAATGGTCACCAGGACTCAAAAGGAAATTACCATTATCACGCCACCAAAACTTACCCCTATCTCAACGGAGGTTTCCACGGTGAGGTGACCGAGCGGGGTGGGCAGGTCGATCCACAACCGCGAGCCGAACCGGTTCGCCCCGATGGCAGGCCGTTGCGCGATGCGAAAATCACGGACTTTGTCGAAACGCAACCGGGCAGTTACAAGCTGACCTATGAAGTGCGGGGAAAACAAGGGTCTGTCAGCTACGTGCTTGCAAACGATGGCACTGCGAATTTTACGTACGTCGATCCGGCTGGCGGGTCGAGAAGCGAAACTTACACGCCACAACGACGCGGCCGTGGCGGCAATGACCGACGACCTCCGCCGCCACCTCGGGCAGATGGTCCGCCACCTCGAGGCGAACAGCCAGGCCCTCCCCGCGATAATGGACGGGGCCCGAAAAACACGCGGCAAGACAATAAAGCCAAGCCTCGTAGTAACCTTCCCCAGTTGGCGATCAGCAGCGCTGCCTTGGATGAAAACGGTTACATTTCAGCCGAATTCACCTGTGACGGAGCGAGTGCATCTCCTCCCGTGGAATGGACCGGCGCGCCTCCAGAAACAAAGTGCTACGCCCTGAGCCTCTGGCATACCGCTCCTGATATAGAAAAGTCCTATTGGGTTATTTATGGCATTCCGTCCAATGTCACAATTCTGGCCAAAAACGCCAAATCAACGGGTACGCTGGGGCTCAACGACAAACGACGAGCGGCGTATGACCCGATGTGCTCTAAAGGACCTGGAATTAAGACTTATCATATCACTGTCTATGCGCTATCAGCCGAACCAAAACTTTCGGCCAATGAGGCGACTCGAGCGAATTTGTTGTCGGCGATCAAAAATATCACGATCGCCGAAGGGACCTTGGATTTCCAATACGAACGAAAGAAATAGAAATTTTATGCGGCCTCTCACGATGACTCGATACCCGCTCTCTATGATTGCGTTCGTCTTGGTGACGCAATGTTGTCTGGCTGCGGATTGGACTCAATTCCGCGGCTCTGGCGGCGCCGGTATCAGTACCGACTCAACCCTTCCGTTGACATGGAACGATTCAGAAAATCTGAAATGGAAAGCGGAATTGCCGGGTGCTGGTTCATCCAGTCCGATCGTTCTTGGTAATCGGATCTTCGTGACAAGTTATTCCGGTTATGGTGTGCCGAAAGAAAATGGTGGAGACGTCAAGTCGCTCCGACGTCACCTCACTTCAGTTTCGCGGACCGACGGAAAGATCGTTTGGACAAAAACCGTTCCTGGCCTTCTTCCGGAAGATAATTATCAGGGGTATATTTCCGAGCATGGTTACGCCAGCAATACTCCGGTCACAGATGGCGAACGAATTTATTGTTTCTTCGGGAAGAGTGGTGTAGTCGGGTTTGATCTCGATGGTAATCAACTTTGGCAAACGGAAGTGGGAAAAGAATCGAGTAATCGACGCTGGGGATCGGCGGCGAGTCTGATTCTTTATAAAGACTATGTCATCGTAAATGCCTCTGAAGAGAGTCAATCGATTCGGGCCTTAGACAAAAAGACCGGAAAAGAGATCTGGAAGGCGTCGGGCGCAGCTCTGGAACTTGCCTATGGGACCCCTTCATTAATCACATTAAACGAAGGGCGGACCGATCTTGTCATCGCTGTTCCCGGAGAAATCTGGGGACTCAATCCTGATACGGGTAAGATTCGCTGGTTCGAAGAACATCAACTGACGGGCAATATCTGCCCCAGTATCGTTGCGGATAAAGAGACCGTCTTCGTGTTTGGTGGATTCCGTTCGGCGGGAAGTCTGGCTTTGCAGATCAGTGGAGAAAAAACGTCACCCAAACCCAAGGTGCTTTGGACAAGCAAAACCAGTTCGTATGTTTCAACACCTGTTTTTTTCGAAGGTCACTTATATTGGATTGACGATCGAGGTCAGGCTTATTGTCTTAACGCGAAAACGGGAGAGATGGTTTATCGTGAGCGAGTTGCTGAACTCGAAGCGGGCGGACGACCGGTGTACGCCTCGCCGGTACTTGCCAAGGGGAGTATTTATGTCCCCACTCGATGGAACGGAGTGCTGGTGCTTCCGGCCAAACCTCAGTACCAGGTGCTTGCTCAAAATAAATTCAACGACGAAAGTGATTTCAACGCGACCCCGGCAATCAGCCAGGACGAACTGTTCTTGAGGTCAAATCGCTTCTTGTATTGCGTCGCGATACAGAAGAAGTAGTCCGTGTCGGCGACGATCAAATGTATTTACTGTAGTTAACACCCCGAATTTGAGGAGACTGTAATGAAACGTTGGATGTGGACTCTCGGTGCCATCGTTGCCGCTGGTGCAACGTTGGCGATTGCTCAACCTCCCGGCGGTCCAGGTGGAGGTGGACCGGGTGGCCCTGGCGGCCGACGGCCGATGCCGGTGATTGAGGCCTTGGATGCCGATCATGACGGAGTGATTTCAGCAGAAGAATTGAAAAACGCGACAGCAGCATTACTGACGCTCGATAAAAACAAAGATGGGAAACTGACCGAAGACGAATATCGACCGTCAGGTGGACCAGGAGGACCGGGCGGTCCAGGTGGTCGTGGCGGTCCCGGCGGCGACGGGCCTGGTGAACGTGCTGGTGGGGGACGCGGAGGACCGGGTGGTCCCGGTGGCCCTGGCGGCGAAGGACCTGGAGGACCTCCGGGCGGAGGCCGCGGTCGTGGTCCCGAAGGTGGCCCGCCTGGCGGTGGACCCGGCGGTCCCGGTCGTGGTGGCCCAGAAGGAGGGCCTCCTGGTGGAGGTCGACCAGGCCCTGATCCCGAGCGAATGCTGAGCCATGCATTTGAGTTTGACACGGACAAAGACGGCAAACTCAGCAAAGACGAAATGAAAAAGTTCATTGATGACTTTGTTCAGCTTCATGGGGGCCCTGAAGGTCCTGGCGGACCTGGTGGTGGAGAAGGACCGGGCGGCGGTCGCGGACCGCGTGGAGGAGGCGCTGGCGGACCTCCTGGCGGCCCTGGCGGTGGCCGGCCGGGTGGAGGCGGCGGGGATCGTCCCGAACGGCCTCGACGACCAGACTGATCGTTCTTGATGCTCAAGAAAAGTGCGGGAGACCTGCTGAAGTCTCTCGCACTTTTTATTTCTTTGATGATTTTCAGGACTTAAATCGTTTCGACAGTTTTCGCCCTGCATTGGCATTTACCAGAAGTGCAACTTGGCGTGCTCTGCTTTAACATATGAAAATCCCTTTTCAGACTTCGGCCTCGAGGATTCTGCATTCATGTGCAAAGCGTTTCGATTTGTCACCGTGATTGGTTTGATGGCCTGCTGCGGTTCGGTTTTGTTCGCACAACAGGTCAAGCAGCCGCTGATTCCTCATGCCCAGGACAAACCGCCGAATGATCCGCGTGATCCGATCACCGCGGCGAAGATGATGACCGTTCCTGAAGGCTTTTCCGTCGAGGTTGTGGCAGCCGAACCGGATATCGTTAACCCGGTCGCCATGACGATCGATGAACGAGGCCGATTCTGGATTACCGAGTCACTCGAATATCCCCGTCGTGAACCGGGACTAGGCAAAGACCGAGTCAAAATTCTGGAAGACACGGATGGTGACGGCACGGCAGACAAGTTCACGGTCTTCATGGAGGGACTGAATATCCCCAGCGGGATCGCGGTCGGACACGGCGGTGTCTGGATCGCCAATTCACCCGACATCCTGTTTGTGCAGGATACCGATGGAGATGGCAAAGCGGACAAGCAGGAAGTCGTTGTCACCGGATTTGGTCGCACCGATACGCACGAGCTACCAAACAGCCTGACTTGGGGGCCTGATGGCTGGCTGTATGGATTGAACGGGGTCTTCAATCACTCGCACGTCAAATATGCGAAGACGAACCCGAACTATGATGAAAAGCATCCCGGTTGGCCACTGACTTGCGCCATGTACCGGATTCATCCCCGAACGCGAGAATTCCAGGTCTTCTGCGAAGGGACAAGCAACCCGTGGGGGATCGCGTTTAATGACGAAGGGGAAGCTTTCGTGTCGGCCTGCGTGATCGATCACCTGTGGCACCTGGTGGAAACGGGTTATTACCATCGGCAAGGTGGCCCCTACCCCCCCTTCACTTGGAAGATCGAATCGATCGTCAAACACAAACACCAAAAGGCGGCATACTGCGGTATCCACTTCTTCGACAGCGATGCCTATCCCGAGAAATACCGTCGTAAGCTGTATATGGGAAACATTCACGGCGGCTGCATTAACGTCGACCGCGTTGAGTCGAAAGGCTCAACCTATCAAGGCTTTGCTGAACCCGATTTTCTGACGGCAAACGATGCGTGGTTCATGCCCGTCGTTCAGAAAACCGGCCCTGACGGCAGCCTGTATGTTCTCGACTGGTACGATCGGTATCACTGTTATCAGGATGCCAATCGTGACCCCGCAGGAATTGACCGTCTGAAGGGGCGACTCTATCGAGTTCGTTACAAAGAGACTCCGCGGATTGCGAAGGATTTTAATCTCGCCAAGGAAACAGACGGGCAATTGGTCGGAAGATTGGGAGCAAACAACGACTTCATCCGCGACACGGCCCGTCGAATACTGCAGGAACGTAACACAAAATCGATTCTCCGTTCACTTCTCGATGGTGTTTACGGCGAAGGCTTGATTGACGCACAAATTCGTCGTCGAATGTTTTTGACCGCTTGCGGCCTTTCAGATCCGAATGGCGATTTGGTCGATCTCCTTCAATCACCTGCTCCAAAAGACGAGGTCATTGAAAGCTGGCAGCTACGACATTTGGCAGATGCCCCGGAAGCCGTTCCTATTTTGAGCGAGTTAAGTTCACATCTGTTGGCGCAACGGGGTGCTCGACAATCGCTGCAGGCAGTAGTTGCAGCGACGAAGTTGTTTCAACGAGCCCGCGCCGCACATATCGAGATTCAAGTCGAGACCCTCTTCCAAATTTACATCAACGCCCTGCGTTGGGACCAGAACGATCCAATTCTTTCACAAGTCGTGTGGCAAAACTTGCACCCACACCTCGAAACGAATGCAGATGAATTTGTCGAATTGCTGAAGGGACCGGAAACAAAGAGGTCATCCTCTCTCATCGCCATGATGCCCAGGATCATTGATCGCCTGCTTGGGCGGAAAAAGTTCGATCCCAAGCCAGTTGCCGCGGTCGTCTCATTGCTAATTGACCTCCAACCAGACACAGCTGCCCTGGGGCTTGGTCAACTTGCGTCGAAGGTACAAAACCGTGAACTGTCGGTCGACCAAATCACTGCGATGAAACTCGCGATGTCTGACAAACTCGAAGCGATTCTAAAAGGATCTACCACGTCGCCGTTGTACTTGCCTGCGGCATTTCTCGCGACAAGCTGGAATGATTCACAGGGAATTAAAGCAGTCCGCTCGATTTTTACGTCAGATAAAGCAATCCAGGACCAAAGGTTGCTTGCACTGAATTCGTTAATTACAGCGAACGACGACGGCCTGATTGATTCAGTTGCAGCGACTCTCGACTCGGCTGCGACGCCATCAAGCTTTAAATCACAGATTCTCGCCTCACTCAGTAAACTCGATGACCCCAAGGTCGCAGACGTCATCCTCGCTCGTTACACAAAACTCGAACCTGATATTCAGCCGCGTGCGATCGAACTGCTGACGCAACGAGCACGTTGGGCCAAAAGTTTACTGGCTTCGATCGGCGATAAAAAAATTGCAGCGACCACCATCAATCTCAATCAAGCCAGACGATTGAAAGACCTCAAAGATGAAGAACTGACAAAGTTACTGGCAACCCATTGGGGACAAGTACGCGAGGGACGCGATCCCAACCGCGAAAAATATATTGCCGACATGCGACAACTGATCCGCAAGTCTCCAGGAGATCCATTCGCCGGGGAAAAGGCGTTCAAGAAGGTCTGTGCTCAGTGCCATAAAATTTACGGCGAAGGAGCCGAAGTCGGGCCGGACATCACTCTGAACGGCCGCAATGATTTTAATCAATTGTTGTCAAACGTCTTCGATCCCAGCCTGGTGATTGGTGCGGGATATCGGTCTTACACTGTCGTTACAAACGGCGGAAGAGTGCTGAATGGACTGCTCGCCGAAGACAGCCCTCAACGTGTTGTGTTGAAAGTCCAGGGAGGCAAGCAGGAAGTAATTCCCCGGGCGGATATTGACGAATTCAAAGTGAATGAAATCTCGCTGATGCCCGAGCAGTTGGAAAAACAACTGACACCTCAAGAGATCATTGACCTGTTTGCATTCATTTCTTTGGATAAGCATCCTTCTGACAAGACGGCGCGGCTACTGGCTGGCGCGGGCGAAGTTGTTCCTAGAGAAGTGCCCAAGTCTGCAGAGTTTGGATCGGCGGCGAATGAAATCCTGCCAGGGTTCACGTCAGCGACATCCGGAGAAAACGGCGTCGGGATTTTGAAGGAACACTTTGGTCGATCAGGAGTGCTACGCACCCACCCGCTGTCAGCGGAAAAGCCTAGTGTCCTTTCTGGAACGTTTGCAATCCCCCCGGGCAAAAAGACAACACTGGCCGTGGATGTCAGCCACGACCAGCGAGGTGATTGGCAACTAGTGATCAAGGCTAATGGAGAGCAGGTGCTGAAAGAGGATGTCAGTCCAAAAACGTGCTCAGGCGGATGGGCAACTTTTAAGGTAGACCTGAGCAAATTTGCAGGCAAAGAAATTCGTCTGGAGCTGATGAATGTCGCGACGGGCTGGTCCTTTGAATTCGGATATTGGGGCGGCGCTCGCTTGATCAGTGAATGAGAATACATCCGGTATTACGCTAAAAGAGATGCGTCAAAAAACTGAGTGAATTAATTTTAACGGATCAAAAACGACATTAATGACCCGAATTGATAATCCCAGGTCTATTCTCCGTTGAAATTGCCTTTATTCGGCATGATCGGACCTGCCATATTTTTTCAATGCCGAACGGATGCTCCGTTCGATATACTCGCAGTAATTGAAGATGAAACAGGCGATTCATCTGAGGACCTAACGACAAATCGTTTGGCTCGTGACATCAAACTTTCGGAGGGAGTCGATCATGGCAGGCCAGGATTTTTCGAGATATCAGAAGAAGGTCATCCAGCGTTATTACGACAATCGGCCCGCGCTCGACGAGCAGCGTTTGGCGGAGTTAGCGACGGAGTTATACCTCGCAAACGACAAGAAAAAGCCCAAGCTCTGGGAATCAACGAAAGAGTTGATGGAACGCCTAGGAACTCCCCCATCACGGGTTGAACACGTGATGAAGACCGGCGATCCGGCACAAGTAGCCGAAGTCGTCAAAGATATTCAGTCAGGCAAAATTCGTCCCAAGGTCGAGAAGAAAGTCGAAAAGCCCGCGGAGTGATCAGAAGTCGACTTGCATACGAGTGACAAAAAGTTCGGCTGTACTGCTCCCTTTTTTCGTGTTATCCAGCATCGCATGAATCCAATTGAATTGGAATTTCGTGTGCTGGTTCAAGTACCAGTTCACACCAAAAGTGAAATCATTAAGGACTCCGTTACCGGCCTTATTCGTTGTATTGAACGAGTTTGAATTACTATTGTAGTAATGCCCATCGAGTTTTGAGGGATTGGTCAGGTCAACAACCGACCACCGAGCAGCGAGACCCCAAGCCCCCCAGCCACGAACGCCGTCCCATTTCAGAGGAAGGAAATCCGCATACGGGATTGGATTCTTGAACGATGCAAGCTTTTTGTCGTAACCACGATGTTCGCCCGTCAGCCGGTACATCACTTCTCCGTACGCACCCTGGTAAAATACTGGACCAACGACACTTTCCACTACAGTCGCCATGTACTCGGACTGAAGACTCAGCGCTCCCGCCTGATAGACCGTTTCTATTCCCATCAGGTTAAAGTTTTTCGCCTGATATTTACCGGTATCCACAAATATGGGCGTGCCATTTACGGCAGTGTCGAACGTGGTGCTGTTCTCAGGATAGCCGAGAAAAAACTCAGGTGTTGTGCGCGACTGATAGAACGGTTTTGGAGTACCAGCATTACCATTAGCTCCAGCCCCGGTCGCATCGTCTGCGCCCAATTCACTGAAGTTGTACGAGAAACCGATGTGCCATAAATAGCGGTCCTTTTCACACTCGTCGTAATAAAGCAAATGCGTAAGACGAGTGGAAAACGAGTAGCCTCCGACATTGCCGAAATCGGTTGCAAAACGAGAATCCCCAAGCGGAGCGTTGTTGTAACCGCCAGTGCGAAAGACGCTGTAGGCCCAGTGTGTCATGTCATCGTCTGTAGCGTTTGACGACATGATGCCGACGCGCCGGAAAGGGACGAAGGCCAGGAAAGGCAACGACCGTTCCAGAAATGCAAGATTGCGAAAACCGCTCATCGCATCAACGCTGAATGGCTGCAGGAACTGACCAATGCGGACATCACCAAGAATCGGCAGGTTCCCTTGCTCAACATAATTATCAAAAAAGCTGGGACGACCAGCCGCCGCAAAATCAACTTCCAATTGATAATTCGTGAATTGGGCCACCTTACCATTGACGGCAAAACGGGCACGCCGAAACCCCATTCCGTCCTGAGCGTCACCAACGGTCGCGATGTTCCGAGGCGTCTGTGAATAAAACGCGCTGTCAACCTGCAGGAACCCGGTTATCTTATGCGTTGGATAGGTGCTTGCTTTTTTGGCGTCTGCTTCGTCACGTTTCTTCAAACTCTTTTCGACATCGGACAATCTTTTCGCGAAATCACTTGCGAGACTCGACGTTGTTTTCTGCGAATCCGCAGTATCCATTGTGTTGTTCAGATCAACATTCATGTATCCCGCTAATTCGATCTCAGCCGTCTTTGAATCGTTTTCCTCTTTGCTCTTTTTCGATTTCTCAATTTCGATTTGATTCTTTTCAAGACGATCAGCGAATTCTGCCGCAAGCGAAGTCGGTTGAGCTGAAGAGGATTCTCCAGGGGTTAACATACGCAACGGGACAAGCCCGTCCTGACCGAAGACATTTTCGCTGAATACGTTGACTGCTGCAACGACGACAAATGTAAAAACGAAGTCGCGAACGCGTAACCATCGAGATTGTTTAACGGCTAATGATACTGTCCGGTTATTGAAAATCTGACGCGGTCGTACGTATGCCGAAGTCACCTGACACCTACTTGGGAGCATCGCCACAAAATCGCGTCGCAGTTTTTCCCGTAGTGACCAGCTCATTTATACGTGAAATCCAACTCCAATTGATCATTGCGAACTTAGTGACGTTGCTCGATTCTGGGTAAACTCTGTCAACTTTATCGGTTATTTGATTGATCGGAATTTAGCCGACAAGCAATCAATATAAGATAAAAAATGCCTGCAATCGAAAAAATTCGCTCAAGTCCAATTGGAAACTCTACGATGGACCCCAAAAACTGGACCAGGAAATAAGATAGAATTTCAGTGGTTCAGTTTTGGAGGGGAAGATGCCCGGTAAGCGTAAGATTCGGAGCGGGAGTTTCAAAGCGAAGGTT
>CAIOKO010000190.1 GCA_903858935.1 uncultured Schlesneria sp. | reverse complement strand
TCCGGGCTGTGGTGGATCAGTGAAAGGTGCTGTTGAGAAAATTGTTCCAGCATCTGGCACGGTGAAATTGGACGGAAGGCCAACTGGTGGAATTCGGATCCGCCTGACGCCGATTAATGAAACGAAAAGCGTGGGTGGCGCATGGGCCGTTACAGACGACGATGGCTCGTTCACCGTGATGCACTGGTCAAACAAACCAGGAATCACTCCTGGTTCGTACCAGATCACTTTCTCAAAGCTGGTGAATCCCGATGGAAGCCCTCTCGCTGATGGCGATTCACCGATGATGGTGGATGCCAAAGAGTTAATTGCACCGCTATGGAGCAAACCCGACGCCGAGAAAATGGCTGCCGTAATGCGTCGCGTCGATATTCCAGAATCGGGGAAGAATGATCTTGAATTCAAGATTTCTTCGGCAACGAAAAAGTAGAAGCTCGGATTCCGTTTGTGACCATAAACATAGTCCTTTTGCAGCGACATTCGTCTCTGCTTTGTTTTGAATTAGGTCTTTCTTTGGAGAAGCATTATGCCAAGTCTCGTTCGATTTCCTGCTAAACAGTCTCGTCGTTTCAGCGCTTTAACGCTGATCGAGTTGGTTGTCGTGATAGCGATCATTTCAGTTCTGATTGCGTTACTGCTTCCGGCCGTCCAGCAGGCGCGTGAATCCGCACGTCGTACGCAGTGTAAAAACAACCTGAAACAGATCGGGTTAGCACTGCACAATTATCACGATGTCGCAAACATGTTTCCCTACGCAACCAGCTTCAGTGCGGTGACGGTGAATAACAATAGCTTGCCGAATATTAAAAACCAAACCGGATGGATCCCCCTGTTACCCTACTTTGATCAAGCACCTTTGTTTAACACCATTGATCAATCATCCGCGATGGGAAGCTGGCTGAATGGTGGAAGCAAACCTTTGGCCGGTAACGGCGGCGTTGTCCCTGCTGCCAATGCCGCTGCCAGCAACGTAAAACTGACTGCGCTTCTTTGTCCTTCTGATTCAGGAAAACAGTTTCACGGAGGATTTGACGGGAACTACGGCTGTGTGGCGGGTGTGAATTCCTACAAATCGAACTATGGCTTCAGTACTTATACCGGACAGGGTTCGTCAATGTGGGTCAACGAAAATCAATACACACGTTGTATGTTCGGCGCAATGTCGAATGCGTCGATGCGGGATCTGAGCGATGGCTCAAGCAATACCGTTGCGGTTGCTGAAACAACACTGAACATCTACGACGGCGAAACTGGCTCGTGGGCCTGTGCTCAGCACGTTGGCAACGGTGTGCAGTTCTGGAATCTGAATGGCCAACGAAAGATTAACGACTGGGTATGTTGTGGGTGGGGACCAGGGACCCCATGGAGTGTGTCAAATCCAGCAGGAAAGCTTGGTGAATGGGGATCAATTGGAAGTATGCATACAGGTGGGGCGCAGGTACTTCTCGCTGACGGAACTGTTCGCTTCATCAGTGAAAACATCGACTCCGTCACCCGACAACGACTTGCGACGATCGCCGATGGAAATCCACTCGGCGAATTCTAGTCCGATTCGCGAGTTTGCAATTTTCTAAAAAACAACGTCGCCGCAGCCACCTCTCCGCTGCTGGCGACGTTCGTTTTTTGTCGGTCGAGATTCAGATAACGTTTGGTTTATCATCAGATCGATTTTGGCGTAACGGACCCGAGAAAGGATTGAATGAATGTTCCTTCGCTCCCTGATATTGTTTGTTTTCATTTCCGTACTGCAGAATTCGCTTCCACTCTCGGCACAAAACATTGGTCCCAATTGGATAAAGGTCACCCCCAACGCCGAATGGCGAGCTCGTGATTCGAGCGGTGAATTGGTCTACAACGACCGGATATGGATCTTCGGAGGCTGGTTTGATTCGTTTCAGTCGCCTCCTCGGGATGTGTGGAGTTCGTCTGATGGCAAAACGTGGACGCTCGTGACGCAGGACGCACCGTGGAAATTCAGCGATCTTCCGATGACGATCGCGTTTCGTGATCGGATGTGGTTTATGGGCGGCTGGACTAATGGTCGTCTTGCCGGCCATGGTGCCACCAATGAAGTCTGGTCATCGATTGATGGTGCCAAATGGGATCGAGTTTCGAATGCAGCTTGGAGTCCCCGGATTGCTGCTGCTACCGTCGAATTTCACGGACGCATGTGGATTCTCGGAGGTACCGAGAATTACTATTTCGGGGACGACAAGAGTCTGAAGAACGATGTCTGGTCTTCCGTGGACGGAAAAGAATGGCGCCTTGAAACTGAAGCGGCGGGCTGGTCTCCGCGAGCTTACCATCAGTCCGTTGTCCTCAACGATAAGATCTATGTGCTGGGTGGTGGAAACTACGTCCCCCAATACGAATCAAAAAACGATGTCTGGTCGTCCAGTGATGGAAAAACATGGACGCAGGTGACCGAACACGCAGAATGGTCGCCACGCCTGTGGTTCTCGTCCGTTACGTATCGTAACCGGATGTGGGTGCTCGGCGGTTGGTCGAATAATCCCTCGAAGAACTGGGGCGACGTCTGGTATTCAAAAGATGGAAGAGACTGGCGGCAACTGAAATCCAACGCAGTCTGGAAAGAACGCCATGAACATTCCGCGTATGTTTTTAAAGACAAACTGTGGGTAGCGGGCGGGCATGCGCAACCACTTAGCAATGAGGTCTGGGCGTTAGACCTTCCTTCGGATTTCTCTTTCGAGGAGCAATGAGAAGTCACCTGACCTCAACTCCCGTGTCACGATTGCCCGACGAGCAAGCGATCTTCACATCGGAACAACATGGTGACCGATTAGGCGACTTGCCAGACTGATTTTGTTCCGGTTGAAATTACTATCTGCATCAGTTTACGCCCATCCCTCGCTTGTTCGTCAGGCTAATGAATAATCCGGGCTAATTCGCTTTCAAAAGATCGATCACTGCCGCAGTCATCGCGGTGACTCCGGTCGTGATCGTTTCGCGCGCATCAGGATAATAAAACGGAGAATGGAGCGATGGGGGTGTTTTTCCGTCCTTCTTCATTTCCTGAAGACGGCTCGCGTTCACCGAACCGAGCCGAAACATGAAGATCGGCACACCCGCCAGACCATATTGCGAAAAGTCCTCACCCCCCATCGACGGTTCGACAGGTATGACGTTGTCCTCACCCAGGACCCGGCGAAATGTCGGAACAACTCGTTCGACCAGGTCCGCGTCATTTTTTGTGGCCGGGGTCCAGTCCGACAATTCGATCGTCGGCTCGGCAGCACCTGCGCTTGCGGCTGCTGCTTTGGCCTTGCGTTTGATCCCTTCGATCAACTTCTCACGAACTTCTGGCGAATAACTTCTGACAGTAAGCTGCAATCGACAGTTGTCCCCAATGATATTGTGCTTCGTACCCCCATGAATTGATCCGACCGTTACAACGGCAGGCTCGAACGGACTGTTTTCTCGACTGACCAACGTTTGCAGATCGACGATCAAATGGGCCGCCTGCACGATCGGGTCGATCGTCGTGTGAGGGAAGGCTCCATGCCCTCCTTTACCTTTCATCACAATGTCGACGCTATCGACGTTTGCGAGAATATACCCCGCCTTGAATCCGATCTTTCCCGTTGCCAATGCGGCGTCGACATGAAGTGCAAGCGCAAATTTCGGCTTGGGAAACCGGGTAAACAAGCCGTCCTTGAGCATCGCCTCCGCACCACCTCCGACCTCTTCGGCCGGTTGGCCGACAAACATTACCGTTCCCCGCCATTCGTCCTTGTGGCTGGCCAGATAGCGCGCCGTTCCAATCTGACAGGTGATGTGGATGTCGTGACCGCAGGCGTGCATCACACCAACATCATTCCCCTTGGGGTCCTTTGTTTTGACCTTTGATGCGTAGGGCAAGTCGGTCGCCTCAATCACCGGAAGCGCGTCCAGATCCGTTCGGATCATAATGACCGGTCCTTCTCCATTCCTGATCAAACCAACGACTCCTTGTCGACCCACGCCCGTCACGACTTCAGCACCGACTTTCTTCAGTTCCTCTGCGAGCCTGGCTGCGGTCCTCTCTTCGCGAAATGAGAGTTCAGGTTGAGAATGAAAATCACGGTAAAGTCCTGACAGCTCTTCTATTTGCTGATTCGACCAGTCGCTGATTCGATTGTCTGCCCCGAGAGCAGATGACACGCTCAAACAGAATACGACCGTCACGAATACCGAAAAACGACACATAACAATTCTCCTCAAATCGAGCCATTACTTCTGGAAAGCTGACTCGTCTCGCGATTGCAGCTGAAAGAATGTCCCGGCGACATCCAGGAATTCGCAATCTTTTTACTTTTCTCGCCAGTTAACGGTGAAACCACATCGAGCCAAAACATCTGCATTTTATCGATTAACTCGCAAGTTCAACGAAAGAAGACACCTTAAGGAGAACCCCAAGGTGTCTTCTTTATCTGACACATTATCAGCGACAAACCGCAAGTGCACCCGACAATTTATGAACCAAAACGCGATCGACTGCTATTTCTTCGAGGTGAACCGAACATCGGCGATCAACTGATGCAAAAGGTCACATTGCAACAAACAAACTAATTAACCTCTTTGTCGTTACGTCACAGGTTGAAATCTGCATCTTTCGCACCTGCCTCTGGCACATCAAACGTCAGCTTCGTTGTTTTTTCGCTGCTGAATTGCGGTGGAATAAGTTGCTTGGGTCCTCTTTTTCCTGACGCCGCTTGCGCCTGATTCGCAATCGCAGTCTGTGTCGGGTCATTAAGTTCCAGTGTTGGATCAGTGGCCGCTGCCGCCGCTCCTCCCTCAAATTTGGAAATATAGACTCTGTTGGCACCGATTGCCGCCCCCTGTGCCAGGATATACTTTCCTTCCTCATTTGTTTTTGCGAAGCCTGTGAATTTTTCGGTGAAAAAATAGATCTCTGCTTCGGCGAGCGGTTTACCACCCATCGTCACTGTGCCTGAAACGGGTGCCTTCTTCACGGCGCTCGGCGACATTGGGGGCTTCCCTGCACATCCAACGGCACAGCAACAGACCAAAAGGAACGCCGCGCAAGACATCCCCCGACTGAATTGTCGAATATCCAATTTGAAACTCCCACCTTAATTTCCGAATAGTCTTGAGACGAGAACTCACTGTTACAACGAGAAACAAAACAGCAACTCAAAGAGGACTTTGAGCTGCTGTAGTTAGTTCCGAGGGTTCAGTGCTACACCTTACACATCCAGTTAAAATTCACCGACCACAGACCCATCATGAATATATGCCAATTGACAAAGGGTCTGGTAGTTGATGTTTTCACTGATGAATCGCACTCCCCCGTCACCGAGAAGGAACTGTGCCCCTCCCGTATGACCGCTATTGAAGACCCAGGCATACGTCAGTTTCAACGGATCGCCAGCATTGTAGACCGCGTTGATATTCCATTGTGCCGTATAAGCGGCTACGGTTGCTGAGGTCAGAGCGGTGCTGGAACCAGACGGTGTGTAGCCATGCACAGAAGTGTGTGTCCCATCCATGCCCCACGGACCATACGAAGTACTGGTCTTGTAGCGTCCTCCGCCCCACGCTTCACCGACCAGAAGGGTGTTACTGACGCCGTCGACCATATCCCGGATTCTGGCCGCACCATCATTACCGAACGCACCTTGACGAATGTCTGCGGCCGTTGTTGCATAGGGAGCACTGTAGTCCTGGAACGAACCCGAAGAGAACAGATAGCTCGTACGTCGCGCCTGATTTCGACTGTAGAAATCGGATGCCACGCCCGCATTCGAAGTAACGACTTCTCCACCGTTAGGATGCGAAGGGCAGAGTAGCATCGGCAGATTCATCCCAACGATGGCAACGTTCGTCGCGTCGGTACCTCTCACAGGAAGGCTGTATGGAGACGACATACTCGAGCAGACATTGAAATTGTAGTTGTTATAGACAGGTGCCTGATCGATGTACGGCAATAAGAACACCCAGCCTGTTGTGTTCAAGACGGGGTTTGTTGCAGTGATATAGGTCGGGGCGTTATATCGACCTGAGTTCAACAATGCGGGCGGCATCACGTTAAACGTGTCATGATAATTGTGAAGTGCAAGACCCATTTGCTTCATATTATTCTTGCATTGTGTACGACGGGCAGCCTCCCGAGCCTGTTGTACCGCAGGCAAGAGCAGTGCGATCAAGACTGCGATGATCGCAATCACGACAAGCAGTTCGATCAATGTGAACCCACGGGATTTCAAACTTTTTCTACGATTGGCAAACATCACACACCTCTTTTGAAAAAAAAAGAAACCGAAATCAGAACTTGCGAATGCAAGAAGATTCAGACATTGGCGATAGAATCAGGACTGGCCAATCATTCGTTGGGCTCATTTCGAGAACGCGACTCATGAGCTTCGATTCACGGCTAGCAAACACTGTGCCTGCTGTTCCCGGACCGATCCAGACATACCCAGGGGTTGCGGAACTGAGACGTTAAATCACGGAATCAATTCGGCAACATTCTCAGCGGAAACCTCTCGCTTCTCTCGATTAGGATCAATGGCGTGATTGTTTCTTAGAGCGATCGATCCGATTGCCTTCCTCTATCCGAAGGGGCTTCCACTGACTGATCAAGTACCAAAGATGACATCAAAGCGAATCGTTGATCCGCTCGCCATGTTGGACCAATAGGCAGGCATGTTGACAATTAGGGCAGATTAGTCTGAGTAACGAAACAGGTAAACACGTATCGAGGTAACCGTTCTCGGGCAATGCGAGGGGACAGACCCATTTTTATGGGCAATTGATGAATCAGAAGTTGCTTGTCATCTGGGCTCGCTGTTTTTCGCGATGAAAATGCGTCAGTCCCCGGCCCGTGTAGGGTTACCAAAGGTGTTCAATGACATTTGGCTTCAATGTGACGTTGAGGACAGAGAAGTCTTATGGGACTTATTTAACCTACAGGTTTTGGCTTTCAGCCACAGGTCTTGCTGGAAACAAAGCGAAGAACTCGAAACCAGTTAGTTGGCCGTTTTTCCGCGTAACCAGTCAGCGATCCACAACTGGCTTGTTCCATCGGGAGTGCGCGTTGATGACCACATCAGACTTTTTCCATCTGGACTGAAGACCGGCAGCACATCCTGGGCAGAGCTGTGCGTGATCTGCGTGATGGCTCCTCCCTTGAGTGAATTCGCTGTCCATTCGAGCTCCATCGTAAACAGATGGAACGGGGCGTTGGCTGGTCCATTGCTGTAGTCGGCGCCGGCCCAGACGAGGTATTTACCGCTAGGATGGAAGTAAGGGCACCAGTTGACCTGATCGAGATTATTCGTCAGTTGTACTTCGGTTTTGCCATCGACCGAGATGGCAAACAGTTGCAGCATATGTTCCTTTTGACGATCCGAGCGAAAAATCACCCATTTATTATCGGGCGAAAAGAATGGACCGCCATCGTATCCAGGCGTATTGGTCAGTTGCCTTACGTTCGAACCATCCGCGTCCATGATATACAGGTCTGGGTCGCCGTCACGGGATGAGGTGAAAACGATCTGCTTCCCATCGGATGAATAACTCCCTTCAGCGTCATAACCAGGATTGTCAGTCAGTCGTTTCATACCCGTTCCATCGAAATTGACGACGTAAATGTCGAGGTTTGGGTCAAAGTCCCACAGGTACCGCCGTCGGCCTCCTTTGGCAGCCTCTTCTCTCGCTTTCAGTTCTGTTTCGTCGATCTTTGGATCGGTATGACTCGAAGCAAACAGGATCTTTGTGCCGTCGGGCGAGAAATAGGCACAAGTCGTTCGCCCACGTCCCGTGCTCAAAAGTCGCGGCGTTTTCTCGTCCAGTTTCTGCACGTAAATCTGATAGAACGGGTAGCCGATCGGGTAGGCCTGGTAGACGATCCAGTCTCCCTTCGGAGAAAAGTAGCCTTCGCCCGCACGCGGCAGTCCGTACGTGACCTGTCTCTGATTCGCCAGATATTTCGCCTCAGCAGCATCATCGGTCACAACGGGCGGAGCACCAAGAAGCACAAACAGCAATGACGACAGCATGGGTGAAGTCTCTCTGAAATATGACTACTGACTTTATGACGATATTTATACTGACTTTGGTCCGTCTTGTTCTGCAATCCGACCGTCTCGGATACGAATCACGTGATCGCCCGGTTGAATGTATTCGTGTTCGTGAGTCACCACAACGACTGTGGATTTTTGTTCCAGACAAAGCGTCCGCAAGTCACCGAGGATTGCCAGAGAATTGGCCGTATCAAGTTCTCCGGTTGGTTCATCGGCCAACACGAGTTTGGGTCGCTTAAGCAAGGCACGTGCGATGGCCACACGTTGCTGCTCTCCCCCTGACAATTGATTTGGCCGATGTTCTCTGCGGCTTCCCAAGCCGAGTCGTTCGAGCAATTGTGACGCTTTATCGCGCTGTTCGCGCGACACGCCGCCTGGCAAGAATGGGACAAGTACATTTTCGAGGGCGGTCAGATTGGCGAGCAGATTAAAGTTCTGGAAGATGAACCCTGCGTCTTCCCTGCGAAAGTGGTCTCGCTCGCTTGCGGTCATCGCCTGAAGTGATTTTCCATGAACCGTGATTGTCCCAGATGTTGGTTCGTCCAGGGCTCCGAGAAGATATAACAGAGTACTCTTCCCACTACCGGACGGGCCAAGAATAAACGTGAACGAACCGGTCGGTATCTGACAGGTAATTTCTTTCAGGGCGGGAACTTCCAGGCGGCCACGTAAGTGCACTTTGGAAACCTGCTGTACGTCAATCATTGATACTCTTTTGTTTGCCTGGTCTGGAACATCAAAAAATCACCGGAATGCCAACCTGTTTAAATTGGTTGGAAATCGACACAACAGCTCACACCAGACGTTGAACAATTCGCTGGGAATGGGAATCAAGTTTTCGCACATCAGGAATCGTGTATCGAATTCCATTTGAATCAGCGATCATCACTCGATTCGGCCCGAGTTTTCGGATGTCGTCTTCGCTTTCAAGTAGAAAACTGGTTGCGCCTCGATCGGTTTCGACTGACCATTCGCACGGCGGGCTTGGATTAGTTGCCGAAAGGACCTTTTGAATGACCGGGACAAAATCCCTTGCGGCGAGTTCGGTTCGAAGCGCCTCTCGTGCTGCCGGATTCAGGGCATCAATATCGGGCAAAGTGAGGATTTCTTTCCCTTCGGGATCAAGCAGGGCAATTGCCTTTTCGGGGTCCGACAACGGAAAACAACGAACCGGGTCAACACCAACAAAAGTTTTGCCATCACCTGTTTTGAGGACTAAACGTCCCCACTCGTCACGCTCAAAGGTTAACGCAGTCATATCAGTCATAGATAGGTCTCGTCGGATCAGACGCAGTCAGCCATCAACCGCGTCTATCATTAGTTTCGTTCGGAAATTGGCCTCACCGGTATTATACACGTCAAACGATCAGAATCGACACGGCGAATTGACGTGATTGCGCACTTACCCGATGATTCCATTTTGATTGTCTGCAGATGACTTTTGACCGTATCGGCGAATCCATGACTTTACCCCCATCACTTCGACCGGAACTTCTGGCTCCAGCAGGGGACCGGGACTGTCTGCGTGCCGCCGTCGAGAATGGTGCTGATGCCGTTTATTTCGGATTGAATTGCGGTTTTAACGCTCGTGCTCGAGCGACCAATGTGGCTGCTGACGAACTGACGGAGGTCATGCAATTCCTGCACCACCGCGGCGTGAAAGGGTATGTCACACTCAATACCCTGGCGTTTACCGACGAGTTGCCCGAAATTGAATCGCTGATCCGCACGATTTCTCTTTCAAACGTCGATGCCGTTCTGGTTCAGGATCTCGGGCTGTTGCGACTGATCCGCACAACCGCCCCAGATTTAAGCATTCACGCATCGACTCAGATGACGCTGACGAGTGCCGAATGCATTCGAGTGGCTGAGGAATTGGGAATCGAACGCGTGGTCCTTCCTCGAGAATTATCGATCAGCGATATCACCCGCCTAAGCAAGTCGACGTCCGTCGCGCTGGAATGTTTTGTTCACGGTGCACTTTGCGTCGCTTATTCAGGCCAGTGTTTGACGAGCGAATCGCTTGGTGGTCGAAGCGCCAACCGAGGCCAATGCGCTCAAGCATGCCGGTTGCCATATGACCTGATCTGTGATGGCGAAGATGTCGATCTGGGTCCTCAGAAATACCTGCTCAGTCCACAAGATCTTGCCGCCTACGAGTTGACCCCTGATTTGATCGCGGCAGGAATTTCGTCGTTCAAAATTGAAGGGAGACTGAAAACTCCTGAATACGTAGCCAATATGACGCGCCATTATCGAGAGGCGATCGATACCGCCATGCGTGGTGAGTCGATCGAGTTCTCTCGTGATGACGTCCGCGAGATGGAGCTCTCTTTTTCGCGTGGTTTTTCGCCAGGTTGGTTGCTGGGCGATGATCACAAGATGCTGGTTCCGGCGGTCTCGTCCGCTAAACGAGGGGTGTTACTGGGAACGATTACAAAGATTTTCCTTGATTCCGTGGAAATTCGCCTTGAAGGGCCAGTCAAGCGGGGTGACGGAGTTGTATTCGAAGGGGATCGCGACGCTGACGCCGAGCAGGGTGGACGGATTTATGGCGTGTTCCAGGATGGTCACCTTGTTGATGAACCGGTCAGCGTCGGAACTGTTGAACTCGAATTTCAGCATGGATCAATCGACTTCGAGCGATTGACAATTGGCCAGACAATTTGGATGACCGACGACCCCCAGCTAACCGCGAGATTAAAGAAGACCTTTAGTGGCCCCGATCCGATTCGCAAACGACCATTAACAGTTCGCGTACGAGCAATCTCAGGTCAACCCCTTGAAATTGAAGGGGTGTTAACCACCCTATCGTCGTCCAGTCGGGACGACGTGATTCGCGCGAACGTCGTGTCGCCAACACCGTTGGCCAAGGCGACAAAGCATGCCGTGACGCGAGATTTTCTTTTGGAACAGTTGGGGCGATTGGGAAATACCCCCTACGAACTGCACCAGCTGGATACCGAAATCGTTGATGGACCAATGATTCCTTTAAGCGTACTTTCAAAGCTGCGTCAGGAACTTGTGGCCCGACTCGATCAAGCGGCCAAACAGTCTGTACCACGAAGGTTGCACTCGGGGTCTGCTCTTCAAGAGCTGAAAGGGAAGATCACATCTCAGGCTGTTTCCGAAAAAGAACGGACGGGTCAGCCTCGACTTCATTTGTTATGTCGAACATTGTCGCAGGTCCGCGCTGTCACGAATGATGAACTGTCAGGGACAAACGATGGTCGACTGATCTATGCCGATTTTCAAGATCTTCGGGACTACCGTGAAGCAGTGGCGATCGCTCATGCGGCAAACCTGCCGATTTACCTGGCTCCTCCTCGGATTCAAAAGCCGGATGAAGCAGGATTGTTTTTGTCGCTTTTGAAATACGGTGCTGATGGATTGCTGGTCCGAAACCTGGCTGGGATGCGGTTTTGTTCAGAACGTGAGGTTCCGTTTGTTGTCGATTACTCACTGAACGCCACGAACGAACTGACGGTTGATTACCTGATCGGACAGGGGGCTCAACGCGTGACCGCTTCTTACGATCTGAACCGAGACCAATTGCTGAATCTCGTTTCGTCGGTTCCCGCACCGTGGCTCGAAATCGTTATTCACCAGCACATGCCGATGTTCCACATGGAACATTGCGTCTTCTGTGCTGTACTGTCGCCGGGAACAAACAAGACCAACTGCGGTCGGCCATGCGATACGCACCTGGTTCAGCTTCGCGACCGGGTCGGTAGTGAGCACCCGCTGAAAGCCGATGTCGGTTGCCGAAATACGTTATATAACGCCGTCCCTCAAAGCGCAGCTGAAATCGTTTCCGCGTTGCTCGACCAAAATGTTTTTGATCTTCGAATTGAATTCCTGGACGAAGAGCCTGCCGATGTGAATCGCATTCTGAATCTTTACCGCGATCTGCTTTCCAATCGGATTCGCGGTGAAGATGTCTGGAAACGGTTGAACGCCGCCAATCGGGTTGGTGTCACACGGGGGACCCTCGACGAGCGCCGCAATCCATTGGCGATTCTGTAGCAGACGAATCGATCACACTTTCATCGGTTCTCGTCGTTGACCCGTTTCTTTCATTCGAATCCAGATCGATAACCGGCGTGCCTGATAGTCGGTAACGATCGTACAACACGTGAGAAGAACAACCATCAGGATCGGCACGATCCAATTTTCAAAGTCTTCGGCATTGCACAAAAGACAAAGATAACCGGCAATGCAGCCCAGGCCTGCCGTCCAGATCTGACTGCGATTCAATGAGAGGCCGGAGAGGATCAATACCAGAACGTATGCGGTCACATGAGAAATATCTGCCTTCTTCCTCGCTTGCAGGATGGACGTCATAAAAATGATATCCGTCAGCAAAAAGGCAAAAGGAGTCCACCGATGGTCACCCGGTTTTGAGGCCTGCCATTCCCAGACAAGAGACAGCCCGATCCAAAGACTCAATTCTACGATGATTGGTTTGTAATAATCCGAGATCGATGAGACATTCGGCGCCGACAGGCAGCGCAGCACGACGATCAAAAGTGTCGGTACGAGCGCAAGCAGACGGTAGGCAGCATCAGGATATCGGCGGAACGTACGGGAAAACCGAGTGATGGGTGAAAGGGATTCGTAGGGCGAACTTTCACCACGGATCCAGCGCTCAAGTTCTTGAGCCAGTTCCATCGCTGACGGATACCGCCTCTCCGGAGACTTCTCCAGGCACTTCAGGCAAATCTGGTCCAACTTCTTAGGAACGGTTCGATTCCAGTGCCGAAGCGGCAATGGCTCGCGTTCCATCACTTGAAGTACAGTATCAAATGCCGAATCCGCCTTAAAAGGAGGACGCCCACAAAGCATCTCATAAAGTATGGCACCAAGACTGTAAACGTCGGATCGAGTCGTTACTTCTCGGATTCGACCTGCGGCCTGTTCTGGGGACATATAACTTGGTGTTCCCAGAATCGTCCCTGTCATCGTCGGATCATGGAATTCGTCGAGAGCGCGTGCGAGACCAAAATCGACCAGGCACGGTTCGTCACATTCGTCGAGCAGAACATTTGACGGCTTGAGATCACGATGGATGATGCCATTGGCATGGAGATGATCGACCGCTTTTGCAATCATGATCATCCAGTGCACAGCCTGCTCTGTCGAAATGGGGCCTTTGCGGAGGCATGATGCGATGCTGGTCCCCGTCACGATATCCATTGTGAAATAGGGCTGTCCGGAAAAATCGCCCACGTCATGGATCGAGACAATGTGGGGATGTCGAATTCGCGAGGCGAGTCGGGCCTCCTGCGCGAAGCGACGACGCTGATCAGGACTTGAGAATGCGCTTCCGGTGAGCATCTTGAGAGCGACGGTTCGATCGAGTTCCGGGTGATACGCGCGAAAGACCACACCCATTCCGCCGCGTCCCAGTTCGCCTCGCAATTCATATTTGCCGAAGCGAATTGACTCATCCGCCTCGGGAGCTTGAGTGCGAATGGCGAATGGCTCTGAGAGAATCGTTGCGAATGCATCGATCTTCTGAAGATCATCAGCCCACGATACGAGCCCCGGTTCCAGGTTAAGCAATCGTTGCTGTTCGTTGACGTCGCCGCGCTGAATTGCTGTCAAATAGGCGTCCAGAAGTGAAAAACATTCTCCGCTAGGGGCATCATCGTCCGAGGCTGAATTTGTCACTGAAATGTCCTCATGACAAAGAAAAATCCTGGCTGAGCTTCGAACGTAATTGCTCGACGGCTCGCATCCACAACATTTGACAGGCACCGCGAGTCCGATTCATTCTTTCAGCGACATCGTCGAACGATAGCCGTTCAAGATTTCTCAATAAGACGACTTGCCGATAGTCCTCGGGCAGCGACTCGATCGCAACAGCGACCTGCAATTCCCGTTCGGCCTTTGACAACAATTGACTGGGACTCGGACCAGGATCGGCCGGCGAATTGTCGGCGTGGCTCAATGTCGGATCGGAAATTGGCCGTTCGCGACGAAGGTCCCTTCGATTGGTCCCTCGGTAGTGCTTGTCGGCATCAAGGACATTGTGCTGAACAATCTGTTTCAACCAGGCGAGCCATTCTTCTGGTGTTTGTCCACGAAATTTCTCGAATCCGCAATGAGCTTCCAGCATCAACTGCTGAACCAGATCCGACGGATCGACTTTCGTCTGCAACCGGCGGTGCAATTGCACGCGAGCTGTCACCGCTACGAAACTTCGGCACGCTTCAAACAGCCGATTTCGTGCCGCCTCGTTTCCCTGTCGCGCGAGCGTCAGCCAGCCAGCGAGTTGCGACGATTCTGCGTTCATGTCATCCAATCAGTGTGGCGTCTCAATCACAAATTCTGCCGCAAAGAGATCGAATTCGTTGAATGCCTCGAATTCCAAATCCGCTCGACGATATCAAACCCCCAACGAAAATGCGTGTCAAATCGAATCGGTGAATTCGAGTTTGCGACGGGATGAAAATTCTCGCAAATGAATTATGGATAACAGATATATAAAAAGAGCGATCTTTGGCTTGACACGAATCGTCACTTTGATACTATTCCGCTCTCATGAATGGACCGTGAACGATTCACGGGTGCTGCGCCGGGGTGCTTTTTTGGTCGCCCTGCCCGTGATCGCGGCGAGTCTCGAAAGATTCATTCCATGCTGGTTCTCACTCGCAAAATGTCCCAGACAATCAAGCTGGGCGACGACATCACAATTACGGTTGTTCGCACGTCGAACGGTTCCGTGAAGCTAGGCGTCGAAGCACCTCGAAACATTCGGATTTCGCGTGAAGAATGTGGCGAACCGGTTTCCTCGCCGCCGTCGGAGTCTAAGGTCGCTTGAGGGTCATCGACTCACTCACCGGTACGACCTTCGTCGATGCAACGAACCAAAGACGATTCGTTGGATTGATTACCAAACCTGTCAAAGTCATTTCGGATGGCCGTCAGACTCAATCAAAATTGCCTCATTTTTGGTTGAGCATTACAACGATACGAATCAGCCAACGTGTTTAGCGACTCGATCCCGTTGTAACGATGGACAGCTCGTTTTCCTGACCATCGATCAGCAGGTCCTTCGATGACAACTTGAATTTGCTTCAGGTCAAATCGCCGGGCCAGGTAGAGTGCCACGCCGACCTGAAAACGGTCCTGGGGATAAATCGGGACATACAAAGCGTCAAGCGACCAGCGATCAATGCGCAGTGGATGCGAGTCGTCAATGACCAGTTGATGACCAAGGTATTGACTCAGGTGCTCAGGCAGATTTGGCAGTTCGTCCGAATGGACAGTCACAGTGACACGCTCTGGCTTTGCCGCATAGACGGCCCAGGCGGGCCAATGATCACAGAATCCAAACGACTCAAGCGATGGCCAAAGTATGACCGTAATGACCAGGAAACGCGCAATACGATTTCCAATTTGGATTGATGAACTGATCGAATTGTCTGGATGAAATGGCTGCGAGGAACTTGTACGTAGAAACAACATGTTGTTTTGGATGAGAAAGAAAAGGTTCCAGATCAGCACGCCAGGTTGATGTCGATGCCCGAATGGCCCAAGGGCCAGTAGCAAGGCCGTATGCATGATCGTTGCGCCGATTACGGCAAGAAAACGGGTTCGACTCCAGCAGAGACCGATTGCAATCAGCAACTCGAAAATGGGAATCGTAGTCGTCAAGACACGGCTGACTGATTCAGGACAGATCTCAACACCTTGTATCAGTCCGACCGACTTGAACAATCCATCGAGCAAAAATCGTCCGTGGCCGATGATAAAACCTTGATCCATCTTCGACCAGGCAGACCAGGCATAAATACTGATCACCAGCCATCGCCAGCAGGACTTCGCTGTTGAATTGTCGGACGTCGCGAAGACAAATGACAGGATTACAAATTGCCATGCCCACGGCTGCAAACGATGCTGATCGATAAAAACCAGACTGAGAGCGGTCAATCCGACAAGCATGCAAGCCAGACGACGGATTGTTTGCCCTTTAACAAAAATCGCCACCAACAAAGTAATCAGCAACGTAACCAGAAGTCCCCATTCGGCAATTCGCGGAACGTGACTCGCAATAAAAATCATCGGGACTTGAGGGAAAACCGATTGAGGAATCCATAAAGGCCACGTTACGGCAATAAGCACGACAAAACCGACTGCGAACAGGCTGATCGGATATTGATCATCCGCAGATTCCGCAGCAGGAATTATCGACGCTGCACGCCCAATGCTCACGACATGCGTGCCATGCTGCAGGAAACCCCTCCAGCGGCTGGAATATAGGCATTCTGGACATAATCCATAACCATTCGGTCGGCGTTAAACCGCCAGCCAAGCGTACGAACGGATCGTTTCATGCGGGCAATCCACTCTTCGGGGAGGCCATCTTCATCATCCCGGTCGAAGAACAGCGGAATGACTTGCTCCAACAGCACGCTGGTCAGAGATTTGGCATCCCGATCATCCTGGATTCCATCGTCCACGTGCGAGTGACCGTTACCGATTGAGAAACCGTTCTGGCCGTCATACGCTTCTGCCCACCAGCCATCGAGGATCGAGCAGTTCAGGCCGCCGTTGAGAACAACTTTTTGACCGCTGGTTCCGGATGCTTCCAGTGGTCGTCGAGGATTGTTAAGCCAGACGTCGACCCCTTGGACAAGATGTCGAGCGAGATTGATGTCATAGTCTTCCAGCAATACGATCTTTCCCTTGAACGCAGGTTCTTGTGTCAGATTGAAGATATTTTGGAGGATCTGTTTTCCGTAGTTATCAGCGGGATGTGACTTGCCTGCGAAAATAAACTGCACGGGGTTCTTCGAGTCGCAGATAATCTTGCCAAGGGTTTCGATGTCGCGCAAGACCAAGTCAGCCCGCTTATACGGGGCGAACCGACGCGCGAATCCAATCGTCAATGCTTCAGGGTCCAGCAGCGTCTGGATCTCCGCTTTCTCGCTGTCGGATGACCCCAGTCGCTCAGCCCGTCGCAGCATGCGGTTACGAGCAAACAGGATCATGCGGTTTTTGAGTGATTGGTGCGTCTCCCACAATTCACCGGGGGTCACGTCCTCGAAACCCGCCCAGACTTCCGGTTCGCCAGAACGAACGTGCCATTCCAATGGAAGGACACGGTCGTACAGGGATCGCATTTGAGGTGCCAGCCAACTGGAGACATGCACGCCGTTGGTGATGTGCCCGATGGGGATTTCTTCTTCACTACGCCATGGCCATAACGATGTCCACATGCGCCGGCTGACAACACCGTGCAAGTTTGACACTGCATTCGCTCGTCGGCTGCATTTGAATGCCAGGACCGTCATACAAAATGATTCATTTGAATTGTTTGGGTCAATGCGTCCCAATCCGACCAAGCCACCAGCCCCGATTCCCAGTTGATCAGCAATGGGGCCAAGATGCTCGTCGAACAGATTCCAGTCGAACCTGTCATGACCGGCAGGAACGGGAGTATGCGTCGTGAAGCAGCAGTGCCAGACGGTTTTCAACATGGCGTCATCAAACGACTGCCCATCGTCTGCCATTCGCATTCGAATGTACTCAAGTGGCGCGAATGCCGAGTGCCCTTCGTTCATATGGATTGCGCTCGGCTGGTAACCAAGAGCAGTCAACGCACGAGTTCCACCGATTCCCAGTACCAGTTCCTGGCGGATTCGAATTCGCTGGTCACCACCGTACAGGCGTGCCGTCAGTTTGCGGTCTTCAGGTGTGTTCTGTTCGACGTTGCAATCGAGGAGAAACAGTTTAATTCGTCCGACATCAACTTGCCAAACCTGCGCAAAAATCGGACCGTTACGCGTTTCGACCTGGACCAGCACCTGTTTGTCGTCAGCCCCCTTGGCGGGCTTAATTGCCAGCCGAGTGTTTTGGACATAAGGATAAATCTCGCGTTGCCATCCAGTGGCGTCAATTTGTTGCGAGAAATATCCTTCCTGATAAAACAATCCAACAGCGACGAGCGGGACGCCGAGGTCTGAAGCACTTTTCAGGTGATCGCCCGCAAGTACGCCCAACCCACCCGAGTAATTCGGCAGCGACTCGTGAATACCGAATTCGGCCGAATAGTAGGCAACCGGGTTATGTCCCAATAAACCCGCGTGAGTGTCGCCCCAGGTGTGCTTAGACGACATGTATTCCTGCCATCGACGATAGGCGTAATTCACGCGTGAGTGCAAAACGGCTTCGCGTCCCCGTTGCTCCAGTTGTTCGTGCGTAAATTCATCCAGCAACAGGATGGGATTGTGATCTAACTGACGCCAGCGAATCGGATCAAGATCACGAAAGATTGCTACGACCTCAGGCTGCCAACACCACCAGAGATTGCGGGCGAGTGCATCAAGCTTTTCGTGAAAGGTGTTATGCGATGTCTTCGAAGGAGCCATAGATTCGCTTTCCCTGATGTGTAACTCTGTGAGTGTCGGATGATTTCAGCAGCAATTCCGAATGTCGTCAAAAAAAGCAACGCAAATGCCAAGCCGATTAGCAACTCGATCAACCGCGATCCAGTATATCAGGGGGATTCACACGCTTCGAGGCAGTCGCTTCATCAGGTTTTTGGGACGATCGCGATGTCATCACGTTCGTGCCTATGCTGAAATATTAGGCAGCCATGCCCTGAGAAATCGACCGTCCAGGTCGACTCAGGCCCAGTCGTTATTTTCCAGCGTGAATTTGGTTGAACCTTGTGAATCAAACAAATTCGCGTTGGATTTGTCGTTGAGGATGGGAGGGTTGACCTACGCTATTCATTCCAACGTAGAATGCCCCGGAAGTACAGTTACCACGTGATGAAATCCAAGTTTCGCAACGAATAGAACTCTCGCATGACACTCAAGATTTCCCTTGTGAAACCCGAACAGAGAGCACTCGCGCTACGCCTGTTATTTGCTCGATTCCCCTTGGAAGAACAGCCTGCACGGCTCGACGAGGCACTTCGGAACGCTGAGCGTGGCAGTCTGAATCTCGACGGCTTGCTGCTGGCTGAAGAGGGGGAAAAGCCAGTTGGAGCGGCGTTGATGATGAACCAGGCGGACGGCGTCGCTCTCGTCTGGCCGCCCGTCATTACTTGTCAGACAACAGATGTCGCCGGCGCAGAACACGCGTTGATGGCAAGGCTTTGCAAAGAGATCGACAGCGCTGGCGCCAAAATGTCTCAGTGTCTGCTGACCCCGGACGACGTTACGGAAACCGAGTTGCTTCAGGGACATGGATTCGCCCATTCTGCAGACATGTTCTTTCTCGCAAGAGCGCTGACGCAAAGTGATTGCGAAAAAAGTTCGGCAGATGGCGAGCTGGAACACGAAACCTTTTGCGAAGCGAACGCGGATCGGTATGTATTGGCAATCGAGCAAACGTATCAAGGTAGCCTTGATTGTCAGTTTCTGAATGGACAGCGTAGCGGGTTCGATGCACTGGCCAGTCATAAATTGTCAGGACAATTCGACCCCTCCGGATGGCGATTATATCGTCAGAATTCTGAAGACCTTGGAGTGCTGCTGATGAACGAGCATCCCGATCAGGATGCGATCGAGCTGGTTTACTTTGGGATCGCCCCGAAGTTTCGAGGCCAGGGGCTTGGCCGACGAATACTCGCCGAGGGAGTACGTACTGCGGCAACGTCGGGCCGAAGTGTGATGTTTCTCGCGGTTGATTGTGGAAACTCCTACGCAAACGCTCTTTACAGCGAACTCGGGTTTGCGGAACTCGCACGTCGACGAGTCATGATCCGATGTTCTTCAAATCTGGCACGAAAGTAATCCACATGGTTTGCACATTCCGCAATTTGTTCTCGATCGATTGACTGACTGTTTCCTGATGAGCCAAGTCGGTTCTAATCAGGGACTTTCGCACTAGAAAGATCACTTGATGAATTTTGTGTAAAAATTCTCATCGTTTGACGTTTGACTCCCTCGTCCAGCGAGATACGATCGTGCCCGCTTGATGACTTTTACGACAAGGCCGACGACTGGCTCACACCGATCTTCGGCTTCTCAATTCTGGTTAGCTCTACCGCTTTCAATCTCCAACTTTTGTCGATGCGTCGGCAAGGTTGGTGCGTTGTGTTCGCACTGTCAGAAGGATCTGAGGCGCTCAATTTGCGCGCCGACGGAAGACTGGCAGCGGTCTGGCTTGTTAAGGGGGTGCAAGATGCAACCCGGCATGACGCCGACCGTCCGCGCAGAGGTGACCTCTGCGACCCATGATCCCGCTGAAGCAGCATTAATCGATGCGGTGTTTGTAGAATTACAACAACGTATCGGCGAAAAGCGATTCGGGGTCTGGTTCGATGGCAAGGTCAGACTTTCGATTACCGATGACCGGTTAACGGTCGCGGTGGGAAGTCCGTTCTTGCTGAACTGGATGCAGAAGCAGTTCCACGATGAACTGACGGGGGCCGCACAGGCCTTGTTGGGACCGTCTGCCCAAGCGGCGTTTACGGTCGATGCCAGCCTTGCCGTGTCACGTGGTATTCCGTTCGAAGCACCGCCATCAACCAGCGGCGAAGCGACGACAAAGTCAGGTTCAGACAGTACTAAGGCTTCAACTGCACTGACCAAAGCGACTCAGTCGGCTGGCAATCCCTCGGCAACATTGATCGTTCCGACTCAGTCTGTTGTGGCTGGGTCTGTCTCACAAGTTTTCCCGGGGAGAAGTCGAAAATTTGCAGAGCTGAGCGACTTCGTTTCTGGACCGCAAACAGAATTAGCGTTGACTGCGGCAAGGCAGCTGGCCAGCGGTATGCAGGTTCCATTTAATCCATTGTACCTGTGTGGACCGGTCGGTTCGGGCAAGACCCATTTGCTGGAAGGAATCTGCCGACAATTGAAACGGTCGCAACCCGCTTTCAATGTTGTGTTGATTACCGCTGAAGCGTTTGCAAACTACTTCACTCAAGCACTTCGTGATCATTCATTACCAGGCTTTCGACAAAGGTTTCGAGGTGTCGACGCATTGATTGTTGATAATGTCGAATTCTTTGAATCGAAACGGGTCTTTCAGGAAGAGTTCCTGCATACGTTTGCCGACCTGGCTGACCACGGCAGGCCGATCGTTCTGAGTGGAACACGGCACCCCCGTCTCCTTACCAAGCTGAGTGACGAACTTGTTTCCCGTTTTCAGTCGGGCCTCGTCTGCCGCCTGGATGTTCCTGACCTGCCAACCCGGCTCAAAATCGTCGAAATCAAGGCAGCACGCTTGTCGGGCGAATTCGCTCCTGAAGCCTTGCAATATATCGCACAGCGTTTTCAAGGAAGTGTTCGCGAGCTCGAAGGGGCACTGAATTGTCTTCAAACCTATCACAGCATGACGCGCAAACGGGTGACTCAGTCAGCCGCTCGTGAGGTGCTTTCAGACCTCGAACGTGATTGCGTCCGACTGATTCGTTTGGCCGATGTTGAGCGTGTGATCTGCAATCTTTTTGGTGTCCGCCCCAAGGATCTGCAATCCGAAAGTCGCGCTCGTACGATCAGCCAACCGCGTATGCTGGCGATGTTTCTGGCCCGCAAACACACTCCTTCGGCGTATGCCGAAATCGGTCAGCACTTTGGCGGGCGAAACCATAGCACGGTGATGTCTGCGGAACGTAAAGTTCAGCAGTGGCTCGAACAGAACGAAACGATCAAAGTCGCTTCGCAAACATGGTCGATTGGCGAAATCCTGCAAACCCTCGAGCAACAATTAATGGCAGGATAATTTGGTTTTCAAAAGTGTTCCGATGACGTGACCTGGCAGAATTCGAGGTGATACCTGCCAGCACGTCTAAGTCTGTCCAGCAGATACCCCGCGAAACGTGATTATCGTAATCCGACCGACAGCAGCCAGGCATCAGCCTCTCGAAGATCATTCAACAGGACGTCGGGACGATGTGGTTCGAGCTCGTCAGCACGAAACATTCCTGTTGCCACAGCCACGACTTTTGCGCCGATCGCTCGGCCGCAGCGAATATCGGACGGAGTGTCCCCGATCACCCAGATCGAATCGGGATCAATGGAGGGAAGGCGAGACCGGACTTTGCCGAATGCATCCCGCGCAACATCGTCACGATCCAGATGATCGTCGCCGAACCCGCCGAACTCAAAATGATCGGACAGACCATAATGCGCCAGCTTTAATTTGGCCCCTTCAGCAAAATTTCCGGTCAGCAGGCCAAGCTGAAGGTCATCTTGGGAACGAAGTCGTTCAAGTAGACGTTCGACACCGGGCAACACAACCCCGCTTCGTGTCTTCAGGGAATTCGGAAGCAAACGAAAATATGTCTGCTGGTATCGGTTCCAATGTTCGTCGTTGATGTCAATCCCATGAAACTGAAACAAGTCCATGGCAATCGCACGGTCGGTTCGGCCTGCCGTGTGAATTCCGGAAACCGGCCCGCTTGCTCCGAATTCATGAGCCAACGACGCCTCCATGGCCTCTTGCCCTGCACCACCCGCGTCGATCAAAGTCCCGTCGATATCGAACAAAAAAACATTCATCAACAAGTATTCCCTTTTCGAAATCCCATCCAACGTTCGTCGATGGAATCCAGTATCAGTGAGCGAAATCAAGTCCTGAATCGTCGTCAGGTGCCCCAAAAAGTTTGAAGTTGAAATGCGATTCGTCAACCAATCGAATCTTCGCGATCAATGAACCGCCCCCACTTCGCTCTAACGTGACGACGTCACCTTGCACCGAATACGTTCCATCAAACGATTGTGGCGATTGATCCTTCGGAGTGAAACTCCACGTGAAGGTTTTTTCTTTTGTGATTGTGAGGGCAAACGCCGATCCGTCAACGCGACTTGCCTGCCACGATCCGACAATCGCCACAGGATCAATCGGTACTGTGATTGGCGTCGGTTCTGCTGGAGGTGGTAGTTGCGTTGGCTGAGGCGTTGGCTCCTTTGCCAGTTCGGGGAGTTCGACTTTCTCTGGTACTTCGATCGTTTTCAACAAGTCGGCGGCGAGTCGATCAGTTGGAACGAGTACTACGACTTTGCGTAACATCCTCGCTGCTGGCTCGATGAATCCAGCGGTCAAATAGTGATATGCGAGTAGAAATCGGTTCGCACCATCATCGGGGTTCTTTTTAACAGCCCCTTCTAAGGCTCGAAGTTGAGTCGTATAAACGTCAACATCGCCGTAAACGCTGATCATTGTTGCCCAGTCCCAGCCGCGACTCACAACCAAGACCGAATGCATCGTCGCTGCAGCAGGCTGATAATCCCCTTTTGCAAACAAAACCAATGCTCGGAATTCGTGCAAAACGGGTTCATTGGGATATTCGTAGATTCCCTGATTGACGACCTTAAGAGCCATGTCGAACTGACTAAGTTTGAAAGCGGCGATGGCAGCGTTCAACGTGGTTTGAAGCGGAATCGACTCCTTGCTGGCCGAAGGTCTTGATGCAACCGTTGTTGATGGGGCAATCGAAACCATCGGCCGCCGAGAATTCACGAGAATCGGCTGAGTGTAATTAAACCCGTTTCCCATTTGCCCCGTAGTGTTGAATCCCGTGCTATTGAAATACGGATTCGTGTATCCCAGATAGCCGCTACCGTAGGCCAGTGGGCCATAACCACCGCCCCCGAAGCCTGCACCGCCAAAACCCATCCCCGGAAAACCGGCACCTGCAAACCCCATATTTCCAAAGCCATTGCCAAAACCATTACTGGCGTACGCCATGCCACCAAATCCGGCATAACCCAGGCCGCCATTTCCTAAACCGCCGAACCCGGGATTTCCAAAGCCCACGCCGCCGAACCCGTTGTTAAACCCGCCACCGAATCCGTTGTTGAACCCGCCGCCGAACCCGTTGTTGAATCCGTTGTTGAACTGCTGTGAGCTGAAATTCCCAATCCCATATCCCTGGACATTCGCGACGTTCCCATTGAATCCGAAGTTGCCGTTGTTTCCGGCATTTCCATTCCATTGGTGATGATTGCGACCCGCGTGACGAAAGTTCGTCTGCTGATAACCGATTCCACCAGCATTGTTGTTGTAGACACCATAATTGAGGTTACTGCCGAGAAAAGGTTGAGTTCCGTTTGCCGAAGGCTGCAGAGATACTCCCGATTGGCCGTTACCCTGGAAACCCTGTCCAAAATTGTTTCCTGTCTGTCCGTTGTTGTGATGGCGCTGGTGCATTTGACCGAAGCCATTGTTTCCCCCCATTCCACCATTTGGTGAAACGGCGTTAACCGGTGGGACGAACTGGTTATAAGTTTGGGATGTCACGGGTCCACCCGTCGTGTTCGGCGCGAAACCGGGCTGCAAACTGCTGCGGAATCCGTTACTGGAGCCCCCTTGCGGGAAGCCACCCTGTGAGGAACCGTTAATGTTCTGGCGCTGACCACTTAAACCTGGCTGGCTGAAACCTGAAGAGCTATTGACTGCGGGTTGACCTGAATGATGAATTCGTGAGGTCGCACCCACTCCATTATGCTGTCCATAAGCGAACCGCTGGACTGAACCGATCGAGACAACGAACGATAAGACCGCAGTCACGCAAGCGATCGTCATTCTGAATTTCAGTTTCATCGCAGTACTTTCGGAACAGTGACTATGTTCGTCGTTTATCCAGACACCATACGAGACGTCGATTTCGGTGATCACACAATAAATCAGATATCAACTCTCGCGATTCAGCCCTAATCTTTTAGCGTGTTTCGCGCCAAAACAGGGCGCAAGAAATCCTGAAAATACCCTAATTGTTCGATTTTACCCATGATCGGCAGGAATGTCCTGCCGATCATTTTTCAGTCCCACTCAACAGATTGTTCGAGAAAACACGGCTTTGGGGCTGAAAAACGGCGTGAGATTTCGAACGATTAAGCCGTGATTTTTCCCGCGAACGTGGTACAGTCGGAATTGCTCGCACGGAAAACGTCGCAAACGGGCATAAATATCGGTTGAGTGATCGCGGATTGACGGAAATCATCATGGGTTGGCTGTTGGGTCTCGGCATCGGCGCAGTCGTATTGCTGGGTTTGGCATTTGCCTCCATTCCACTCGCTGCATGGTGGCAATCGCAAGACGCACGTCGAGCGATCGTCCTCTTCCATAATCATCGTGAAATGCTCGAAGCCAAGTTCTTTGACCTGGCACAATCGTTAGGAAAGCCGCGAGGTCTCAAATGGCTGGACTGTGAATGGTTCGACAACGTGACATTTGCCCGCGATAAGACGACCGGTTTGTTAACCGCCTTTGTCGGCATCAACGTCCGCTTCGAAGCGATTGAAGGGGGCGACATGGAAGATGTCGCCGCCGTCGCGACCGTCCGTGACGCGGCTGCCGTGTTTCACTTTCATCAGGGGGCATGGGGAACAGGCGGCAAAGCTCTTTTTAATATGAATCCCCAGGACGCTTTGGTAAAACTCGTCGCACAATTTGAACCCGTGTCCGTTGTTTAAAAAACGATACTAAGGAATTCCAATGAATACGATCAGTGTGTTGACGGACGTGATGGAGCAATGTCGTCTCCGGACTCTTACGACACTGGAAGAAATCGCAAAGCTGCCTGACCCCGCTGCGGTTCTCGGTTGGAGACCAGGTCCAGGTCGAGCTCATATTGGCTGGCAGCTAACCCATATCGGTATTACGGAAGAATTGACGGCGACCGAACGAATGTTGAACGTCGCACCGGCATTCCCCGACATGGTTCCCCGATTCAAGTTCGGTAGCGTCCCCGATGACAATATCCCCTCCATCGATTTAGTTCGTCAGGTATTGACCGAATCACGTCAGCACGTGCTGGCCTGCTTTTCAAAGTTCAGCGATAGTGACCTGGATACCATCCTCCCCTGGTATCGCGAGCGAGGCTGGAACATTCGTCGCATCCTGCAGATTCTGATCTGGCATGAGGCTCATCATCAGGGCCAGGCGCATATCACGTTCAATCTCTGGAAGGCTGGACAACCGAAGGCTTGATGACGCTGCCAAGCCGACGTTTTACTGAAACCAGCTCGTTCGTAATCCAGATCATTAAAAAAATCACGGTTTGGATGATATTGATCGGGTGATCGTATTTTCTGAGACCGCGTCGTGCATTGTCAGCGTGCCGGTGGAAAACCTTCGTCTCGCAGGGTTCTATTATGCGTGCCGCTTTTATTCCGTGGCTGATTTGCTCCCTGTTGTTCGGCATATCGCCTTCGACCTATGGTGATACGTTTACAGTCAGGGAAGATGACGGCAACAAAGTCCTGGTCGACGCCCGCTTTGTCGGCGAAGGGCAGGGCTTGATTGCATTGGAAAGGAATGACGGTCGGATCGACTTTATTCCTCAACAGCAGATTCTGGATCGAAAAGCTGGTCCTGATCCCGATCCGATTACGGGCGCCGAAATGATCAGTCGCCTGACGGAAAAATTTGGCTCCGACAAATTTCGGGCTCACACCGATGGATCGTACGTGATCGGTCTTGTCTTGTCCGAACCCCTTCCCAGGCAATTCGAAGGGAAGGCCGGCGTTTGCCTGAAAAAAGGGGCAACCTTCATGAAGACGGTCGAGAAAGTCTTTCTCGACTTTGTGAACGATCTGAAAATCGAAACCGAAAAGCCGCGATTTCCGCTGGTATTGCTGATCTTCGAAACCGATGACGATTTTATCAAATTCACGGCGGAAGAAACCGGCGGACGGGGCCTCTCTGCCGGTTCCATACTCGGGTATTACAGCGGTCTCTCAAACCGGCTGGTGATTCGAATGAGTGAATGCCACACGTTCGAAACTCCTCTGCACGAAGCGATTCATCAGCAGACTTACAATCGTGGACTGTTACATCGACTCTCGCCAACACCCGTCTGGTTCAGCGAAGGGATTGCAACCGGCTTCGAAGGAAACGGTGACAAAATCAACGGCGGCCCTCTCAGAGTCAGTTCGCGATATGCAAAGGCGGCAATGCAAGCACGGACGGTTGATTGGGACGACGTCGTTGCTGATGATAAAGCGTTTCGTGGTGATGTCCTGGCGGGCGAAGCTTACGCACATGCGTGGAGTATTCACTGGTTTCTCGTCACCAGATATCGCAAGCAATACGTTGAATACCTGAAGCTACTCAGTCAGAAGCAGACGCTTCAGGTCGACGATGCCAAGACACGCATGGACGACTTCGAAAAGATCTTTGGCAAACGAGTTGGCAAGCTGCAAAGCGAGTTTCCTCAAGCTCTCGAACAAGCTGCCAGGAAACAGAACGTCTCATTTAGAGACAAGACAGTACTGGGGTATTCCATTTCTCAAATGAACCTGGCCGAGGTCGAAATGACGGCCATGAAAAACCAAAGGGGTAGTGTCCCGGAAGTTGGAGGGACAATGAGAAACATGTCCCAGATTCGTCCGATGAGTTTTCTAGTGACCGTTGAAACTGACGGTGGAACTTACGCCGAATGGTTTCTCCCCAACGTCGCCCCTCAGAAGACTTCGCAACTGCCACCGCAATTCGCGAGAAAGCCGATGAAAGGCAGCCCCGGTGGTCCTTCAGAAACGTTTCGAGTCAAAGTCAAAACGGCCGTCCCCGACAGCGAAACAGGCAAAGCCTGGCAGCGCGGCCAGCTTCCAGTTCCGGTCTGGAATGGCAACTAACGATCCTTTGGCTTGAATGGTCAAGCATCCTGTGTCGTCAACTTCAATGAAGGGCCATGCGGTCGCGGTCAAGTGACTAACTCCTGCTGAACGGACCTCAATCGATTCTATTCGGCTATGCCAACGACACAATCCGGGAACCGATTCTACAAGATCAGACGCGGCCCCGGTGGCGAAGTAGGTCTGGTTACTCCCCACGTTTGATTCACTCGCTTCAACGATTTCCGCATCGCAACACAAGCTTTGTCAATTCGGGGACGCAATTATACCGGATTGGTTCTCGGCCGCTGATTCCCCGTGAGACGTAGAGCAGCGTCGGGTCCATCCAGAAAACCCCCGACGCGAAACGGCAACCGTAAAGGCTTGGTGCGTAAACGGGCCCCAGCACCGGTAATCGAATCTGGCCGCCGTGAGTGTGGCCAGCCAGCATCAGATCAAACTTCTGCTTTTGCGCCCAATAAATGTTATCGGGAACGTGGCTGAGCAGAATCCGAAATGTTTCCGGGGATACGTGACTCAGATCGGGGTGCGTTCCCATCCATGGCGTTTCATCTCCGGCGATGACGATCGGCGGGCCTGATTTGCCTGACTTTAACTCGATGGATCGACTGGAAATATCGATCCAGCCATCTCGCTCATACTCCTGTCGAACCACGTTCGCATCGAGAAACCAATCATGATTCCCCAGCACAAAGTATTGTCCGAGCGGCGCTTTCAGTTGGCCCAATGTTGGCCTGAGCCAATCCAGAAGCTCCAGATCATCAAAGAGATCGCCCGAGAAAACGAACAGGTCCGGTTCGAGCGCACGGGCCTGTTCGCAAACGAGCTCAAAATATCGACGAGTCACCGCGCCTCGAAAATGAGTGTCGGCAAAGTGGACGATCGACAGGCCATCCCACGCTTGTGGCAGCCTGTTGAGCGAATATGTTTTGGTATTCACCTCCAGCGAAAACTGTTGATTACCAGGAAGCAACGCGATCTTTCGCCTCGGTCCCGGTCCGACAAGCGTCGTCCGCCAATCGCCGGACGACGTGATCTGGTCGGAAGTGGTTGCCGTATTGGATGTTCGAAAGTCGACAATTCGCGAGTCGCAGGCGATTTCGCAATGGGGAGGCCGATAACATTGAAAAACGATTGTTGAATGAACCAGAAACCCGAACCCGATGGCACCCGCCAAAATGAGTAGCAGCTCTCCATTATTCATTGTTTCCCAGCTCAAACTGCCAAACCCTGCGTGTCGAAAATACAGCACGCTCGGCAGGATCACTGCGTAAGCAGGCATGGAAAACAGTTGAATGATTTCGATGATCTTTTGCTTCGCCGCGGGTAGTGGAACCGCGATGATTCGATTCAAGATCATCGAAGACAGCTTCGCATAACCCGCGATCAGCAAAACGACCGCGCCAAGAATCAACCCTGACATCACGAAATCCTTTTACTCTTCCGGCCTGGTTTTTCAACGATCTTGGCCGGGGAGGGCCTGACCGTTAATTCAGCCATGGCGAACCTCGCAAAAAGGACTCGTAGATACTCGGTACTCATGTACAACATCCTGATTAAGGCCACGGAACAGGGGCATGTATGAACGGCAGCCTCTGTCACCGATGCCTATTTTGGCAGGGGGATTCGAACGGGGACGACGACACCAACAAGGATGGTTGAACAGTCCGTCAAGTGCAAGCCGCTCGTGCTTGAAGTTGTGTCTCGAAAACCTGGTGAGCTTCCATAATCCGGCGAGGACTGTCAGTCCTGGGAGGTTCCTTCGCGAGATTTCATCGAACGGAATGCGCATCGAGAAGGTTTCTGTTATAGTATTTTGAACATCGCATTGTTTGACCCCAAGGAGAGTAGTGGATGAGTTCGACTTCAGCTGGCATGAAACAGTTGCATGACTTGCGAATAAAGCTGCGTGAGATTTCCGACCAATTGGAAAAAGGACCGCGACAGATTGCGGCTCGAAAGCAATTGATCGAAAAGAAAAAAGAGGAACTGGAAGCGCAGCGCAATAAGCTGAAGCAAACGAAAGTTGCTGCAGATAATAAGAACCTGCAGCTGAAAACAAGCGAGAGTCGAATTTACGACTTGTCGGGCAAGTTGAACTCCGCTGCCAATAACCGCGAATACGAAGCGCTGCGTTCCCAGATTGCTGCGGACACGATGGCGAAAAGCGTGCTCGAAGATGAAATCCTGGAAGCGCTTGAAAAAGTCGATACGGTTCAGATCGAAGTCAAGAAGGTGGAAATCGACGTGACGGCGATCGAGAAAGAGCTGCAAACGCTGATCGCCGATGTCCAGGCGAAAGAGGCGGGATTGAAAGCGAGTGCCGCCGCGTTAGAGGTTCAGGTCTCTGATGCAGAAAAGGTTCTTCCACCTGATCTTGTGCCTCAGTACCGCCGTCTGGTGCAGGCCTACGGTTCGGATGCGCTCGCCCCTGTTGTGAACAAGTCGTGCAGTGCGTGTTATGTTTCTCTGACGGCTCAGGTCTATCTGGAGCTTCGAGCAGGCAAGACGCGATTTTGTACTTGCGGACGATTGATGTACGTTCCCGATGAGGATTAGTCGGTTTTCAGGGCGGAAAAACACCGTGTACAGGCCACCCAGGTGCCGAACAGCTTGCTGAATTCTGGTCTGCCGACGGAACAACTCGACCAAAAATTATGGTCCACGGTTTTGAACGTTCCATCGGTCGAGTTGCCTGAACAACGGCCACATGGCATTGTGGTGTCGATCGGTAGAACATAAAAAACAGGGTGTGATCACGCGGCGACCTACGGAAGAACGATGTCGAATTCAGAACCCGCCAGTCAGATTACTCATAAGTCACTGCCTCGGGTTCTGGGTCTGTTCGATGCGACGGCGCTGGTCGTCGGATCGATCATCGGGTCGGGAATTTTTTTGAAGGTCGGCAAGGTCGATCAGGCTCTGATGGCGTGGGGATTTCTGCCGATCATTGGTGTCTGGATCTTTGTCGGTCTCGTCACACTTTGCGGATCACTGGCGCTGGCTGAGCTGGCGGCCATGTATCCTCATGCGGGCGGACCGTACCTGTATCTGCGGGAAGCTTACGGAAGACTTCCCGCATTCCTGTGGGGCTGGACTGAATTCTGGGTCGTTCGGACGGGGTCACTGGGTGCACTCGCCTGCGCGAGTGTGATCTATCTCGACGAGTTCCTTCGTCCGCCGCATGCGACTGCGCCGCCGCTGGGACACATGGGCCAATTCATTATGGCTCTGTCGATCGTTGTTGGGCTGACGGTGATCAACATCATCAGCACACGCTGGGGTGCAGCAGTCCAAAACGTAGCAACCGTCGTCAAAGTTGGGTTTCTCACGTTGCTGATCGTCCTGCCTTTATTGATGGGAAAGATGAATATCGATCATCTTTCGCCGTTGTGGGTTGCATCCCCCGAACCGACTGTTTCCGCTGTTGATGTTGTGCCGAATTCCAGCGAATCACATCCGCAACGATCTCTTCTCGCCGCGTTGGGGCTGGCGTTGATTGCGGTCTTCTGGCCTTACGATGGCTGGATCAATATTGCGCCAGTGGCTGAAGAGATTCATGAACCGCAGCACAACGTCCCCAAAGCCCTGGCAATCGGGATCGCCGTGGTTGTCCTGGTCTACGTCGGGGCCAACATGAGTTATCACCTGGTTCTTTCAATGCCTGAGGTAGCGAAAAGTTCGACACTGGCCTCAGACATCTTTCGCGTCTTATTTGGCGAATGGGGGAGTAAATTCGCCGCGCTGGGCGTTTGCTGCTCGACGTTTGGAGCGGCCAATTCCAACCTGATCGCCGGACCAAGAATCTATTTCGCAGCGTCGCGTGACGGGTTGGTTCCGCACTTCATCCAAAAGGTCCATCCAAGTTTTCACACTCCTGCGAATTCCATCCTGATTCAAGGAATCTGGACATCGATTCTGATCATCGCGTTTTATTCCTTCAGTCCGACTCCCAAAGACGTCTTCGATCTCATTACCGATGCCGTCATTTGTGCAGGACTGATTTTCTACAGCCTGGCCGTCGGTGCCGTCTACGTACTGCGAGTGCGCAGGCCGGAAGCCGAACGTCCCTACAAGACATGGGGCTATCCATTCACTCCCGGCTTGTTGATCGCGACCTATGTCATCGCACTCATCGGAACATTGATCGAACAATGGGACAAGCTGGTCTGGGTACTTGCACTGATCGCGGCCGGAATGGTCTATTACCTGTTCGCGTCAAAATCGAAAGCCGGGACAGAAAGTTCAATTGCAGTTTCGAATTAGTTGAAGTGCGTTGATGCGAAGTTGGCTTCAAGCCATGTCCGATAAGGTCTGGTTTCCGCAGAGCGCCGGCCGAATGAAAAGCCTGGGGCAGCTTCCGACACAGGAAGCGGCCACCGGAGTCAACGCAACCGAAACCCCACCGGCGTTACGCCAAACGTCCTGCGGCGGTGGTAAACGGGCCTTTGCACCAAGCACAAGCCAACATTCACCGATACGTTATCATTTTAAACCCTAGGGCAAAGGCCCGCTAACCACCTCCACGGGGAAGGTGGAGTTACATTTAGTCTGCTTTAAACCCCGGGGAGCCGCTCGACGACGAGCTCGCTCCTGGCTGTTACCTATCAGCCCTTCGGGCAAAAAAACAAGCCCCGGTAGATGTCCACCGGAGCTCGAACAGAATTTGCACGTCTCAGCAGGTTCTGTCTTTAAGCGTCTCGTCGAAAAGGTCGTTCGGGTCCCGATTCGCGATCACGACCTGGTCCACCGCGATCCTGTTCTTCTGGTTCACGGCGCGGTGGACCCTCTTGATCACCACGTCCACGATCGGAGCGGCCGGGTGGAGGCCCTGTTTCTGAACCACGATCTCGGCCAGCACGTTCGCGAGAAGGTCCGAAATCGCCAGGTCGCCCGTCGGGTCGTCCACCGGGACCACGAGGCGGAGGTCCTGCTTGTTCACCCCGTCCACGTCCGGGTCCATCGGGAGATGGACCGAAGTCACGACCTCGATCTCGGCCAGAGAATTCGTGAGGAGGTCCGAAGTCACCGCGTCGACCGATTGGTCCGCGAGGCGGAGGTCCCACATGCTCATCTCGGCCACGACCGGGTCCGCCAGGTGGTGGACCAAAGTCACGACCATGATCCCTGCTGGCGAATTCATGAGGAGGTCCGAAACCACCACGTCGACCCACTGGTCCGCGAGGTGGCGGTCCTGCATGGTCATCTCGGCCACGACCGGGTCCGCCAGGTGGTGGACCAAAGTCACGACCATGATCCCTGCTGGCGAATTCATGAGGAGGCCCAAAGTCACCACGTCGACCGACTGGTCCGCGAGGTGGCGGTCCTGCATGGTCATCTCGGCCACGACCGGGTCCGCCAGGTGGTGGACCAAAGTCACGACCGTGATCCCTGCTGGCGAATTCATGAGGAGGTCCGAAATCGCCACGTCGACCGACTGGTCCGCCAGGTGGCGGCCCAAAATCGGGACCACGGTCTCGGCTGGCGAAATCACGTGGCGGTCCGAAATCTCCGGGCCGCCCTGCTGGTCGTCCGTCAGGGCGGCGCTGTGGTGGCCCTGTTTGTTCATCCCGGCCACGACCAGGTCCACCGGGTGGCGGTCCAAAGTCTGGGCCACGATCGCTTCTGCCACTGTCACGTGGTGGTCCGAAATCGGCCGGTCGTCCTTCTGGCCGCCCACCAGGTCGGCGAGGTGGCGGACCATCTTGTGGGTCTCGTCCGCGACCGGGACCAGCAAGCGGAGGTCCCGCGTCAGGGCCAAGATCCGGTCGCACAGGTTTATCTTCACGACCGCCGAGTCTACGTTCAGGGCGACGTCCTTCGTCACGGCGGCTTGAGTCGGGTCGTTCTGCATCGGCAGGACGTTGAGCAAACTGGTCTTCGTTTTGCGGGTCTGGATTCTGGCTGGCGGGTTCGCTGACCGCCTGGTTCGTCACATTTTCGTTCGCGCCGGGATTTTCGGTCTCTTGAGCCGAAAGCGGTTGAACGGCAAGTAACATAGCGGCTGCGACCGCCGCCATGTTCTGAATCACAATTCGCATCTGATTTCCTTCCTGAGCGCACAACTCATCGGTCGATTGACCGCAGCTTTACCCGGTCCAAATGCGAACGGCGGACAGGGCATCAATTTGACTGAGGTCAAAAATAACGCATTCATTTTGCCGATCGCAACTATCTGAAAGTCACCCCAAACAGGAAAAAACCGCCGCGTTCTTCTCCAAAACCCGAAGAATTCAGTTCCAATTCAGGTAAATCGCCTGCCGATCAATCACGGCGAACGACCGCAATTCCCGCGACCTGGAACATCGCCAGGAATGTTCCGAAGACGACGACCGACGTCCAATGGTTAGAACGGCGTTGATTCACGAATGCTCTCCGGTCCCAGGCGAAGCGGAAGGTGCCAGGCGAAGAAGATCACGGTACGACGCACAAATCATGACAACTTTTCATTGGCGACACTTTAACAAACGTCAGGTCTTGTCAGAACCGTCAGTATTGCCCGTCAACAAAATCCGCCACGGCGTTGGCAGTCTGAATGAAATCGTCGTTCCGGTACCGTTTAGTTTTTGATGACGTATACGCCTTATCGGACCTGACTGTTGTGCGCAGGTCGCACCGATTGCGACCGAAGCTCTCCTTTTCCAATTCTTCGCGATTTTCCAGTTGCGGACTGAGCCGACCCCAAATCCTGTCACTTTGCGCACTTCGCAAAAACGACAAATTATTTTTATATTACATATTGACACGACAAATTACCGCTAGTATCCTTGAAACAGTTGCGATTGTCGCATGGATTTTTGTTGTGCTTATTTTATTGACTGGAGAACTTGAATGAATCTGGAAGGGTTAAGCAGTATTCCCGCGAAGGCGCAGGAATGGGTTTGGAAATGGGTGATTCCTGCGGGGCAATTGACGTTGCTCACAGGTGAGCCGAATGTCGGGAAGAGCATGTTTGCCATGGAAGCCATTGCCCGGGTGACCAAGGGGCAATGTGGCCTTGCTTACGACGATCAATGTGAACGGGGCGAGGTCATACTGTTCTCGGGCGAAGATAATTTTGCCAGCGTCGTTCGAAATCGCCTGGAAGCCGCGGGAGCTGAAATCCCTTTGGTGAGCGTCAGCGGAAAGGAGACGGACTCAACGTTGGCAAAACCTGGATTTGCGCGCTGCCGCCTCGATGACGATCGTCAACTTGAATCGCTCGAAGAGCATTTGAACTTGTTGCGCGGGACGGGTGATCCTTGTCGCCTGATTGTGATTGATCCTGTCCATTGTTTTCTTGATGCGACGGATGGTCGCGACGACGCCAAAATCAGGGAAACGATGACGAAGCTGGCAGAATTGGCGGATCGATCGGGTGCGGCGATCCTGTTGATCGCCTCGCCGTCACCAGTAGAGAAAAGAAAACGTGGCGGCTGGTCGAAGACGACTCCGGTTCTCGCCGAGATGGCACGTTCGGTCTGGACAATCGTTTGTGATCCTGATGAACCAGAGCGCCGAGTTCTTCTACCTGTTAAAACGAACCTGTGTGAAACTCCCCCCGGTATCGGATTTACGATTGAGAATCAGCGGATCTGCTGGGAAGACGAATGGGTCCGTCAGACTGCGAAACAATACGTGGCTGATGTTTATGAGAAAGAACGGTTGCAGCACGTGGCGGCGCAAAGTGAATTGTCGCGAGCGACCGAATGGCTGAAAAATCGGTTGGGTGACAGAAGTGTTTATACGTACGATTTGATGGCGGATGCTGCGAAAAACGATATCAGCGAAGCGACGTTGCGGCGCGCTCTGGTCCTGTCGGGTTGTCGCAAAGGAAAAGAAAGGACATCAGATGGGCGATGGTTTTGGCGTTTGCCAACTCCCCTGACACTGCCTGTGCACACCAGCCGCCCTGAGCTGCGGCCGGAAACGCTCGATTTTAACGTCGCTGGCGGAGAACTTTGGTCAAGTTGACAAAGTTCAACCCCTCGCAAACTTTACAAAAAAGGGAACTTGATCAACTTCACCAACTTTGGCAACTTTTTTTTAACTCTGATGAGACGGGAAAATGAAGATTTTGAACCAAATGAAGAATGAAGGAGGTGAAGAAGCCCAGGAATAACATCCCTGGGCTCGACTGGAAGGGCTGAGAGATTTGAGCTTGTTGACTGCCGGTTAAACTTTCGCATCAACATTCTCTTCCGTTTGATTCGTGGGTAGGTCAGAATGAGATGGCATTTGAAGTTGGGAAAGGATTTTTCGGCATGTTTGATATCGGTTCGTTTCGAGCTGCCACCTGCAAGGGAATCGGCCGTCGCTCATTCCTGAAGTGGGGAGCGTCGGTTCCGGCAGGGTTGATGCTCGGTCAACCCCGAATCCTGCATGCCGCACCGGCATCCAAAGCCAAATCTGTCATCTTTGTCTGGCTCTGGGGTGCCCCCAGCCACATTGATACGTTTGACCCCAAACCGAATGCCCCATCGCAATATCGTGGTCCGTTTGCCACGATACCCACGAAGCAACCTGGGGTTCATTACAGCGAACTGTTGCCGAAGCTGGCTGCGAGAAGTGATCGGTTTTCGTTAATTCGCTCACATGTCACCAGCCAGCCAGGGCATCCTGATGCAGGGACCGTGGGGCTGACCGGGTTCGAAGAGCGGCCCGAGCCGGTGCAGCCGAATTTCGGAGCGATCGTTGGCAAGCATCGGGGGCATAAAGGGTCGCTGCCGCCGTTCGCCATGGTCGGACGAGGAATTCCGCGTGACGTCGTCCGCAAAATTGAGGGTTATGGCGGAGGGAAATTCGGCAAAGCGGCTGACCCATTTATGGTCAGTTGTTCGGACGAAGGGCGTGTTGAAATCCCTTCGCTGCAGCTGCTGGAAGGTCTGACGCCAAACCGTATCTCGGATCGAAACGAAATCCGAGCGAGACTGGACGACACTCTACGGCAACTCGATCGCGCGGGCTTGTCGGAATGGGATCGAACGTATCAACGAGCCTACGGGTTGATTTCAAACCCTCAATCGCGGGCCGCGTTTGATTTGACTCAGGAAACTCCGTCGACCCGCAACAATTATGGTCAGACGACGTTCGGCCAAAGTTGCCTTCTTGCCCGACGACTGGTCGAGGCGGGTGTTCCCTATATTCAAGTGAACTGGAGTGAGTACGTCGAGTGTATGACACCGAACTGCGATTTTGGCTGGGACACCCACATCTACAATTTTGAATTGCTCCAGGACACTCATTGCCCGATCTTTGATCGTGCGTTTGCGGCGCTGCTGGACGACCTTCAAGGGCGGGGGCTACTCGATTCAACACTTGTTGTGGCGATGGGTGAATTCGGACGATCGCCACGCATCACCAATCGTGCGGCACGTGACCATTGGTCTCGCTGCTATTTCTCGTTGTGGTCCGGTGGAGGAGTACAACCGGGGCGAGTGATCGGTGCGAGCGACAAATATGCGGAAGACCCGCTGACGACGGCGATCACTCCTCGCATGGTCGGGACCACGATCTGCGAACTTGCGGGGGTCGACACGCAAGCTCGCGCCGAACTCAAAGTGCTTGAGGGAGGAACCGTGATTCATGAACTGCTTTAAGCTGAGATTCCCATTCGTCCAGCGATTTCAACTGACTGTCGCCGTCATTGTTATTCTGGCCCATTCCATACTTCCTGCTGCAGAGCCCGTGCGACTGACGTCTGATGGTCACGTCAAACGCGATCCCGTGTTCCTCAACGCACAGGGTACCGAGCTGCTTTATACTCTGCTCGAAAAGCCTGCCCAATTGCGACTGATGAAACTTTCACTCGTCAATCAGTCGACCACGCCTCTGCATCCCACGGAAACGAGATCGGAATTCGAGCCGGCCCTCTCGGCGAATGGTCGCTATCTGACTTACGTACAGAACCGAGGAAACCTCAGCCTGGCACTTGTGATCGAAGACACGATTGAGAACCGAACCAGCGAAGTGCCGCCGGGAGGCGGATTTTCAGGTCTTCGCAGCCCTACGTTTGTGCCCGACAATTCACGCGTTCTGTTCAGTTATCCGGAAGAAGGACGGCAGCAGATTTATTCCGTCGATTTGCAGGGGAAAAACAGGCAGACCCTGATCGATTCAGAAGGAGTCAATAACTGGCCCCATTTCTCACCGGACGGGCGTCAGTTCGTATTCAGTTCCAGCCGCGAAGACGACTATGAGATTTATGTTGCTCAATCCAACGGTTCGAATCCGAGGCGGCTAACGAACAGCCCTGGCCAGGATATCCGTCCAAGATTTTCTCCGGACGGATCGAGAATCTCGTTTACGAGCAATCGAGACGGCAATTATGAGGTTTATGTCATGCATTCGGACGGCAGCAATCTCGTGCGGATAACAAACCATCCCGAACAGGATGATTATGCTATTTGGGACCCGACAGGAAAGAGTTTACTAATGATCAACGAAAGAAGCGGGTCGTTTGATTTCTACCGAACCGAAGTTCCCTGATTGCCTGGAATTTGGTTTGTGAAAGAGTCACAAAAGGTGATGCGGCTGAGACGCTTGACGTACGCAGTGATAATGACGAGAATTCTGGGCCATTCGAGCGTTTTGGTGGAAAAGATCGGGTTGGTTGGTCCGATCTCAAATCCTGCTCGGAATGGTTTGTTGTTCGGGAAACCGGATTGCAGACTTTGGTATTGGGCCTTTTTTAAGGCTTTTGAGGGAGGCGTGATTCGTCCTTGCTCGATACAACTGGCATTGCAGTGAAGTCTGAGCTCGTAGCTCAGTTGGTAGAGCAACGGACTTTTAATCCGTAGGTCCTGGGTTCGAGTCCCAGCGGGCTCACTGTTTTGTAGACGTCGCTTTGGCTCAAGTAAGTCGCCGTCGGCTCTCTGGATGATCCTTTATGGATTTTCGCCCCCTTGTCCTGATTCGCAGGATTGGGGTGTTTGAGCGAGGGTAAGTAGGGAAACTTTTTCGTTTCAGGAGATTTCTGATGCCTCGGCTGTCTGTCGTGTTCGGCGTTCTTGTTCTGTCTTCGTGCTCGCTGTTGGTCTCTTCTATCGGGGCCGCTGAACCGAAGTCATCCCAGGATTGGCCTCAATGGCGCGGTTCGAACGGCGATAACATCAGCCAGTTCAAAGGAATTTCGACTGACTGGGCGGCCAAGTCTCCTGCGCTACTTTGGAAATTGGACGGGATGGGTCAGGGGTTCGCCAGTGTTTCGGTCGTCGGTGATCGCCTTTATACGACCGGAAATATCGGAAATTCCCAGGCGCTGATTGCAGTCGATTTGAAAACTCAGAACGTCGCCTGGACCAGTCCGCTGACTGATTCGGTACCAAAACATGGTTACGATGGATCGCGTTGTACGCCGAGTGTGGATGGCGATCGCCTATATGCGGTTACCTCCAATGGTCAAATCACTTGTGTCAAAGTAACCGACGGCAGCGTAATCTGGAAGAAAGTCTTCGAGACCGAATGGAAAGGAAAGATGATGTCGGGCTGGGGATTCTCAGAATCTCCACTCGTTGATGGTGATTATGTTTTGTGCACGCCGGGCAGTGCCGATGCAATGATTGTTTGTCTCGACAAATTGACTGGAAAAGAGATCTGGAAATCAGCGGTTCCTGATCAAGGAAACGCCGGCAAACCTGGAGCTGGTTATTCGGCAATGACGATCAGCCATGGTGCGGGAGTTAAGCAGTACGTCCAGCTGATCGGCCGCGGATTGATTGGCGTTCGGGCGAGCGACGGTAAGCATTTGTGGAGCTATAACCGGATCGCAAACGGTGTCGCCGATATCCCGACACCGATCGTCAAAGGTGATTACGTATTTGGTTCAACAGGATACAACGAAGGTGGCTCCGCCCTGTTGAAATTGACTCGAAATGGCGACGGCGTTGATGCAGTCGAGCAATATTATCGCGGGAAAGAATTACAGAATCATCACGGCGGAATCGTCCTGATCGGCGATCATCTTTACTTTGGCGAAGGCCACAATAATGGACTTCCTATTTGTGTCGATTTGATTTCCGGCGACGTCAAATGGGGTGGAAAAACTCGCGGAGCCGGCAACGGCTCCGCCGCGATAACCGCCGTAGATGGACATTTGATCTTCCGTTACCAGTCAGGCGAAGTCGCCCTGATCGAAGCGACACCGACAGAATACAAGCTCAAGGGGAGTTTCATGCCTATCTTTCAAGAACGAGAATCTTGGGCACATCCCGTTGTGGCAGCCGGAAAATTGTACCTTCGCGAACAGAATACGCTGATGTGTTACGACCTGACTGCAAAGTAAGGCTTTACGACGCGAACTCTGGTTATCAAGTTGCAGGGCTTTCTTATTGAATGCATTGAGCGTAGTAGGGCTGATCTGGTCGATTCCAAGCGAACGACTGAGCCACCTGACCTTCTGATTGGACAAAATCTCACGTTTACGCACACGTCTCTTCGCTTGGATTTCACAAAAGCCATTTTGTCTAAATTGACAGTCATCGTTCGCGGCGTAAGATGTGCTACATACTCGTTTTGATTGATGAGTTATCTCTCTCCAAATTTTTTTCAATTCGAATTCAGCGTCGAGACATCGTCTACGGTGTCGCTCGTTTGAAGCATTATTTCAGACACGTTTGATCTGATTTCAAGCATTTCCCGGCTCGGAATTTCTCTGAGGCGGTCATTTTTGTCGTTTGTTTTTAGGAGTTTCGCATGAAGAATTGTACGTTGATTCAGAAGAGAAAGCGTGGTTTTACCCTGATTGAACTGCTGGTGGTCATCGCCATCATTGCCGTCTTGATCGCGCTGTTGCTTCCAGCCGTCCAACAGGCTCGTGAAGCAGCCCGTCGAACCCAGTGCAAGAATAACTTGAAGCAGACTGGTTTGGCACTGCACAACTATCACGACACATTCAATCAGTTTCCATCGGCATTCGGCAACCAGTCCGTGAACTCCACTGGTGGTGAGCGGTGGGGCCATTCGCAATGGGTTTCCCTGTTGCCGTATTTCGACCAGGCACCATTGTTCAATCAATGGAATTTCTTGGCGAACGATGAAGGCTGGGGTGGAAATCAAAATCTTTCGAGGGACTCCAAGATCCCTACCTTGAAGTGTCCTTCCTCGGTACTCCCTGAGAAAAGCCCTAATGGATTTGTCACCGCACACTACTACGGTATTCAAGGTGCTGTTCCTTTCGGTGTTTTTAAAGATACGAATGGCTTGAACGATAACTCAACTAATTGGGGCCTGACCTCTGGCCGCGGAATGATTTGCTGGGGCGGCAAGAAGATTCGAGACTGCCTCGACGGAACATCAAACACGTTGATCGAAGGAGAAATGAGCCATTACGTGTTCGACGCGAATAACAATAAGGACGATCGTCGTCCTTCGCGAAACTGGAGCTGGTCCATGGGCGGTTTGTCCGGCTGGATGGACTGGGCTCCGGCAACCTGCACGGTGACTGTTCGTTACGCACCGAATTCACGAGTTCTTGGCCAGAACGGTCTTGTATGGCCAACGTGGGATGACGCCTCCGGAAGCAACTGCCCATTGACTTCTGCTCACGTGGGTGGTGTACACGGCCTCATGACTGATGGTGCCGTTCGCTTTATCAGCAACAACGTTGACATGGGAACCTTGACACTCTTGTCTATTCGAGATGACAATTTCCCAGTCGGTGATTTTTAAGCGAGTGTGACGGACACTTAGTCGTTGATCGCAATCTTGGACGTTACATCTCGTGACGTCCAAGATCGTTTTCTTTTTTAGTATATTCACCAGGGCCTAGGAACAAATCGGTAATGCCACACGTCGTCAGATCATTGCATGCACAATTTTTGATTCTCGTCCTGTTGGTACTCGCAGCGGGCTGTGGCGGTGGGAGCGGCACCGGATACAAAGGTCCCACCGGAATGGTCACCGGAAAATTGATCATTGACGGTAAGCCTCTTGCCGAGGGATGTCAGGTTGCATTTCAATCGGTGGAGGGAGGATATCTTGCCGTTGGGACGGTAAAGTCTGAAGGTAAATACACATTAACGTGCAACGGATCATTTGATGTGCCGGCAGTCGCATACCGTGTTCAATTGGCTGCTCCGTCGAAAGTGGAACTGCTTACTTCAAAAAACGAACTTCAAGATCCCTCTGAAATGGCTCGCAAAGTGATGGGTCCGCCGGGTTCAGCGAAGGTGAAAGAGTCTGCTAAGCCACCCTTTCCCGCAAAATACTCGAGCACCCTGACAAGTAAGTTAGAGTACACCGTTAAAGCAGGCTCTAATACAGCTGATTTTGATCTTTCACCATGAGAGTTTCGCATAATTAATTGTTAGCGTAGTTGAGTTGGACTCGAAGAGAAAATCTGGTCTTGATGCCGGGGTTTTTGGCCATTGCCGCTCTACCCTATTTAGGTGCGTTTGTCCACAGAATTTTTCGGTCAATTTGAATTCTTCCAGACGCTCACCAACGTCGGTCCTTTTTTGTCCGCCTTAACGCTTTTCTCGAGAAAAAAAGCCTAATTGGATTTCTGATACAGTCCAAAACGGGTGACGTTCTTGCGTTCAATAAGTTCAATAATCAGCCAAGAGACCTTCGGCATAATTCGATTCACTAGCTAGCCAGTATGGTGCAAACAGCCCCGCTTCGAATAGAGTATATGCGTGTCCAATTATTAAAAAACTCGCTTCGACCAGAAGGCGGGAGTTGCAGGATTTCAAGGGCCAATTCATGAAGAAAGCCTCTTCCACAACGAAAGAATCTCGCGCGCTTGAAAGTTCGAACGGTCCATCTGTGAGTGACGTGTGGACGTTTTTAACGAATCATTCTCACGTCCTGTTATGTCTGTATCACAATCCTGATATGCGACTTCGCGATGTTGCGAGACTGGTTGGTATTACAGAGCGTATGGTTCAGAAGATCGTTGCGGACTTAGCCGGAGCCGGCTACCTCGAAATCACGAAGGAAGGGCGTTGTAATCACTACCGGGTAAATGCCGACTTGAAGTTGAGGCACCCTCTTGAAATGCATCACACAGTGGGGGAGTTATTAGAGATCTTGAATCTGATCTCTGAACAGCCAAGCTCTAAGGTCAAATCCGGTCGATTGGCAAAACCCTCGATTACTAAAATCGGAGGCTGATGGGAATCTAAACGCCCCAGTGACCGCCGGGCTGTACCATGAAAGGATTTTTCGTCGAGAAAACATCGGGATTAATCTTAGTGTGCAATTCAATTCGGGTCGCGATTTTTACCACGTCAGGTTGGGCGTCTGACTTTGTTCTGAAGCCACTGCAGCAATTATCTCGTGACTGAGAGGAAGCGACTCCACCGGGTACGGCGAACTAAAAGGTCTTGAATCCGAGGAGGAATTCTAGAAAACGTTTGGTGGCCGGTGTAACTTAGGCGAATGCAGAAATTCTGAACAGTGCTTCTGTCATCCTTCCAAGATCGAATTTTTGACATCGAACGCGATCCATTTGTGTCGCTGACGCTCGATCACTGGCAATTGGCTTTAGTCCTACCAAGACATAGAACAATTCGAAAAAACACGGATCCTTCATCCGCGGAAATTGTTGTTTCCCTTGTATTATACTGTTTGTTGTGCATCTTCGCTCGCAAGCGATCTCAAGAAATGGACATCTGTTTGAAGCCGCTAGCAGCACAAAACTACCACCAGTGCCAGCTAGTAAAGATCGTTCACAGTGTCGTCAAAACGGATGGCCGCGTTGTTAATGTAATCGGAATGAAATTGCGGAACCGAACACCACAATGTTGACGTCGCAACTAAGCGTCACACCGAGCGTACGCGTGCACATTGTTTCTGGCGAAAACTCAAAAAAAAGGGGGAACCGTCGATGGTTCCCCCTTTTGTGAGTTTAGGCGCGATCGAAACTGACGACACAACTATGTCTTCACCCATCGCGCGTATATCAACAAAAACGGGAAAGTCGATTACGATGGGCGATCAGAATTTTCGACGCTCATTCAGATGTACTGATTGATGATGTTTTCTAACAATTCCTGCCGGCCTGATTCGTTTGAATCAAGCTTCGCTTTACCAAGGACATATTTTTCGAGCGATTCGAATGACGCCTTGCCTGATTCGATATCGGCTCCGATGCCAGTATCAAAGCTGCGGTAACGGTTCTTGACGAAGTTCTTGAGGACTCCATCCTTACGAATCGCAGCGGCGATCTTGGTACCACGTGCGAAGGAATCGATCGCACCGATATGGGCGTGGAACAGATCCACTGGTTCAAAGCTTTCGCGACGAACCTTGGCGTCAAAGTTGACTCCGCCCGGCGCGATACCACCCTGCTCGAGGATCACCAGCATGCACTGCGTCGTCAGGTAGATATCCGTCGGGAATTGATCGGTATCCCAACCGAGCAGCAGGTCGCCGGTATTGGCGTCGATGCTTCCCAAGGCTCCCTGGATTCGAGCGTATTCGAGTTCGTGCATCATCGTATGACCAGCCAATGTTGCATGGTTGGTTTCAATGTTCAGCTTGACGTGATCCATCAATCCGTTGGCCCGACAGAAGTTCAGGCAGGCGGCCGCATCGAAGTCGTACTGATGCTTTGTCGGTTCTTTTGGCTTTGGCTCGAACAGAAACTGGCCTTTGAAACCGATCTTCTTGGCATAGTCGACGGCCAGATGCATGAATTTGGCAAGATGATCGAGTTCACGCTTCATGTCGGTGTTGAAAAGGTTGTGATAGCCCTCGCGACCGCCCCAGAAGACGTAGTTTTCGCCACCCAGTTCCTTGGTGACTTCCAACGCCTTCTTTACCTGTGCGGCCGCAAACGCGAACACATCAGCGTTGCATGTCGTTGCAGCACCATGCATGAAGCGCGGGTGCGAAAACATATTCGCCGTACCCCACAACAGTTTGATCCCGGTCCGTTCCTGGGCAGCCTTCAATGCTTTGACGACCGTATCCAGGTTCTTGTTTGTCTGAGCCAGTGTGTCCCCTTCAGGAGCCACGTCGCGATCATGAAATGCATAGAAGGGACAGCCCAGTTTTTCGATGAACTCGAAGGCCGCGTCGACCCGTTTCACAGCATTTTCTACTGACTCGGACCCATCATCCCACGGACGCTGCAACGTGGCTGAACCGAATGGATCGCTGCCGGTTCCCCGGAACGTGTGCCAGTAACAAACGGTATAACGGAGCAGATCCTTCAGCTTCTTACCTTCCACCACTTCTTCAGGGTTGTAGTGTCGATACGAGAGCGGATTCTTGCTGTTCGGGCCTTCGTACTGAATCTTCGGAATGTCGGGAAAATAGCTCATGTTGAAATTGCCTGTTTAAACTGAGTTGGAAGTAAATTCAAAATACCGTTAAAGGGTTTGTCATCGGCAAAAGGGGACTGAGTGCTTTTGATTGTCGACGTCAGGAAAACAGAACGTCATCTAACCAGAGCGACACAATCGAAAAACACCGTAGTCGGTTCTGCGGAACCATTCGAATGCTTTACCGTGACAATTGACTTTGTTGTTTGACGGAGTGTATCGAAGCCGAAAGCGGCTCGCAAAGGTGGAATGATTACGGACGCGGCGTTGAATCAGGAAGTTCTTCGACAAACTTACCGGCGAATTGCAGGCCCGCAATCAGGCCACGACAAAGTGCGACCTTTTCTGTGTTCTGCTGGACGACCGACACCTGTTTCCAGACTTCATCCGATTGCCCTCGTTGTGCCGCGAGTGCTGCAGCAAACCGATAGCACTCTTCTCGTGCCACCAGATCGTCCAGTTTCCCAATGAATTGAAAGGTGGTTGGCAATTCGTTCGCTGTCGGAAGCAACGACGCCATTCTTAGCAGAAGATCATCTCGACGGCTGGTCTTATTATCGATCGATTGCACGAAGTCGACGGCCGCAGCCACGTTCGATTTCAGCAGACCATTCAGCTCGATCAATGCTGGTCGAGGTGGTGCGGGGCTCTTCGACCTCAGTCCCCAGGCACCCAGGATCGCCTGTTCTTCAGGGGTTCCCTTCAATCCTTCGATCAACTCGCCGGGAAGTTCCGTCGCGAAAAAGTTTTCCCTCCGATTGATGTCATCCGCTGTTGAACGTGTGCTGACAATGATCCAGACCTTTTCGTACAACCCCACGCCCGCACTACACAAGCGCAATAACAACTGTGTTTCAATTGTGAACTTTTGCGTTGACGCGTCCACAATTTCAGAAAGCGCTCGCTTGTAATTGCTGGCAGCCGTTCGTGCTTCGTCGTCCGACTTGAGTCTCATTTCCTTCTTCATCAGGTCGCGTAGACCAACCGGACCCAAGCGTTCGGCTTCATCCTGGCGTTGTTGAGCGGCGGCAAATGTCGGTGCGGTCGCGCGTGCAAAGGCCAAAGCCTGATCGAGTGACTTTTCAGCATCGGGCCTGGTTTCTTTCGCCTGGATCTGTAAGAACGCCAGTTCGCCAGCAGCGACGGCTGCTTGAAACAATGGATCTGCAGTCGGCATGTCCTTCGGAAATTTCTGTGTTTGTTTGATCGGTGGCATTGCCGGTTCAGCAGGAATGCTGAACGTCGCCAGTTTCTCCTGAGCTAACTGAGCGGCCGCAACGGCACCCGGTTGGTCCTTGGCTAATACCCGGCCACAACCCGCTCGCGTCCAGACTCTGGCAGCAAACGCGGGAGCGAGCTTTTCGACAGCGGCGGCAATTATTCCATTCGCGTCGGCTTCGCCCTGTGCGGCCTTTCGAAAGGCAATTTCTTGTGCCCAGACGGACAAGCATTCGGCCTTCGCCTCATCGCTCGTTTGAGCCCCCGCCCAGGCTGCTGCTGCTGCCAGCTGATCTCGAGCAATCAGCGATGATGTTGCCGCAACCGCTTGAGGATTTTTCCAGGGCAATACCGAATTCGAATCAACCAGTCGACCGAGTTTGCCATCGGTTGCCATTTGCAATCGCGCGGCCAATTGAGCTTCGGGCTCCGACGATTGAAACCCGGACAGCATGGTCAATGCTTCGGGGATTCGATCAGCCGCAGCCAACGCCGCGACAGTGCGGCCGATGATCTCTAACCGAGTTCGACCGAATTTTGGCAGCTTTGCAATTTCGGAAAGCGCACTGTTCAACGTTTTCGTAGCCGCCGATTTGTCGCCTGCTTTGAATTCACCCCAGAAGAGATCAAGCAACGGGATAATTCGATAGTAACTAACCGCAGGTCCGACTTTGGACAATTGTTCCAGATGCTCTCGCGCGGCTACGGCATTACCGGTTACGGCATTGGCTTCGGCAGCCGACTGTCGGCAATAAGGCTTACTTCGTTGCCTTTCTGCCGCAAGCGAAGAATCTTTCATCTGTTTCAAAACCGATTTGATCAGTTCGTCGTTGGATAACGCGGTCTTTTCATCAGCTTTAGGATTCTTGCCATTATCCTTTGGGGGCTGAACGCCGGGCACGACGTCTGCTGGATTCGGTTTGACGGCGGGATTTTTCTTATTACCACCCGCCATCTCGGCGATCATCTGCTTTTCCTCTTCCGACAGAACCTTCGGAGGAGGCCCACTTTTGCTGAACATGGTCAAATAGACGCCGGCAGCGAACAGCCCGATCGCCGCCAGCGTGATGACACCGATCATGGGAAGGTTGCTTGACTTGGGGGGCGGCGGAGGTGGCGGAGCCTCTTCCTTTTTCTTTTCAGAGGGAGCCGTGAAAACAGGCATCACACATTTTGAGTTGGCGCATCGAACGCTTTGACCAGCCGCAGTTGGCGGCAGATAACCAGGCGTATCGCACATTGGGCAGATGACTTGTAAAGTTCGCTGTTTGGTCGGATTCGGCATGGCGGGGATCGCCGACTTGCCCGTCGTCAGTTCGGACTCAAACGGCAGATCGTCACCCGGCAGCGTCGGCTTGGTGACACCAAACGTCGGCTTTGTCGGCGTTGGCTTGGATGCGGTAACGGTCGGCTTGGTGGCTTCGGGTGCTGGTTTTGACCCGGACTTGGCCTTCATTGATGCGCCGCAAAACGGACAGTCCACGGCATCATCATCAATGACTGACTGACGACACGAAGGACAAACCGGAAAATCCATAGTCGCTAGTTCCTGGCGAAATTGTTCACAGAACGAAATGTGCCGACTCGATTGGCAAATTTTATCGAATTACTGTGCGAGACAAGTGCCGACTCATTGCAATCTTATAAACCCGTAAACTACATGGAATATTCCCAAATCGTTCCGAAGTGAAGAGACGACAAGAATTTGGAAGTTTTCAGATCGTCACTAAATCGGTGATGTTTTGGTAAACGATATTCTATCGGATCATTCCATTGTGCCACAAACAACGAAGACAAAACGTTCGAAAAATAATGTATGTAAATTTGCGATTTCTCTCCGTCCTTCCTCGCGAAGAGCGATCAATGTATTCTTCGCAGGGCGATGCATGGCCTCGATGTAGAATCAGATTTTCTGCGGACAGACAACAATGAGCAAAAAAGGGGCTGAGTCTTGACGATCAACGAACAAGTCTCTGAATTTATTCACCGGAATGCTGATCGATTCGTGGAAGAATTGAAAGAATTTCTGCGGATTCCCACGGTCAGTGCCGATCCCGCGTGCAAACCACATCTCATTCGGGGGGCCGAATTTGTTCATCGGCAATTTGCAAACCTAGGCTTCAAAACCGAGATTGTCCCGACGGCGGGCCATCCGATTGTGTATGCGGAATGGCTCAAGTCCCCCGGTGCTCCCACTGTCATGGTCTACGGCCATTACGATGTTCAACCGGCTGATCCACTCGATCTCTGGACAACCCCCCCATTTGAGCCGACGTTGCGAGATGGTTGCCTCTATGCCCGAGGTGCGACAGACGACAAAGGACAAGTTTTTACACATATCAAGTCGGCGGAGGCGTGGCTGCAGACGTTGGGGACGCTGCCAGTCAACCTGAAGTACGTCATCGAGGGGGAAGAAGAAGTCGGCAGCAAGAACCTCGAAGACTTTTTGAATTCACACCGCGATCAGCTTCAATGTGACGTGGCGGTGGTCAGTGATACAAGCCAGTACGGCCCCAATCAGCCTGCAATCACATACGGTCTGCGCGGAATTCTCGCCGTCGAAATCACGCTCACCGGCCCGAAGAAAGACTTACATTCAGGCGTATTCGGTGGCGCTTTGGCGAATCCTGCTGTTGGCATAGCCAAATTAATCGCGTCGCTTCACGATGATCAAGGACGAGTCCGGATTCCGGGCTTTTACGACGACGTTCTTCCGTTAACAGAAGTCGAGCGACAACAGTTTCGCGACCTTGGTTTCGATGAAGTGGCCTTCAAAAAAGAATTGGCAGTTACAGAGGTCTCAGGTGAAGCCGGCTTCTCTACAAATGAACGAAGATGGGCCCGACCCACGTGTGAAGTGAATGGTCTGTTCAGCGGCTATACCGGTTCCGGCCCCAAGACCATCGTTCCGTCCAAGGCAACGGTCAAAATTACCTGCAGGCTCGTTCCTTATCAGGACCCCCAGAAACTCACTGACGCCCTGCACGCTTACCTGAAATCTCAATGTCCCAAGTCGCTGACGTTTGAATTTACCAGCGATCATGGATGCCCTGGATATGTGTTCGATCCGAACAGTCCTTACATTGATGCGGCAACTGCCGCAATTCGTGAAGCGTGGGGCGTCGACAAGGTTTGTCTCATTCGAGAAGGGGGTTCAATTCCTGTCGTGCAAACGTTTAAAGAAGTGCTCGGAGTTGGAACTCTTCTGCTCGGCTGGGGCCAGAACACCGACAACCTCCACAGCCCGAACGAACATTTTTCTGTCGCTGATTTTCACCGTGGGATCAAGGCGAGCGCCGGATTGTGGCAAAAGCTGGCCGAGATGGGAAGCACCATGAACACCCCCATTCCCAATAATATTTGCTGACCCGCTAACCTTACCTCATGCCTCACGAGTTTTCTTTGATTGAATGAGAGCTAGAAAGCAAACACTTCGATTTCCAAGACAGTGGCGTCGTTCTCATTAAATCAAGCGGGCAAGGGGCGTTAAAGCCCGTTATTTTACGAATTACGATGCACTTCGTTTTCAATTACATCAAATTCCACTGATCAATTTTCCTGATCGGCTTGGGACTGCGTATTGCCGAATTTTCACGATTCCATTAACGTCCCGCGAAAGTATGGGCTTGGACTGCCCTAAAGTCGGTTGGCTGGACTGAATTCTCGGATCTTTCCGCGCGATATCGGCACGGTTGGGCCGAGGCTATGACGAGTGATCGCCAAAAGGAGTTGACGATGAAAGGGATGCGGAACACTAGTTTCGTGGTTTCTCTGGCGCTGGTGGCATTCATTGTTTGCTCTACGGCGGTGCAACGACAATTTGCTCGAACGACTCAATCGTCCGTTTCTTTGGTTGATTTCGAAAGCCTGGGAATGGCTTCGCGCGACTCTGGCTTCTCATCGATCTCATACGACGAAAGACAAGTTTCGACTACAGGTTCCTACTCATCATCAAAAGGACGACGCTCATTCGTCGCTCCAATTTCCGATTCGACTCAGGCCAATAAGCCGGAAATTCGAAAATGTTGTACGCAAACATCGTCCAGCTCTGACATCATTTCTGCTCTTCAAGTCCAAAACGATGAGGTTCGAGTTCGAACGGTGCGTGCCAGCGATCCGCCAACTGCTGTCCCCGCGCCGGTGGATGCCGTTCCCGTTGAGACACCGGAGCGCGACGATGGAACTGACGACGAAAGCGGGAATGACGCGGTTCGAAACGTCATTGAACGCGAGCTATCTCACACAACTCGCGAAGAACGAGATATCTGGTTTGACGAATTAAAAACGCTTCCAGCAGGCGTTGTTCGTGACCTGTTGCAGGTACGCAAACAAATTCGCGCAATGCCACGGCTGACCGGGGGCAACCCCGAAAAACTCGCCTCTGCGGACCCGATTCAGGGTTCCAATACTCGCGAGATTGCAGCAGAACCGGTTTCACAGAAGATCCGATTCAAACTCCCCGATGAAACCTCTGTCAACGCCGCCATCGAAACCGCTATTTCGCAATTGCGACACAATCTGAGCAATTCCACGACGCCTGGATTCAAGCGATTGCGAGTGACACTGGTGGATAGCTATTCGTCGGCATCGCTGGAATCCGCCACATCGAGTGAGCCAGTTCCCAGTTCATGGCTGGGGACCGGCATTCATGGCGAAGGCTGTCGAATCGCGCCGATTCAGCTTGACCTCAAGCAGGGATCGTTCAAGAACACTGGCCGGCAACTCGATTTTGCGATTGATGGCGAAGGTTTTTTCGTGGTCAAACGCGGTGAAAAGCAATTCCTCACTCGGTGTGGAGCATTCACACTGGACCGTGACCGGCAACTCTGTCTCGCGGTTACGGACGACAACGTTCTTTTACAACCGACGATTACGATCCCCGATGATGTCTGCGAGATTCAAGTCACAGCCGATGGTACCATTACTATCCTCAAACCGACCGAAGCGACGTTAACGGTGATCGGTCGACTGCACCTGGCTCGCGTTGCCAGTCCAGCTCGTTTGCAGCCCGCCGGCCAATCGCTTCTACTGGCGAATGACGACTCAGGGCCGATTGTGGTTGGACCGGCAATGCAGCATGGAGCGGGCGAAATTCACCAGGGAACCCTGGAGCAATCGAATGTCGATTTCCAAACCGAACTCGATGAAATCGACTCGCTAACGCAGATCATCAAAGCAATGCCGCCCTATGAGCAGTCACGGCCAGTGACCGCCAGCGGGCCGCAACGATCACCTGCCCGTTAACACAACCCCTTGATTTATGATAAGTCGATCACAGGATTCGCAGGTCCAGGTAAATTGAGCTGGCGCAAGTTCACGAGATCAACCGGGCTGACGGATTCGATCGTTTCAACGAAATAAGGTCCCCTTGTTTCGTTGCGGTCCCGGTAATTTCCTTCTCCATCCACGTCCAGCGAGACGTCATTGGCGCTGGTTGATCCATTTTTTGCCAGTCTCTTCTCTGAGATGACGAAACTTTCTCTTTTGTTAGTCGGGCCGTACTCGGTGATCCAGAGACTTGACAACATCGTGGACCCCTTTGATCACACGCTCTTCCACATCAGGCGACCAGCGTTCGGTTGGCAGACCATAAACCATCATCGAGCTTTGTCCTTCATAGCCTCCTTCCAGTAACACGCGCTTGGACGGGATATAAGCCATGACGTCGTTTGAATACGCCGTGATCCAGGTTTGTTCACCGAGTTCCGCTTTCAGACGTAACGAAAAATCGACGACAACTTCTCCCCCCAATGTGATCCATAACTGGTCACCTCCCAGCCGCCAGGCCTGTACGGGATACGGATAGTCGGACAAACGCAAGGTGCCTGACTCAAGCCCCTTCAAAAGTCGGGCGGCCCAACGCTGAGTGTAACTGACAGGTTCCGCAGACATTTTTTGGAGTTGTGCCTGGGACGGGGGAGGGTCCATTGCCAGTGGGACAAACGCGTGGCGTGTTTCCAATGTACTTTTGACGGGAACCAGCGGTTGATCGATTACCGCAGAAACGGCCTTCGTCAATTGATTGGCGTATGCCTGACAAAGTTCAACTGTCCGACGTGGAAGCGGATTTTGATCGGCCCCGCAACCCATACAGAACATCGCGGTAACACCGGGATACCTGGCTTCGAGTGAATACTGAGCGAATCCCGCGTAGTCACCACACCACTGCTGAAAACTCAGCGTCGTATTGTGACAGGCGTACGTGAATACGATGGCCTTTAATGTCCCGTCAGGCCGCTTTACCGCGAGGACCGGAACGGTGTGATCGACCGGGCCGAAAAGTTGATTTTGTTCTCGCAATGATGGGACATCGGGTTCGCGATTTGTGCGTCGATTGACGGCAAAATCGGCCATGCCAACGCCCCGTGATACTGTCGCAGGCTGCAGGTCATCAAGCGCCTTACCAATCGTGGTGACAATCTCGGAGGTCAGCCAATTTGAATATTCATCGATATCACGCAACTGCTCGTTATTAACCGGGTAGATATCGCGCAACGCTCCTTCCAGAACTGGTCCGCAATGAGTGTGCGATGCGTTCAGCATGATTTGAGAACGATCAAGTCCGTAGCGACTTTTCAAGAGCGCACAGACATCGTTGTACATTGACTGCGGAATTCCGAGCGTGTCACTCGAAAGGACCACGCCACGCCGTCCAGCGGCATCTTCGAGGGTCAGCACGCGGATCATCAGATCGTGCTGCTTGCCTTCGGCAGGTGCCGTTCGGCTTCCGTAACCCGCCATCCACAACAACTTTTTCGGAGTGATGACCGCGCGTGTGGTTCCCGCTTTCCAGGTCGCTTCTGCCGCCAAAAGAGGCAGGGCCGTGATGCTCAGGACAAACACTAAAGTGCGAATAGACCAAACAATCGTCGACATGCCACTACCCTCGTTTCGTTGCGAAGTCACATTACGAACGAAATCGTTGTAAGCAGCGACCACCGCAACGATCAAGCAAGGGTTACAGTGCTTCGAAGAATCGTCGAGCACACTCGTCAATTAAATCTTCTGTGAGCTCAACAGGCATTTCGCTAAATCGGCAAATGGACCGAGCGATTTCGAGAAGATCCCGAGGGTCGCTCGCACGCGGTGTGCGACCTTTGTCGTAGTAGTTCTGAAAGAGAAAGTTGACAATCGATTCGTCGTATGGAATCTCACGTTGCCGGCAGGCGAGATGGAAGATCACGGCAAACTGTTCTTGCGACGGAGGATTGATCGGTAATTTGTGTTTAATCCGACGCATGAACGCACTGTCGGAAATCTCCCGGGGATGGAGATTCGTCGCGAAGATTGTCAGTTGTTCGAGCGGAAGCGCACACTTCCGACCAGTGACGAGCGTCAGATAATCAACACCTTCTTCAAGCGGCACGCTCCAGCGGTTAAGCAAATCGCTTGTCCGAATGGCTTGACGACCGAGATCATCAACCAGAAACACGCCTCCATTGGCTTTGATATGTAATGGCGCGTTGTAAAAGTTTGCCATCTTGTTGTATTTTAATTCGAACAGGTCGAGAGTCAGTTCGCTCCCTGTGATAACAACGGGGCGTTTGATTCGTCGCCAACGTAGATCGACCGGACCTTCGTTGACGGATGGTTTCGACGATTCGGTTGACGATGACATTCCGCGTTGAGCCAAATCCTCGTCGTCGGTCGTCTGATGGACTCCCGGATCGAACAGGGTGATGATGGAGTTCTCGGCCATGATCGCGTAAGGAACGTAGATTTCGCCGCAGAACAGACTCAAAAAACGGCCCAACCCTTTTGCAATGACTGTCTTTCCGTTACCTGGCGGTCCATATAACAAAATGGATTTACCACTGCAGATAGCGGGACCCAACTCACTCAGCATGGAAGGCCGCATGACGTAATCGTGGAATGCAGCACGCAATGCCACAGGATTGCATTGTGTTCCAGTCACACGTTGAAGCTGGCAATGTTCAAGATATTGCTCGAGAGAAACTGGTGCAGGCCCCACGTAACGACAGGCTTCAACGGCCTCTTTGGCGCGAGCATAACCCTTCTCGGTTAACTCGTAGCGATTTCCGATGCGACCGAATACATCGGTCAAACTCACCTCCAGAAGCATTTGCTCCCTGAGCTTCCGTAATGATTCTTCGATAACCCTGGATGGCAAACGAGTCATCCGTGCCAGATCGTTTCCTTGCAAAACCCCATGAACATAAAGAGTTTTAAGAAGCAGGTCGGTTAAATGACCCAGGGAAATCCCTGTTTCTGACAATGTTCGAGGACTGCGTGGGGCCGGAGCAGGGGGAGCCTGAACAGGAGCATTGGCCTCTTTCCACGCGATCGAAGGAAGTTCTTCAACGTTCACGATGGACGAATTGACTGTCATAAGTTCATTCATCTGAGACCCGTCTGCAATGTGTCCGTTCGTGGATTCAACTTGAATTCGAAACGACTCGGTTGAAGGCATCTGCAAGCTTTCAAAACAGTTCAGTTTCCGAGATTCGCAGCACCAAATTCGTACCGGAATCGTCAACCTTGCCTCGTTGTGAGACCGTTCGATCAGCTGGAATCGAAGTCGCAACGGATTGATATCCGTTCTCGACACTTTTCTTTTTCGTATCGACCACGAATCTTAGACCCATGACCGAAATCGGAACCGTCCGCAGTCTCAACCAATGACTACGGCAAACTGCCATGTCTTCTTCACGTATTTACCCGAGATTAAGAAAGCAACAATCAATCGGTGGATGCTGCGTGAAACAACGTCGGCGAATAATGAAACTACTTTCAAAAGACGCAATTTCTGCCGATTTTCAACGTTGCCATCCTCGAGTAACTCATTCATTGATGGTCGTAACAAATGTCTGATTGTCGCGTCACTTCAACGTCGGGTCGATTGTCAGCTCGTAACCATCGACAGCATTCTCGGGTTATAAACAAACGCCCAAATCGAGGTCAAAACGCTTAACCGCTTGACATCGGTCTCATATCGGGCGATGCTGATTCCAGCGTTTTGGCCGAACCTGCCTGATTTTCCCGCCCGTGCAATGAGACCGTTTCGGATGCTCCTGATCCGTAACCTGTCGAGCTTCATCAAGATTCATGATTAAGGATCGCTCCTCCATGCAGCGCTTAACCAACATACTACTTGTGAATTCATTGTTACTGATCCTCGCCACTCAAGTTTTGGCTCAAGAGAATCTTGAACAAAAGATCGCAGAACAACAAAAGCTGGCAGATGAAGCAGTAGCTCGCAAAGTCGCAGGTGAGCCTGCCGTCGTTGCCGCTCGAGCAACAGCCAAGGAACGAGCTGCAGCGGTTGCGACATTGCGAGTCGAACAGAACAAGGCGGAAGCAAGTGTGAAAGACTCTGAAGGAAAACTTCCCAAACTGCAGGAGGGACTCAAAAAGGCCGCCGAAGAAAGAGCCAAGGCCGAAACCGATTCCGCCGCTGCCGCAAAAGCAGCACTTGACGCCAAAGGAAAGGAAACGGAACAAGCAGAAGCCGACAAATCCAAGGCGGCTGCCGAAAAGCTGGTTGCCACAACGAAAGCGCTTGACGATGCGCTGAAGGCAATTCAACCCGTGGAAGTCGCCCTGGCCGACGCTCGGAAACTGATCGCCGAACAACCCGCAAAAATCAAAGCCGCTGAAGCGGCTGTTGCCGCTTTCCAACCGGAATTGCAGGCCGCAGAGACGGCCTTTGCCGCGCTCAGCAAAGAAGCCGTCGCTCGCCAGATTGATCTCGAAAAAAGTCTTGTTGCAACCGGCCGACTGGTGTCGTTTGCACATCAGGTCGCCCCGATTTTTTCTCAACGATGCCTGGCCTGTCATAACGCGCGAACAGCCAAGGGACGGCTGAATATGGAAAACTATGCCAACATGATGAAGGGTGGCGAAAGCGGACCTTCGGTCGTTGCTGGAAAGCCGGCTGAATCGTTGTTGCAGACAATGATCGAAGACCATTCGATGCCGAAAGACGCAGACCCTCTGCTGCCTGAACAAATCGCGATGATCAAGAAATGGGTTGAGACCGGTGCTCGACTGGATGCCGGCGTCCCGGCAACCGCGACATTGATCACGATCATTCCCAAGCTGGTTCAGCCGATGCCTCCTGAGTCTTATCGCGTCTCGGTCCCCGTGATGGCGCTCGCATTCAGCCCCGATGGAAACCTCCTGGCTACGTCGGGATATCGCGAAGTCCTGCTTTGGAACCCTGCTGACGGCCAGCTTGTCCGTCGAATCAAAAATCTCGCCGAGCGTCCACATGATATCGAGTTTTCTGCAGATGGGTCCGTTCTGGCAGTCGCCGCTGGGACACCAGGACAAATGGGTGAGGTCAAATTGTTCAACGTGGCAGACGGAGCTTTACTGGCAGACCTGTTTACCACGGACGACGAAGTCTTCTCCGTCGCCTTCAGCCCCGATGGAACTCGACTCGCCGCAGCTTGCGCCGATCGATCGGTACGGTTATTTGATGTGGCAACTCGACAACTCCAGAAGCTGATTGAAGATCACGCCGACTGGGTGATGGACGTTGCCTGGTCTCCCGACGGCAAGAAAATTGCAACGGCAAGTCGAGATAAGACATGTAAAGTATTTGACAGCACATCAGGTGAATCTCAGTCAACTTTCAATGGACATGCACAACCCGTCTTTGGCGTTGGCTTTCTTCCGGATGGTGCCAGCGTGGCGAGCAGCGGACGCGATAATCGAATCCGTGTCTGGAACAGTGCCGATGCGAAACAAGCTCGCGAAATCGCGCTCGGTGGTGAGGTCTTTCGGATCACGATGCAAGGAGACGGAACCGCATTCAGCGGCAGTGCCGACAAGTTCGCTCGCCAGCACAACTTGACCAACGGTGCACAAGTGAAACAGTTCGGTCCACACGAGGACTGGGTCTACGCCTCCAGCTATCACGCCGCATCGAAACGAGTCGCCAGCGGCAGCCACGACGGCCAGGTCAGGATCTGGAATTACGACGATGGCAAAGAACTGATCAAGTTCATCGCCGCACCAGGCCTCGCGCAACCCGTCGCCGCCAAGTGATTGCTGATAGTTACTAGTTCTACTGGTTCCCAAGCTCCCGCTTGGGAACCCGCATCGTCGAAGCTCCGCTTCGCGAATCGCAAAACAGACTACGGCTCTCAAAGAGGGGGTCGGGCGCTATCCCTTCTTCGGACGAATCCACGAGAGCGTGAGCATGGATCGCTGGAGGGCGATGCTCACGCAGTGAAAAATGGCGTCAAAGTTTGTTCGAGTTTGATCGACTTCGACCATTCCTCGTGTTTTATAGGGTTTTGCCGCAATTTTCATCGATTTTCGTCCTGTTCGAGTTTGTTCGAGTTTGTCACGGTTCGATCGAGTTCGATTAAGTTCGACTCGACCGGGAGGGCGAGGCTACCGCCAAACCGCGAAATAGGGACACGCATCGACTCAGCGGCTCGGCAGGAGCCTCGCCCTCCCGAAAATATGCTCATCAATTCATTGCGTCTCTGTTTTCTCGCAAAAAATCCGTCACAACGTCGCCTCTGCGGACGAAGTATCCTTCAGGCCGCCATCATCGTCAATCTCT
>CAIOKO010000189.1 GCA_903858935.1 uncultured Schlesneria sp. | reverse complement strand
TTCAATCTCCTGATATCCCGGTTCTGCCAGATTCCAGATCTTCTGGGCGATCTCCCATGTGGCCTGTTCGCGCTGTCGGATGCTGGTCGACATTGCCTCCTTCTGGGCGAAAGCGCATTGAGTCAGCAACAATAGAAAGGTAAAGCTGGCCATGAAACGGATTAACATCAAAATCCCCTGGCTATTATAGGTTTTAAAACGCAAGTCGTTAGCAGGCGAAAGATTTCAACCGAATCTGTTCGCCCGTCAGTGCGAGACCTTCTGGTCGACTATTGTTCTTCGAGTAGTCCGTCTTTCAACGCACAATGTCTTGGAAATCGGCCCGCGAGATCCGGGCTGTGCGTGACGCAAATCAGCAGTGTGTTTTGTTCGCCGTTCAATTCCAGTAGCAGCGAACCGACGCTCTCGGCGGTTGCCCGGTCAAGGTTACCGGTTGGTTCATCTGCCAGCAGCAAGACCGGAGAATTAATCAGCGACCTGCAGACAGCGACTCGTTGCCGTTCACCTCCTGATAATTGCGCGGGGCGATGAGTCAGTCGATCGGATAACCCGACTCGCCGCAATAACTCGCGAGCTCTCGATTCTGCCGCCGCGTCGGCGCCTTGACCTGCTAATGTGGGAATCAGGACATTTTCAAGAACCGAACATTGGGGTAGTAGATGATGATCCTGAAAAATGAAGCCGACTTGAGTGTTTCGAAAATGAGCCAGTCCGGCATCGTTAAGACCATCCAGTCGTTGACCTGAAAGGGTCACTCGACCGGAGGTCGGCGAGTCGAGTGCGCCAAGAATGTAAAGCAAGGTGCTTTTGCCTGAACCAGACGGTCCGGTGATCGCCAGTGCGTCGCCCCGATCCATGGTCAGATTGACGCCTCGTAAAATGGATAAAGGACCTTCGGTCGTTTGATAACTTTTCGTCAACTGTTCAACGACAAGTGTCGTGGAGGATGTCATTGGAGTCGTTCCAGATGATGTGGATCGGCAGTCATTATGTGTTCAAGACCGTCATCTTCGACGGACGACTGTCGCATTTCCAGTGAGTCGACTCAATTGTCTGAGTCAACCTGTGCGATCGGAATGCAAATGAGGTGAAAATACGGTAAAACCGGGTTCTAGAAACCTCTGAGACGTGAAGCCTTGGCAAAGTAATGCCCAGGAGATGATGAGATGACGTTTTTCGATCGAAACCTTGGAATCACCCGACGCCATTTTTTCCAGGATTGCCGCGTCGGCGTGGGAAAAATCGCCTTAGCGTCGTTGTTGGCACAAAGGGCCGGGTCCGCGCGGGCCGATACTTCGAAGGTTGCTACGCTGGCAAATCCGATGGCACCTCGTGCGCCGCATTTCGCCCCCAGGGCGAAAGCGGTCATTCATCTGTTTATGGCGGGGGCTCCCAGTCAACTCGATCTCTTTGATTACAAACCCAAATTAAAGGAATACGAAGGAAAGCCGGTTCCGCCTGAGATTGTCGGTGGACAGCGATACGCGTTTATCCGGCCCGACGCTCATTGCCTTGGCCCGCAATTCAAGTTTGCCAGGCATGGGGATTCAGGGGCAGAGCTTTCAGAGGCGCTTGTTCATCTCCCCAGGATTGTTGATCAAATCACGATCCTCAAAGCGGTCCATACCGATCAGTTCAACCACGCTCCGGCTCAAATTTTTCTCAACACCGGTTTTTCACAACCGGGCCGTCCGTGTATTGGTTCCTGGGTCACGTACGGATTAGGCGCGGATGCCGACGACCTTCCCGCTTTCGTTGTGATGTCCACCGGAGGAGGGATCAGTGGAGGAGCTGCAAACTGGTCCAGCGGATTCTTGTCAACGAATTACGCGGGCGTTCGTTTGCGGAACCAGGGAGACCCGATTCTTGATGTTTCCAGCCCCGCCGGGATTGATTCGCAATTGCAGCGGGAATCGCTGAATCTGATCAGCAATCTGAATCAACAACGGTTGAATACAGTCGGCGACCCGGAAATCGCCACCCGAATTTCGTCATATGAAATGGCATTCCGATTACAGACCTCGGCCCCGGAACTGATGAACCTGAAGAGTGAGACCAGAGAAACGCTCGATCTGTACGGTTGCGATCCGGACAAACCCTCGTTCGCCCGTGCCTGCCTGCTGGCTCGCCGGATGGTTCAAAGGGGTGTTCGGTTCATCAATATCTATCACGAAGGCTGGGATGCCCATTCGGATGTTGCAGGAAACTTGCGTAACAATTTGAAGAACACCGATCAGGCCTCTACGGCTCTCGTACAGGATCTGGCGCGGCATGGCCTGCTGGATGAAACACTTGTCGTCTGGGGTGGTGAATTCGGTCGGACACCGATGGTTGAATCGAACACGGCCCTGGGTCGACGCCTTGGCCGGGATCATCACCCCCAGGCCTTTACGATGTGGCTCGCGGGGGGTGGAGTCAAACGAGGTTTGACATGGGGGGCCACTGATGAGCTCGGATTCAACATTGTCGATAAGCCGATTCATGTGCACGACCTGCAGGCGACAATCTTGCATCTTTTAGGCTTGGACCATGAACGACTGACCGCGTTTCATGCCGGCCGCGAGTTTCGACTGACCGACGTGCATGGGAAAGTCGTGCATGAAATCTTGTCCTGAATTCGCTCGTCGGCAACCTCCGAAAGCTCGACGCTTTCGGTTACGATCTCAACGCCGGAATGGCTCGAGTGATGTGGCCTGTCTGAGAAATGCCCGGACTGAAGTGAGAAACCTTGGACGTTTTTGATCTGAACTCGAACTGTTTGTTTACTGATTAACCTTCCTGATATCGAAAGGGATTTGATGGCTGTTACTGGATTGACGAAAGAGCAACTCGATGAATTGCGGCAATTTGATTCTCCAACCATCTGCAATGCGGTCGAGTTGTGGAACTTGCGGCCTCGGAACACGGGCTATATGAGTCTGGCGATCAAGGCGTGTTTTCCGGCATTTCCTCCGATGGTCGGATATGCCTTGACCTCCACGTTTCGAAGTATGGCACCACCACGGGGGGGCGATGCCTATGGAAGCATCGGTGCTCAACTGGAGGCTTTCGAAGACATTCCTGGTCCGCCCGTGATTGTTTTTCAAGACCTCGATGAACCAAGTGCTTCGGCGACGTTCGGTGAAGTGATGTGTTCAACCTACAAGCGGTTTGG
>CAIOKO010000188.1 GCA_903858935.1 uncultured Schlesneria sp. | reverse complement strand
GCTCGCTGCGCTCCCTACAACGACGCGAACCTCCCCAACATCGAGTGCCCCGAAGACGGGGCTTTACCAACACATTTTCGTGTAACCTATGTCCCCGAACGCGCGCCACCCTTGTGTCCGGCCCAAACACCTCGCGTCGGTGAAATTCGAGACTCGGCGGAATAGCAGTCGAGTCGTTGCTTCCATCGGGACAAGCCCGAAGGAGAGCGGGGCATCCCGCTGCGCTCGTTGTAACTGGCGTAGTAGCCGGGCGGTTGTGATCCCTCTGGGGCAAGCCCAGAGGAAATCGGGATGGTTGATGCGGTGCCCCATTCCTTGGCTCTTCGGTTTCCTTTGGGCTTGCCCCAATGGAACACACAACTTCCAGCTACCTCATGCAACCTGATGAAGAATGCTCGCCTTCCGGCTTGCCCGGATGGAAGCAACGACTTGATGGCTCGCGAGCGGGAATTGAACGAGAACCGTGGGGACACAGCTCAGTGGGCGTTCAGCGTATTTCGATTGCTGAGCCGACTTCGTTAGCTTTACGCAAGCCGCAGCCTTAACTGTCTAGCCAGTAATCAGTTAGATTTTTTCGCAATCAAAAGTCCTCGCGACATCGAACGTACTGTGTCACCGGGGATGATCCTCAGTTCCGGCGGAATTGTCATTTTCTGACCCATACCACAACATGGGACAATTCAAGCAATTCAATCACTAAAGATTTTTCGCAGGTCTGCGAATGGATACCCCGGAGCAAGTTTCGATCCCCTCACTTTTGTGGTCGAAAGAAATCCGTGGCACGGTTGCCTACGCAGATGCCAACTCGTTGATTACTTCACCCGAAAATAAGTTTGCATATCATTGCGTCGGAGGATGGTGGTCTCGCTATCGCCGGGACAATGGAGAACTTATCTGGCGACGCCATCATCGTCGCGGTTCTGTCTTTTTCGGCCTTGTTTCAGACGTCATCATCGCCACAACTTACCATGCTGGAATTTATGGAATCAGTTTCATTAGCGGCAGAAAGCTGTGGACACGTCTAGGTGATTCATTTGACTGGTTCCTGAAGTTGTTGGACTGTGTGCCGGGACTTGATAATGAAGGCGATCGGCCAGTGGGCATCGTCAATGAGCACGTTCTAAGCATCGAAGGGCGGCTGATCGATCGCAACACCGGACGGATTCTTTCGCGACATCACCTTGAGACATACGTCGAGGAGTCTGAGGCAATGGCGCGGGGGGCTGTTGGTTACCGCGCGACGATTGACGGGCAGATCTTCGATTTCTCTCCACGGCTCAAGCAACAAGAAACCGAATTTCTCAACTGCCAGAAAATGAGGGATGAGATCCAAAAGATCCTGGCACAGGAGAATCTGGAATTATCCGGAGATTGGAACTGTATCCAAGAATACAATTCGATGGTCTTTTTAATTGCTTGCAATCCACCGGATTTCGACCATTTGGTCTATCAAACACGTCTTCAATCAGGTGTCAAAACCATTGATGTTCGACATTTTCTGATGGTGATGCGCAGGATCGACGGCGTGATCGTTCATCGCGAGGAAATTGGCTTTTACTACCAAGCGAGCTTCTCATGGTGCAATCAAGGCCTGCTCACTGTGGAATTGCAAACAAAGAAACAATGGAATTGGGGCAACCGCTGTGACCTTCGAGTCTATGAACTCTCTGTCGATCGGCTTTTCCCAACCAACTGAAGATTTTGGAAAAATCTGGCCGGTCACTTTCCCGATGCGGAGACATATGATGCTAGTGAATCGCATTTTGTGTGCTGACTTGGATTCAGCAATTGGATCAACCTACGCTCGTCGTTGAGACTTCATTTTTGTGATTGAGCCAACACCGACAACGAACGCGAATGATCGGCACGAGGAATTCGTGACGTTGCTGACGGCGGCGCACGACAAATTGCTCGGGTATCTGATGTCCGTTCTGGGACGTTGGCACGATGCGCAGGACGTGTTGCAGAGTTCCAGCCTGCTGATGTGGAGGAAATTCGAGACATACGAATCGGGCAGTAATTTCGTGGCTTGGGCCAGTACAATTTGTTTTTACGAGGCGAAGAACTTTCAACGGCGGGCGGCGCGATCACATTTGAAGTTCGATGACGATTTGCTGGCGACGTTGGCTGCTGAACGAATCGTCGATCTCGATCTCCAGGGGCAACGGATCGCAGCCTTGCAGCAGTGTTTGAATGAAGTCGGGCCCGCCGAGCGCGAACTGTTGAGTACCGCGTATGCGGAACACGGCGGGATCACTGAGTTGGCTGCGAGGCTGCAGCGAGCTCCACGTACGCTCTACAACAAATTGACACTGTTGCGGCGACGTTTAACCGAGTGCGTACAGCGACGCTTACAGGAGGGGGGCATATGACACTCGATCAGCAGAACCACCTTCTGGAACTTTTTACGGCATTCGGGCAAGGGACGCTCACAGAGGGAGAACTCAGGGAACTGCAAACCGTTCTGCGTACTGACATTGAAGCTCGGAGATTCTGGTTTCTGCATCAGGATCTGGAACTGGGACTGAAATGCCTGGCTCAGGTGGTTGCGAGAAGCGGTGACCAGACTGGGATAAGTGAATTTGTCGACAAAGGATCAGGAATGGCTGACGTCGAGTCAGCTACTTGTTTGCCAGCGAGCCGCGTCGATTTGTCGCGGGTGTCGCTTTCCTTAAGTCGAAATCTGACCTTAACAGCAGTCGGCTTGTTGTGTCTGTCCGTGATGGTCCTGTTCGGTCTTCAGATCCGGATGCACCAGCCTGACTCCGACCGCGTTGTTGGAAACAAGATTGCAAATCAGCGAACGGGCAATTTTGTCGTCGAATCACCGACGCATGGGACAAGGTTTGCACTGGCTGATCAGAAAGGCAAAGTGCTCGCGTTACATTTTTTGCTGAAGACCGAATGTCCAAACTGTCTCAAGCTGGCACATGACTATTCCCAGCTTGAGGCTTCCAATCCCGATGTCGTGCATCTGTTTCTTAAGCCTGACAGTACGGATGAGATTAAAGTTTGGGCCGCGAACATCAGCCAGGAGGGTCTGAAGAGTCTACCGGTCGTTTATCGCGACCCGGACGCCCGGTTGGCAAAAGAATTTGGCATTCCTGATGGCTACCAGTTTCATGGTCAGACCGTCCATTACCCCGCACTTGTGTTGCTCGATCGTTCCGGTAAGGAACTGTTCCGCTACGTTGGCAAAGACAACACCGACCGAATGAAGCCCGACGACTTTATCGCCAGGCTGACCATGGTGACGAACCCCAACTGATTGCCAGATCAAGCACGAATCGACAGGCTGCATCGAAGTCAGCGTCGGTGAGTCTCCGTACTTCCCTGCATACCAATCACAGAAAGAAAGTCCATGTTGATTAAGGGATTCTTGCGTCTTGCATATGTCGTGGCTTTTTTCACCGCGACGCAGCGAAACCTCGTTGCGCAGGAAGCGAAGAGTCCTTACGACAAACTGGTTCCTCAATACCTGCTCGGTCTCGTACATGCGCCGGAGGTTCACAGCGAGCTGAAGCTCACTGACCAACAGATTGCTGATCTGGAATCTCTGCTTCGCAACCTGGATGCGAAATGGTTTCCGGCCCGTATTTTACCGACCGATCAAGAACGCGCGGTGACTCGTGAACTGGAATTGCAAGTCTGGGAATGGTTCAGAAAATCTGCGTCAGAAGAGCAGCGTCAACGACTGCAGCAACTGGAATACTCTGCCCAAGGTAACAGAATCGTGTTACGCAGCGATGTGGCAAAGCAAGTCGGTATCCAGTCGTCTCAGCAACAAAAACTGGCAGTGTTGGCGCGTGCCGCTGACGAATCGAAAATGGCTCTGGCTAATACCCAGTTCGGTGACCCGCAAATCAAAAGCTTGCAGGAAAAAGCAGAAAAAGCGAGCAAGGGGGAACGAGATGGGCTGATGAAGATCATACGGCCGGAGCAGAGGCAAAAGCTGCAGTCCTTGCTGGGCGATCCGTTCGACCCTACAAGGTTGAAACGCATCTATGCAATGGCTCCCGAGTTCGCCGAAGTCGAACACTGGATGAACTCCTCGCCACTCACCATGCGGGAGTTACGAGGCAAAGTGGTGCTGGTTCACTTCTATGCGTTTCAGTGTCACAACTGTCACGCCAACTTTGGAATCTACCGGCGATGGCACAAGGAATTGACCGACAAAGGTGTTGTCGTGATCGGCATCCAAACTCCGGAAACAAGTCGCGAGCGCGACGCTGAAGCGGTGAAAGCCGCCGCCAGCGAAAGGGACTTAAAGTTTCCGATCATGATCGACTTGAAATCGGAAAATTGGAAAGCCTGGGGCAACACCATGTGGCCTTGCGTCTATGTCGTGGACAAACAGGGCTATATCCGGATGTGGTGGCCCGGCGAATTGAACTGGAAGGGCGCGACCGGCGACAAAACCGTCGAAGACGCTGTCAACAAGCTACTGGCGGAAAAGTGATCTTCGCCATTCGACTGCATGTCCGTCGGCACGAGCGTGCGCACACTTGGCGGCAATCGTCGGCAATACCCGGTTTGGAGATCGGGTCATTGGATTCAATCATTCTTTTTCTTCAAGAAACGAAATCGCGCAGATGACAACAAACATGACAAAAGCTGGGTTGTTTTTGGTTTTCTCTCTGATCGCCGTCGTGACCCAGGCGGAAAATCCAACGGATTTTACCGTCGAATCGCCGACTCATGACACCGCATTCAGGATGTCGGAGCAGAAGGGCAAGCTGATCGCGCTTCATTTTTTGCTGAAGACCGAATGTCCCTACTGCATCAAATACACGAATGACTACGCCAGGATCGCTGCAAACACTCCCGATGTCGTTCATTTATTTCTGAAGCCCGACAATACCGATGAGATCAAAGTTTGGACGGGAAAGCTCAACAAAGAGGGGCTGAAAGACCTTCCTGTCATTTATCGCGATCCGGATGCCCGGCTCGCTAAAGAATTCGGCATTCCTGATGGCTACAAGTTTCATGGCCAGAGCGTTCATTACCCGGCACTTGTTTTGGTCGACAGTTCAGGAAAGGAATTGTTTCGCTATGTTGGTAAAAACAATAGCGACCGCATGAAACCGGATGACTTCGTATCCAAACTGAAGGTCATCAGGAAACAACAATCGAAATAAGACCTTCGAAGATCGTCGCACGGACTCAAACGGATTTTGGAAATCATGCGTTGCTGAAATCCCAGCGTTGTTTCAAAACGGTTTTACGAATTAAAAGTTGTCAACCGCCTGTCCGTCGTTTCGACCGCAGAGTTGTCTGATGGTGTTGGTCGAGATGTTTTCTGAGATATAACGAACGGCACCGTCCCCCAGCAGCGTGTGGATACCGCCGATATGAGCGCTGAAGGGCTCGCTGTTCGGGCCGCAGTTGTTTGTTGTCCACGGGCAGTCTGTCGGACCACCGGTCGGGGTCTTGTTGCCATTGATGACGCTGACAAGTTTTCCCGCAGTCGAATTGTTTTGACCGGATACGCCCGATCCGGAATCAGAATCAGCCCAACGATTCGGTGCAGTGAAGTTGCCGGTCGCCAGTTGTGTCGCATCAAGACCCCTGGCTCCGCCAATGTAGAGACTGAGCGAATCGTAGATTCCGACCAGTTCCGACGGGCGTTGCCCGTCCTCAAAAAACAGGATCGAATTGCTGAGACCGTCTGTGGTGGACGAAATCGGGTTTCCAAAGAGGCCGAGAGCCGAGTCGACCGTTGCATTGAGTGTCGTCCCGTTTGTACCGGGGCCGCCTCCGGTCCCGACGCTGCCGTTATAGCCATTTTTCAGCCCGGTGACGGGATCAAGATCGGTGAATGCCAGAGGTGTATAGTCGGTTTCACCGTATCCTCGTGAATCCGGTTTAGTATATCCATTACTGGGGCAACGGAATGCTGGAATCGTGACTCGTGCGGCGGTCGCGTTCGAGCTGTTCAGGCTGTTTGTGTAGTGATACGAGAAATTGAACTGGCCATATAAGGCGGCTTGATCCAGATACGGTAACAGCAGCGAAAATGTCGATGCGGGAAACGCTTGCAGATTCATCAAGCTCATGTTCATGCCGCGACCGCTGGAAGGGAATCTGCTGTAAGTCGATTCATAATTGAAGACGGCCAGCCCTAGTTGTTTCAAGTTGTTCTTGCATTGAGTCCGCCTGGCCGCCTCGCGAGCCTGCTGCACCGCCGGCAGCAGCAGTGCAATCAATACGGCAATAATCGCGATCACAACCAGAAGCTCGATCAATGTGAAACCGCAGGAACGAGAAGAGGATGACGACGGACGGATCACACGAGACTCCCGAAAAAGCGAACCAAACCCTACAGACTTGTGAACAATGGATCATCTGCTACGGCTTTGTCACGACAGGGGTTTCTGATTCCAACAGCGAGGAGTCAGGCACGCTTCGACGATACCAAAACAACCGGGAGTTTCCACCTGCTGGCGGAGATGTGTTCCAACGCTGCCAGCAGCGGAAGCCCGGACCGGTTGCCCCGAAGTCACGATTAAGTCGGCAATCGATCATGCCTTGAGGAATCTTGACTGGTCGCGAACTGACTGCGTTCGTAGCATAGACGTTGATAAAATCAACTGTCGAGATACGCGAAGATCACGGGAAGGGACAATACCATGTCAGGAATCTTGGAGATCGGCTCTTTCATTGTTGCCTCGAATGAGGTGAGAGGTGGGAGGCCGCGCATTGCAGGGACTGGTGTCACCGTGCAGAGAGTTGTTCGTTGGTATCGGTTGGGCCTGACACCCGAAGAGATCGTCGATCGAATTGAACATCTCAACCTGGCTCAGGTGTTTGCCGCGCTGGCGTATTACCATGCGAATCAAACACTGGTCGAAGCCGAAATTGCCACTGATGACGCTGTGGCAGAACAGGCGATGAACAAAGTAACGAATCGAGCTACGCCGTGACGGCTCGCATCTACATTGATGAAGACTCAATGGATCGAGTGCTTGTGGCCGCCTTACGAGCTCGCGGAGTCGATGTTCTGACTGCATTAGAAGCTGATATGATAGAACGCGACGATGCGGAGCATCTGGCTTTTGCGACTTCGAGCAAGCGGGTATTGCTGACGTGCAACACAGGGGACTTTTGCCAACTTCATCAGGACTGGCTGACTGCCGAAGAAGTGCATTCAGGTATCGTTTGTATGCAACAACAGGCGCAATCCACCGGCCCAAGGCTTCGTCGCCTCTTACGTTTGTTCTCGACAATCGGTGCCGAAGAAATGCAAAACCGACTGGAATTTCTCAACAATTGGTCGGAATAGGCCCGTTAACATCAGAATCTTTCCCAAGACCGAAACGTGTGCTTTCCGGTTATCTGACGTAGCAAATGCATTTCGATAAAGGAACGCAAATGACTAAAGGAACAGTCTCCTTCGGTCGGGTCCCTGTGCTGTCAGGAGACCTGCGCACAGCCATAGCCTGCACACAATGCGGCCGCGTTGACTATTCCTGGCTGCCAGTAATCACCCGAGGAAGCTTGGGTTTCAGCCAATCGAGGCGTTCTTGAAAACTTGGCTTGCCGGGCATGGTTTGAGTGGCTCGGTAGATAAACTTGATGCCGTCGAGTAACTGCTGACGCTCTTTTCCCGTAACGATGTTCAGTTCCCACGTCACCTTTTCATTCCCCACTCGGTCAATGACTGTCGGTTCCATCGCGACGATTTCGTACATAATCTCCGTCATTGGACCGACGTTTCTGAGATACGCCTGGAGTTTTTCTCCCGACAGAGCCTTGAACGATTGCGCAACAAACTCGATTCCCGAGGTAAAGATAATCCTGACGGCTTCTGCCAATTCCAAAAATGGGATCGTCTGCATTCCTCCCCTCGATCGTTCATTATTTTTCCACGAGTTGTATCATTGCGTTCGCATTCAGCGATCAATTCGTTGGTGTCGATTTTATCCTGTTTGATTGCCGATGGAATCTGCGGATTGCCGAAGAGGGGGTCGGGCGTCCAAATTTCAAAATTGGCCAATTATGCGACTTCCATTAATCAGCCAGCGCGGCCAATTTTCAAATTTGAACACCCGACCCCAGACCACAGCCCTCGCGAAATACAGAGTGATTTTCATGTTCGAGCAGCTTGCCGGAGAACTACAACGTCCGCGACGTCTTCTTGATTTACGATCGAATTTTCCGCCTTGTTTTTCCAGCGAATAACGCCCATTGCGGCGTTTCCTGATCTTTGTTATCAATCCGTCCTTCAACCGAAGGATTCGACTCGACATTCCAAGGATTGGAACTGCGTCGGCTGGGTGACATGGAAGCCACCCGGTTGGGCAAGGAGATAGCCCGTTGACTGTTGCCTCAACACAAAAGTTGCGCGTGTTGTTCGTTGATGACGAACAAGCCATTCGTGACGTGATGAAAATAGAGCTGCCTCGCATGGGACATGATGTAATCATGTGCGAGGACGGTTATGCGGCGCTCAAGGCGTTGGACAAACAGCCTTTTGACGCTGCCATTGTTGACCTTCGTATGCCGGGACTGAGTGGTTGGGACGTGATCGACCACATTAGAAAAGTCTCCCCGGAAACCGAAATCATTATCAGTACCGGCCATGGGGATATGGATGCCGCCATTCAAGGCATTCGATCCGGGGCCTACGATTTTCTCCGCAAGCCGTGGAAAATGGCGGAAATTTCCGCCTCATTGAAGCGCGTTGCTGAGAAACGAACCCTGACAAATAAGACAATTGCCCTGGAAAGCCGGCTGAAGGCTGTTGAGGGTTCGCCCGACCTGATCGGCCACTCGCCACCGATGCTTCGCGTCAAGAAATTGTGCGAAAAGATCGCTCCCACCGATTCCAGCGTCTTGATTCAGGGCGAAACGGGAACGGGTAAAGAACTGGTCGCCAGACGAATTCACGACCTCAGTCCTCGTGCAAACATGCCGTTCGTTCCAGTGAACTGCGGTGCGCTGGCCGAGCATCTCGTCGAAAGCGAATTGTTCGGACATGGCAAGGGTGCCTATACCGGTGCGGAAAAGTCCCGCAAAGGATTGATCGAAGTCGCGAATGGCGGAACGCTGTTTCTTGACGAATTCGGGGAACTCGACAAATCGATGCAGGTTAAACTGCTGCGGTTTCTGGAATCGGGTGAAGTTCGACGGGTTGGTGAGAACGAAGCGTTCCATGTCGACGTTCGCATCGTCTGCGCGACCAATCGCAATATTCAGAAGATGGTGACGGAAGGGACGTTCCGCGAAGACCTTTACTTCCGGATCAACACGTTCGAGATTCCACTACCGCCGCTCCGCGAGCGAAAAGATGACATTCCCGAACTTGCGCGGACCTTGATCGCTCGCTATATGAAACGGCGCGACATTCCGGATTCAATCCTGTCTGTCGAGGCCATTGCGGTCCTGAAACAACACGACTGGCCAGGCAACGTGCGCGAATTGGCGAATGCTCTGGAACGAGCCTTGATCATGTCGGATGGAATCACGATCCGGCCGGAAGATCTCCCTTCGCACCTGCATCGCTATGCCAATACGGTCAGTATGTCCGCCGAAACAGTGTCGATGCCGACCTCGCCGAAGACCTTGCGAGAAATCGAAATGGACATGATTTATAAAGCGCTGGACAAGTTCCAGGGGGACAAGCCGAAGGCGGCAGCCGAACTCGGCATTGCTCTCAAGACGCTTTACAACAAGCTGAATTCCGATCAGCCGAAAGCTGCTGGTTAGGGTCGTTTCATTTTCGAAACCAGGATTCTGTGCCACGGCTTAGTAGTCTTCGGAGAAGCAGTGCTCTTCTCTTACTGACATGCATAGAACACAGCTTGACCCAGGGCGGTCAAGCAGTGACGCAAAGAACTCAATCTAATTTCCCGCGTTATTCACGCTCATCATCGAACGGATGCAGGAATCCGGGAAGTTTTTCTTTCGGTAGCGCGTCGAGCAGATGCTCGGCCACGCGAAAGTCATCCATCGTTGTGATTTTTAGATTGAACGGCGAACCCGTGACGATTTTCACGGTCGCTCCGATTCGTTCGACCAGTTCCGCTTCGTCGGTCGGTTGATAGTTATCCCGTCGCGCGTAAGCGTCGAGAAGCAACTGGCGTCGAAAAACCTGCGGTGTCTGTGCCTCCCACAGATTCTTTCTCGGAACGGTTTCTTCGATCGACAGGTCCGCATCCACCCGTTTCAAGGTGCTGGTTACCGGAGTCGCCAGGATTGCGGCTTCATGTTTCTCGGCCGCATGGAACACCTGATCGATCCAGTCTTTCACAATCAGCGGTCGTGCCGCGTCATGCACGGCGACAAAATCAATATCCGCACGAACTCGGGCGAGTGCATTTTGAACGGAATCCGCTCGTTCGGCACCACCTGTTACGACCTCAATGTCCATGAAGGCCAGGTTCGGTCGAAATTTCTCTTTGAACCAGTCGAGATCTTCGGGCGAGACCACCAGGATTGTCTGCGCGACGTCACTGCGATTGACGAACTGCTCGGCAGTCCGCACCCACACTGGTCTCCCCTTCAATTCGACGAATACTTTTTTTCGTTGCTTGGAGAATCGACTGCTTTTTCCCGCAGCAGGCAGGATCACGGCAAATTTCGGCATGGCGGGCTCAACGTTTCTATCAACATTCAACGCGGTGGAATTTCAAATTCATTCGGCATTTTAAGCGGTACAGGAAAACTCTCAACTACGAATCGAGAATCCCGAGTGACTGATGGACGTTGACCAAAGTCGAACGGTATACTGCAGACGACGAAAACTCGCCCGTCATAAGTTGCCGTTCACACCTTTCTCTCTGTTTGGAAATCGAGGTGCATTCATGGCTCTGTTCGAGATTGAGACCGACGCACACATCATGATCGCCTGGGCGGAAGACCAGTCCGGTGCCGAAGCGATCACCAGAAGCAACTATCCTGAGGACCACATCAAACGTGTTGCGAGACGGCCTCACGACGTTTGGGTGATTTCAAAGCGGTTGCTGGGAATCGAAGGAACCGGAGAACCCTGCGATAAGGCTCGCGATTGCCTCAGCCGCTCGCAAGGGGACAAGGTCCACGCGATTCGTCTTTATATGCAGGATACCGGAACCGACCTGCATGAGGCTCAGCGGGTCATTGAAACCAACATGTCGCTGGGCTGGTAGTCGAAATCTGAGCTGACACGTCGCGATTGACTGCCATTTTCCTCCCACAGTCATGAAAAAAGGGGCTTACAAGACATCGACGTCATGTAAGCCCCTTGATTCGTTGGCAGTGATGATCAGTCAAATTTGTTGACGGTTTCCTGGAACTTTCGTTTCCCTTCTTCGACGACTCGGCGAATTTCTTTCGCGCTTTGTTCGCTCTCTTTTCGCAATTCGGCAATCATCTGGATCGATTCAACCTGATAATCCGAAATCGCGGTAACAAGCTTCTCGACCGATTGCGGGCTGATGGTCGAACCATAGCCGGCCCTGAGTGCCGCTCGTTCAAGGTCGCGTCCCAGTTCGGCGACGTCTTCCAGTCCCTTGTTGACACCCTCCTTCATCGATTCCGTCGCTTTGGTCGCTTCGTTCAAGCCTTGTTGTGAAGTGTAGACCGTTCCCAGAATTGTGAAGACGTGTTCGTTCGTGGTAAAGAACGTCACTGATCGCCGATAGACCTGATCTTTGACGTCATGTGTCTGTTTCAGTTTCGTCACGAGCGTCTCACCCACGTCGTACCCGACGCTCAGGTTTTCAGCGACATCCTTCAGCAACTGATAAGTCCGATCTTCCTTTTCCCAGGCGTGGCGAGCTTCGTCTCGCTTCAATTCCAATTTGGATCTGGCCCCCTGATCCTTAGGATCGGCAGCGGTCACAGCTTCCTGTGCCGCGGTAAGGTCCTGTTGAGCCTTGATCAGCGTCGGGGAGAATTCATCCAGGACTTCCCTGGCCAGTACTTCCGCTTCTTTCAGAGCGAACCGGAAATCGATATAGGCGTCCATGATCGCCAGTTCTCGATCAAGCTGGTTTTTCGTGTCTGCCGCCACATTCTTATAGACGTCAGCAATCTTGTCGAATCGAGCACCGGGGGTTCCGCGACGCAGCCGCATCCAGAGATTCTGCGCTTTCTCGGGTAGACTGAATTTGCCGTCGTCGAGTTGCCGGATCAGCATTTTCGAGTCTTCGCGGATCGAATCAAACATTTGCGTGATTTCGAGGTAGCGAGTTCCGATATTGATGCTTTCGACGTTGTCTCGCACCAGTTGGTTGAAGGTGCTCATTTCCTGAATCGTCTTGGCGATTGCCAGAATTTTCGGCTCGTCGATGTGCTTGACCTCGTCAAGCATTTTGACGAGTTCGGTCGGTTCCTTCGCCGTCGCGACACCGAACTTTTTCAACGCACCAACGGCCTTATCCAGATATTGCTGAATCCCCGTTGGCATCGCAGGAATCGCGTCCTGGGTCGGCGCTTCGACTAAATCCGCAGAAACCACTTTCTTGGCCATGATTCGATTTGTCCTTTCGATTTTTAAAAGTTGGCTGTCGTAAGAAACAGGATGGCCCTTGGATTCGAGCGATCAGTCATCCCCGGACAATCAATCTATCAATCCTCGAAAATGATCGCGACCGTACAACGTGTGGAGTTAATTCAATAAGCCAATCCCGATCCGTTTCTCATCGCGATGAGTTCCAGACGTCAAAAAGAGAATCAACTGATCACGAACCGAATTTCAGGTGAATTAATCGTTCGAAAAGCGGTGGGCCGAGAATCAACAGGCCGACGATCACAGCTGTCAGACTTAAAATCAACACACCCGCAGCCGAGACATCCTTGGCGACTTTGGCCCGTTCGTGCCATTCGGGCGAGAGCAGATCGACGATCGATTCGACTGTCGTATTGATTGTTTCGCCTGCAAGGACCCCCCCGATGGTCAGCACGAGAACGCTCAAATGAAGGAAGTCGAGGCCGAGCCACGTCGCCACGAGCATCACAAGAAAACCGACACAGAGATGAATTTTTGCATTCAATTGGGTCTGAATCGTATAGACCAGTCCTGCCCACGCGTGGGTCATACTGCGCCAGAAACCGGGTTGCTTCACAGTCGTCCCTCAGTCTATTTGCAAATGTTTCACTGACATTTCCGAATGGTAACTTGTCGAAGCAGAAATCGCGTGCGGTAGCCGAATTCTTTTTCGGTAACTACGATGCCTTTGTGAGCGAAACAAACACCATCACTTGATTACGATATTGCACGAAAAAATGACAGAAAACAGACTGCGACAGATCGAGCAAAAAGTCCAGAACGGCGAGCGAGTCACGTTTGACGAAGGGGTGTTTCTTGATGAGCAGGCCGACTTAATGACACTGGGTCGCCTGGCGAATAAGATCCGTGAGCGAAAGAACGGGAATTTTGCTTACTACAACACCAACGTTCATTTGAACCCGACCAACGTCTGCGTCTATCGCTGTCGCTTCTGTGCTTTTCGTGCCGACCTGAAGGCTGAAAAAGCGTATATCTTCACCGATGAGATGATCCGCGAGCGGGTTCTTGAAGCGCGTGCCAATGGTGCGACCGAGATCCATGTGGTTGGCGGCCTGCATCATCAGAAGAAATTTGACTGGTACCTGAACATTGTCAAAGTCCTGCACGAAACTTGTCCTGAAATTCACATCAAAGCCTGGACTGCCGTGGAAATTGGCTGGTTCAGTTTCATTACAAAGAAGCCGATCGAATGGGTCTTGAAGGAACTGGTCGATGCGGGGTTGGGAAGTATGCCAGGGGGAGGTGCGGAAATCTTCCATCCCGAGATTCGTGATCAGCTTTGTGAGCACAAAGCGGACTCGGTAAACTGGATCGCCGTGCATCGTGCCGCGCATCAACTGGGGCTGCGATCAAACGCTACGATGTTGTATGGTCACATCGAACAGGCGAAACATCGGATTGACCATCTTTGTCAGTTACGGGCTCTTCAGGATGAAACACACGGGTTTCAAACCTTCATCCCGCTGGCATTCCATCCAGAAAACACGGGACTCGATCAGATCGCGAAGCCGACTGGAAGCATGGACCTTCGGATGATCGCTCTGTCGCGAATCATGCTCGACAACTTTGATCACATTAAAGCGTACTGGATCATGCTCGGTGAACAGATCGCTCAAGTCGCTTTAGGATTTGGAGCTGACGATATCGACGGGACGGTGGTTCACGAGATCATCTATCACGATGCGGGTGCAAAGACGCCAGAAGGGTTGAGCGTGGAAAGTCTGCATCGTTTGATCCGTGAAACGGGACGCGAGCCTGTCGAACGCGACACACTTTATCGACGGATCATTCGCGACGGTTCACACTGGACTGTTGGCGAACCTCTGATGGCGGGTTAGACTTCGCGTGCTTTCTTTCTCGTGAACGTTCGCGTCAATCCGTCGTGAGATCCAACTTGTGAGCAGCGCCCCTTTGATTCGCGTTAAGTCGCTCGACCATGTGACAATTGTTGTCAAAAGCCTGGCGGCGACCCGCAAGTTTTACGTCGATGCACTTGGCATGGACGAAGTCGCTCGTCCCAACTTTCCCTTTGCGGGGCAGTGGTTTAAGGCAGGGGCAACGCTGATCCACACAATTCTGGAATTTGAAGGATCGGGCCGGGCGGGTTCTGCCGCCTGTGCCAATTCGCGAGGTCATCATTTCGCATTTCTCGTGGATGACTGCTACGCCGCCTCACAACGAATTGCGGAATTAGGAATTGCGTTTGTCTCACCCCCCAAAAAGCGGCCCGATGGTGCCATTCAGCTTTTCGTGAATGATCCAGACGGCCACCTGATCGAACTTTGTTCGGTGGCGAATTCAAACGCGTAAAACCATTTTGTCCTGTTTCAGCTGGAAATCGTTTCGCATGGAACGTATCCCCGAATCTCCGATGTCCAGGTATTCAAAGCCGACAGTTGGAGGGATCTTTTCCAGTTCGGACCACGATCGGTTTTGCTCCGGCAATACAAGAACGGGATTTGATGTACTCTTTCCCGAAGTGATTCGGGATAAAGCTCGCAATCTGTACGAAACCGGCATCGATGCACTGGCTGCGATCCTTGAAGAGCATGCGGGTCGACAGGGACCGATCACACTCTGGACGGCCGAGAATTTCTGCCGCGAATCGCTGAATCGATTGTCGATCAAGCTCGGAAATCGGATTCGGTTCGAATTATGGACCTCACAGGATGACTTGCTGAAACTCAAGCCTCAGGACGTTTTGCTCTATTTACACTTTAATCGATTCGATCCCGCTTCGAAGGAGGCGATCAACTCGATTCGCCAGCGAACGGGCGCTACGATCATTGAAGACTTCGTTCAAGCACCGCTCGACATCGCGAACTTCGCGGGTGACTATGCGCTGAACAGTCTTCGAAAGTTCAGCAGTGTTGATGTTGCGGTCGCGTATCAGAACCGTCGTCGAGAGTTGTCAGTCGGGCCGACTCGCTATCGAAACCTGCGAAAAGAGGCTGAAAAAGCCAAAACCGCTTTTCTCCAGAACCCCTCGGAAGGACTCGAACAACTCTTTTTAAAACTGGGGCGCGAATCTGATGAGGCGTTAGCCGTTCCAGAAATTGCATCGGCGCATGAGAGTGAAGTCGGGCGAGCGAAGGGGTTCGACTTCGAAGCCGTTTCGCAGATTCGGCGTGATAACTATGCAAATCTGGCCCAGCGACTAGCGGCTGATCTCCCTGAAATCGAAATTCTGCCGGGAGAATATATGTACCTGATGGTCTCTCTGCGGGAACGTGATCGCTACCGCGCCGACCTCTTCGCACAACGAATTTTCCCGGTCATTCATTGGGCCGACTCGGAATGCCTGCAGGCAAAATCGCTGCTCAGCTTTCACATCGACCAACGGTATTCACCGGTCGACATGCAGCGAGTTGTAGCGGTCATGGCAGAGACACGAGAGAAACTTGCGACAGGTTTCAAGACGAATGCCTAAGCAGGCTGATGCCAGCAGCGTCCTTGTTCGCGGCGACGTTGAGTTGCAGACGTATGGAAAACAGGTGACTCTATCCTGAAAACGTTTCTCGAAAGGTACGAAATCATTTTTGGTTACGTTCGAATAACGTCAAATCTGATCGCGGCCATTTTCGTAGTGATTGCCAGCGTCAGCACTTCGTTTGCCGCCGATCAGGTTCAGGAGGAACTGGAACATCGTTTCCTGAAAACGGTCTTGCCGTTATTGAACGCCCATTGCTTTGACTGTCATGGGACAATAAAGCAGGAAGGGATGTTGAAGCTGAGCGAAGATTCAACGCTTCATGCGATTGCGAGAAATTACCGAACATGGGAGATCGTCCTCCAGCGATTGAAGTCGGAAGAGATGCCCCCGAAGGACGCATCAAAACAACCTTCACGCGATGAACGTCGGGCAATCATCGAATGGATTCGAGCATTTGGCGACTACGAAGCGAGTCGTCGTGCAGGTGATCCCGGAATTGTTCTCGCCAGGCGGCTCAGCAACGCGGAATTCGATTATTCGATCCGCGACCTGACGGGGGTCGACATCCAGCCAACTCGAGAATTCCCCGTTGATCCAGCGAATGAAGAAGGTTTTGATAATTCCGGTGAATCTCTGACGATGTCACCTGCGTTAGTCAAGAAATACCTGGCAGCCGCTCGGCTTGTGGCAGATCATCTTGTTTTGACTCCGAGTGGATTGACGTTTGCTCCTCATCCCGCCGTAACAGAAACCGATCGTGACAAGTACTGCGTGCAGCAGATCGTGTCGTTTTATCAGCGTCACGAAGTCGATTATTCCGACTATTTTTTCGCCGCATGGCAATTTCAGCATCGCAAGAATCTCGGCAAGCCTGACGCCACGCTAAGCGAATTTGCCACGAGTTTTGTGAAAACAAAGAAGAGAATTCCCGTTCACGAGGCACAGCAACCTGCCGATCACGAACTAAAGCTCCCTTCAGTGTCTTCAACGGTGAAATCACCATTGAGTCCCAGGTACCTGAAAACAGTCTGGTCCGCATTAACGGAGCCCGAGGTAACGGGACCTCTTGCTGAACTTCAAGACGAATGGCGTAAGTTGACCGTTGATCCAAATCTATCTGACGAAGCGATTCAAGGTTGTGACCGACTGCGAGATCTCGTGATCAAACTTCGCAACAGTTTGGATTCGAAAATTGAAAAGCTGCACGTGAAGGGGAATTCCGACGGGAGTCAGCCACTGGTGTTATGGTGGAATCGGCAAATTGCCTCACAACGCATGTCCCATAAAGGGGATGGAAAAGATGCGGCGCTCGACGCCGCTCGTGATCGATTCTGTCGCGTTTTTCCAAATGCATTTTCAGTATCGAGTCGGGGACATTACGCCGACCCAAAACTCGGAGCCCAGGTTCGATTGTTAACCGCAGGTTTCCACCTGATGCAGGGGTATTTCCGCGATGATCTCCCCCTTTGCGAGCTTGTCCTTGATGATGCCGAAAAAAACGAACTCGATTCACTCTGGCAGAATCTGAATTTTGTGACGTTAGTTCCCATCCGTCAGTACAAAGATTTTTTGTTTTTTGAGCGAGCAGAGCCGCCAAGATTTGCGGGTGGTCCTGAATTCGATTTTGCACGCCCGGAAAATAAGGACGTCACTTCGCAGGAAAAACTGAAACAGATGCGCGATGCGTACGTTGCCAAAGCGAGCCGAAGCAATGCGAGCGACCAGGCAATCGAGGCGATCGAAACCTATTTTGAAAATATGTCAGCCGATGTCCGCTGGATTGATGAAACCCATCAGGCGGCTGAATCGCGCCACAGGGAAGCACTCGCGCGGTTCGCCCAACGAGCCTATCGCCGGCCACTTTCGGACTTGGAACGAGACGAATTAACCGGTTTTTATGAAAACCTGCGTCGGGAGGGGCTGAGTCACGAAGACGCGATTCGAGATTCGGTCGTCAGCATATTGTTGTCACCGCACTTTTGTTTTCGACTGGATCTGGCTATCCCGGGTCAGAATATCCGGCCTCTGAACGACTATGAATTGGCCAGTCGGCTGAGTTATTTCCTCTGGTCAAGCATTCCTGACCGCGAATTGCTTTCACATGCCCAGAGCGGCGACCTGCACCAGCCAGCCATCTTGATCGCACAGGCTCGCCGCATGCTTCAAGACGATCGAGTTCGAGGATTGGCAACGGAGTTTGCCGGGCACTGGCTCGATTTTCGCCGCTTTGAAGAACACAACAGTGTCGACCGTGAACGATTCTCCAGTTTTACAAACGAACTTCGGCAGGCCATGTTCGAAGAACCTTTGCGACTGTTTATCGACATCGCTCGGAGAAATCGATCTGTGCTTCATCTTCTCGACGCTGAAGACACGTTCGTGAATCCGATTCTGGCAAAACATTATGGAATGAATATCACAGCGGAACTCGTTGAATGGGAAACAAAGGACGACGGTTGGGTTCGGGTGCCAAACGCGAAGGCTTATGGACGTGGGGGGATGCTCTCTATGTCCGTGTTTCTCACCCAGAACTCACCTGGTCTTCGAACCAGTCCCGTGAAACGTGGCTATTGGGTCGTCAGACGATTGCTTGGCGAAAATATCCCTCCCCCCCCACCGACTGTTCCGGAGCTCCCCAAAGATGAATCCAATCTGGGTGACTTAACACTTCCTCAACTGTTGGCCAGGCACCGAAATCATCAGGCGTGTGCTGGATGCCACGATCGATTCGACTCAATCGGCGTCGCGTTTGAAGGATACGGACCGATCGGCGAACGACGAGACAATGATCTGGGTGGGCGAGCGGTCGAAACCAGATCCCTCTTTCCAGATGGATTGGAACGAACCGGAATCGAGGGACTGCGTCACTATGTCAGCGAGACTCGTCGAAGTGAATTCATCGATAATCTTTGTCGTAAAATACTTTCGTATGCGCTCGGAAGAAGCCTCTTGCTCTCGGATAAATCCACCGTCGAGACGATGAAGCAAAAACTCATCGCAGATGATTACCGTTTTCAAAGCCTTGTCGAAGCGATCATCGTCAGTCCTCAATTCCTGAATAAACGGGGTGAGGAATTGCCATGATCGAACATGTCGAGTTCGAAAGTGTCACCCGGCAACGACTGATTGCTCGTATCATTGCGATCGCGATTGTCACGATCAGTCTGATCGAAACGCGTTACAGAATGGGGATCAGCTTTTCGCTGCTCGCACTGCTTGGAATTGTCAGCGTTATCAGCCTTGATCCGGGAAGCTCCGCTGCGTTGGGATTTAATGCACGCCCGGTACAAGGATGGGGCTACTGGTTCCGACTGGCATTGTGGTTTGCCCTGGTAATCGGTGTGATTTCACTCATCGGCTTCATTATCTTTCAGATCAACGACTGGACGATTCCAATTTATAAAACACAGCCAAGCGTGCGTGTGCTTGTTTTTATGTGCATCGATGCGCCAGTCTCAGAAGAAATCCTCTTCCGCTCATTGCTCACCCTGGCAGTACTTCCAACACTTGGTGAGTGGGGCACGATCCTTGTCGGTGGCTTCCTGTTTTCGTTGCTGCATGTGCTGAGTGGTAACCCAGGTCCGGACAATCAGATTGCCGGATTCATGCTCGGGTGGACGTTTATTAAAAGCAAAACGATTCTTGTGCCACTTGCGATGCATTCTGGGGGAAATCTGATTGCACTCGGATTCCAGGTTGCTGCGTGGTATTTTTACTGAAAATATTTCGAGCTCCGAATTGGAACCTGTCTTCCCGACGGAAACGAACTCATGAAACGCGACAAAGTCCGAGTCGATCGCCGTACTGTCCTTCGTGGTGTCGGTGTCGCCATGTCATTGCCGTGGCTCGAGTCCATTTCGGTCTGGGGCGATGAATCGATTACCGGAAAGCCGGAGACCGAACTTCCCAGGCGATTCGCGGCGATGTTTATGGGCAACGGTATCAACTCCAGGCACTGGTGGGCCAAAGGCTCAGGTGCCGAGATGGAACTCAGCCAAAGTCTCGAACCGCTGGCACCGTTGAAGACGAAACTGAACGTCATTAACGGGCTTTTCAACAAACAGGCTACCGGGGTCGGAATCCATCCGGGACAGACTGGTAATATTCTGTCGGGGGCTCCCCTGCAAAAAGGAGCCGTGCTCAAAGGGGGGATCAGCGTCGACCAGGTGATCGCCAATCACTTTGGCGATCAAACGCCGCAGTCCAGTCTGATTCTCGGCTGCGAGCAACCGATTACGGGCTACCACGAGACGAATTTCTCAATGGCCTATAGTTCACATATTTCATGGCATGACGCGAATTCACCGGTTCCGATGGAAGTTTACCCGTCACTGGCGTTCGACAGCCTGTTCGACAATCAAGGAACAAAACGGACCAAGAGCATTCTCGACCGAGTGAAAGAGCATGCTTCCCATCTGAATCGTCAGGTCAGTCAGTCTGATCGTGCGAAGCTGGACGAATATTTGACGAGCGTGCGCGAAGTTGAGAAGCAGGTCGAAAGAACTCGCGCAACAAAAGATCGAGCGGATGATCTGGCAAAAAAACGTGGAGAATCGCCAATTCTCATGAAGCGACCCGACAACGGGTTGCCAGAAGATATTCGTGATCATATGCGGTTGATGTGTGACATCATTGCTCTGGCATTTCAGACAGACAAGACTCGCGTGGCGACGTTGCTGTTGTGTCGCGACCTGTCCGGACTCTTTTACCCATTTCTCGATGTCCGCCTCGCCCACCATCCAGCGTCACACGAAGATCAATCGGACGCCTACGAGCGAGTTTCCCGGTACTACGTCAGCCAATTGGCCTATTTGGGGTCGAAGCTTGATTCCATGCCGGAACGCGATGGAACTGTTCTGGACAATTCCTGCCTGATGTTCGTTTCGAACATGTGGTCAGGAAGCAAGCACGACTCGACCAAAGTCCCACTTCTACTGGCCGGCGGATTGGGCGGGACACTTGAAACGGGACGAGTGCTGGATTTCATTGACGATGGGGACGACAACCGCAAGCTCTGCAGTCTGTATCTGTCATTGTTAAAGAGAATCGGCGTCAACCAAACGCAGTTTGGTGACGCCGATAAGCAACTCAGCAAGCTTTAAGCCTGTTTAATTATTCTGCGACTTCGTCGTCAGTCGGACTGACAACCACTGACGATGTTCCGCAAACGGAAATCGACAGTGCCTGGATGTGATCTTCCTCACTGGCAGGAACCGGAACGTCCTTGTAAACCGCTGACTTAAGAACCACGTCCACTGCTTTGCGTTCGCGGATTTGAGCCTCAAGGTTTTCAATCACACCCGACTTGATCAGTCGTGCCCGGACTCGACGAGGATTCTCGCCCCGTTGAATGGCCATCAACTGAATCTCTGTTTCGATATCAGAAGGGGTGACTTCAATCTTTTCGTGTTCCGCAATCTTGTCCAGCACGAAGTGCTCTTTCAGAGCTTGTCGGGTTGTCGTGACGGCGTTCTGACGCAACTGGTTTTCACGTGCCATAATCTGCTGGGTCGTAAAGCCCGCCTGCTCCATTTCGAGCACTTCGCGACGCAAGGCGTTTTCGGTCTGCTTACGAACCAGTTGTTCAGGAAGCTCCCAAGTGGCCGATTCGGTGATCTTTTCGATCACTTGACGTCGGACAGATTGACGCTGTTCGTACACAACCTGACGCTTCAGCATGCCAAGAATTTCTTCTCGCAATGCAGCGACGTCGTTGTAACCGATTCGTTCGAAGAATGTGCTGTTCAATTCTGGAGCTTTCAGTCGTCGGACTTCGCCGACGATGATCAAAGCATCCAGTGTTTCACCACGCATTTCGAGCTGTTCAGCTTCCTGAGAAATCGTGACTTGCGTCTTCTTCTCAGTCCCTGGGACAGCACCGGCCATCAGCTTATCGAAACCTTGAAGCTCTGCATCACGGAACCGAATCGTGGGCTTCAATTGTAATTCGACCGAAGAAATCTTGCGGAAAGGCTGTCCGTCCTTCGTGAATTCCACGGAGGCAACGACGAAATCGTTGGGCTCTGCTGGTCCGTCATGCGATTCGTTGACCGCATATTGAGCCAGGTATTTGTTCAAGTAAGCATCGACATCGGCCTCTGAAACGTCACGAACAGGACGCTGAATTGTCAGGCCGTCGTATTGAGGCAGGTCAAAGCTAGGACGAACTTCGACGTCAAATTCGTACTCGAAGTCACCGTGATCAGGGATCTCAAGGCTTTCGACGTCGAAATCAGGTTCATTGATCGGATCGAGCGTGTTTTCTTCGGCAAGCTGCTCCAGGCTTTGCATCAGCACCCGTTGACGGACATTGCTGGAAATATCCGATTTGAAACGCTTTTGAGCGAGGCTCGCTGGAACGCGTCCCTTGCGAAAACCAGGAACAGCGACCGTTTGTACGATCTCTTTAAGGGCTTCGCCCGAGAAGTGGTCAATGTCTGATCGGGGGACCGTGACACGAACATGCTTCCGGCAAGGGCCGATATTTTGAATATCGACTTTCAGCGACAGCTTAAACTTCTGATCGACAGCCGCTTCCGAGACTGGGTCCGCGACGGGGGATTCGGCTTCACTCACAAATACACGTCCTTAATGAAACACGATAGAGAGAGCGGGTGATGGGGATCGAACCCACGACAACCACGTTGGCAACGTGGTACTCTACCACTGAGTTACACCCGCTTACGTCGGCCTGTTTTTTTGCCGGGAGGGAATTATCCAACTTCATCTCGCCCCGTCAAGCGAACGACCCCCTTCTTGCGAAAAGGTACCGATAAACACAAGAAATATCTTGAGTCTTGACGCTCCCCGGAATTGGCGAGAAAACCGGATTTCCATCAGATTCGCAGAAAAAACGCTCTGGTTCAATCTTGATTTCAGAAATTTTCTTAAAAAATTTGCCATGAGACAAAACTAATGCGCCAACCAAGCCTTGTCCGGGCAGTGCTGGTCCTTCCGGTTTCAAACATGACCGAATCGATTTGCTGGTACTCAAAGGTTCTTGGGCTGGATCTTGTGTACTTACACAATGATCCCGTCGACGATCCTGAGGGAAATTACGCAATTCTTCGGCGAGATGGGGCTGAGGTTCATTTGATCCTTGACGAACCTCCACGCGTGCACCCCTGGAGCACTGCCGGCAGCGGCTACCTGTTTCTGCTCGTTCGAGACATCGACGCGGTATTCGATCGGGTCAAAAGCAGCGGCACCGAGATCGCTCGAGGGATTTGCAAAGAAGATTGGGGGGCTCGAGCGTTTCTGTTAACAGACCCAAGCGGGAATCTGATTCGGATCGCGGAAGAGTTTGCGTCGTAGGCTTCCAGAACCTTTCTTGGAGCAACCAGCATTCTTTGAAGAAAGAACAGGTACCGGGGGACTGGATTTCCTTATTCTACAGACGTTATTGACCCGGTCCCATTAACAATCACATCGAACAATTATCATCTTGATCATAATTCCCGACGACTTTGTCACGATATTCCTGGAAACTATCCCAACCCTCGTACGACGGGTTTTCCGGATCGATGAAGTCGCCGGTAGAACAATCCAGTAGCGACCATTTGTTTGGGTTTGCGAATCTCAATAATGCCTCGATCGCGTCACCACCGCCCCGCAGATGCAGCATGATCGTGTGGATGGGGTCGTCTTTGCCAGCGTTGAATTCGATCGAAAAACCGTCACCTTCATAAAATCCCCATGTTCGGTCGGACCAGTCGACACCGGGAAGATGTTTATTGATCGCCTCACGAACATCAATCGCCGGGCCAAGCGGATCTGGGCTGTGGTCAACGGGGACTTCCGCGAAATCCTTCGGCGGGGAACCATAATAATTGATGACCAACACATCCCAACTCATTGAGAACTCACTTTGAATCTAGCCGGTAACGTGAATTCCACTCACGATCGATTCCGCTAAACGCCAGTAAACAGCTGTTGAAACAATTCACTTTCGTCCTGATCCGTCTCCAAAGTCGAGTCTTCATGGTCGGAAAGCAGCCACATCGCAATGAGCGTTTCCAACCGGGTTTGCGAGGCACGAAGTTCAATCAAATTTGGTAATTGAAAGAGGCTCGCAAATAGTACAAGGAAGAACATTGCGTTCGAATTGTTGGTTGATGACGAAGTTATTGCGCCGACGAACATGGCCGACATCGGAATACACAACATCGAAAAATAAACCCACGAAAGATATCGTGCAGACTTTTTGCGTCGCTGAAGCACCTTCACCGCACACTCCCCTAGCTTTCCGACTTTGAGCAATTGTTTTTCGTCGAAGGTCGCGTCCAGAATCAGAGATGCATGAAGCAATTTGTCGATTTGTGATTTCATGTCGGGAAATCCTTAATCGGAAAAAAACGGACTCATTCCGGTGTCAATCGAAAACATTACGCAAGTATAAACATTGAGAGAACCGCACAAAACGTCAACTGCACGCCCTGTCGCGAAAATCCCGCAACGACTCAGAAACCGCAAGATTTAGGCAAACCGTCATTGATGCCAGACAAACCGCGATACATGCGGGGATCGATCTTCGCACCGACGGTCCGCACGGCACCGTCACCGAACAGCAGGTTAGCCCCGCCGAAATGAGAACTTCCAAATCCCGTTGTAGGTTGGCCGTTGATATTCAGTTTGATGTCGGTACTGGTATCTCCGAGCGCCATCGCTAACCCGGCTGCTGTCGTGGGATCGGGAACTCCGAGCCAGCCTCCGTCGCCGATGACCTGCTGTCCATTCGAGTTGGCGCGTGGTGTGTAACGTTCACCTGCCATCATCGTGTTACTGGTGCCGTCAAGGATGTCCGTGATGCGAACTCTGCTGTTCTGTCCGAAGATGCCGCCAAAGTTCTCTTGATCAACATACTCGTGAAACAGCGAATACTTTGTCGCCGGAGTGCCCAGGCTTCCCTTATTAATATTCACTTCAGTGCTGGTAGAGGTCGCCGGATCACCTTCTTCGATTCCTCCTGCGTAATTGTGCAGATACCCGGCGCTTCCAAAAAAGTTTGACCGGGCAAACGTGTTCTTCACATGGACACTGGCAGGCGTGACCGTCCAGTCAACAACCGGCGATGTGACGATTGCGACGGACGACACGGCTTCTGACCCGCCATCGCTCGGACAACGAAAAATCGCCCAATGCGGGTGCAGTTCTGGCCTCAGATATTCTGATTGCAACCCGTTTTGAAACTGGATTCTATTGTAAAAGGGATTGGATTCGAAAAACGGCACGATGAATAGACTCCATGACCATCCGTGATACACATCGTTTCCGCCCATCACAAAGCCGGGAGGAAAGGTCGCGAATGATTCATGGTAGTTATGCAGCGCCAGTCCAATCTGTTTCAGGCGATCCTTGCATTGAGTGAGACGCGCCGCCTCGCGACTTGATTGAATGGCGGGAACCAATATGGCGCAAAGTATCGCGGCGATTCCCAACACAACGAGCGTCTCAACGACCGTGAATCCACGACAAGGAAAATTCTGGTTCAGCATGATTGTTCTCGCGTGAAAAATGGCGGAATCGCCGTAACTCAGAACTGAGCCCCGCGTATTTTAGCTATTCTGTCTTAAGTTATGCAAATGCATCGGAACCGCGTCGCGTTTGCATTGGCTTTTCGCACGAAGCCCACCGGGTTTATCGTGCGGTGATCTGACGATTTCGAATTGCTGCGTATGATTCAACATCGAACCGGGTACGAGGAAACGGCGGCACTGCCAGTTTGGGGTCACGAACGTAAAGACCAAAGCTGCAGTCGCCGCCACCGAGTATCGTGTAACCATTTCCGCAATGCATGAAACGTCGACGCAGGACGGAATGCGATTCAATGGCGTCTAAGAACTCGCCGAGCGTCACGTCCTGCCGTTGCCATTTAATGAGCGTTTCTTTGTCATCGTCAGCGAAGCAGAACGAAATCGTCATCGGAAATACCTGGCGATCATATGTCGCCGTGTAGGAAAGTTCGGCGAGCGTCATCTTAGTTGCGGGAAGTGTAAGCTTGCGAAGCAGAAGTTGTTCTTCGATCTTGGACGGACGATATGCCGCCGCCGCTGCGACGATTCCGCCAAATAACAGCGTCGAGCTGAGACAATTCGCAGTAGCGAACTGCGGACGACCGCTGCGAATTCGTGCCCGACCCCTTCTGAATGACGCGATGACGAAGACGATTAAAGCGATGAATGAAAACGGAATAAAGCCCACCGCCGCAACGATTCCGCAAGCGGCTGAAACGAGAACGTCGGAGATTGAAAACGTCTTGCGGAGCATGCGGATAACGGCGTTCATCGAGAAGACTCACCTCGAAAATTTGTGCATGCCGCGCAGATCCATAACGCGCCAAACGCAATCACTTCTATCAGCGATATTAAAGGCGGATTATTGATTCAACAGAATTTTAACCACGAATCTGACAAATCTCACGAATAAAAATCAGGATTGGAACACTCATCTGCACCAACTTTTGCTAATCAGAAAATTCGATTTTAAGGAGAGGCACAAATACTCATGCGATCCGATCACCGAATCTTGCTGGGAATCTTGTTTTCTAATTTCTTGAATTCGCCGTTCGACAACCAAAATGGGACACAAAAGTCTTTTTTACCAGTTACAGGAAACGATACTGTTTCTGAAATTCGGAAACGTCGAACTCGCAAATACTGAAAACGAGGCGAACCGGGAGGCGTTAGTCCGGACTCTTTGTGGGAATCTGAACGCTAATTAGCGAACGAAGAGTCCGGGCTAACGCACCCCGGCTCACCTCGAAAACGCGCGAACGATAACCCTATTCTGAACCCATCGTCCGACGCGCATGAACCGGCTGTGACGGTCGACTTATTGTGAATCGCTCGTCGGCAATAATTCTTCGACCCATGTGATGAGTTGCCGTCCCACGTTGCCCGTGGCTCGACGTCTGATCCGGCCGTGGGCGTCCACAACAAAGTAGGTGGGCCAGGCTGTAACATGCCACTGTTCTGACACAGGCCCTTCGCTTCCATCCGTAACGACGATCCAATCCAGGCCGTCTGTTTCGATCTTTTTGCGCACCTTCTCAAGTGAGGCGGGTTGGTCGCTGTTGATTTCGACGACTACAAGTTTCTCTGGTGGAAACTTTTCGAGAATCTCCTTTTGGACCGGGTGCATCGCTACACATGGCCCACACCAGTGTCCTGAGAAAGAGATCACCGCGACTTTCCCTTCAATCGATTTACTCGGGTCAAATTCGGCTCCCGAGATCATCGTCCCACGTGTCGGAGGAGTTCTCTTTGTAATTGCGACAGGACTCCGCAGTTCTTCCAGTAACGCCGTTGCATTTTCCAGATTTTTTCCACGGTAAGTACTCACGTCGGGGTAATCCAAAATAACGCGTTCCAGAAGCGCTTCTGCCGTCGCACAGCCTGCAGCATCGCCCTTCAACTCGGCTTGCCGTTTAGTACGAGCGGCGAGCGCATAAAGTGCGGCACCGCGCACGCCAGCATCTCGATGGGACTTTGCAATCGAGGAGAGTGCAGGGTCAATGCGGTCAGATTGCAGTTTGATGAATTCGGACATCAACAACTGAAGCTGGATCGTGTTCTCAGTTACGTCTGCAGTCTCTCGAAAAATGTCGAACATCTCATCAAAGGAGTCTCCCGGTGTCCCTTCGACTGAAATCCAAATCAGGCACTGGATCCACACATCATCGGTACGATGTTCTTTCGCCAGGTCACGGAAACGCGCGGTAAACGTTGTATTGATCTCTCGCTTTTTGCCTCGTTTTTCCTGTGTGCTCAACATTGGCATGACATTGTCCAACGCTTTGACTTCAGCTTTCCATTCCCCATGAAGGACGCTGTAAGGTAGGAAGGAGTACGTCATCCTGTTGCGCGGAAAAAGAGGAGGGAGAAATGGTCATCGTTACGATCAGAAACCAGACGAAACGCTGCTTTAACATTTTGATCCCGAACTTAAATGACAACTGGGGGAGTGGATTCGTTTGATGCTGAATCAACATTGACACCACCCGCAAATTGATCTGCGTCGCTGCCGACTGGTGGTCAACACTTATGACGGAGAGTCAGGGCCCGTCGTTTCGAAAATTGGACCATGCGATGTGGGTGGATTCTTCTCCCTCAGATCGACTGATGACTAACGTCGTTGATGAACTCTTTTCGTTGATGGCAATAATGTAGAGCTTCAACGGCCTGCCCTCCGAGTTGTCTTGAATTGAGACAGACCGTTTGGTTGTGATTCGTTCCCCCTCTTTCTCAGCAAGATTTTTTCCTGACGAATCCACTTTGAGCTTCTGCATATAAAAGGCAACCACCTTTTCCACAGAATCCGGCGTCGTAAGCACGGCCTTGCTCTTAACGGAACTGATGTTGCTGACACCGGCATCACTGATTTCGGCACCTTTAAACGTTGAATCGGGATATTGCCATTCACTCAGCATTCCCAGCAAAGAGACTCTCTTTTCCGACTGGGGATCATCGGCAAATCCGAGGTTGCAGGCTATTGCTAAGACCACAAAAGCCGCTGTTGCGATTCGGATTCCGAACATCTTGTAAGTCCTTATTTTTGATTTCGAAGTGAATTGATTTCAGGTCAGCGAACATTTCAGTTCGAACTTCCGTAAATGACGATACGGGAATCTGCCAGCAAAGGACAAACGTGGTGCAAATGTGATTAATCAAACGGTGCCGGAATTGTTTTTTTCATATGAATGGATCTCGATTTCATAACAGCAGGTCGCGACGAACTAGGCGTCCGTCATGGAGGGCTGATGCGACCAGAACGCCGTCCACACCGAGTTTGCTCAGGCGTATCAGATCGTCCCGGCTGCGGACACCGCCTCCCGTTATGAGTTGCACTCCGGGAAATTCGTGGCGAATGGATCGGCAAAGTGAGTCGGTCGAACCACCAGTCCCCATTCCGACATCGGACAGGTCGAGGACGATGATTGAGGAGACGTTTGCCAGAACGACCTGGCGAACGATTTCGTTCAATTCATCGCTCCAGCCGCTCGCATCTTCCGAAAATCGAGGAATACCGTTTTGCAGATCGAGACTGAAGGTCACATTGGACGTGCAAGCTACAATTCTCGCAAGATTCTCTGGAGATCTGCATGTTTCTAACCCGACGACAACATGAATACCCGCATCCCCTTGAATTTTCAGCGTGTCGGATGGCTCGCGAACGCCCGCATCAACCAGCAATTGAAATCGATCGGCGGTCAACAGGCGATAAAGATCGAAATTCGGTTTCTGGTGCAGAATTCCGTCGAGATCGGCGAGGTAAAACTGATCAAAGCCGAACGCGTCTCGAACGGCTCGAGCGACGGAAAGGGGATCATTGCTGGCCGTCAACTTGCTGATGATTGGACGGTAGTTTTCGCGATGACCTGCGACTCCTCGGACGACTTGACTATTCAATACATCCAGAACCGGAAGAACCTTCATCGAATAAATCCTTTTCCAGAGTGGCTGGCTAAAACGACGCCACGCGGAATAATCATGAGACAGTATCCAATTCATGCGATGGCTTGGATGTTTGATACTCAGTAACGAACACTGCACACCACACTTACAAACGAGGAACCTCGAAATGACCGAAAGTACAATCCCTGCTGTCGGTGACAAGGCTCCCGCCTTTGATCTGCCAACCTTTCCCAAGGGTCGCACGAAACTGAGCCAATTCAAAGGGAAGCAGAATGTGGTTCTTTACTTTTATCCGCGTGACGACACCCCGGGCTGTACAAAAGAAGCTTGCGGATTCCGAGACGAAATTGGCGAATTTCAATCAGCTGAAACCGTAGTTCTGGGGGTCAGCACCGACAACGTTGAATCCCATGAAAAGTTTGCGGAAAAATTTTCATTGCCGTTTCCGCTGCTCGCCGACGAAGATCACGCTGTTGCCGAAAAGTACGGCGTCTGGGTCGAAAAGAATATGTACGGCAAGAAGTCGATGGGACTGCAGCGAGCGACATTTCTGATCGACAAGACGGGAAAGATCGCCGCGGTCTGGCCGAAAGTCAAAGTCGATGGACACCTGCGGGAAGTCGTGAAGGCACTGGAAGACTTGGGGTAATCTGTTCGGTTGTTTAATATCCGCAGATCATGCAATTCCCAATACGAATTGATGCGACGACGCTGCCGGCTCTGATTTTCGGGGCCGGGCTGGTCGTCGTCGCTTTTATAATGGGTGTATTTGTCTGGCGTGCTCGCCGTGAATTAGACGCAGTTATCGAAGGCGACGACGGGGCGAGGCTGCACGCGGATCGCCAGTTTCGACGACGGATTCAAGTCAGTTTGATGCTTGCCGTCATCGGGTTCTTGATTGCGATCGGCGATCAGATGGACATGTTTTTCGGCCCACGTATGGTTTGGTTTCTCTTATGGGTCGGTGCCATCTTCGCTCTGGTGTTCTGGATGGTGCTCATGGCCTTGGGGGATTGGTTGTCGACGATTACGTATTCAGAAATTGCCAAAGCAAAACTGCGATTCGAACGTCGTCAGCTGGAAGAACAGATTCGGCGCTACCACGCTTCAACAAATGGGCACGCAATCGGAGATGCCGACGAGTCGTGATCAACGAAACTTGATGCGTGATCAATGACTTATCGCCGAAACCTACCAACCTGTCACGAGCCGAACTTCCGGCATTTTCGAGTGTCTGATAGAATCCGCGAGCCTGGCCCGGAAGACACAATCCGAATCCATCGATAACCGACAGAGACAATTTCTACCGAACGAGTATCAAACCATGCGTAATGAATCGGAAATTCCGCTAACAGACAATCCTTTTTCGATCCCGGTGGCTGATCGACTGAAGCGATTGCCTCCCTATTTGTTCGGCAAGATCAACAAGCTGAAGTACCAGCAACGTGTCGCCGGAGTCGATGTGATTGACTTGGGGATGGGAAACCCGACCGACGCTCCTGACCCTCAAATCACCGACAAGATGCAAGAGGCACTGCTGGAAGCCAAGAATCATCGATATTCGGTGGCCAACGGCATTGCCAGTTTGCGACGCGAAGTTGCCAAGCGTTACGATCGGAAATACGGTGTCAAATTGAACGGTGACGACGAAGTCATCGCCTGCCTGGGTTCGAAAGAGGCATTCAGCCATATGTGCCTGGCTCTTATGGGGCCAGGGGATACTGCAATCGTGCCAGCACCAACATTTCCGATCCATGCCTATTCGGTGATGCTGGCTTCGGGCAACGTGATCGCTCTCGACGTACGCGATCCCGCCGAATTCCTGCGGAATATCGCTTATACTTGCGAACATCTTTATCCCAAGCCGAAGCTGGTCGTCGCCAATTTTCCGCACAACCCGTCTGGAACATGCATCGAGCAACGATTTTTCGACGAGCTTGTGGTTCTGGCCAAGCGATATAAGTTCCTTGTCATCAGCGACTTCGCGTACGCGGATATTTGTTTTGATGGCTATCAGGCCCCGAGTTTTCTGGCATCTCCCGGGGCGATTGACGTCGGTGTCGAACTGACCACAATGAGCAAAGGCTTCAGCATGGCCGGTTGGCGCATTGGGTTCTGTTCTGGCAATCGTGAGATGGTTCGGGCGCTCGCGACGATCAAGGGGTATTACGATTATGGTATTTTCCAGGCCAGTCAGATCGCCGCAATCATCGCCTTGAGAAATTGCGAACCAGCGGTGGAAGCGATTGCAAAAGAATACCAGATTCGCCGTGATGCACTTGTCGACGGGCTGACTCGAATTGGCTGGGACGTCGAAAAGCCAAGAGCGGGAATGTTCGTCTGGGCGAAAATCCCCGAGCCGTGGTCAGAAATGGGTTCCATCGACTTCTCGATGAAGCTGCTGCAGGAAGGTGGCGTGGCGGTCAGTCCTGGTCGTGGCTTCGGCGAAGAAGGGGAAGGCTTTCTCCGGCTGGCGATTGTCGAAAACAGTCAACGTCTACGACAGGCCGTTCGCCAGATTCAAGGATGTCTGAAAGTTGAAGGAGCTCCGGCCGCGTGACGATGAAGCGCACTTCGGGTCGACTTTTGATACCACGCAGTCGGCGGCTGACGCTTGACGTACTGCATTATCATCAGCAGTCGGCGACCTGTGCTCATGATCGTCTTTTCGATTTGAAAAAAGTCGCCGAGTTGCGGTCACAACTGACGACCCGTATTTCGTGGTCAATCCTGTTCATCAAAGCGTTTGGAATTGTTGCCGCAAACCGTCCTGTTTTGCGGCAAACATTCCAATGCTGGCCCTGGCCGCACATTTATCAGCATTCGCAAAACGTGGCGATGCTGGCAACTCATCGTGTGCATGCCGACGAACCCTGGGTCTTATGGTCTCGATTCGTCCAGCCAGAGCAGCATTCATTACAAAGCATGCAGGCGAGGCTGGATCGATATCTGACGGAACCGATCCCCCAGGCCTTTCGCCAGCAATGGCAACTGAGCGGGGTGCCGACGTTTTTCAGACGAATTCTCTTGTGGTGGACATTGAATGTTTCGTTGACGAAGCGAGCCCATCGTGCGGGGACTTACTTCCTGACGACGTTGGCTGGAAAAGGGGTCGAAATCCAGGATCCACCCGCGTTTCTCACCAGTAATTTGACCTATGGACCGCTGGACGAACAAAGCCGAAGTCGAGTGACAATGTCTTATGACCACCGCTTAATGGATGGTTCGTTTGTCGCGGATTGCCTGATCGAACTGGAGGAAGTGCTTAAGGGGTCGATTGCGGCAGAGTTGGAGGCGATCATTTCGGAAAGTAAACCCGCATCGACGCTGCCCGCGAAATTATGATGTTTGGGGCTAATAAGTCGAATAGACGCGATGAAGTCGTTTCGGCTCGCCGCTGACCGTTTTGCGTATGGATTGGCTCCTTTTCCACTGAAATGAAAGGCCGCAATGAAGGAACTTCGAGGACGGACGGCTTTAATTACAGGCGCATCTCGCGGACTTGGTCTGGTTATTGCGAAAGCTCTGGCGCGCGAAGGAATGAATGTCGTGCTGGCGGCACGTTCGCCCGAACTTCTCGAACAGCTTGCTGCCGAGATTCGACAGATGGGTGTGCGGGCCATCGCTTATCCGACAGACGTTGCGGATGAGGCTCAGTTGCGTCATCTGGTTGAAGCAACACTTCAGGAGTTCGGGTCGATTGATGTGTTGATCAACAATGCGGGGATTGAAGCCTTTCGTCCTTATCATTTGATTAACCCAGAAGACATCGTGCAAACGATTCAGGTGAATTTGACCGCGACGATGTTACTCACGCGGTTCGTGTTGCCGCACATGCTGAAAGCAGGTCGGGGGCATGTTGTGAACATGGGATCAACGGCTGGCAAGTACGGACCTGCATTTGGCGCCGCATATGGTGCAACTAAGGCCGCCATGATTGCTTTCACTCAGTCGTTACGGGGCGAATTGTATAAGACGGGAGTGAGCGCGTCGGTCATCTGTCCAGGATTTGCAACTGATGGTGGCATCTACGAAGTGATCAAGCAAAGGACCGGTCGGGGAACTCCCTGGTATCTGGGGTCAACTTCTGCCGAGGCTGTTGCCAAGGCAGCGATCAAATCGATTCGTAACGATCGACCCGAGTTGATCGTCAATTTTCCTGCGTTGCGCCCGGTTTTCGCAATATGTCAGGCATTTCCAAGACTGGGAGAATGGATCGTGCGTGTAACGACTCGGCGATTCCTGAAACAGGCTGCGACTCGAGATTGAGCTTATGTCAGCAAACGTCTTCGGATCGAATCGTGATATCAAAAAGAGGCTGTTGGAAGTCGACCAAAAGCGGTGTCATTTCGCTTTCACGACTTGTTTCTGATGCAGCAGGAAGGTGACAAGTGAGCGAAGATCGGCTTCGTTCAGTTGATCCGCAAAGTTTGAAGGCATCGGCGAAAGGTTCGAAAGTCGTACTTCATCGATATCGCTGATTGGAATGAGTACTTCTTTGCCCTGGTTGTCGCCCAATACAAGCGTATTACCTTCCTCTCGCAGTTTGAGTCCTGTGACAACAAGTCCGTCCTTTTTAGCGACGACGCTCGCCCGAAAGGCTGCGTCAACGTTGCGATTGGGGTCAAGGACGTCTTCGAGTAATCGCTCCATACCACGATGGCCAACGCCGTCGAGTTGAGGGCCAACCTTACCACCTTCATCGTTAATTCGGTGACAGGCGACACAAGATTTCTTGAAGACAGCAAAACCGGTTTCCGGCGTTGCTTCGGAAGTTGTGAAGCTTGCCGAAAACCTGGCGATCAATTTCTTCAGGCGATCGTCGGCGGCAGGTAACCCTTGTGTCAGTTCATTGATCTTCTGTTCACGATCAGGAATTGGTACCGACGAAAGTCGATCAAGGATCGGTTTGTCCTGAAGCAAACGGGCGGAGGCTCGACCCGTGGCGATCAGCGAGAATAACAGATCTCCGCCCTCCTGCGTTCCGGCCATTGCCAGGGCTATCGGCTGCTGTAGTGGCGCGGGAGCGTTGCGTAAAGCTGTCGCAAGGGCGTCGCGAGAAGTCGTTGAATTGACGGAACCCAACAATTGTGCCGCGTGTGTCCGCAATGTTGCTGGTTCACTGGGGCTTTGAACGATTGCGGACAATGCCGTGATCGCGGAGTTTCGAGACAGGTTCAATCCCGATTGCGCTGCCGCCATTCTTACTGGAGTCTCAGCCTGTGGATTTGAAATGAGTGCAATGATTTGATTCGCCAATGACTCAATATGCAATTGATCCGCCACTTTGACGGCCGTCGCAAGCGTTGCATCTGTAAAAGCAAACTCAGGCACAGGCGCCGCGACGATGGCTGGCTCGAATCTTCCGATCGCCAGCCAGGCATACGCGGTGGCGGTGTCTGCATCGACCGCTTCAAAAACAGCTTGCCGCCCTGCCCATGACTTAAGGTCCCAGGAATATTCTCTGGCAACGTCGTTTCTGGGAGGAATTTCCTTGGCGATGACTTCTCCTGAATCAACCAGTTTCAGGTGGACGTGATTGACCGGTGGGGTGTTCGTACCAGGCAGGCCATTATGTCCGCACATCCAGAATTTCAGTTTTTCAGGGATTGAAAAGGGTGCCGAACGGAGTACACCGGTCAACTGTTCGCCGTTCGCAATACTGTCAAAAAACCAGGCGTCGGCATCTCCATCGGCGGAGTTTCGATGTCGTACACCCCAGGGAATGGGTGTTGCTGCAGTGATGAGAGGAATGTTTTCCCATGGGGCCGATCGGGATTGTCGAGGATCAAGCAGCGTGACCGTCAATTTTGTCGCCCATTTTCCAAGCGCTGTATCGGCGGACAACCGGCTTCCTCGTTGAGACAAACCCGCAAAGATCGCCTGGAATAATGATGCCTGACGTGGAATGTCGTCTGCAAATTTTTGTTGAATATACTCAGCGACCTCGTCGAGTCGCTGTGCGCTGACATGCTTGGCAACGTGCGAAAGACTCTTTTCGATAATCGGTTGAGGGACGTCGTGTTGTCGAAGATATTCAAACGTGAACCAGGCGGCAGATTCGCTGGGGACCGCCAATGCAATTTCCGCAACGCTGGCTAATTCTTCGTGATTCAGTCGAACATTCGTGATTTTCGAAACCGCATTCGCTGGGCGCAGTTGATTTCTCAGTGCGATTCGGGATGCCTGGATTAATTGAACGTCTTTGGAATCAGTTGACTTCCAGAGTTGCACGAGAGGTTGCAGGTTCGCGGAATCGGGGTGTCGCCCGAGCGCTTCGGCTGCAGCACGTCGAACGAACGGGTCTGAGTCCTGAACGGCAGTACGAACAAGTTCTCCGATCTTTGCGTTCCATAAGGAGGTTTCAGCGAGCGCTTTAACCAGATGGATTCGTACAACCGGGGAAGTATCTTTAGCAAAACGCTCAATCAATGATTCATCAAGTTGTCCGTTCCGCCACAGCAGCCACAGTATTTGAACACGCTCGTCGGCTCGTCGTGCGCTTTCTTCCGCTTCAGATGGCTCGGGTAAAGTCAGTCGGGAACGTGCCTGATTGATACCAGCGGCTCCGAATCGTCGCTCAAGTTCATTGGCTGCGAATTGGCGAACAGTCAGGTTTTTGTCACGGAGGCTTTCAAGCAATCCGTCAATCGGAGTTTGGGACAAGTTCGGTACGATTGGAGGCTCAAGTTTCTTGTCTCCCGTATAAACGACTCGCCAGATTCGACCTCGGTGCCGATCTCGCTTCGGGTGAAGCAGGTCGACTTCGTAATGGCCGATAATGGAATTATAGAAGTCGCAGATATACAGCGCACCATCCGGGCCCAGCTGTAAGTCGACAGGATGAAACCACCAATCATCACAGGTCAAAAAGTCTTGGGGCTTTTCGATCCATGGGGACGAACCTCGCCATTGAGGCTGATCGCGATGGACGATATTCGTAACGACGTTTCCCACAAACATCGAACCATCGTATTCGGCAGGAAAGTGGCTTGAAGCATAGGCAACAATCCCTGCAATCCCGGTGGAGCCATGGTCGTTCGACGTTGAAATTGGCGCAAAACCCAATCCGTCGTTAGGCTTGCCAAAGCTGTCGTAATAGCCTCCTCGCAACAACATTGTGATTGGCTTGGAATGGCAATCGGCATTGAATAAGTCTCCACGCGAGTCGAAGCACATTCCAAACGGGTTGACCTGACCCCATGAAATCTGTTCGATCGCCGAACCATCTGGTCGAAACCGATAGGTATTTCCCGACTGCATTTCGAGAACAACCGGACCTTCTCCCTTAAGCTTGATCTTCGACGCATTCCGAAAACCGTGGCAGGCATAGACCCAACCATCCAACCCCAGGCGGAACGCGTTTTGATTACCGTGTGTGTCGGCAAAGTCGAACGGGCCATAAAGAACTTCCCGCTGATCCGCTGTGCCGTCACCGTCGGTGTCGGTCAATTTCCAGATGTTCGGAATCGACCAGACAATCGCTTCACGACCATTCGGCATTGGTAAAACACCGATGGGGATATTCAACTTATCTGCGAATTTTGTGATTTTTGTTGATTTGCCGTCCGTACCAATTCCGTCAAGGATCGTCAGTCCATCACGCGTCGTTTCGGGATCAGTCGCTGCAAACGGGTACTCAATCGAATGAGTCACCCACAGACGGCCTTTCGCGTCAAATGCCAGATTCATCGGCTTTTGGATATCAGGTTCGGCCGCGACGAGTTGAATCTCGAATCCCGGCGGTAGCTTGAAATGCTTCTGTTCTTCGGAAGGGGTTAATGGGTCAGTTGGTGCAACAGGAGGCCCAGCCAGAAGCGTTACGGATCGTACGAGCAACAACGCAACGATGGGGAGCATCCGAATTCGAATATGAATCAAGTTCGACAAGTTGAAAATCTCCGAAAACTCGTTGAGCCCCATTTAAAAACAGACTTGCCGCCGCTGAGGTAACGACTTGCCGCCGAACGATCCGAATTGTCGCGTCTCTTGGGCGATTCACGTTTCAATTGGTAAACCGCGTTCGTTCCACAAGCGAAAGCCGCCGTCCATACTGATAACGTTGGTGTACCCCATCTTTTGCAGGTTGTCGGCGGCCAAAGCGGAACGGAATCCTCCGCCGCAATAAAGGACGATTTCTCGATTGCAATCAGGTACCACCACTTCAATGTCTCGTTCAATGATCCCTTTACCAAGTGATCTTGCACCAGGCAAATGACCCAACGCGAATTCACTTTCCTCGCGAACGTCGAACAACAAAAACTTTTCTTCAGCGGTAATTCGCTTGTGAATGTCGTCGACCGTGCATTCGCGTATGTTGACGCGAACGGCACTGACGAGTTGCAGAAACCGGGGTGAGTGATGAGCCATATCATGCTTTTCAAAACTGTCCAAGGACCGATTTATAAGCGTAGTAAGCGTAGACAGTATCCGCTTTGAAATGGAGCTTAAACCTTTTAACTCGTCACGCCGTCAGTGGAGTACGGTAAGGTTTAATGCTCTTCGTGCGGTGTTCATAAAGTCTTATTTGGAGTCCAATTGCGGGGTTTCAACGGTGTCTTGAGAGTCAATCGGACTCTCGCTAAACAGGGAATACGCTCCGACGATCACGGTGACATTGTCACGGCCACCTCCGGCCAAAGCCGCATTCACAAGTTCCTCACATTGGATTTGAGGGGTTGCATTCGTCGCAAGTATGCTGCAGATGTTCTCTTCACTGACCATATCAGTCAGACCATCGGTACACAGAATCAGTCGATCCTTGTCTTGTAGTTTGATGTGGTTTGTCTCGACATCAAGCTCATTCATATTTGCTCCAAGGCAGCTGATGAGGGTATTTCGAAACTGCTTGCCGACCTCTTCGACGCTCGAAATGATCCCCGCAGCAACCATCGACTCGGCCAGGGTTTGATCTCGTGTCAGGCGATACAGCTTGTCGGCACGGTAAAGATAAGCCCTGGAGTCTCCGACGTGGACGATAAATGCGTCGAGCCCCATTGTCAGCGCACAGGTCAACGTCGTTCCCATCCCATTGTATCCACCTTTTGCTGCTGCTTCTTCCTGGATACGTCGATGGATGAGTTGCATATAGACGTTGGCCGCCTCTTCCATTTCGTCGAGTTCAGCTTTGGAAGGATTAAAATTCCATTTGAAGGCTCTTCCTGTCAATTCCCAGCCCGTACGCAATGCGAGCATGCTTGCCAGTTCTCCGAACGCAGCACCACCGACTCCATCGGCAACAGCTAGTGCATATGCCTCGTCCTGCGGCAATGGTTTCTTTCCGGCGGGCAAGTTAGTCAGCAGGACGTCCCGAGCACGGTAACGACGAGTTACGCAATAATGATCTTCGTTATTCGAACGTCGCAATCCCTGGTGTGTTAATGCACCGAATTCGGCTTGAATCGTTACTGAGGCGTCGCCGAAATATTTTGCCGCCAACTCATCGAGATTCGATTCAGTCGGTTGATACCACTTTGTTTTTTCAATCTCAGTTGTTGTCACGACAATCCCTTTCGGGGGCAGAGATAGGAACTTCCGCTGAATTGCCGAATGGCAACCTTGGAAATTCTACTGCTACGGGTTGAAAGTGAAAATCCACGGAAGGTTTCCTGTTGATCCGTTTCCGGTATGAAGGCTTCCATCCGAATCATTGAATTAAATGATATCCCGCGAATTACGATACGCTGAATCTATCGCTTTTGTATGATTTATTGATGTGTCTTTGCTCCGCTCAAATCAGCGGATTCCAAGCAGTTTTGTCATTCAACGGATGTTTCAAACGGCACTTTTTTGAGGTTTTGGTCGAAGTCTGGATTGAATGGTTTCTTTCGCTTCCAATGAGTGTGTGGCGTTGCTACACTTTCTCCCCTGCTCGCGCGGCGGTCGTTACCGGTTTTGGCTGCGCTGCGAAAGTATTTTCAATAACATCCGACAGGAGGATTGTGTGGTCAAGTTGCGGTTGCGCGATAACGAGGGAATCAACGACGCTGTTAAACGGTTTCGAAAGTTGGTTGAGCACGCTGGCATCAAGAAAGAGATGCGGCGACGTGAGTTTTACGAAAAGCCGAGCGAAACCCGCCGTCGTGCCCGCCGTCGTGCAGAACGCCGCTCGCGGATTCAGCGGATGGTCGGCGGTGGTACAACAGGTGGTCCAGCCCCTGCCAGCAAGCCAGAGCGATAAGCCTCAAGCGGCGGTTTGTCGCTTTGATAAATGTCGCGATTTTTCTTTCGTAACCCGTTGTCTCCTTTAGGATTAGCCCTCTGATTCTCTGGCCGTAATCCGGTCAGAAATATGAAAGAATCTGAGGGCTTGGGTAGGTGTACGGACCTTGCCTCAGATCCGAGTTGTGACGGCATCTCGCGGTTTTGATTCTTTCCCAGATAGATCTCGTCATCTGTCTTCTTCCAATTTGCCGACAGGCAATTGCTCTCCCCTAAATCTTGGGTTTCGGCTATTTCTCCCGCTGTTTCTGATCAGTCGGGTCGCATTTCTACTGCCGTATCCTTTTCGAGAGCGACGTGTCCAGCTCACTTTCTACTGTCGTACCAAAAGCCGTGCGAGCTACGCCAATCCACTGGGTTGGCAGGCTTTCAATTGAACTGATCATCGCCGTCGGTGAACTTTCGGCGTTTGTATGGATCCTCTGCAGATGGCTGATGGCTCGATTACCACGTAGCCGCGTACTATGGCCGATTCTTTACGAAGTCGGCGTAAGAAGCGTACCCGTGGTCTGTATTACGGGACTGTTTATTGGAATGGTACTAGCCGTCCAATCTTACGATACCCTCAGTCAGCTCCATTTTCAGATTCACATTGGCTCAGTTATCAATGGAACTCTGGTCAAAGAATTGGGGCCGGTCCTTGCTGCGGTCATGTTGGCCGGACGCGTCGGAAGTTCGATCGCAGCCGAGATCGGAACCATGAAAGTCAGTGAACAGATCGACGCCTTGCAGGCGCTCGGAGCTGATCCAGTTGCATATTTGGTTGTTCCTCGATTTCTCGCCTGCTTTTTGATGATCCCGGCGTTGACGATGGTCGCTGAAGGGGTCGGAATTTTTGGCGGATGGTTTGTCTCAACACAAATATACGGTGTCAGCAGTCACCACTTCTGGAGCTTTTCAGACCGCTTCGTCAGCGCGTTCGATGTTATCACAGGCGTTCTCAAGAGTATGAGCTTTGGAGCTGCGATTGCCGTGATCGCCTGTCACCGAGGGTTTCGATGCGGCTCCGGGGCCGAGGGGGTTGGACGTGCAGCAACCGAAGCGTTCGTTGCCTCGTTTATTGCGATTCTTGCACTCGACTTCATTCTGGCACTGGTAACAATTCAGCTGTTGAAACTCCTTTTGGCGTTGGGCGTTCAAGTCACGTGAAGCAAAGAGGAGTCTTCTGTGCTCGGTTTCCGATTAACTCGCAAGAACATCCCGACGGGCACGCAACCATCTGCGATAAAACGTGCGGAATACGCTTCGGTCGAAGTACCCCAGATAATCGGAGCTGCAACCAAAAAATTGGCGGTCGATCGGCGAGACTCCCATCCTGTCGCAATCGAGCTACGGCGTGCATCTCGGTCATTTGGAGACCATGTAATTCTACGAGACCTATCATTGGAAGTTCGCAGGGGTGAAACATTAGTGCTTATCGGTGAGAGCGGGTGTGGCAAAAGTGTGACGACGAAATTGCTGGCAGGATTGCTCGAACCGACTTCGGGAGAAGTGTTATGGGATGGCCGTCCGGTACGAGGACGTCCTGAAAATGAAAAACGCCGCGATCGACTTCGGCTTGGTTATCTTTTTCAGGGAGCAGCTCTTTTCGACAGTATGAACGTTTTTGAGAACATTGCGTTTGGACTGCGAGAGAACACGACTTTGACTGAATCGCAGATTCAGCAAATTGTTCATGAACGTCTTCGCGAAGTTGGCCTTACGGACAACGTGATCCATAAACGGCCCAGTGATCTCTCGGGAGGAATGAAAAAACGAGTTGGGTTAGCGCGAGCGTTGGCAATGTCCCCTGATATCGTGTTTTACGACGAACCGACGACGGGGCTTGATCCGATCATGAGCGGGGTTATCAATGACCTGATTATACAAACTCAGGCGCGGCGACACGTCACGAGCGTTGTCGTAACACACGATATGAATACGGTTCGACTGGTGGCCGACCGTGTGATTATGCTTTTTCCACAGAATGGCCTGGCTGCCGACGAATCACAAATTATTTTCGAAGGATCGCCTCACGAAGTTTTTGAATCGGACAATCCGCGGGTTTCTCAATTTGTGCGGGGAGAAATTCGGACGAGATTAATGTAAACAGACACGAATTGCGGGTATTTAACGCAGTTTGAGATGATTGTGAGGGAAGGGAATTCATGGCCACGGAACGGCAGCTTCAGTTTCGAGTTGGTTTATTGGTGATCATGGCAGTTTCGATTTGCCTTGGGTTAGTAATATCCTTTGGTGACGCACGATTCGTATGGAACAAGCGGTACTCGTTAACAATCCAGCTTGAAAACGGAGCGGGGCTTTATCCCACCGCTCCGGTCTTGTTAAGCGGTCTTGCGGTCGGTTCAGTACGACAGATTGAGTTAAATCCCCGTCACGGCGTAAACGTTCTTATAGAAATCCAGGAGGGAATCAGACTACCGGTCGACAGCCGGGTAATTGTGTCACGTTCGCTACTCGGAGAAACCTGTGTTGAATTCGTGCGTGGAAGCGCTACCAATATTCTCGAACCTGGTAGTCGCATCTCTGGAACTGCGGCTGTTGATCCGCTCGAAATGATTCAGAGGCTTCAAGTCCGCACCGTCGAGACGCTGAATGCATTCAGTGACACCAGCCAGGAATGGCGAGATGTTGCGAAGAATTTAAACAATTTGATGGATACAAAGCGTGGTAATCTTGATGAAGTCGTCGAACGAGCGGCAGAGTCTCTGCACCAATTCACCGTGACGATGAAGAATGCCAATCAGATGATCGCGACTGCAAACAAGCTTGTTTCGGACCCGGTCACTCAGCAGGCAATGCACGACACAATGTTAGCGCTTCCCAAACTGGTTGGCGCGACAAAAACAACAATTGACGAAACGCGCCAGACAGTTGCTTCGACGCGACAAGTCGTAGAGACGATGAATCGAAACCTTGTCAGTCTGTCTCAAGTGACAGAACCCCTTGGGAAACGAGGGGAGGAAATGGTATCGAAACTTGATAGTAGCTTAGAGAAATTCGACCAATTTATGACAGAACTCAATCACTTCGCAAAGGTGGTCAATCAAAAGGACGGCTCATTACAAAAATTCGTCTCGGATCCGTCGCTGCATGACCAGCTCGTTCGCTCATCAGAATCGGCAAATGTCCTGATGAAAAACCTCGAACCGGTGTTGAGAGATTTGCGGGAATTCAGCGACAAAGTTGCGCGAAATCCTGAAGTACTCGGCCTTGGAGGAGCGGTCCGGCCAAGTACAGGCCTGAAAGACGCTGAACTGCGTACGTCGCCGCGATCCGGCACGTCACCAAGAACAATCGTTCGTGGTAACAATTCAACCCCTCGCGATAACAACTGACTTTAATCCAGATATTTCAGGTTCACGAATTGAAAGTATTCTCAGGATTCTAGTAAAGTCTTTCTGTCTCAAACGCGACGAAGGTCGCGATGTATCAAATTTCCGAATTAAAACGTTTATTGGTAAAGGGGGTCGGGGATCGTGATCCGATGGCATCGAACTTTGTTGTTCGGAATGATCGTGTCCTGGTCGTTCAGCCTGACAGCTGCTGAAGTCCTTCCGAAAGGCTGGCCAAAACTTCCGGTTGAGAATGGCTCTGTCGAGATCCCCGCTCAAGAATGGCCGTTACACCCGGCCCCTCGACATGTCAACGTATTCATTCATTACCCCTTCGGCCGATTAGATCGTGTTTCTGGCAAAACAGGCTTGATGCTTACGCTGCATAACTGGGGTGGAACAGGAGCCGTGGGATCGGCCGATCCGAAAGCACTCACCGAACGTCTCGATGTCATTTCGATTGCCGTCGATTATCTACAGAGCGGCAAGCACGAAGGTCTCGAAGCTCCAGAACCCTATGATTTTGGATACCTTCAGGCGCTCGATGCGTTGCGAGCATTGTGGTACGTCCACCAGGGTTTGAGAGCCAATAATGTATTATTCAATCCAGGGCGAATTTATGTTGCAGGAGGGTCAGGTGGGGGCCAGGTCGCATTGATGTGCAACAAATTTGCACCTCGCACTTTTACCTGTGTCGTCGATATGTGCGGAATGTGTAAGTTGTCGGACGACATCGCATATGGCTTGCCCGGCGGCAGTACCTTAAACGCGCGTTGGCACCGAGAGCCAAACCATCCCCATTTTTTGACGGATGATGATCGTGAAATCCGGTTTATCGCCAACCCTGCACATTTAGCAGAAATGAAACGACTCGGTCACTCCGCGAAAATTATTGTCGTGCATGGAACCGAAGATACAACCAGCCCTTTTAATGATGCAAAGCAAATGGTCGATTCCATGAAAGCGGCCAACATTGATGTTGAGCCATTTTTCGTGACGAAGAACCATCTCGACGGAAGGACGTTCACCAGCATTGGTCATTCGCTGGGGCAACGAACCGAAATTGTGTTTCGTGTTGCGGAGAAGTATCTGCGTCCCGATTCTTCGTTATTCCTGAATAAGAAATCATCAACGGATTTCTTCCTGCGGGAAGACATCCGGTACGAGACTTCAAACGGCGCGTACGTGATTTCCTACGAGAATGGATTTCCGACGGGCAGATTCGAGAAAAAACCGTAATTGACGAATCTTAACGATCAGGAGTGCCAGTCCCCTTCTCTTGGATAACACCAATCGCACGAAGTTTTGAGCGAAGCGTCATTCTTGAGATTCCAAGCTTCTCAGCAGCTTGAAGCTGGCTGCCGTTGCAATACGCCATAACTTCTCGAAGTATTTGGTGATCGACCTCTTGAGTAATGACCCGATACAAGTCAGGCCGATCCTCGGTCAACAGTTGGCGAACAAACCCATTCAAATCAAACGCTGTCGACCGCTCAGCGAATGGTACATCCACTCCAACTGTTGAATCTGCGACGTTGTGTAATCCCGGACTGAAAGTTGCGTGGCTGGCATGGCAGCTTTGGGGAAGGCAGTCAGGCGTAATGACGACCCCGCTTGCCTGAATTATTGCGTACTTTATCGCACTCTGAAATTCCCGGACGTTTCCCGGCCAGTCATGCGATTGCAATATATGCATGACATCTTCAGAAACTCCGATGACCGACTTGCTCAGGTCGCGATTGAACATTTTAAGAAAATGTTCAGCGAGTATCGGAATGTCATCACGCCGTTCGCGAAGTGGCGGCAATTGGATCGTAAATCCGTTCAATCGATATAAAAGGTCTTGGCGAAACCGACCTTCCGCGACCAGTTGGTTCAGATCTCGATTAGTCGCAGTAATAATTCTGACATCCGTTTTGACCGTCACATTCCCGCCAATTCGCTCGAACTGTTGTTCTTGCAGCAGCCGTAACGCCTTGGCTTGAGTCGCCGGACTCATATCACCGATTTCATCAAGAAAAATCGTTCCGCCATTTACTTGTTCAAACTTACCAATTCGCCTCTGGTCGGCCCCGGTAAACGCTCCGCGTTCATGACCAAAGAGTTCGCTCTCGAGCAATGACTCAGGCAGCGCGGCACAATTAATGGCGAGAAACGGCTTTTTATTACGCTGGCTGTAATGATAAATTGCACGTGCGACCAACTCTTTTCCCGTACCACTCTCGCCCAGAATCAGAACGGTACTGTCTTGTGGGGCAATCCGGCCGATTCCTTTGTAAACGTCCTGCATCGCAGGTGAATTTCCAACAATATGATCCGCAGCAAGATTGTCGGTTTCTTCCGTTTCCAGAAGAGCGGGAACACGATTCAGTCGACTGACTTCGAGCGCCTTCGAGACAACTTCTTTCAGTCGTCGAAGATCAACTGGCTTTACAAGGTATTCGAATGCACCCAGCCGCATGGCTTCGATCGCCGTTTCAGTTTTGGCAAACGCCGTCATGATGATAACGGGCATCCGTTCGTCGATGACCCGAATTCGCTCGTAGGCTTGAAGCCCGGATAAGTCCGGCAGACGAACGTCGAGCATAACGACATCGGGTCGTCTGGTTTTGATCAAGTCAATACCATCACGTGCAGTACTCGCCGAAATCACATCCAACTCGGCCGAAGCCAGAGTCGATTTGAACGAATAAACAATATTCGGTTCGTCGTCGATCACAAGTAATGTACGCATCAGATGACCCGAAAGAGCGTCGGAGGGTCGAATAGTCGAAGCAAAGTAAGATATGAAGAAAAATTGTCGCTTTGGAAAAGCCACCGCCTGGGGGAATCGTGAATTCGATTTCGCCGCAACATTGGACTAGTACGAAGATTCACAAAAGGTCAATCACTTGGTTGACGACGTCGCGGAGGTGACTGGCGAAACGGCAACACCCGAATGATCACAGACTCGCAGCTGGAACGTCCACGCCTGTGCCCATTCTTCTGTCTGTTCATTCTGACAAATCTTAAGCATGATTTCGTTGGGACCGGGCTTAAGTTTGGCACTGACCTTGTACTGATCGAGAAAAGTCCCACGGTGATATTCATCGCGAGCGAAGATCTGCACGCCATTAACCCACAATTTCCATGCGTTGGGGGTGCCAAGTCGTATTTCAATTTCGCGGGCCTTGTCGGCCATAAAAGTTGTCGCGGCATACATTACCGCACCTTTGAAGGGTTCCGTCTTTTTAGCAATATCTAACGTTCCATATTCGTCTTCGGTTGTATAAGACTTCCATTCGACCTCACCTGACTTGCCGGCATATTTGGCTTTGAGGTTTCGTTCGGTCTCGGGAGGATAGGCGACACTAAACCCTTTCAATCCGACATTGTCGAAGGGGCCAATTAAGTACCATTCGGTCAGGAACCCAAAGTGTTTTTGCAGATCGACTGATTCGCCAAGTTCTTTAAGAGGCTTGACGATCGCTTTGACCTGATCGTCATCGATCGCACCATTCAACGCCTGTCGCAAAATCTTTGACTCGGCATCTTTATTGCCTTCTTCGTGTAACCCGGTTGCTTGAGCAATCAATCTCGCGACGGCTTCCCGGCGAAATTCAGGACTTGCATCATTGATCATTCCGGGGATCAGCCGATCCGCCGCAGTACTGTCAACCTTGACCAGCCATTCATACGCTAAACGTCTCGCTTCGGGCGATCGAGCCGTATCCTTCACGAATGCTTCGAGAGATACCGTGGGAAGTTTCCCGGTCGATTTTAATGTCCGATCAGCGATGGAATCGACGACCGACCGAAGCCAGTTTACCGCCAGCGGATTGGCTCCTTCGAAACTCTTCAGCACGACGGGCAGTGATTCAGCTGAAGCCTTGGAAAGTTCTTTGACGGCGGCGATTGCAGCGGAGTGTTTAGCCCCTTCCGGGCCGACAGCCTTGATAGCCAGGATGTTTTCTTCAATCGAAGCAGCGTCAACCGTGGACCCAATCGTTCCAAAGACGCCGAGGATACAAACAGCGATTCCGATATTCCAATCACGTACTTTCATCACCAAATTCTCCCGTGACAGTTCGTACTTGTGGCGTAACTATTGACGATTTAACTGCCGTTTACCATATCGTCATTTAACAACCCGATCGATATTGGCGGAAGATAAATGCCTCCGTGGATTCTAACAATGATTCACCGCAAAAGACCAACGACGACGGTCATATGACTCCTGTTTCCCAATTGAATTGAGATCAGACTCGCGAAAGGACATATCAAAAAAAGATTTTGAGTAAGGGGATGTTCGCGTGTTACATATCTAACCGATAAAATTTGTCGCTGCGAGAATTGGTTTGAAGGTCGACAACTATCACGACAGGTTGGAACGAATCCGATGCAGGTTTTATTTATGATTCTGGTGTTCGCCGCGGCGCAACTCGTGTCCTTCGAGCCTGGGCAGACTCGAGCAATTGAGACGCTTCAACAGTTGCAGCCGACGAACGTCACGCCGTTGTTTCTGTTCACCGACCCCAACAGAGATCCCGATGATCTGAGCGTTTTGATTATCGTTAAGAGCCTTGAACAACGGGGTTTCGTAGACCTTCGATGTGTCGTGGCCACTTTAGGAGATCGCGACATTCGGACTTTGCGTGCGAAGTTTGCACGATGTGTGCTCGACGACCTTGGCCTCAAAAAGACCAAGGTTGGCGTGGGTGAGGATTATGATTTTGAAGTCAACGATGCAACTGGTGTACTCGACTTTAAAGCGACTCAGGGCCGCAAAGGCGATCATCGCATTTTTGTCGAAACGCCGCTTCTGCGACGAGAAGCCGATGTCGAGATGGATGGCCTGCTTCTTTTGAAAAGCGAATTGAAGAGGGTTCCAGACCTGACGGCCGTGATACTGCTGAATTCAGGGATGGCCGATTTTGCGCGGCTGTTACATGATGACTCGGAACTCGTTAAACGAAAGACTTCCAAAGTTGTGGTAATGGGGGGAGTGGAGCCAAAGCTGGATCAGCGCGGATTCGTGGTTGCAGACCGACGCGCGTACAACAACATCACGCATCAGCCTTCAGCCGATTTCGTCTACGCTCGATTGCAGGAGTTGGACGTCCCGATGGTTGTTGTGACAAAGGAGGCTGCGTACCACGCGGCCATGCGGCGTAATTTTTATGAGGGAATCGCGGCGACGAAGCACCCAATCGGCGTCTATCTTAAACAACAGCAGTTTCTGTCGCTCAAGCATTTGTGGGAAGGAATTCAGAATGGACATATGAACGCCCAATTGACGCCCGATTGGTTCTTCAAAACGTTCACGGATGTCGATGCGAAAAGCCCGGAAGGGAAGCGGGTACTCAGCGAGGCGGCGGCGCACGCGGATGATTTCTCGCCGATCTGGAGTCGCGTTAGTAAATTCAATCTCTACGATCCGATCGCACTGCTCGCCGCAACTCCGGGTGCAAACGATCTTCTCTTCCAGGCCAGTGTTCTTGCGGATTGCCGCGCGAATGTTCAGATTATCGGACAGGACGCAATTAAGGAGTCGACGCTCTTGAAAGATCTACTGTCGGGATTAGCAATTGAAAGCCTGAATCCACAAGAACCAAAAAAATCTCGGAACGGAACGGCCCCCGGCTATCCGCAACGTCAGCATGTCGATGAGTCGGACGCAATGTGGACCAAATCTCTGCAGGGGTACGCGCCACCCGAGTACACTGCCAAGGTCGTTTTTCAACACGAGGGGCAGTGGGCCGACCCGGCAGACATCAAATCGGTCCAAAGGAAATTCGTCACCAGAACTCGCAGCGGTGATATTCCTGTCTTGTTCGATTCGCAAGGCAGACCGCTTAATCCGATTGGCCGGACTGGCCTTTGCGGTCGCGGATTACTGGGCCGATGGGGCAGGAATCAAGCGGGCGATGCTTTGCTCACATCCCTCGATCCCAAGTCCGGCCGTCTTCAATTGCTGGTCATCGAGCGGAAGGATTCGGGACAGAAGGCGTTGCCTGGAGGAATGGTTGATGAGGGCGAGACGACGGCAGCAACTGTTGCACGCGAGCTATTCGAGGAAACCGGAGCAAAACTTGATTTCGATGTCGCAACAATAGTATTCACCGGCGTTGTCGATGACCCCCGCAATACGGACAATGCGTGGATGGAAACCACAGTCATGCACAAGCACCTTACAGCTGACGAACGGACTGGGATGCTGTTGCAGGCGGGCGACGATGCGCAGGCGGTCCATTGGGTGGACATCAATAAAGAGCTCCTTTCTTCAATGTACGCCAGTCACGGAGACTTCGTGCGACTAGGATTATTAAATTTAAAAATGATTCCTGAAATCGCCCTGCAGTTGACCGATCTGATCGACCCATAGTCACAGCGAAATTGGCTTGAAATAACTCACGTTGCTGGTGCGTTGATGACTTCTCGAACCTTGCGCGCCAGGCCGAGCGGCGTGAACGGCTTCTGAATAAATGCGTCGGTGGTCCCGACCACTCCGTGCAGTAGAACTGCGTCGTCCGTGTACCCGCTCATAAAAAGAACCCGCAAACCTGGCCGATACTTTCTCACGACTTCAAGCAACTGCCGCCCTCCCATTTCGGGCATCACGACGTCGCTGACCAGTAAGTGGATTTCGCCGGGGTACGTCTGAGCCGTTCGGATTGCCTCCGCCCCGCCGTCCGCTTCCAGCACCGTGTATCCCTGAGCCTTTAGTGACATGTGGGCGATCTGCCGGACCGCGCTCTCGTCTTCCACAAGGAGGATCGTTTCGGTTCCTCTTGTGTCCGGCTGCCCTGTTTCAGGCGCAGCATCTGATGTTGGGACAGGAACCAGGGGCAACAGCAGATGGAAAGTTGTACCGACGCCGAGAGCACTTTCGACCGTGATCTGTCCACCACACTGCGTGACCACACCATGTACTACCGCCAGCCCCAGGCCGGTTCCTTTGCCGACGTCCTTCGTTGTAAAGAACGGCTCAAAAATCTTTGCCTTTACTTCGTCCGTCATTCCATGTCCCGTGTCACTGACTGACAGCCGGTCGAACCGCGTAAGATCCCCCTTTTTGAGGGCAGCCGTCGTTGTCTCGATCGTCACCCGACCGCCAGTCGACATGGCGTCACGGGCATTCACCACAAGGTTCATGATGACCTGTTCCAGCTGGCTGGGGTCTGCCTTGACCCAGACTGGTGTCGAGGCGCTGATCACAGCGAGGATTATATCCTCGCCAATCAACCTGCGAATGAGTCTTGCAGATTCGCTGACGAGTTCGTTCAGGTCAAGTACTTTCGGCTCAATGATGGCCTTGCGACTGAATGCGAGAAGTTGCTGAGTCAACCGTGCTGCTTGCTCTCCAGCATCAAGGATAATCGCGACCATTTCCCGTCGCCGGTCGCCGGCGGGAAGCTCCGACGCGAGCAGAAGTTCACAGTAACCGTTGATGACGGTAAGCAAGTTGTTGAAGTCATGTGCCACTCCGCCCGCCAACTGACCGACTGCATCCATCTTTTGAGCCTGAAGAAACTGTGATTCCAACCGCTTGCGCTCTGTGATGTCCCGCAGCACACCAGTGAAATGGCGTTCCCCGTTAAAGCGGAACTCGGTAACGGTCAGTTCTGCCGGGAAAAGAGTACCGTCGCGGCGACGACCCTCCACCTCACGTCCGATACCGATTAATTTTGCGACTCCGGTACGAAGATAGTTGGCAAGATATCCATCATGCTCTTCTCGATACGGCACGGGCATCAGCAGGTTTACGTTCTGGCCAACGATTTCATTTTCGGCGTACCTGAACTGCTCGACCGCTGCTGGGTTGACAGAACGTACGATGCCGAGCTCGTCGATCGTGACAATCGTGTCATCGACGCTGCCTAACACGGATTGCAGTAACTCCGTGGCACGTTCCCGCTCAGTCAGGTCGGACAGGACAACGAGAGTCGCCGGCCGGCCATACCCGGAAATCGGGGCAGACACCGAGTAAACGGGGACTGACCTGCCGTCGCGCCGCACCACCTGCATCTCGATACCTGGAACGACCTCACCGGTCCGCGTCATAAGTTCGTGTCGAGGACGGATAGCGGCGTGAGTAGAAGGTTGAGTGATATCGAATGGGTTACTGCCAAGAAGTTCCTCCGGTCGTGTCGCTCCCATCATCCGCAGGAAGGCTGGGTTGCCATAGACGATCGCATCTTCAGCGTGGACGAAGATTGCTGTCGGCAGCAGATCAACGAGCTGTCTGTAGCGTGTTTCGCTGACTTGCATCGCCTCGGTGGCTGCCACGCGGTCGGTGACGTCGATCGATATGCCTGTCAGGCAGAGTGCGGTTCCGTCAGCCGTCCGGTCGATATAGCCATACTCCTCGAGGCTCACTGTGGTTCCGTCAGGCCGGACGACACGGAATGCATTGCGGTACTCGGTCCCTTCAGACATGCACGCCCACAAGCGGGAGTCAAAACCGGCTAGATCGTCGTGGTGGATATGTGTACGGACATCATTCAGGGTTCCAAGATGCTCGGCCGTGATGGGAAGCGCGGGCTCGGTGCTGAAGAACCGGGTGACCGCATCGCGCCTGATGTCCTACATAAATGCAATCGCTCCAGCCGACTCCAGTGCCAGCCGAAGTCTCCGCTCGCTCTCGCGAAGGGCTTCCTCCGCCCGAACACGGTCAGTAATGTCCAATGTCATCGACAGGACACCGAGGAACAATCCATCCGAGCCGAACAGTGGGGTATTATGCCACTCGCAGATAATTGTCCGTCCATCCTTGGTAACGTTGCGATTGATGCTTTGGGCCGCTATGTCTCCTGCCCGCAGCCTGTAAGCGATCGCGTCGACTTGTGCATGATCGTCAGGGTGGACCAGGAAATGCACGGATTCGCCAATGATCTCCTCGCGGGAGTACCCAAAAATCTTTTCGGCCGCAGGGTTCCAGTTGGAGTAGCGGATGTTGGAATCGAATTGAATATAGGCCAGCGGCATACGATCAATTTGAAGTTGAAGGCGAGCGAGCAACTGATCCCGCGCTTCCTCGGCCTGCAAACGTTCGGTGATATCCAGAGCCAATACTAACCGAGATCGGACGCCTGGGGCCGGCAGGTCGTGACTGGACACGTCCACGTTGAACACCGTCCCGTCTTTTCTCCGGTGCCGCCACCGTGATGAGTGGGAAGGTCCTGGTTCCAGCCGAGCAACGAACGACTCCAGTTGCTGTACCTCTTCGGGCGGCCGAAGGTCCCGGATGGACATGTTGAGGAACTCATTGCGAGGATAACCGTACGCCACGACGGCGGCATCGTTAACGGCCAGGACGCGTAGCGAGTCGACGTCATAGACCCACATCGGGTGTGGGTTCGATTCGAACAACAAACGGTACCGCGCCTCGCTTGACCGCAGGGCTTCCTCTGCAAGTCGACGGTCAGTCACGTCTACGCTCACAACGACAGCCCGATGCGGTCGGCTGTCGACGAAGGACACCTGTTTGCGGACGTTGAGCCACCGAATGGTTCCGTCGGGTCGGATCACCCGATGCTCCAGGCTGAACGCCCCCGTCCCCATAGGCGACAGTGCGACCTCGGTCAGTCGTTGAATTTCGGCCCGGTCTTCTGGGTGGAACCGGGCGTGCAGATCGTCTCGTGTGACCGTATGTCCCGCCGGAAACCCGAACTGCTCGGCTGCATTGGACGAGAGATCAGCGGTCTGCTGGTCGTACTTGATGACAATAACTCCCAATCCGGCAACTTCGACGGCGGCCTGTAACCTTTCTTCGGTTTCGCGGGCTGCCATTTCAGCGACTCGGCGGGGTGTGATGTCCTGGTCGGTCCCGTCCACGCGGATCAGCATCCCTCCGGCGTCACGGGTGGCGCGGGCTCTGCTGTGAATCCAGATGTTTGAACCGTCCGGGCGGACCACCCGCAGGTCATCGGCGAACTCGTCGGCTCCGGCTTTCATTGCCTCGACTCGGTCAATTGCGATCGCTCGCTCTTCCGGATGGAGCAGTGCCAGGAATGTTTCGAAACTCGGACTTACCGCCATTTGGTCTAAGCCGAAAAGTTCGAAAAGAGCATCCGACCACCACACACTATTGGTCGGTGGCTCCCAGTTCCAGCTTCCCAATCGGGCGATACGCTGCGCCTCTCGTAGTCGTGCTTCGGTTTCACGGAGCGTGTTCTCGGCATGTTTCAGGTCGTTAATGTCGGTGCATGTCCCGACCCACGACGAGATCTCACCTTCATTATCGTGGATCGGACGATTGCGGGCGATGTGCCACCGGTATTCTCCGTCAGCCGATCGCATTCGAAGCTCAACCGACCGAGGGACGCCATCCCCCAGAGATTGTCTCCACTCATTCAACACGTGAGGAAGATCGTCCGAGTGAATTACGCGTTCCCACGACCAGCCGGTCAGGTCGCTCGCAATCAGGCCGGTGTACTCAATTGCTTTTGCATTGACGTAAGTCATGGCACCGTCCGGACCGGCCGTCCAGACGATCTGAGGGATAACGTCTGACAGTTCGCGGAATCGCTCCTCGCTGACGCGAAGAGCGTCTTCGGTGGCCTTACGTTCTGAGATGTCACGTGAGATGCCGATCACACCGGCCACCGTCCCGGTCTCGTCCCGGTAGGGAGCCTTTGTCGAATGGTAGGTACGTTTTCCTCCGACTGACGTGAGAGTCTGTTCCTTGGTCACAACGTCTCCGCCCGCCATGACTGACTGATCGAACGTGATAATTCGGTCAGCATCGGCAGCCTCGAACAATTCACGGTCATCGCGGCCGATAACCTCAGAAACAGGACGGCCGATGAATCTTGCTGCCGCTTCGTTGGCCAGCACATACCGGCTGTCTCGGTCCTTGACGAATACCGCATCGGTTAACCTGTCAACGACCGCTTGAAGCAGCCGTTTCGACGCCCGGGCAGCCGCCGTTTCCCGTCGTACAAGCCAATAGAGAAGCGCTGCTGTAATCCCGATGAACAAAGTTCCTTTGCCAGCCGCTACCAGGAACCCGTGGTCGTTAGTGTACCCGATCCAGATAAGCGCACGATCAGTGAGCCAGATCCAGAACAGTCCGAATACTGTATAAAGGCCTGCAATCCGGACTGGTGCATGGCTGAGTTCAACGTCCTGCGATTGGTTAAACATGTCTGGGATGACCTGAGAAAAGAGGGCAGGGATCATTGACGGTGTATCTGTGTCCGATTGGATTTACGGAATGACAAGACCACAGCAAGCGGATGAAGCGGGCGGGTTGTACCATGCAATAAATCACGGTGACAGTCGACAGGCGATTTTCTGAAAAGACTAAGATTACCTGCCATTCGAGCGAAATTTGTCAGATGCACTTTAGCGTTTCAATATTTCGCTTTTTTCTTTTTAAATCGATACGCCCAATCACTGGCATCTCGTTCTGCCCCCTGATCATGAAAGGGAAATGGCCGTTTTTTGCGCTGGGTCGAGGAAACGGACACGATACGATGTCACTCCCACTTTTAAACGTCGGACGAAGTGGATGTTTATCAAGGACGATTCAAAAAATTTCCGATTCAGGACGAAGCCCATTTCCTCACCGCCTGCCGATACATTGAACGAAATGCATTCCGCAGCAAGGTGGTTTCACTCGCCAAAGAATGGCGATGGGGATCTTTGTGACGCTGGCAACAAAGTTCCAAACCCGAGACACGAATCATGACGCCTTAGCCCGTCGCTCGACCTTGCGGATGGATCAAAAGGTTAATCGAGAATTAACTGAAAAGGAGCTGAAACTGGTTCGAGAAGCCGTTTAACGTGGCTCTCCGTTTGGTACCGCAGACTGAATCGAATCCGAAGGCACTCGTCCATGATTACAATCAACTTTTCGACGACGGGGTCACCCTCTTGTCAGCACAATAGAACACAAGAAACACCACGGTCCTGATCGCTCTTATTCGATTGTTGACATTTCATTCGAATTCAACTGAATGTCGATGTCGATGCGGGTCCACGTTTGGGCTTCTTCGTCACCGTTATCAGACTCTGATATTTTTAGCGGCGCAAGTTCAGTTCATCGACGCGACGTTGAAGTGCCTGTACCTCCGATGATAACCGTTCCATATGCCAATGCATCATGTCGATCGGCGAGCCGGACTTGCTGGATTCCTCGGCGAGCTTGAGTCGCAATGTTGCCAGATCTGCGTCAGCACGCAGTTTATCCAGATCGACCTGGCGGATCGCCCCGGGCATTGTCCGATTAACTTCTTTGGCCTGGTTAAAGTCGTTTTGCGTGATCCGTGCACTTGTGGCGAGTCCTCTGAGCTGCTGTTGAACGAGATCTTGCTCGCCGTTTGCCTGCACGAACTTGACCTGTTCCCTCGCAGTTTCCAGGTTGCTGCGTAGTTCTTCCACGTAAAGCGTCGGAAACGTGTGAGGCACCCGAGCGTTGTATTCCTCAACGCGCTGCAGATCAACCTCTGCCAGTCTAAGTTGCGCTTTGGCATATTGTTCGAGTAACCCTACCGATGGCTTTTCTTCTTGCGAAGCAACGAATGGTGCCGGGAAAGGCCACGGAGTGGCGAAGATCGCACAAATACAAAATATCAAAGCGAGAATCAGCTTTTTGGATTTCATGTCCCATTCCTTTCAATAAGTCACTGGATTTGCCGTTCATCTCAGTCGGCTCAAGTTGCTGAGGCGTTCTGTGAGCGTACCGCGAACTTCGCCGATGGCACTGGGCGCCGACCCGTATTATACCGCGTGTGATTTTCGGGACCCCGCTTTTTCCGAGAGCAGGACAACGGATTCTTCCGAAGTCAACTCATCATTCACTGGCAATTCAGTAGCAGTCCTATCAAACTGCTTCGATACTTCGTTTTATCGAATCTCGGAGATTGCTATGCGTTTGAATCTTCTTGCGATTGCCGGTCTTTTAAATTGCTGCTGGATGGCAAATGACTTGCCACAGTCGCAGGCTGCCGAAACGACCCCTTTGAAGTTGAATTTTCGAACCCGCGCGGAAGTTGCTCCTGATGCGAAACGATGGCATGCAATCACCGCTCCGGCAGAATGGAATCCACAAAAGACGGCCGTTGTCATTTGTGACATGTGGGATAAGCATTGGTGCCCGAATTCGACATTAAGAGTGGCCGAAATGGCGCCGCGAATGAACGAAGTCGTGAAAGCGGCTAGGTCGCGCGGTGCCTTCATTATTCATTGTCCCAGCGACACCATGGAGTTTTATAAAGATACTCCGCAGCGAAAGTTGGCGCAGGCTGCTCCGGTCGTAGAAACCAGACGACCGCTCGAACGTTGGTGCCGGATTGATCTGACAAAGGAATCGCCGCTACCGATTGATGACACAGACGGCGGATGTGATTGCGCTGAACCGGTCAAGAACTATCGGGCCTGGTCACGTCAGATTGCAGACATCGAAATTCACGAGGGGGACGCGATCACTGAATCGGACGAAGCCTATCGTTTAATGAAAAGTCGAGGCATCGAAAACGTCATCGTGATGGGTGTGCATACAAATATGTGCGTTCTCGGTCGACCCTTTTCGATCCGTCAACTGGTCTATCAGGGAATGAATGTCGCCCTGATGCGCGACATGACCGACACAATGTACAATCCAGCGATGAAACCGTTTGTCAGTCATTTCACGGGGAATGATCTGATCATCGAGCATATCGAAAAATACTGGTGTCCGACGATCACCAGCAGCGACTTTCTGGGAGGTAAGCCTTTTCGGTTTCGTGAGGACAAACGTCCTCACGTTGCGATTCTTTCCGCCGAAGATGAATACCGGACTGAAGTGACGCTTCCCGATTTCGCGGCAAAGCATCTCGGACGGGATTTCAAAGTCAGCTTTGTATTTGAAAACCCTGCCAAAAAATATGATCTGCCGGGTGTCGAAGTCGTGAGTGACGCCGACGTATTGCTGATCAGTGCCCGGCGACGACCGCTTCCTGCAGCTCAGCTTGAAATCATCAGAAATCATGCGGCTGCGGGTAAACCTGTTGTCGGTATCCGAACGGCGAGCCACGCATTTTCACTACGCAATGCGCCGCCACCGTCAGGGCTTGCAGACTGGCCGGAAATCGACCGCGACGTGATTGGCGGGAATTACCGAGGGCATACCGAAGGTGCCACCAAGGGTTTGATTCGAGTTCTTCCTGGTGTCGCACATCCGATTCTGACCGGAATTCCGGTCGAGGAATTCTCGAGTGGCGGAACGCTGTACCTGAATACTCCGCTCAATCCGAAAGCGACAGAACTGTTGCGAGGTCGCATCGATGGAAACGACCAGCAGGAACCCGTCGCCTGGACGTATGCGCGTCAGGAAGGAGGCCGGACGTTTTACACGTCGCTGGGTCACAAAGACGACTTTCAACTTCCTGCGTTTCAGCGGCTGTTACTCAATGGCATCTACTGGGCAGCTGGACTTCCCGTCCCAGCCGCTGATTTTCGGATTGGAGCGATCCTTCCGCAATTTCCCGGAGACGAAGGACGGACTGACTGGACGACATTGCCCGTTCCGGGGACTTGGGAGTCGCAAAAGAACTTTGCAAAACACGATGGATTCGCCTGGTATACCTGTCAGGTAAAGATACCGGAAACCTGGAATGGACGCGGCGCGTTTCTTTATGTCGAGAAAGTTGACAGTGCCTGCGAGAGCTTCGTCAACGGTGTCAAAGTTGGTGTCAGTGGTGGCTTGCCTCCCAAATATGCCGCAGGGGCTGAAAACCTTCATCGTTACGTCATTCCCGACAAGACTTTGAAGCCCGGTGAAATAAACACCATTTCGATCCGAGTCTTCGATGAAGGGGGCGTCGGAGGTTTTACCGGTGAGGCGCCACAAATTATTGCGGGGAATCAGGCGATCGCTTTAAATGGTTCATGGCTCTTTCGTACCGGTGATGACCTGGAATGGGTCAATCTCCCGGCAGTTAAATTCTCCGAATCTGGCCTGGAACCGTTTTCGAAAGTTGTCCCTGCATCCGAAGTCAGCCGGTTTGCCACGGTAATCCGGCGCGAGGTCCAGCAGACACCGCTTCCTCCACAGCAATCGATGGATCATTTTAAGATCCCCGGCGACCTGGCTGTCGATCTCGTACTGGCCGAACCGATTGTGTCACAACCGCTCTTCATGAATTTTGACGAACGTGGCCGTTTGTGGGTCATGCAATATCTGCAGTATCCCGAACCCGCCGGGCTGAAGTTGCTCAGTAAGGATCAGTGGTGGCGAGCCGTCTATGACAAAGTCCCTGAACCACCTCCGTACGGCGTAAAGGGAAAAGATAAAATCACGATCCACGAAGACACTGATGGGGACGGGGTCTACGACAAGCACAAGACATTTGTGGACGGATTGAACATCGCAACCGGATTCGTCCAGGGACGTGATGGGCTCTGGGTTCTGAATCCCCCCTATTTGCTGTTTTATCCCGACAAGGATGGAAACGACACTCCTGACGGTCCCCCAGAAGTTCATCTGTCAGGGTTCGGCATTGAAGATACGCATTCGGTCGTCAGCAGCCTGCGCTGGGGACCAGATGGTTGGTTGTACGCCGCACAGGGAAGTACAGTCTCAGCCTCGGTCAGGGTTGGATATCCACAAAAAGACGAGCCCAAAACGGCGTCACTCGCAGTTCATTCTCAGGGACAGAACATCTGGCGTTATCACCCGGAAACACATCGTTACGAGATCTTTTCGGAAGGGGGCGGTAACGCGTTTGGGCTTGAAATCGATTCGGCCGGCCGGGCATTTTCAGGCCACAACGGTGGAAACACTCGTGGCTTTCACTATATGCAGGGAGCTTACCTTCAGAAGGGATTTACCAAGCACGGCCCCCTCTCAAATCCCTATTCGTTTGGCTACTTTCCAGCGATGGAGCATCACAACGTTCCCAGGTTCACACACGAATTCATCATCTATGAAGGAAGCGGTGGCCCGTTCGGATTGCCTGACGCCTACCATGGAAAATTGTTCGGGGCAGCAGCGATTTTGAATCATGTTGTGATCAGCGATGTCGAGCGAAGTGGTTCGACGTTTAAGACAAAGGATATTGGATACGCAATCGATTCTTCAGATACGTGGTTTCGCCCGGTCGATGTGAAGGATGGTCCGGATGGAGCGGTCTATGTTGCCGACTGGTATGACGGGCAGTTGGCACATACGGCAAACTATCAGGGGGGACTCGATCGTGAAAATGGTCGTATTTACCGAATCCGTCCCAAGGCATCTGCGAAACCAGGAACGCGCATTCCTGGCCTGCCAATCAAATCGCTTGGTGGAATGACATCGGCCGAATTGATCGGAGTTCTCGCCAGTCCCGACCGGTGGCATCGTGAGACCGCCCGAAGGATACTCGCTGATCGAAAGGATGTTTCTGTCGTACCCGAGCTTCGAAAAAAAATGTTTGAGTCAACGGGACCATTGTCGGTGGAATATCTCTGGGCGCTTTATCTTTCTAAAGGACTGGACGAGGCAACGGCGCTAAAGTCACTTGATCATACCGAGCCTCAAGTCCGACTATGGGGCGTGCGACTGTTCGCCGACGAACACTCTTTGCCGTCTGACTTCGCCAATCGTGTCGCACGTCTTGCGATCACCGAGCCCAATGTTGAAGTTCGCAGCCAATTGGCGGCTTCCGCCAAGCGATTGCCACAGGAACAGTCGTTACCCATCATCAAGAATCTGCTGCTTCACGACGAAGATCTGGCCGATCCTCGCCAGCCACTAATGATCTGGTGGGCGTTAGAGTCGGCGATTTCCGGGACATTGAAATCATCGATTTCTGCTGCCGATTCAATAAGAAGTCCGGCAAACCTGTCGGGCCATGATTCTCCGGTTTTGAGCATTTTCAATGACAAGTCTCTGTGGTCTCGGCCGGTGGTGCAGAAAGAAATTTTGCCTCGGTTGATGCGTCGCTTTGCTTCGACTGGTCAACGGGCTGACCTGGCTATTTGTGCAAAACTTTTGCACGAATCACCTTCGAACGAAACAACGAAGGCTTTGATGCAGGGTTTCGAAGAAGCGTTTCAAGGTCGATCACTCAGCAATGTTCCTTCTGAATTGGTGGCAGCTCTTTCTGCTGCCGGTGGAGGTTCGTTATCTCTGAAAATTCGACAGGGGGACGCGAATGCCGTTGATGAAGCATTACTGGCGATCCAGGACGAGAAGGGACCCGCCGGAAAGAGGGCCGAATATGCAATTCTGTTCGGTGAAGTGAAACAACCAAAATCGGTACCTGTTCTACTCGATACACTTTCAAAGACGAGTGATGATGGACTGAAGGCCTCGATCCTGACCTCGCTTCAAGCCTATGGTGACGCCGAGATTGCAAGGGCGGTTTTGGCTCAATACGGCAATTACAATGAAGACATTAGAAGTGTCGCTCAATCGTTACTCGTCAGTCGAAAGGCTTGGGCGATCGATCTGGTAAACGCGGTCGATCGAGGCGAAATTGCCGCATCGTCACTTCCCCTTGATACGGTTCGTCGTATGACAATTCATCGCGACGAACAGCTTGCGAATCTGATTCAGAAACACTGGGGTCAAGTCGAAGGGGCGACCAGCACCGAGATGCAAGGACTCATTGAACGTTACAAAACGGTCCTTGCTGGAACTGGCGATCCGTACCCCGGCAAAAAACTCTACATGCAGATGTGCGGAAAGTGTCATACCTTGCACGCCATCGGAGGAAAAATTGGGCCAGATTTAACGACGTACAAACGGGACGATATTCGTCAGATGCTGATCCATATCGTGAATCCCAGTGCCGAAATCCGGGAGGGATTCGAGACGCAAATCGCGGTTCTCAATGATGGTCGGGTAGTCACAGGTTTCCTCGTCGAACAAGATCAACAAACAGTGACGCTGCGCAGCCCTGACGGCCAAACCGTTTCGTTGGAGCGATCGAGTTTGGATGAACTCAATAAATCTCGAAAATCTTTGATGCCCGAAGGCCAGTTGAAGGATTTGTCCGACGACCAGTTGCGGAATTTATTCGCATACCTGAGAAGCTCACAACCACTCAATGATTAACGCCTTTTAATTGGATTTTGCCTGTTAATTCCGGTTGCAAAAAACGGTTCTTATCAGTGGATGAGCAAATTTGCCCATTCACAGTCGGCTGACGTAGACCTTCAATTAACGCGTTTGTTGATGATTCGAAGGTGTTCTTAGCCACAAGAACGGTTGGTTGGATCGGATGAGAGGCCTGTGAATAATGTCGATCAATGACGTGAGCCCCTATGAGTTCGAAGTTTTCTACGACGGGGGTTGTCCGCTTTGCGTTCGAGAAATCGGGATGCTGCGACGTTGGGATCGACGTGGAAAGATTCGATTTACCGATATTGACGCAAAAGACTTTAATGCCGCAGAGGTCGGCAAATCGTATGACGATTTGATGAAGCAGATGCATGGTCGGCTCCCCGACGGAACATGGATTCGCGGAGTCGAAGTGTTTCGCCGACTTTACACGGCCGTTGGATTTGGTCCGATCGTTTTTCTCAGCCGCTTGCCCATCATTTCGCAAGGGTTGGATCTCGGCTATGTCCTTTTCGCTAAGAACCGGCTGCGGCTGACCGGTCGCTGCAATTCAGAAACGTGCGCGGTCAAGCATGATTCAAAGATGGACCAATTGACGAGAAACCCATCATAACAACGGAATTTTCAGCGCGGCGTCACTTTAGACCAAAGTAGCCATCATCGCTCCGCGTGATGAGCATGCGTCGGGAACGATTCAATCGTTGCCTTAGCGTTGGGACAGATACTTTGTTTAAATTTCTGATTTGAAAACAAGGTGTTTTGTATTCGTCCGGTTCTCGAACAATGCTCATCACGCGGAGCGATGATGGCTACTTTGGCAGAAATTCGAAATCTTGACCGAAGCCAAATTTCAATCACGAAGAAGTCTATCGTGGTAATGCAGCAGGGCACGCTTGTTGAACCAATTGTTCCAGATGGCTGGCGACATGCACCAGCGTCATCTTGGTGGTATCGATGATCACAGCATTCGGTGCTGGTTTCAGTGGTGAACAGGCGCGTGTTTCGTCGCGAAGATCCCGAAGTTTCTGCTGCTCCAGCAGTTCTTCAAGCGAAATATCTTCACCTTTTTCCAGCAACTCTCGCTGGCGACGGCGAGCCCGTTCTTCTGGAGAAGCGGTAAGAAAGAATTTGCATTCGGCGTTGGGAAATACGATCGTCCCCTGGTCTCGACCTTCGGTCACCAGGTTCGTACCTTGACCAACGATCCGCTGCAATTCAACAAGCCGTTTGCGAACGACGGGATTCGCCGCGACGATCGATGCCGACTGAGTTACTTCCTGACCGCGAATCGCTTCGGTGACATCTTCTTTTCCCAGCAGCAGTCGATTGTTCGAAAAGAAGATCTCCAATGAATGGGCCACGTCTCCGACGGCCTGTTCGCTGGCTAAATCGAGTTGCCTTTGCAGGCAGGCATAAGCCACGGCGCGATACATCGCGCCGGTATTCAAAAACTCGAATCCCAGCCGGTCAGCAAGCATGCGAGCAACACTACTTTTGCCCGTTCCTGCAGGGCCGTCAATGGTTACGATCATTCGAATTTCACCAAAAGTCTTGGGAGGCTGGAAGTTCTTTAGTTAAAGAGAGGATTCATTTTTACGTCGCATAAAATTTCAGACCGGGCAGGTAATTGTTGCGAAGGGGCTAAATCCATAGTACCTGCATGTGTCTCAATTACAATTTACAAAAACCAGGTCCCTGCATCGCGAGTCCGGCGAACCGCTCAATGATTTACCACTGGTCGTCGATTGATTTTACCACGAGTACCTGGCAAGCAACATCTGGACTTAAACTTCACGATGGCTCCAAACACAAAGGTTTGGGGGAAGGTGTTTTCTATCAATTCAATCCGCGATTACCCTTTTTTCCGCAAAAGAATTCTTCACGGCACTTCCATTCAGGGTAAAAAACAAAGGACTGTTTGGCTTACGGAGGCCAAACAGTCCTTTGTAGTGAAATCAAACTCAGCAAGTGGCAACGGGGTCACCGAAACCTATTTGCTATCAGCCGAACTGTTGGATAAATCGGGTTCGTTCAGCAGGTTGGCTCGTTGAGCCATAATGCGATCTCGTTCGGCGTAGATCTCGGCCAGAGCTTCTGGCTTGATCTTCACTTCGGACTGCTGATGCAACTGGAAGCCCGTTCCTGCTGGGATCAGGTGACCCAGAATCACGTTTTCCTTCAGACCAACCAGGTTATCGATCTTGCCAGCAATCGCCGCTTCGGTAAGGACTTTCGTCGTTTCCTGGAAGCTTGCTGCCGAGATGAAGCTGTCGCTTTGAACGGCGGCCTTCGTGATACCGAGCAATTGCGTACTGGCATTTGCCGGACGCGGTTTCGCCGATTTCACCAGACTACCACCCGAAGCTTCAATTTCACGATTCACTTGCTCAATCGTTTCCAGCGGGACGACATCCCCTTCCTGGAATTCCGAATCGCCTGGATCGGTGATCCGGGCGCTGGTCTGCAGCTTCTGATTGATCTTGCGGAATTCAAAGCGGTCCACAAGAACACCAGGCAACATGACCGTATCACCGACTTCTTCGACTTTCAGCTTGCGCAACATCTGTGACAAGACGATTTCAATGTGCTTGTCGTCGATGACCACGCGTTGTGAACGATAAACGGTTTGAATCTCGTGCAGCAGGTACTGTTGTACGGCTTCTTCACCGCTGACTCGCAGAATGTCGTGCGGAACAAGCGGACCACGAACAAGGGCGTCACCAGCACGAACCATATCCTTCGCATGGACGAGCAATTGCTTACCGTGCGGGATGATGTGTTCTCGTTCGGTGCCGTCTACGCCGCGAACGATAATGATTCGCTTTCCACGTTTCTTTTCGGCGACGAGTTCAATCTCACCATCGATTTCTGCGATGATCGCAGGCTCTTTCGGCTTACGAGCTTCGAACAGTTCGGTGACTCGCGGCAAACCACCGGTGATGTCCTGAGTACCGGACGTTTCACGTGGGTTCTTAGCGAGTACCGTACCTGCCGAGATCTGCTGGCCTTCAACCACTTCGATACTGGCACGTTCAGGCAGATAGTAGAAGTCCAGGATCTTTCCGGTCGAATCTTCCAGCACGATTTGCGGGTGGAGTTCCCCCTTGTGCTCGATAACAGTCTTTCGGATGTTTCCGCTTGGGTCTTTTTCGGATCGAATCGACTGGCCTTCGACCAGGTCTTCGAAACGAACCTTACCGCCAACTTCGCAAAGGATCGGAATCGAGTGTTGATCCCAGGTACACAAGACCTGGCCGACATCGACGTTGTCGTTCTCGCCGACTTGCAACACAGCACCAGTCGGAACGGTGTAACGTTCCAGTTCCCGGTCCTTCGAGTCCACGACGAGCAGTTCGCCGTTACGACCAAGTACAACGCTCTTACCGTCTGCGTTCACAACGCTACGGATACGAGCCAGTCGAACGTGACCCTGACGACGCGACTTGATTTCGCTCTCCTGGATGTCCTTGATCGCGACACCACCGATGTGGAACGTACGCATCGTCAACTGTGTGCCGGGTTCACCGATACTTTGAGCAGCGATGATACCGACGGCCAATCCTTCTTCGACAAGCGAACCGGTCGACAAGTCCATCCCGTAACACAAACGGCACATCCCCAGATCAGACTCACAGGTCATCGGGCTGCGGACCTGGATCTTCTCCAGACCCATTTCCTCGATCTTCCGTGAAATATCGACGGTGATCATCTCGTTTTCACGAACAATCACTTCGTCAGTGATCGGGTTCACGATGTTCTGTCGGCTGACACGACCGCGAATCGCGTCTGCGAGACTGACTTCGACCTTTTCACCACGATAGACAACACCGCGGGTAATTCCCTTGGTTGTCTCGCAGTCATGAGTCGTCACGACCATGTTCTGACAAATATCGGCCAGCTTACGGGTCAAGTAACCGCTGTCTGCCGTCTTGAGTGCCGTATCAGCCAGACCCTTACGAGCACCGTGTGTCGAGCTGAAGTATTCCAGCACCGAAAGGCCTTCGCGGAAGTTCGCCTTGATCGGGGTTTCGATGATTTCGCCGCTTGGCTTGGCCATCAAACCTCGCATACCGGCCAACTGACGAATCTGTTCCTGACCCCCTCGAGCACCCGAGTCCGCCATCAGATACACGGGATTAACATAGTGACCGTTATCACGGGTGTCGTTCTTGAACGCATCCATCATCGCGATCTTGATAAGATCCGATGCGTGCGTCCAGGTATCCAGCACCTGTTCGTAACGTTCCTTGGCAGTGATCACGCCCTTTTCATAGAGCTTCTGCTTCTTCAACACCATCGTTTCAGCGGCAGTGATGACTTTTTCTTTATTGTCCGGCGTCTTCAGATCGCTTGCGGCGAATGACAGTCCACTGCGGGTCGACTCACGGAACCCGACTTCTTTCATTCGGTCGAGCAACTTAATGGTTTGACGTCGACCAAGTTCGAGATAACAGTCGGAAATGACGTTTGCCAGATCCTTGTTCTTCATCGTATGGTTATAAAATGCCATCTTCGCAGGAAGAATGTCGTTGAACATGATTCGTCCAACGCTGGTTTCGACGATTCCACCGAGCGTGTAATCGTCAGAACCTTCGCCCTTGACCCGCTTGTCTTTCGGCATCCGCACCTTGATCGTCGTGTGCAAGGTCACCTTGTGCAACAAGAAGGCCGTATGAACTTCTTGTGTCGAGGCGAAGATCATTCCGTGACCAGGCCGATCGACCTTCTTCAAAGTCACGTAGTAGCAACCCATCACGATGTCTTGTGACGGACTGATGATCGGCGCACCGTTGGACGGACTGAAGATGTTATTGGTCGACATCATCAGGGTCGTTGCTTCGACTTGAGCTTCGATCGACAATGGCAAGTGGACAGCCATCTGGTCGCCGTCGAAGTCAGCGTTGAAGCCCTTACACACCAGCGGATGGATACGGATTGCGTTTCCTTCCACCAGGATTGGTTCGAACGCCTGAATACCCATTCGGTGCAAAGTTGGTGCTCGGTTCAGAAGCACAGGGTGATTGGTAATCACCTCTTCGAGGATATCCCACACCTCTTCATCGCGGCGTTCCAGCATACGCTTTGCGCTCTTGATGGTATCGGCATGACCGAGTTCCTTCAGGCGACGGATGATGAACGGCTGGTAAAGTTCCAGCGCGATCTTCTTGGGCAGACCGCACTGATGCAGTTCCAGATTCGGTCCGACGACGATCACGCTTCGTGCGGAATAGTCGACTCGCTTACCGAGCAGGTTTTCACGGAAACGACCTTGTTTACCCTTGATCATGTCGGTCAAGGACTTCAGAGGTCGGTTCGAAGAACCGAGCACTGGGCGTTTACACCGATTGTTGTCGAAGAGTGCATCGACCGATTGCTGCAGCATCCGCTTTTCGTTACGGACGATGACTTCTGGCGCATTCAGGTCAACCAGTTTTTTCAATCGATTGTTTCGATTGATGATACGACGGTAGAGGTCGTTCAAATCGCTAGTGGCAAAGTTGCCAGAATCAAGCAGCACAAGAGGACGCAGATCGGGTGGAATCACCGGGACGCAATCCAGCACCATCCATTCAGGCTTGTTATCGCTGTCGCGCAACGCTTCTGCGATCTTCAGGCGCTTGATCAGCTCTTTCTTCTTCTGCTGGCTGGTCGTCTTTTTCAGTTCGACGCGCAGCTGAGCGGACAATTCGACGAGATTCAAGCTCATCAAGAGCTTCTTCACCGCGTCGGCACCCATTTCGATTTCGAACGTCGTTTCACCGTACTTTGCTCGGGCCTGACGCGCTTCTTCCTCGGTCAAAAGCTGACCTTTACGCAGCGGCGTATCACCCGGGTCAAGAACGATATAGTCCTGGAAGTACACGACCTTTTCGAGTGCCGTTGTCTTGACGTTCAGCAACGCACCCAATCGGCTGGGCATGGACTTAAAGAACCAGATGTGTACGACAGGGGCGGCAAGTTCAATATGCCCCATTCGCTTCCGGCGGACGCGACTGTGGGTCACTTTGACACCGCAGCGGTCGCAGATCATCCCCTTGTACTTCATGCCTCGGTACTTGCCGCACGCGCATTCCCAGTCCTTTTCAGGACCGAAAATCCGCTCGCAGAAAAGTCCGTCTCGCTCAGGGCGGTACGTACGGTAATTGATGGTTTCAGGCTTTTTGACTTCGCCGAATGACCAGCCGCGAATGTCTTGAGGACTGGCGAGGCCAATCTTGATTGCTGAATATTCGTTAACGCGATCGTATGTGGTTTCACCGACGCTCACGGCGTGCTCCTTAATATGGCAGGCGGAAAGTCGAATGTAGCGGAAGTTGAATGGTTCTCAGGCCATTGACCGACCCTGCACGACGACAGAGATCGGCCAATGTCCGTTAACTTCAAACACAGATTAGGTAGGGCTCTTTTCAAGCTGCATGTTCAAGCAAAGCCCGCGAATTTCGTTATTCAGAACTTCAAAGCTTGCCGGAGTACCAGCTTCGAGCGTGTTTTCGCCCTTCACCATAGATTCGTAGATTTTAGTACGTCCTTCCACGTCGTCGCTCTTCACTGTGAGCAGTTCCTGAAGAATGTATGCCGCACCATACGCTTCCAGTGCCCACACTTCCATCTCACCGAATCGCTGACCACCGAACCGGGCTTTACCACCCAGCGGCTGTTGCGTGATCAACGAGTATGGGCCAGTGGCTCGTGCATGAACCTTGTCTTCGACCAGATGGTGAAGCTTCAGCATGTAGAGGTAACCGACCGTCGTCTTTTGTTCGAACGGTTCACCGGTTCGTCCGTCGTGCAACTGAGCTTTACCGTCCTCTGGAAGACCCGCTTCGACGAGCAGTGATCGAATAGTTTCTTCTGAAGGACTGTCAAACACGGGGCTTCGAACCTTGAAGCCGAGTTTCGCAGCGGCCCAACCCAGGTGGGTTTCCAGAATCTGACCGACGTTCATACGGCTGGGAACGCCCAGTGGATTCAAGATGATGTCCATCGGAGTTCCATCGGCGAGGAATGGCATGTCTTCTTCGGGCAGGATCTTGGAAATAACCCCTTTGTTCCCGTGGCGACCTGCCATCTTATCACCGACAGAAATCTGACGTTTCGACGCCACATAAACTTTGACCATCTGAAGTACGCCGGATGGAAGTTCGTCTCCGCGTTTCATCGTATTGAGCTTGCGGTCACGAACGTCGATCGCTTCTTCAACAGGTCCCCAGTGTTCTTTGATGACCTTTTTGCATTCAGACCGTTTTTGAGGACTCTTGATTTCAAGATTCTCAAACTTTCCAAGGAATCCTTCTGCATACGTGGCGATAAATTTGTCGTCGGCGATCGAGCGAATTTCACGGCTGTCGTCGTCGGTCAACTTCTTTTCCAGGGCTTTCTCAAATTCCTTCAGGAACTCACGGAACGCCGCAGAGATCGTTTCATTGCCGGTATCTTCAACCTTCTTCAGGTCGGTTTCGAATTTCTTGCGATCCCCTTCAGAAAGGCTCATCCGTCGCGAGAATTTCTCGGTGTGAATGACGATCCCCTCAGTACCACTTGGTACTTCGAGTGATTCGTTCTTCACGTCTTCACCTGCACGACCGAAGATGGCGTGCAGAAGTTTTTCTTCCGGGGTCAGTTCGGTCTTGGCCTTTGGTGACACTTTACCGACGAGGATATCGCCTGGCTCGACATAGGTACCAATCTGAACAATCCCGATTTCGTCGAGGTGTCGCAGCGCCTTCTCACTGACATTCGGAATGTCACGAGTAAATTCTTCGCGCCCCAGCTTCGTTTCACGAACTTCGACGTCAAACTCGTCGATGTGAATCGACGTGTAAACATCTTCTTTCACGAGGCGTTCGGAAAGGATAATGGCGTCTTCAAAGTTGAAACCTTCGAACGACATGAAGGCAACCAGCACGTTTCGTCCCAGTGCGAGTTCCCCCTTGGACGTCGCGGCACTGTCGCAAAGGATTTCACCCTTCTTGACCTTCTGGCCGACCTTGACGATTGGTCGCTGGTTCAAACAGGTACGCTCATTAAGCCCCGTGTACTTACGCAACGGGAATGACTTGCCTTCAAGTTCGATCCGATCTGCGTCCACGTAAGTGATCTTGCCTGACCGCTCGGCTCGCAGAACCATCCCTGAGCTTTCGGCAACGGCTGTTTCCAGTCCGGTTCCGACAAGCGGAGATTCTGCAACAAGCAAAGGAACCCCTTGCCGCTGCATGTTCGAACCCATCAGTGCCCGGTTGGCGTCGTCGTGTTCGAGGAACGGAATGAGGCCTGCCGACACGCCAACCATCTGACAAGGCGAAACGTCGATATAGTGGACGTCGGTTCCCGCGATCCAGACCACGTCATTGTGGAATCGTGCCATCACGCGATCTTCCGCAATTTTTCCGTCCTGGACACGAGTGTCTGCCGGTGCGATGAAGACTCGAGATTCTTCGTCCGCTCGCAACCACTTCACTTCGTCGCTGACCTTCCGGCCAACGACAGAACGATATGGCGTGATCAAAAAGCCGTAATCATCGACCTTAGCGAAAATACTAAGACTCGAAATCAGACCGATGTTTGTACCTTCAGGGGTCTCAATCGGACAGATTCGGCCGTAGTGCGAGATATGAACGTCGCGAACTTCGAAGCCCGCTCGCTTACGATTCAAACCACCAGGTCCGAGTGCACTTAATCGTCGTTCATGAGTCAGCGTCGCCAGAGGATTTGTCTGGTCGACAACCTGCGACAGTTCGCCTCGTCCGAAGAAATACTCGATCGCCGCTGACACGCTCTTTGGATTGACCAGCGTACGCGGTGACATCTCTTCGACGTCCTTCATCTGCATCCGTTCTTGAACGGTTCGACGAAGTTTGAGGAAGCCTTTTCGAATTTCTTCCGCCGCCAGTTCGTCGATCGTTCGCAAGCGGCGATTACCAAGGTTATCGATGTCGTCGACATGGGCGACGGAATCACCAATTCGCAGTTTGATCACATAGCGGATCGAATTGACAATATCTTCTGCTTTCAGGGTCATTTCCGTATCAGGGATGTCCTGATCAAACTTTCGATTGATTCGGAATCGACCCACACGACCCAGACGATAACGGTTAGCGTCGAAGAACTTTTCGTTGAACAGCTCAATTGCTTTTTCAAGCTGAGGCGGATTTCCAGGACGCAGTCGTTGATAAATCCGCAACAACGCGTCTTCGTGCGTGATCGTTGGATCTTCAAGAATACTGGACAACGCGAGAAGATCGTCCATCGTTTCGATGATTTCGACGGTCTTCAATGTGGAATTACGAATCTCTTCGGCCGTTGATTTTGTAATCATATGGCCAAGCTCGACGATAATCTCGCCGCACTTTTCGTGCTTCGCCGGATAGATAATCTCGTCAGCGGCGTACTTACCTGTCAGATGAGTAACGAGGTCTTCCCTATTAACCTTGACTGTCTCGGTTTTGTAGAACAATTTGACGAGATTCGCGCTGGTCCCATAATCGGGGTTCATAGCGCGCAAGAACGTCATTGCCGAGAACTTGCCACTCTGATCGATTCGCACACCCAGCGTATCACGCTTGCTGATGACGATTTCAATCCAGCTTCCGCGTTCCGGAATCACGCGGCACGAAAACTGTTTACGTTCGCCAGGTTCCGCCCCTTGAACGAAGTCGACTCCGGGAGATCGGTGCAACTGGCTGACGACGACGCGTTCAGCTCCATTGATGATGAACTCACCGCCACCGATCATGATCGGCATATCACCAAGATAAACTTCTTCTTCGATCGGCTGCTCTTTCACCAGCCGTAGCCAGATTCGAAATGGCCGACCAAAAGTCAGCCGCAGTTGACGGCATTCCAATTGGGTATAGCGTGGTTTTCCAAGTTCGTATTTAATGTACTCGAGGCGATACTTGCCGTCGTAGCTTTCGATTGGAAAGACTTCTCGCAGGATCGCTTCGAGTCCTTCGTCTTTACGCTCGCGGGCGTCAGCTTCCAATTGCAGAAAACGAACGTATGAGTCAGTCTGAATCTTCGTCAGATCCGAGATCTCGAACGTCCCTTGAATTGTCCCGAAATTGCGAACGGCATTGGTTTGAATAATACGAGTGGCAGGAATCGGCATCGAACAAAATCCCTTCAGGACTTCCAGCGCAAATCAGCAGTCTATGATGAACGTTCAATTATCGAGACTTCGATAAACTGAGTCTTTCACCGCAGTCGTGCGATCTGGCCAGGGATGTCGCAGACATTTGGATATCGCAAAAATCGTCAAGAGCAACCGAATCAAGTTTTGGGCATTACATCGGCAAACCGAGAACTCATGATCGTCTTCTGTCGTATCATACCTACCTTATATGTGGTTCGTGTGCTTTGAGTACAAGAGCGATCAGCCCGGAAAGAGCGAGGCTTCTCTCCGGGCCAATCGAGACACCAAATTCAAAAAGTACAGTTCGTCACAATGTGGTTTGGGCAGCAGGAAACGAAGAAAACAGAGTTACTTGATCTCGCAAGTACCGCCAGCTGCTTCGATTTCGGCTTTCATCTTCTTGGCATCGTCTTCCGAAACACCCGTCTTCAATGGCTTTGGCACACCTTCCACAAGGTCCTTGGCTTCTTTCAAGCCCAGGCCCGTGGCAGCGCGAACGATCTTAATGACGTTGATCTTGGCGTCGCCAAAACCGGTCAGAATGACGTCGAACTCGGTCTTGGCTTCAACAGCAGCTGCGGCGGCTCCGCCACCACCAGCGCCAGCAGCAGCAACCATCACGCCGCCACCAGCTGGCTCAATGCCGTGAACGTTCTTCAAATAATCAGACAGGGCCTTCGCCTGGAGAAGGGTCAGTCCCACAATCTTGTCGCCCAATTCTTTCGTCTGAGCGTCAAATGTCGCTTCGGTCATAACAATCAGCCTTTCTTAATTTGCTCAAAAACAAACATGTTTCCAGTCGAAATCCAAACCGCCCAAACCATCCGAGCGACACACTTGTTCGACTACTCCGCACGATCACTCAGGGTCTTCACCTGACCGGCCAGTTTACCACCAGCACCCAATACCGCACCGTTGAGCCGTGCTCCTGGCGACAGAATCAGGCCCGACAGTTGAGACAGCATTTCCTTGCGTCCAGGGCTCTTACTGAGAGTCTCCACATCAGGTGCGGTAAGTGGGGTTTCACCCAACCCACCACCCTTGATTTCCAAAACCTTGATCTTCTTTGCCCATTCCGTCAACTCACGTGACAATGCGACGATATCTTCGCCACCAAAAGCCAATGTTGACGGTCCGGCCAGAGCAGGACCGACACCCGACAGACCAATCTGTCCGAGCGCTCGCCGGGCCACGGCGTTCTTCACGCCTAACAAACGAATATTCTTCAGGCGAAGGGCAAGTCGCAGCTTATTCGCACTGACGGCATCAACCTTGGATACGTCTAATACGACCACTTCGCGACAATCACCGACGACTTTTTGAATGCCATCGATCATTAAATCTTTGACGTACTTACTCATGGAAATCAAACCAACCGAGAGGAATTCAAATGTCGACTAAACGGCGACGGAAATACTTGGGGTCATCGTGGCGCCGATCGCGACGTTCCGAATATACTGACCTTTTGAAGTCGACGGCTTCAGGGAACGAATATACTTCAACAACGCTTCCGTGTTTTCCACCAGTTTCTGATGGTCAAATGACAGTCGGCCGACAACGCAATGGACGTTTCCACCGGCATCAACACGAAACTCGACCTTACCAGCCTTATATTCGCGTACGGCGGACGCGACATCCTGTGTCACGGTCCCGGCTCGCGGCGATGGCATCAACCCTCGGGGGCCGAGAATTTTACCTAACGGACCGACGACACCCATCATGTCCGGCGTCGCAATCGCCACGTCAAAATCCATGAAGCCCGCGCGAATTTTGTCGGCGAGGTCTTTTCCGCCAACCAGATCCGCACCCGCAGCAGTGGCAATCGCCGTGTTGTCGCCTTGAGTGAAAACCAGCACTCGTTGTGATTTTCCAATACCGTGCGGCAGAACGATTGATCCACGCACGATCTGGTCAGCCTGTTTCGGATCGACCCCGAGACGAACTGAAATCGCAACGGTTTGATCGAATCGGCACTTTCGGATTTTTTCGGGCAGTGTACTTTCAACCTTCTTCAAAATCTCAACAGCGGTCGGCAAGTCTGCCGACGGTGTCGCTTCGAGAACTTTCGTCAGGTGACGGATACGCTTTGACTGTTGAGCCATTTCTAAACCTAAACCACTTTGAGAATGACACCGCGAGTTATAATAACGCGAAGAAGCCCGGGATGACACTCAGGACGTGCCACGGACCACGCGAGATTCAAATGACCTCAATTCCCATGCTGCGAGCGGTACCGGCAATCATCTTGGCTGCCTGCTCAACACTGGATGAATTCAAATCTTCAAACTTGGCTTTCGCGATCTCAAGCAGCTGCGCCTGAGTCACCGAGCCAACTTTTTCTGTACGAGCGTTGTGAGCGCCGGTCGCGATCTTCGCTGCCTGCTTTAACAAGACGGACGCAGGCGGGCTTTTCAGAACGAACGTGAATGAACGATCTTCGAAAATCGTGATCACAACCGGGACAATCATCCCGTTCAATTCACGAGTCTTTTCGTTGAACTGCATTACGAACTGGCCAAGATTGATCCCGTGCGGACCAAGTGCAGTTCCCACTGGAGGTGCAGGGGTCGCCTTGCCGCCGGCAATTTGAACCTTGACCTGTGCCTTGATTTTCGCTTCTTTCTTCGCCACCTGACATCTCCGCTAAGCCGCTACGCACGAACCGACTACACCCGTCCCTACACCCGCTCAACCTGCCACGCTTCCACATCAACGGGCGTGCTGCGACCGAAAATCTCGATCATGACCGTCAATTTGCCACTACTGGCGTCGACACTTCCAACCGTCCCATCAAACGATGCGAAAACACCTTCGATAATCTTCACCCGATCACCCGCTTTCAGATCATGCTTGATTTTTGCTGGCTCTTCAGCAACCGTCTTGCTTGACCCTAACATGGCATGCACCTCGTGCATCGGCATCGGAGAGGGCTTTCCGGACGAACCCGTAAAGTCACCAACCCCGCTTGTGCTCCGCACGAGATACCAGGTATCGTCGTTCAAAACCATTTGTATCATTAAGTAGCCGGGAAACTTCTTCTGCTCGATCACACGCTTTTTACCATTCCGGTTCTCAACGATCTTTTCAACCGGAATGACGATCTCGCCAAAAAAGTCCTGTAACGCTTCCTGCCGAATTTTTCTCAGAAGCGCTTCCCGTATTGTGTTCTCACGGTTGCTTTGAATCTTCAAAACATACCAGTTCATCTGGCCGTCTTGGGAACCCTCAGGCACGGATTCCGATGTCATAATTTAAGTCCTTTGGAGAGTGACCAATGCATTAACCGCCCCAGACGAAACACCACGGGATTCAACTATTGCGATAGACGCAGCACACCCGTCATCTCCAAAAACTTTTGCCACGCGACATCATAACCAAACAATAGCGCACTGAAAAGAAACATGGTTGCCAATACCACAATCGTCGCCCGCTGCAGCTCAACCCATGATGGCCAGGTGACCTTTGTCATCTCTGCCTCGACATCAATCAGGAAGTCTGCAAACACAGGATAATTGATTGCTCGAAAAGCGAACCACGCCCCCAAAACATTGATGACTGCCAGCACTGCATAAACCGTTGACGTACTGAGGTCGAGCAGTACAGAGTGATACAACGCCTGGCTCGCCAGTATACAAGCCAAAATGATCGCACCCGCCGTGCAGCGGCGAATGATCTTGCCTTGCTTACGCTGATATAAATCCGTACTCAACACGCTTTTCAGCAGCGTCTCACGCTGTACCTTGGCCATAAATGCTTCCATGTCTCCAATTCGCATCCAAAACGGGAGCCGTATTCAACAACACGAGACTCCCCTGCCCAGAACACGGGCGGAGGGACTTGAACCCCCAACACCTGGATTTGGAATCCAGTGCTCTGCCAATTGAGCTACGCCCGTTTGACACGAACAGGATTACTTCTTGCGGGACTCTTTATGAACCGTGTGGCGGCGAAGTTTCTTGTTGTACTTCTTCAGTTCCAGCCGCTCAGTCCCCTTCGTCTCTTTCGAGATTCGGTAGTTCCGCAATCCGGTTTCCGTGCACTCCAGCCAAACGAATTCACGTGCCACTTGCTGTTCCTCGACTCAAATGCCACCAGAGACACAGACGTCTCTGATGGCAGACACTTACAAACCTCACAAAAGCACCGGACATCGCCTGGCGACGAAATCGCAGACTACTCAAGAATCTTCGTCACAACGCCAGAACCGACCGTCTTACCACCTTCACGGATAGCGAAACGGACGTTTTCAACCATCGCGATTGGCTTGCCGAGCGTGACCTGCATGTTGACGTTGTCGCCAGGCATGCACATTTCTGCGCCACCGAGGAGCGACGATTCACCGGTTACGTCGGTTGTTCTGAAGTAGAACTGTGGTCGGTATCCGCTGAAGAATGGGGTGTGACGACCACCTTCTTCTTTACTCAGAACGTAAACCTGACATTCAAACTTGGAATGCGGCTTGATCGAACCTGGTTTGGCAAGAACTTGACCACGTTGAACGTCTTCTTTACGGATACCGCGGAGAAGAACACCAACGTTATCACCGGCCATCCCCTGATCCAGAGTCTTCTGGAACATTTCAACACCGGTGCAAACCGTTTCTTGAGGATCAGCGAGGCCGAGCAATTGAACCTTGTCGCCAACCTTGAGAACGCCTTGCTCGATACGACCGGTCACGACAGTACCGCGACCTTCGATCGAGAAAACGTCTTCGATTGCCATGAGCATCGGCTTGTCAACTTCACGGGCTGGTTCTGGAACGTCTTTGTCGAGAGCTTCCATCAGCTTCGTAATACAAGCACTGTATTTTTCATCGGCCGGGTTATCCAACGCACCCTTTGCGTTACCACGAACGATGGTAATGTCATCGCCTGGGAATTCGTACTTGTTCAACAAGTCGCGGATTTCCATCTCAACGAGTTCGAGCAACTCTTCGTCGTCGACAAGGTCGCACTTATTGAGGAAGCAGACCAGAGCTGGCACGTTAACCTGCTTTGCGAGCAGAATGTGTTCGCGGGTCTGAGGCATTGGACCGTCAGCAGCCGAAACAACAAGGATCGCGCCGTCCATTTGAGCGGCGCCGGTGATCATGTTCTTAATATAGTCAGCGTGGCCTGGGCAATCGATGTGAGCATAGTGACGATTGGGGGTCTCGTACTCAACATGGCTAACCGCAATGGTCACGGTCTTGGTGTCGTCACGAACGGTACCGCCCTTTGCGATATCCGCGTAACTCTTGAACTTCGCCAGACCCTTTGCAGTTTGAACGGCGAGAATGGCGGCCGTCGTTGTTGTCTTGCCGTGATCGATGTGGCCAATCGTGCCAACGTTCACGTGTGGCTTCGTGCGTTGAAAATTTTCCTTCGCCATTTTG
>CAIOKO010000187.1 GCA_903858935.1 uncultured Schlesneria sp. | reverse complement strand
ACGCTGTGGAGTTCATCCCGCTCCTGATCCGTCAGTCGCACGATGTACAACTTCTGCATAGCACACCTCCTTGTGCTACGTAGAATCCTCTTTGTCCGGGATCTTGACAATCCGACAATTTAAATGTGACAAAGCACTAGTGTCACAGGAGTTCTTTCGATGCAAATTCTGTTTTCTCGTCATTTGATGGTGGCTTCCGTCGCATGCGGCCTTTGGTTGGCTGGGTCGGCAATAGCTCAAGCCGGATTGTTGAAGTACACCGAAACAACTGCGGGAACGATCACCGGAACCCTGAATGGGGTTGCATTCACAGGTAAGACTTTGTCGATGACCCAAACGGGTGACACGTCAAATATTGTGTACGGCAGTATCCCAGCAGGCGGTGTAAGCACTTATGACTCGTACACCCTCTCGGGTACGGTATCGATCACGATCGATGGTCTCGGAACGACTTCGTTTACGTCCCCAAGCGATTTCCGCGCGACTTCGTTGGCGTTTGCAGTAAGCGGCACTCCGTTGCTGAGCGCGGTCGGTTTTGGCGATTGGAGCGGCGGACTTTCTCATGGGTTGGGCATCGGTACTGTTTCCTTCAATGACCTGTCTGCGCCATTTAGCGTGACAGATCCAAGTAACAGCGGCTTTGCTACCGGCACGTATCACACTTCGGCTGGCGATCTAGTCATTACAGATTCAAATGGTGGTTCGACCACATTTACTGCGGAACCAGTCCCCGAACCGTCCTCGCTGGCCTTGGGCGCCATCGGTGCTGGCTTGGCCGTCTTCGTCGCCCGCCGTCGCCGTTCGTCGTTCAAGGTGCTCTAATCCACAGTTTTTCATTCCGTATTCGTCGTTAGATTCCCCTGGGAACCTAGTCGACCGTCGGTTTTGATCTTTCAATCATCTGGACGCCCGGCTTCGGTTCCGAAGCCGGGCTTTCCTTTTCCAATACAGAGGTCGACAAGCCAACGCATTCCAAAAAAATTAAATTGAGCCATTTGAAAGTCGTCTTAATCGATCAACTTGACCTTGCTCCGAATCTGGTTTTCGACGCAGCAATGTCGCAACGCACCAGCCTCAAAAATCGGGCCATCAAGATGGAAGAGCATCTCGTGTCTCTGGACCGCCAAGGGTTGACACTAACCGTCACTGGCGTGCGAAACTTCGCCGAAATGATTTGAATATCATCCATCGAAACGCCAACTTCGTCATTTGATGTTCTTGTTTGTCGTGGCCGTCATTACACGAATGCCACGACAAAATTAACCGAAACTAAACCCGAAACAATGTCACCCAGTACAATTGTTAATTCGGTCCACGCGAATACGTCGGCAAATTGCGAGATGAGGAAAGCATGCTTGATCGAATCACGAACGGACGTACCGACTTGATTTTTGACTATTTATCGGAAGGCCATCCCGCGAATTCGACGGACACGCATGGAGTTTCCCTGATCAAATGGTGCGCCTATTACGGTGACGTCAGCGCCATCCGGTACCTGCTCGCCAACGGGGAATCACTCGAATCGCTCGGAGAAAACTTTGACCTCAACGGCGCAGCGTTTCACGGATATTGGCGACTTTGCCAATTCCTGATCGAGCACGGTGCCGATGTCAATCACCCGCAAGCGGATAGTGGGGAGACGCCACTGCACTCCGCCTTGTGTACTTCCGATCGCCTGGCACACGACATGGTCATCAAGGTGCTACTTGCTGCAGGTGCCAATCCTGACTGCGTCACGAAAGAATCCGCTGAAACCGGTGGATTCATGCGTGATTGCCGAACAAAAGGGGAAACACCACTTCATCGCGCGGCGGCGTTCGGCACGGAAGAAACCATTCAACTTCTTCTCGATGCAGGCGCGACCATCGATGTCAAAGACATAAATGGAGATTCTCCGCTGACTTGGGCGAGTTGGTACCTGCGCCCGGATTCCATTCTCCGGAAATTGTGCTACGGCGACTTTTCCGTCCGGACAGGAAGACGCAGTATGAGAGCCTACTTGCTTGGGGAACCATGCGTCTGAACTAAGACACTTCAATGAAGAGTCACCGAACAGGCTGGTCCTACGGAATGGAGCGCTATCAGTTAAAGCTGGAACAAGTCCATCGGATGACAACTTACGCGAAAACAAAAGCGGTCAGCAACCGATAACGTCGATACAAGCGGGCAGTGCTTTTTCGCTTGATTGCGGTGGGCTATGGCGCGACCGAATACCCACCATGGACCATTCGTCTGGTCATCCAGGCTTCAACGGCCAGACTGGCAAGAAACACGTAGAGTATCATCCACCAGATCTCGGTTCGTGAACTGTCCGCAAACATGTTTTTTCGTAGGTCGGGTAGATCGATGACGAATTTCATTCGGTCGTCCTTGGCAAGGACCTCGCGCTCAGCTTCCGTTAACGGAGTCAAAACCGACTCGCCTCGATCGAAGTTTGCTACGAAGTATTCCGGCCGATTGGGTTCGTTCGGTTTCAAGATCTTTCGCACAAACCGATAGACCCCGGGTAATGTTGTCGTTCGCAACCGAACTGCTGGTTCGAATGATCCGTCAATCTTTTCGCCAGGCAATGGCTTGTTTGCGGGGTTCAAAAACTGGAAATCGTCGATTTTTAAATCGGATGAAACGATCAGGATCAACGGCGAGCCAACATCCAGATTACGGGATGCGGTCGGTGTCGCCAGAGAAAACAGAAGCTCGTGCAGAAACGGCACGTAGTCCTGTTTTGCGGGAAGCGTATTCCAATCGGCATCCAGCGACGATGTCATTAACGCTGTCACGCCGCGACCATAACGGCGAGTAACCAAAAGCGGGTCGCCCGTTGTCAAACGAGCTTCAACAATCGAAGTACCGATTTTCAGCGACGATTCAGGATCAAGCTCATCAACAAAAAGTTCGTCTCGGTCTTCATTTGGTAGCAATGAACCAGGCTTGCCAGACTGTTCTTTGGGTAATACCACTTTCCACCAGCGGGACCAGCGAGCGTCACTCAGCGTGCCCCCTCGGTCGGCTCGAAAGGGTTGCAGCCAGCTTTGTTCAAGGCTGTTTCCAAGCACGCGAACGCCTCGTTTCTCATTCCCGTCCTCTGTTCCCGGCTGATCGAGTCGACAGGGGAGCAACCCTTTTCCGTCCGCAAATAATTTGCTGCGATAATGGTCCTTGTCGACCTTGTCACCCAGCGTGAACAGCACGCCGTGACCACTCGCTACAAATTGACGCAGCCCGTCAATGTTCGCGTCACCCAGCGTGGCCACGTTGGCAATGACGGCGATCGACATCGGCTTCAGGCGATCAATCGTCAATTGATCAGGAGTGATCACAGTCGGCTTGATCCACGGCTGTTCGTCGCCTGCTGACAACAATGCCGCGTTGGCAAAAAATGTCTCACACTTTGTGGCATCGAGTTTATGATCACCATCAACCAGTAATGCCGGAAGCGATTCGGTTACCGTCACGACCGCGTCGGCTCGATTGTCGCCGGGCAAGGCATCGTCATCCAGAACCAGGCTGATCAAATGAGACCCCGCCGACTCGAAACGGTATTCAAAATCGACGGTCGTTTCCCCTTGCGGCTGAAGCTTGATCTGTACGGTTTGATCAGGGAGCCGAAGCTGATCGATCTCAAGATGGACTTTGCGAGAGATCGGAGTATCACCACCCGAGAACTTCACTTTGCTGCTGATTTTGACCGGCACACCGGCGATCGCCAGTTCGCGAGAAAGCTGCAGCCGATCGATCGTGAAATTGGACGCCTCGCCCAGCTCGCCTCCCGATGCGTCAATGACCCAGACGCGCGGAGCAATCGGTGACTGGCTGCGCACATCATCGAACCTTGCCCACAGAGTTTCATCTCCGCCCTTCCAACTGAGTCCCTGCAAATCGGTGAAGACGATAACTTCTCGTTGAAGGTTTGTTCCCGACGATAGCAGCTGCACCCCTTTCTGGAGAGCGGCGGCCAGGTCGGCAAACCCCGACGGAGCAGCCAGATCATTCAACGCTTCTTTCGCACGATAAGAATCTCGGGTTGCATCGGGAAGAATCACTTGCGGCTGCTCCCGGGCATCGATGATCTGGATTGAATCGCCAGGCAACAGATCGCCGAGAAACTCACGAGCCAATTGCATGGATCGCGAATGGGGCGTTTTGCCATTCCCCAGCGCGTCCCAGCCCATGCTGTAAGAACCATCCACGATCAGAACGACATCACGTGACTGGGTCGAAACAAATCCCCCCAGCCATTGACTGCCAACCCACGGTCGAGCCAGCGCAATTGCGACCATCGCCACAAGTCCAATACGGACGAGCATCAGGAGCAGTTCCTCCAGCCGGATTTTGCGTTTGGCACTCGGATCGAGTTCCAGAAACTGCATCGCCCCCCATTCGAGCAGATCGTATTTCTTTCGACTGAGCAGATGCGCGATCACCGGCAGGACAATGCCTGCCAGGCCCGCCAACATCCAGGGATTGAGAAATGAACTCAGCACAGTTTGGCTTCGAAGAGGGTGGATGTTCGACTTCGAGCTATTCAACGCCGACACGGTGAGACGAAGGCCTCACTCACTCATAACCAACGAACGAGCGATTCAACGACACAAATAACATTAACATGACGCGTTGTGATGTTTATTACCAGTATCTCGCATTTCGATCGCATGAAATGCCAATCTTCCCGTGGCGGCAAACGGAAGCCGACACTACAGGAAGAAATCCATCTCGCGTTACAGCGTGTAATCAACTGCCTCAAATCGTGCCGAATCCGATTCGACTGTTTCCTCACGATCCGAAACCCGGATCGCTTCCGCAGCCAATTCATCAAGATTCATCAGCGCGTCGTCGGCACTGTCCGCATGGGTGATCAAATATGTCTGAACGGCCGACATTGGCAGCGTTCGTTCCGTCAGACTTTCGGCAAAGTAATCCGCCATTGACGGATCATTGTCACCGAAAAACCGGACGAACAACCGACGCAACTGATCCCGATCTGCGTAGTCGATCAACTCTTTCCGATCGATACGTCCGGGCCGGATCAATGCGGGATCAAGTCGCTCGATGTGATTCGTCGTCGCAAACAGGATTCGACCTTCCCCCGCGGCAACCCCGTCGATCGCATTCAAAAGACCGCTAAAGGTCAACTTGTTAGACTTATCTTCAGCGGCTTTCCGTTCGACGAATACGCAATCGATGTCTTCGATCAGGACGATCGAATTCACTGGACAATTGGATAACAATTGGCACAAGTCATCGTCGTCCAGAGACGAATTGGCGAGACTCAAGATTGCGATGTCCATTTTCATGGCAGACGCGATCGCCAGGACGGCCGAGCTTTTCCCGGTCCCTGGCGGGCCGTAAAGCAGGTAACCCCGACGATAGGGAATCCCCCTCTCAACGTACCATTCACGACGAACGAGGAAACTGCGAACGTCTCCGATCAGGCTTTCCATCAGACCGTCACGCAGCACGACCGACTCGGGCGGGCGAGGCAACCGCTTCATTTGCTCGTCCCAGGACGAATACGAAGCCCGATGAATCGCCAGACGGTTATCGCCCGGCGGCAACGCCACATCCCTGGCGTCCTCTAAAAGTTGCTGAGCGATCTTACGATCACGGCTGAAAATATGAATGCCGAAAGATTCGCGCACGCTGAGCGATTGTCCCTGACTTCCGTCATGCTTCGGCCGTTCACGATTCAAAATGACCAGTCTGCCTCGATAGAAAAAAATATGCTCGCCCGGCGCCGGGGAAAACAGGATCCGCGGACGGGCATCCATCGAAGGATCTGCCTGTCGTTCGCTGTAATCGACTGATACGGTCTTCACCGTCAGGCTGCGAGCCCGATCTTTGGCGTAGGTGTGCTGAGCCAGCCATTTGTCGATCCACTCAAATGCCGGATCACGGTCAAGAATGTCGATTTCGATCAACCAGCGACGGCGCAACCATTGCCAGATTCGACTTGGAACTTCCCTGAAGTAAGCAAGCAGACCGCCCCCCACCATCAGGATCAAGCCCCCACCAAATAATTGGTTTGTTGCCAGTTGGTGCTGAATAAATTCCCAGATCGCGTTCATTTTAGCTCGTCAATTACGGTGGAAACTGAGTGGAAAGTTAATCCACGGCGGCGATAATCGGTTAAGACAACTGTATCAACGTAGTCAAGGCGTTACGGATCAAAAAGTTCCGCTCCCTCTCTTCGTTTTTTTCTATCAAGTTTCTCACATCGGTGAGACTGTTCAGTCCTATTGGCTCAAAGGCGAATGTGATGCGTGGTTTGGTAGTCGCGATGACGGGCGCCAGTGGTTCCGTCTATGCAGTTCGTCTTGTCGAAGTCCTGATCGCGGCGGGTCGAACCGTCCATTTGACGATCAGTCCCGCTGCCGTCGAAGTCTTCAAACGGGAGCTGGGCCTCTCGCTCAACGTCGACAATTTCGACATACAACAGATTTTGCCAAGATACGATCAGATCGAGCATGACGATAAACTGAAGATGCTTAAGCCAAGTGGCATAGCGGGATACGCCGCCAGTTCGGTCTTCAGCGACAGCGAAATTTTTTCGGGCAAGCTCGTCTACCATCACTATCGTGACTACTCCGCAGGCATTGCCAGTGGTTCGTTTATGACCGACGGAATGGTGATTTGCCCCTGTTCCATGGGTACTCTCGCCAGCATTGCTAACGGAATGTCTCAGAACCTGATTCATCGCGCGGCCGATGTCCATTTGAAGGAGCGACGCAAACTGATCGTGGTTCCTCGAGAAACGCCGCTCAGCGTCATCGCCCTCGACAATATGAAGCGGCTGGCAGAGGCCGGGGGAATTATCCTTCCCGCGATGCCGGGCTTCTATCACGACCCAAAATCGATTCCAGATCTTGTCGACTTTATTGTGGCACGAATTTGCGATCAATTGGGGGTCAAGCACGAACTCATGTCGCGCTGGGGTGAAAATGCATTGAACGAGTAAAGACATGCAGATTGGACCACTGACAGACAGTGCAGGTTCGCGAATTTTTTGAATTTTGCGAAAGGACTTTTCGAAGCGGTTACGGCAACTGCTGCGTCCTATATTCCTGACAACGAATTCAAGTTTGTTTTCCAGGAATCCATGGGTGGATTCCGTTGGCTTCGCCTCTGAATTGCGAAGACGGTCATCCGCGACATACAACTTCGCTATCGGCGAGGTTCCGCCTTCCCGATTTTAGAGTTACCGCGATTTGAAGGACCAAATAATCATGCGAAACCGTCAGGCCACTCAATTGCTCTCAGAGCTTTCGCATCCTGGTCGACGCGCTGCAGAATTTCCTAAATCTGACGTCCCAGACTGGCCTCTTGAGGATTTGATCCCCACTGAATTCCAGGCGACGTCGACCCCCAAGTTGCCGGAACTGGCTGAACCGGATGTGATACGCCATTTCGTTAATTTATCGACTCTCAATATGTCAGTGGATACGCATTTTTATCCGCTTGGCAGCTGTACCATGAAATACAACCCGAAGCGGCACGAGCGGCTGTCCAGATTGCCTGGAATTGTCGACATCCATCCGCATCAGACTGCCGGCAACATTCAGGGAATGCTGGAACTGTTGTACGAGATGCAGCAGATGCTGGCCGAAATTTCGGGATTGCCTGCTGTCTCGCTACAACCTGCCGCCGGTGCTCATGGCGAATTGACGGCACTGTTTGTCGCCGCCGCTTATTTCCGCGATCGAGGCGAACACCGTACCAAGGTCATTTTTCCCGCGAGTGCTCACGGTACTAACCCTGCCAGTGCCGCCATGGCAGGGTTTGAATGCATCGAATTAAAAGGGACCGTTTCAACGCCGGGTGAAGATCCGAGCAAAAGTGGTTTTGTCGACCTGGAAGAATTGAGACGGCACGTTGATGATAAGACTGCTGTTTTCATGGTGACCAACCCGAATACGCTTGGTCTGTTTGAAAAAGAGATTGCTGTCGCAGCCAAAATTGTCCACGACGCCGGCGGACTCGTGTATATCGACGGCGCAAACATGAATGCGATTATGGGAATCACGCGACCCGGCGACTTCGGTGGAGACATGATGCACTACAACGTGCACAAGACCTTCACAGGTCCGCACGGTGCGGGTGGCCCCGGCTCTGGACCGATCTGCGTTCGGGAATTTTTAGCAGACTACCTTCCCGGCCCCATCGTTTCTCTGCGAGAAACAGAATCTCAAGAAAAGCGATACGATCTTGTCATCCCCCCTAAAACAATCGGTCGAGTTCGTTCGTTTTTCGGCAACGTGGGGATTCTGGTCCGAGGTTATTGCTATCTGCGAACATTAGGAGCCGCCGGAGTTCGCTCAGCCGCCGAAATGGCGATTCTAAACGCGAACTACCTGAAAGAGATATTGGCCGATGTTCTTCCCTCCGCACATGGAAAACATTGCCTGCACGAGTTTGTCGCGTCCGCTGAGAAACTGGCAAAAGAGCGCGGTATTACCGCCATGGACATTGCGAAACGACTGCTCGATTTCGGGTTTCATCCACCAACGGTTTATTTCCCTCTCGTTGTCCCCCACGCCATGATGTTTGAGCCCACCGAAACTGAATCCAAAGCGACGCTGGATGCCTTTTCCGACGCGATTCACAAGATCGTGGCCGAAGACGCAGACTTTTTACATACGGCACCACATACCGCTCCTGTCAGCCGGCCTGAGGAAGTGAAGGCAACGCGATCTCCAGTGCTGACCTGGCCGGTTGGGACATAGTGAGTCGCCAAACTTCAGAATCATGTGCCCCTGCATGACCGCCTTCGGTCATGCAGCGCTCTTTGATCGGCAGCGGGAGAAGCTACTGCTTTTCCGATGACTCCAAAGCAGTGGCGCAGCATATCATTTCGACAGTTAAATAACGCGGTACAAAACACGCGTCACGCCAGCAGTTCACGAATGCCTTTGGATGAAGGATCGGCGATCGGTATCGGTCGACCGTCGACGTCAAACGATTTTGATGTATCAACTCCAACCGCTTGCAGGTAGGTGTGAAACAAGTTCGCGTGATCAACTTTGGCGTCGGTGACTTCGGTCCCGTTAGCATTAGTCTTTCCGATCACAGCACCGGGCTTGATTCCCGCACCGCCCATCAGCACCGACCAGGATTTGCTCCAATGATCGCGGCCATACAGGTGATTGATATTCGGTGTCCGGCCAAACTCGGACAGCACAACGATCAGCGTACTTTCCAGCATTCCCCGATCAGCGAGATCGCCGACAAACGTCGAGAACGGGCTGTCGAATTCACCGAGCTGTTCGATGTGAAAATTGAAGTTCTCGTTATGGGTATCGTAGTTGGAATGGCTGATCTGAACGTAGGTGATTCCATTTTCCAGCAATCGTCGGGCGAGAAGGCAATGACGCCCAAAGTCGTGCTTGCCATAGCGAGCCTGATCCTGTTCCGATTCCTTTGTGGCATCGAAAACATCCCGCTGTGCCATAAGTTGTTGAGCCTGCTCATAGCTGTATGTATAAGCATCGGTCAGGGCAGTTCGTCGACGCAATAAGAAACGCTCATTCGCGGCACGCCGAAGTTGATTTCGTTGTTCGTCCGCAGCCTGGTTGATCGCATCAGGCCGGGCAGAATTCTGCGGCGGTTGCCCATTCCCCATGATGACCCCGGCGTATTTCGGACCGAGATATGCCGAGTCGTTCGTTCGTCCACCACCGCCAGCTGTGATCTGAATATGACCGGGAAGTCCACTCGCCTCGGGTGCCAGAGCCTTCGCCGTCACCGCACCGAGTCTTGGGAAGTCGTTAGCCGGAGTCTGACGACGCCCCGTCAACATCATGTAAGCACCTTTTCCATGGTCGTCTTCGCTCGTATCAACACTGCGAACGATCGCCAGTCGATGCATCTGCCTGGCGGTCTCTGGAAGCAGTTCGCAGATGTGAGTTCCCGGAACAGACGTTGGGATCGCACGGAATGGCCCTCCCGTCGGCGCACCCGGCTTGGGGTCCCAGCTTTCCAGTTGGCTGAGTCCGCCGTGCATATTGAACACGATCACCCGTTTTTGTTGCTTAGCTAATTCGGCTGCGGCAGCCGGCTGGGTCAGGACCGACAATCCCCCAAGCGTCGCTCCGCCAGCAGCCACGGCCCCGGTGGTGATGGCACCGAGAAACTGTCGCCGAGCCATCAGGTGGTCCATCGACCCGCAGGAGTAATTACATCGCATGATTGAATTCTCAAATTCAGTGGTTAAATCGAAACTCGGCTGACGTCACCAGCGACCAGATCAATTCTCGAATCGCTTGAGGTCGTTCAGCAGGCCGTGATGCCAGATATTGGGCTGCCTCGTTGACTTCAATTTCTGACGGATAACGTGTCAACGTCGAAAGGTATAACTCATCAGCAAAAGGCTTGGCTTCGGTTAGTGACGCCAGCCTTTGCGACAAGGTTCCGCCCGCTGCCCATCCAATCACGGTACCGCCATTCGCAACAAATAATGCCTGATCAGGGGTCGCAAAAAAATCATCTTGCGGCTGGCCTGCCGAAGCTGCGTAGAGATTAATGAATGGTGTCACATTACCTCTCATCGCTTCGTTTAATTGTTGCTCGACCCGAATTTCACGTGACTTTGCCAACGTCGCATCATTTGCCACACTCGCTTTGGGAATCGTTTTTTCGATCTCCGCATCAGCGGCAGGGCGCTGCGGGTCCAGCACGCCGGTCGATTGCATCAACGCCCAGGATAATTGCTCGGGGGAAAGCTGTTTCAGCGAACGAACACCTCCGGCGACGGTCCACTGTTCAACCAGCTTTTCTCGGCCTGCAACAACCGATGATTCTGCATCTCGCAAGGCTTCCGCCGAACGGTTTAAAACCGTGGTCTTTTCACTGACCATCAGTTGACGATTCGCCAATTCTGTCGAGGCGGTCGACATCGCCAGTTTTGCAGCTGACAATTTTGATTCCACGTCGGTCATTGCCGAAGTGCGGCCAGTCATTGTCTGCTCAAGCACGCTCACTTCTTTCACCAGCGGCTCAAGACGTTCTTTCAATTTCTGGACAGCTGAAGTTAATTCAACGTCGCCAGGCAGTTTTTGAAGGGCAAACTCGGTCTTCGCAAACGCATCTGTGACCGCCTGGACGACAGACTGCTTTTCGGCGAGCATCGCCTTGGATTCGTCGAGCAACTTCCTGGTTTCGACAACGACTTTTTCGACTTCTGCAACCGCGTTGACCTTGTTTGTAACGTCGAGTTGCTGTTGCTGGGCGGCACTCGCTGCAGCGGCAAGCTCTGATTTTCTCTGGTCGATTTCCAACTTCGTTTTCGAGATATTTTCCAGTGTCGCCTGAAACGCAACATGCACTTCGTCCGCTTCCAACCGTTTCTTGCGAATTGCTGCTGCCAACGTCTCAGATTTATGGCGATTCCAAACGGTAATCAGGTTCAATTTCGAGGCATCGACTGGCTTGCGAGCTTCGACATATGCAGCATAAGCAGCGTCCGCGGGAGCATACGCTTCGACGAGCTTTGCTTGTATCGGCGGCATTGTCGCAGTCTTTTCTTCAATCGCTTTTTGGACTGCCGCGACTTCCCCAGCCAGTTGAGTCTGTTTTGCGGTCAACGTTGCCACGGCACCTGCCACGTCTTTGTCGTTCGGCAGCAGTTTACCTGCTTCTGTCGATTTCCCCACAGCTTCTGCCAACGCGGTCACTGCCGCCTGTTTGGCCGCTGCGTCCTTTTGCAGCTTGGCGATGGCCGCCAGCAGATCGTCAACCGGCTTCCTGGCCGTGGTGACTGCGGTCTCGGCTGCTTTCCAGGCCGCTTCTGATGTTGCTAAGGCTGCTCGAACAGCTTTGAATTCTGTTTGTGCTGTTTCCACAAGTTTTCGTGATTCATCAGAAACCCCCTTCAGATTCGCGTATTCCGTTGAAAGTACTGGAATCTGTCCCGCAGCCGCCGCCAATTGAGGCGTTAATTCTGAGGGGGGGTCGATTGAACGCTGGTATGCTCGCGTGAGTGCTAGTTCTCGCAGAAGCGCACGCATGTCATACTTCATCCCTACGAATTCATTTGTGATCAGGTCGAGTACTGCGGGATGAGTCGGCGGATTCAAAGGATGGTGCAGGTCGACGGGATGAACTAACCCCCGACCCATCATGTGACCCCACAAACGATTCGCGATATTCACGTTAAACTGACGGTTCGCGCCATTGGTGGCGAGTTCGGCGAGCTTTGCGCGGCGACTGTACTTGGGGACGGGCCGCACACCGGGTAACGGAGCGGCGACGTAGTCTTCTCCCTGACGAAATCGAGGCTCATCGATTTCATTTTCACCAGGAAGCTGTGGCCCGATATGGCCAGCGTCCTGAGTAAACACCGACTTGTAACTGGCTTCGCCATCGGACTTTTCGCCCAGAAATGACTTCTTTGCAACCTCATCGGCAAATACCACAGTTCGATTCACGAAGGCATAAAGACCGTAATAGTCCGTTTGAAGGTAGTGATCGATAAGCGGATGGTCGTGGCATTGAGCACACTGCAGATCCATCCCAAAAAAGATACGCCCGACATCCCGGGCCATGATATTTGGCTCAGCATCCCGATCGAGAAAAAATTTTGCGGCTGGACGAAGATTGGGGTCTACTCCATCGGCGGAAAGAATTTCCCGAGCCAATTGGTCGTACGGGAGGTTCTTCTGAAACGCGGCTTGCAGGTATTTCTGCCATTCCGGAGTCGACACATGCTTGTCTGGACGTCGCTCCATCAGCATCACGTCGAAAACGTTCGCCATGTGCACTGCATATCGAGGACTCGACAAAAGCCGGTCGACAAGAATTTCTCGTTTGTTCGGCGACGCATCTGCGAAAAACGCACGAGCTTCAGCTGCGGTGGGAACGACGCCGTGCAAGTCGAGTGTTACTCGCCGCAAAAACTCGGCATCACCAGCATCTGCAGCAATCGGACCGACCTGATCCGCATCCACCAGCGAATCGATCCGCGCGGAAAGGGACTCAGCCGCCGGTAACACCGAAGCAGCAAGACAAAACAGCATCAAGCCAAATGGCAGGACAATCCGGGGCGGGAGCATAGGCGGGGATCCTCGGCGTCACGGAGATGCGGACCGAGGGCATAATTCCCTAACCGGTGACACCGCTGAGTTACTTTAACGTCCCAGCGAGACAATCCACATCACCGAAACGCATCGGTAATCATCTATACATAGCACCGCAAAGCCCGCCGCGTCAACCGAAATTGCCGAAGTGGACCAGAAACCTGAGCAAATGATCCGTTAATTCATGTATTAACGAGGATCTCGCTGATCACCCGACCATGGTCGATATCCAGTCGTTTGCGGCCAGGGATTTCCAGACGCCGATTATCAAGGCCCAGCAAATGCAATACTGTCGCATGCAGGTCAGTGACGTAGTGACCTTCACCCAGTGCGTGATACCCCAGTTCGTCCGTCGCACCATGCACAAAGCCGCGTTTGATCCCCGCCCCTGCCATCCAGATTGTAAAACCGTTAGGGTGATGATCGCGGCCATCCTTCCCCCCGCCACGCAGTTCCAGTCCGGGAGTTCGACCGAATTCCGTGCAAAAGACCACCGTCACATCGTCGAGCAGACCCCGCTGCTTAAGGTCCTGAATCAATCCCGCAACGGGTTGATCAACTGTCGCACAAAGCCTTGTGTGGTTCTCTTTCAATTTCTGGTGCGAGTCCCACACTCCATAACCTGATGGAAAGACCTGCACGAATCGTACTCCCCGTTCCACTAGTCGGCGGGCTGCCAGAAGCTTCTGACCTGCCACCTTGGTAGCCTCATTATCGAGTCCATAAAGCTTTGTCGTCGCCTCTGTTTCCGCGCCGAATTCGATCGCTTCAGGAACAGCCATCTGCATACGGAAAGCCAGTTCATACGCGCGGATTCTCGCTCTCAGGTCCTGATCATCGGGGTACTCAATGGCTGAGAGTTCGTTCAACCGGCCGATCAATTGATACTCACGCTGCTGTTCCGTCAACGTCTGTTTTGACGAACGACGACCGAATGGAAGCGGATCTTTCGGATCGAGAACGATCGGCACACCGGCGTACTGTGGCCCGAGATAATAAGAATCGATCGACAGTCGAGTATCTGATCGCGTCGGACCTCCTAATACGACGAACTTCGGCAGATTCTCGTTCAAGGTTCCGAGTCCGTAGTTGACCCACGAACCGACGCTTGGTTGTGGTTCGTCCAGGCGGTGGCGGCCCGTGTGAATCTGATTCTCGGCGGCATGGTCATTGTCCGTCGTCCACATATTTCGGACAAAACACAAATCATCGACGCACTTCGAAAGATGAGGCCACCAGTCGGTGATCTCAATTCCGCTTTCGCCATGTTTCTTCCAGCCAACTTGCATCGGATAAATCGTCGGATAGACATCTCGAATGTTGATCTCTTCAGCGGCCACCGAACGAAATCGCTTCTTATGCAGCGGCGAGTTCACGGGATTCTCAAACGGCGTCTTATCAAACGTCATGCCTGCGTACTGGTTCAACGCGGGCTTGGGGTCGAAAGTCTCAACGTGGCTATATCCACCCGAAAGAAAAATCCAGATCACTGATTTAGTTTTCGGCGCAAAATGGGGTTCGTTGGACGGTGGTTCCCCGGTTGGCAAACGATCCTTTTCGGCACCTCGCGTGATGCCATCGTCCGAGAGCATTGCTCCCAGCGCCAGTCCCGTGAATCCCATGCCAAGATCGGACAGGAACGAACGTCGTGTCTGGCAATCGCAGAAATTCAATGACTCATCCTTTGCGACCATTGGAAACCTTTCAGCGGATCGACAGAAAATCGTTGTGATTCAACAGAACTCGAACCAGACTCTCACGCAAGCGTGCGGCGTCGGCCGTTTGATCAATCGTGGTGGTGAGAAACTCGGTACACAATGCCATTTCCGAGCCTGTAGGTTCCCGCCCCAAAATCTGTTCGTGTGCCGCGACGATAAACGCAGAAGGTTCCGCACGCCGTTCGGGTGGAACCGATTGCCACAAACTGGTCGACAATTCCCCGCTCAGTTCATGAACCAGATCGCTATTCGTTAACGCCAACGCCTGTTGAGGGATGATACTGCGGGTGCGCCGATAGCAGTCCGCTGGTTCGGGAGCATCAAACAACATCCCAAACGAACTCTTTCCGTCAATTTCCGGCTGGCAACTATAGTAAAGTGTTCTACGCCGAGTGGTCAGTGCCTGACTATTTTCCAGTTCCTGACCACCCATCTGCAAATCGAGTCGCCCAGCACAGTACAACAGACTGTCCCGCACCACTTCCGCTTCCATCCGTCCGCGATTCATACGCCAGAGCAACCGGTTTTCAGGATCGATAGTCTGTGCCGGATTTCCAGTTGTTCCCGACGAAATTTCTTTTTCGGCTTTCGTTACTGCATCATCCCCTGAAACATTGATCGAAGGATTCATCGGTCGACCGGAACTGGACGACATCCTGTAGGTATTGCTGGAAACAATTAACCGGTGAATATGCTTCATGCTCCAACCCGAATCCATAAGTTCGACCGCTAACCAGTCGAGTAACTCAGGGTGAGTCGGAGCCGCCCCATTTCGTCCAAAGTCAGATACAGTGGCAACCAGTGCAGAATGAAAATGTCGCATCCAGATATGGTTGACAGCGACACGAGCGGTCAGAGGATTATTTCGACTGGCGATCCATTCGGCCAACGCTCGACGACGCCCTGTACTCGTTGGGGGATATGTCGGACTGAATGATGGATAGATGGAGGCCTGAGTCGGATCAGCAAGAACAGATCGAGCAGAATCCAATGCAATTTTCGCCTTCGATAACTTCTGACTGGCAGCCTCGACTTCTTTCGCTCGATTCGGGTCATCCAGCGGCTTCAGTTCAGCCTCGGCAAGCTTCTGATCCTTCTCGACGACTTCAGACTCGGCGAGCAGGCATGCTGCTTCGCGATATTTTTGACTGGCTGCCTGAGTCAACGCATTCAAATCAGCACCTGGCAACTCACCATACTTGACCCGGTCAGCCATGATCCGAGCATTTGTACTATCCTGTTGCACAAGCGCAGCCGTTCGTTTCGCTTCAAGTGATTTCCGCTTCAAAACATGAACATCAATCGCACGTCGAGCCATTTTCAATTTCTGCGAAAGTGGCTTCAACGTCTCATCCCCAAATGTCCCCGAAATAACAGATGTCGCCCCGGCAACGCTGAATGACGAGCCGAACCAGCCGTCAACACCGATGATGTCATCCCCCTCGCGATAGTTCGGCAATTCGAAATCGAAATAGGCCAGACGAGACGCTGTCAGCGCAGCATCGTGATTGTCCGATTCGGCGACGAGCAACTCCAATTCGTCGAAAGCAGCAATCGCACCGGTCTGAACATCAAAAGTGACTGCTTTTGTTTCATCTCCCACAGGGTTCCAGCCGTTTCTCGCAACAGGAATGCTTTCCACTAAAGTTTTCTTGTCCGAGATCGAACGAACCGTCAACTGGCAAACATCATCTTTCGCCTGGAGAACCAAAAAGACTTCAAACCGATTTTGTCCTGCCGCCATGTCGTATTGACCAACTTCAAACTCGGTAAATGACGCGGGCTGATACGAAATGATCCGTCCATTTTTAAATCCGACGTACCCTGCCGTCAGACCTTTCATATAGTCTTTTGCCAATTGAAAATTGACATGAGCATCCTTCAGAATTTGCAGTTGAAAACGAATCGTCGTCTGTTCTCCCAACGACTTCACCTGTTGCAACCGGTGCTGGATCAGCCGACGTCCGGAGGTGGAATCGATCAATAACGATTGCCGACCCGTCAGCGCCCCAGATCGTCCCGATGCCTCGGAAAGTTTCCAAGCTTGTTCAAATTCCATTTCTGCCAAATTCAGCTTGGACTGTAATTCGGGAAGCACCGCTTCGACCCCGGCAATTACGGCAGGAAGTTGCGATTCCACGGAAGCAAGCGCCGTTTGATGCTCTGCGAGAATTGTCTCGTGAATCGAAGGCCTCAGCCCCGGATACCAGGCGCGAACAGGAAGCTTAACGGGTTCAATATTCAGCGTTTCTCTGCTGATCGCCGAAGGCAAACCAGGTGCGACGGAACCACGATTAACCACTCGGTTTCGCTCGTCCCCTCCCGTATAAAACCATGTCGGGGCATCGGGCGTCTTATCAAAAATACGGACGGAACCCAGCCGCACGATCTTACGGAGCGTTGAGTATTGATATTCCTGAAACGGACCAGGATCTGCTTCGCCCGGAACACGTTCCTGCCTTATGGAAATTGGCTCGAAAAAGGCCCGGAATCGAAAATAGTCGTCTTGAGAGATCGGGTCGTACTTATGATCGTGGCAATGCGCACAATTGAATGTTAAGCCGAGAAAGGCCTTCCCGACATGTTCAACGTTACTTCGCATCCAGTCATTGGGATTCAAGGCGTACCAGTTCCGAATCAGGTATCCCGTGGCATGACCCGCTTCGTCATCCTCGGGTGAAATCTCATCGGCAGCCAGCATCTCGGCAACCATCTGACCATAACTTTTATCATCGTTAAGTGACTTCACGATCCAATCGCGCCAACGCCAGATTTGAGGAGCACTATTCCAGACGTCGGGGACATACCGACGGCCGTACCAATCTGCGTACCTCCAGACATCCATCCAATGCCGTCCCCACCGCTCGCCATACTGAGCAGAATTCAAAAGTCGATCCACAACCCTGGCTGTGGCTTCGTCCGATTCATCGGCTACAAATGCGTGTAATTCCTGCCGGGTTGGGGGAAGGCCGATCAGGTCGAATGTAACTCGACGCAACCACTCCGGCTTCGTAGACGGCGGCTGAGGTATCAACTTCTGACGCTCATGCTCTTGGGCAATGAACGCGTCGATCGGGTTTCTGACCCAGTTAACGTTGGCAACTGCGGGGACCACGGGTCGAACTGGCGGCTGAAATGCCCAGTGAAGTCCTGGATCGCGCTCTGGCTGTTCGTCGTCAGGAGATGCTGCTCCCTGCTGCACCCATGCGATGATTCGTGCGATCTGTAAGGCCGAAAGAGGTTCGCCTTCGGGCGGCATTCGATGAGCCTCGTCGCTGGATCGGATTCGTTCGACCAGAACGCCGTCAGCTTGTCCGGGCTGTAAAACGAGACTGTTGCGGCTCCCTTGTCGGATCAACTTTCCCGTATCAAGACGAAGACCCGCCTCTTGCTTAAGCCCACCATGGCAGGCATAACACCGCGCTTTGAGCAACGGCTTGATGTCCTTCGCATATTCAACACGCTCAACAGCTTCTTCAGCGCGAGAGCAGGCATTGCTTAACGAGAATATCACAATAAGAGATGGCAGGAGCCACGAGAATCGTTTCATCGCGATCTTTCTATCACATTGCCACCAGACGTAGATTGTCACAAAACTCAAGACAAAAGGCCATCCATAAACAGCGGAATATGTGAGAAACACGATCGACGATGAATTGACTGCAAGTTCTTGCGACATCCGTCCTGGTGTGGCACAACAAAGCCAGGTTGCCGCTCGTATCAATCAGAGTGTAAAAACTGGTAATCTCCGAACATTAACAGCAATCGTTAGATTGCCTGTGTCACGCTCGCTGAAAAACGTTTGATGAACCAACCAGCTTCCCCCACTGATTCGCCCCGCCCACTGGGCGTCTGGCCGGTTGCCGTCGTCGCGCTGCTAAGTTGTTTCAGCATTCTGTGTTGCCTTGACCCAGCAGGAAGTTACCCAGGCATGCCCGAAGGGCCGGGACTGACCGTTGATGAAATCTTTAACGTCGAACAAGGTGTTTATCTCGTTGAGCAGACGAAAGCTCTCGGATGGCTGAACCTGATCCCCGGGACATCTCAGGAAGCCTATCGTAAAGAGAATGGCTACAATCCCGACCATCCTCCATTGGGTCGCTGGTGGCTGGGCGTGCATCACCATCTGACGTGGTGGTTGGCTCCTCCGTTTGACCCCGAGGGTTATTGCGTCACGGCCTGTGCTCGGACGGGCTCAGCAACCGCATTCGCGTTGACAGTCTTCTTGATCGGCTGCCTGGCAAATTCATGGTCGGGCCGAACAACGGGAGTATTGACCGCCATTTCGCTTGTCTTGATGCCACGCGTATATGGTCATGCCCATCTGGCGTCGCTCGAAACAATTACAAACCTCACGTGTACAGCGGCAGTACTGTCGGTCGCCCTATGTTGGAACGGGCCATTGCCTCCCACACGTCGCGCCGCGGTGCTCACCGGAGTTCTGATGGGACTGGCACTATTGACCAAGATTCAGGCTATTCTGATTCCGGTTCCTGTGATTGCATGGGCTTTCTGGCGATGGAGGACTAAGGCGATTGTGCCGTTGATTGTCTGGGGCGTTACTGCATATCTGGTTTTCTTTGTCAGTTGGCCCTACTTGTGGTTTGATCCCTTACAAAAAACGGCGGAATACCTCGGACGCACCACAAATCGGTCCACAATTCAGGTCTGGTATTGGGGGCAAAAGTATGCAGACAAAAACGTCCCCTGGCATTATCCGATTGTAATGTTCGGATTGACGGTTCCTGCTGTTCTCCAGGGACTTGGCCTGCTCGGTTTGTTTTATCGACCAAAACCTTCCGCTAGCCATTCAGAAGAAACGGAAGGCGGCCAACAACTGACCAGCAACCGGGCGTTAACGAACCCACAAACTTCGCAAATCACTTCAGTCAAACCAGCGGTGTTCGGTCAGGCAAAAAGCCGCGATGTCTTGCTGTCATCATGCATGCTTTTTCCACTCGTTGTTTTCTCGTTACCAGGCGTCGCTGTTTATGATGGCGAACGGCTTTTCCTTACCTGCTTCCCCCTTTGGGCGATGTTCGTCGGTCGAGGCTGGATTGTTTGCTGGCAGTGGCTGTCACACCGAATTCCGTCTCAGCCGACCGCTCTTGCTATCTGTTCAGGATTGCTTCTGCTGGCGGGCAGCCCACTGGTCACGACGTCGCCTTGCCATCTCTGTTATTACAACAGCATCGCCAAGCTGATCATGATCGCTGACGGGAGTGACAATCGATTCGAGGCTGACTATTGGGGTGTTGGAATTACTCGAAGCCTGCTGCAACAATTGCTCAAAGAAGTTCCAATGGAAGCATCGATTGCAGTGACGCCAACGCTGCATCAGTTCCAGGCAGACGATTACCGACGCCAGTCCCCTCTGTTACGAGCACGTGGCGTAAAGACCATCGAATATCAGCCAGGTCCTGACGCACCGAATTTCACTCTTGTTTATCGCAGACTGGCTGATTTATCAGAGCCTTGGAACAGCGTGAATCGCATTGAAATCGATCGAACAACTTTGCGCGGTGGCCGCATCTTGGCATTTTTTTTTCAGACTGAAGAATAGCCGATTTTTTATTCGACTCTACTCACCGCGAGTTCTCAGCCGACGCTTCAGGTCTTCGGCCTTTTCCGACAGTTGAGCTTCGTCCAGGCTCGTTAAATCTTGTAGCGTCGCTTCGACAATACCTAAGAGCTCTTGCAAGAGCGTGATCCGCCCAAGTAACACACCTTTCTCAACACCTTTCTCAACACCTTTCTCGAACCCCTTCTCAATGCCTTCCAGCAGACCTTCCTGGCGACCTTCTGCACGGCCTTGCCTGATCCCTTCGCTGATCGCTCCTTCGAGGCGCGCCGCTTCGTCTCTTTGAAATTTGAGCCGCGCTTCGTACTGCTGCAGTTGCTCGGGATTCTTCGAAATCATGTCCAGGATTCCTGCTGCTTCACTGAACTCGACATCGGGAAATAATCGTCGAACATCGTCCAGCGTCTTCCGTTTCTTTTCCTAAAAACGGATTGCGGATTGTAATCGCCGTAATCCGAATCGCCGTACCGAGAATCGCGTTCAAAAAATGAATCGTGATCCGAGTATGCTCCGGACTGCCGAATAGCAACTTGAACGCAAAGTCCACTGTCGGACAGATTCCAATGACCATATTACCGCCCTGGCCTTTTCAATGAATGTGGCTCGACCAGCTTTTGGTACATATCAGGACGGCGATCGGCGATCCGGTTGACTTCGTTCACCCCTGCCTTGCGGATCAAATGCTTGTTCCGCGACCGTGCCACATCAATGTCCGCATAAAGGATGGCTTCTTCTGTATGATCGGCGAAGGCGAGAGTCTTCCCCAGCGGATCACAGATCTTGCTTTTACCAATGAACGGGACTCCCCGTTCCACGCCGACTCGATCGGCTGCCGCGTAATAGACCGTGTTCTCCATCGCCCGCGTATTAATCGCGAAGTCGGCGGCTGATTCGGCACCCGGCGGCCAGTTCGTGGGCAAGACGATCAAGTCGGCACCTTCCAGAGCCAGAATACGGCCCGATTCGGGGAATCCGCCGTCGTAACAGATATTCATCCCGATTTTTACTCCGTTGATTTCGTGAACCGCGAAGGGCCGGTCGCCGAAGTCGGTGTACATGTCGATCCCCAGGTACGGGAGATGAATCTTCCGGTACGACGCCACCAGTCCATGCGGTCCCACCAGAGCCAGCGCATTAAAGATTCGACCAGCGTCCTGTTCCAACAATCCGAACACGACGAACCCGCCCAGCTCCTGACAGATCGCGATCATCTTGTCGACCGAGGGACCCGGTATGGTTTCGGCGTAAGGACGGGATTCATCAAGACTCGTGAAACAATAACCGGTTAACGCACATTCAGGGAAAATGGTCAGTTCGGCCCCTGCAGCCCGAGTCTCTCGAGTCTTCGAAATCATTCGAGCCAGGTTGCCAGCCACATCGGCAAGCGTTACGTCCATCTGCACGACGGCAATTCGCATGTGATCTCTTTCAAAACCGGGTTTTAGTCCGGCAGCATCGTAGCAAAGAATCGCATTACGCTTCAGGGAACGTGGCGCTTTTCGTTGGCATGGACTTGGCCTATAGTCTTGTCGCTGGCGTAGAAGCGAAATCTGCACACTATTTCAGACACTTGGTTTGATCGACCTGGAAAAAATTTTGCTGATATTTCTGACAACGTAAACCGTGGCATCGAGCCGGTTTCAACATGCCACGGTCGTAAAAACAAATCGCAAAAAGGACTGACGATGCAAGACTACGAAAAGCTGGGGGTGTTCTATCTTGGTAAGTCCTATGACATGGAAACTCGAAAGGTCCAGGATGACCTGTTGCTGTACGACGCCAAAGATCTGACGACCCATGCTGTCTGCGTCGGGATGACAGGAAGCGGCAAAACCGGTCTGTGCCTGTCCCTGCTGGAAGAAGCCGCGATCGATGGCATTCCCGCCATCTGTATCGACCCGAAAGGTGACCTCGGAAATCTGCTGCTCGCCTTTCCCGATTTGCTGCCCGAAAATTTCCGCCCCTGGATCGATCCCGCCGATGCGACCCGAGCGGGTCTCAGTCCCGATGATTACGCAAAAAAAATGGCCAAGGTCTGGAAAGACGGACTTGCCGCCTGGGGTCAACCACCGGAACGGATCAAACGGTTTCGCGACGCCGTGGATATCTCGATCTATACACCCGCCAGTAATGCGGGACTGCCGCTGACCGTGATGAAATCGTTTTCGGTCCCCAACGAAAAGATTCTGAATGACACGGAAGCAATGCGTGAACGGATCGCTTCCGCCGCATCGGGGTTACTCGCATTACTCGGAATCGATGCCGATCCCCTTCAAAGCAAAGAACATATCCTGCTCTCGACAATTCTCGACCGGTCATGGCGAGATGGAAAAGATGTCGATCTGGCAGGATTGATCCGACTGATCCAGAAGCCAAACTTTGCTAAAGTCGGCGTGATGGATGTCGAAAGCTTCTATCCCTCTAAAGAACGTTTCGGGTTCGCTATGAAGCTGAATAACCTGATGGCCTCACCTGGATTCCAGGCCTGGCTGGAAGGAGAATCGCTCGACATCCAGCGATTGCTATATACGCCCGAAGGAAAGCCCCGCCTGACAATCATCTCGATTGCTCACTTGAGCGACAGCGAGCGAATGTTTTTCGTCACAATCCTGCTCAATGAGATGGTCGCCTGGATGCGATCTCAGTCAGGGACGTCGAGCCTGCGAGCAATCCTCTACATGGACGAAATCTTCGGCTACTTCCCGCCGTCGGCAAATCCGCCGTCAAAAACCCCCATGCTGCGATTGCTCAAGCAGGCACGTGCATTTGGACTGGGAGTTGTCCTGGCGACTCAGAACCCGGTCGATCTGGACTACAAAGGTCTATCGAACGCCGGAACCTGGTTCCTCGGCCGTTTGCAGACAGAACGAGATAAAGCTCGCGTTCTCGAAGGGCTTGAAGGGGCTTCTGCAGCGGCAGGTGCCCAGTTTGATCGTGGAAAAATGGAAAAGATCCTCGCTGGACTGGGCAATCGTGTCTTTCTGATGAACAACGTTCATGACGATCATCCGGTCGTATTTCAAAGCCGCTGGGCACTGTCGTTTCTGCGAGGCCCGATCGATCGCGATCAGATCTCCACACTGATGGCGGAAAAGAAAAGCGGTATGCCTGCCTCCGAAGGCCCGGCGATCGCCATGCTCGGGAAAAACTCAGCGGGCGGTTCCCATCCCGTATTGCCGCCGGGCATCAACGAGACATTCGTCGTCCGCCAGACAAGTTTACTCGGCGATGCCAAGCTGTTGTACCGACCGGGACTGCTGGCGTCCGTTCGTGTCCGCTTCGCGCAGGCCGCAGCCGGAATCGATACTCAGCAGGATATGACGGTCTTTTTGCCGGCGGTCGATAAAGTCTCGCCGTCAATGTTCGACGACGCCACGATTGAAATCGAAGAAGAACCCGAACAGCAGGAACACCCCGACAATGAGGGTGGCTTTGCAACTCTTCCAACGGACTTAAATCGGGCGAAAACATATACAGATCTTCAATCCGCATTGAAAGACTATATCTACAAGAATCAAAAACTGTCGTTATGGAAGTTTGCTGAACTGAAAGAAACATCCCAGCCTGGCGAAACCGAAGGTGATTTCCGCGCCCGAATTGCGCATCGCATGAAAGAAGAACGAGATCTCGCCGTTGAAAAACTTCGCAGCAAATACGCGCCGAAAATGACGACCGTTCAGGAACAATTGCGAAAAGCAATGCAGAAAGTTGAGAAGGAAAAGCTGGAGGCCAAAAATCAATCAATGCAGGCAGGCGTGACCGTCGTCACCTCAATTCTCGGTGCCGTATTCGGTCGCAAGCTGACTTCGGCTGCGAACATGGGAAAGATCGCCACGGGAGCTCGTACTGCGGGGCGTTTAGGTGCCCAAAAGCAGGACGTGGCCCTGGCCGAAGAATCTGTCGAAGCGATTACCGCGCGTATGGAAAAACTGGATCAACAGTTCCAGGACGAAGCGACAACGCTGCTCGAAGGTGCTGCTGCTGAAAACCTCAAATTGGACGAAACCAATATTTCGCCAAAGAAAACAGATATCACAATCAATAATTTCGTATTGTGCTGGACGCCGTGGATCGTCAACGAAAAGGGCGACGCCGAACAGGCATGGTAAATTGAAATCATAAAACATAACGCGGGTTTTGAACGGATACGCACGGGAGGGCGAGCCTCCCTGATTCAACAAGGTGACGAAAATGCGAACGATTCTTCAGTGGTCGCTGGCGGTAATGATCATTTCAGCCGTTGCACCGTTTGATACGACTAGCCTCTGCGCCGATGATTGGCCGCAATGGATGGGGCCGGAACGGGACGGTGTCTGGCGCGAAACAGGAATTGCAAAATCGTTTCCTGCCGAAGGACCCAAAGTTCGCTGGCGAACCAAAGTCGGGGGTGGTTACGCAGGCCCCGCTGTCGTCAAAGGCCGTGTCTACGTCACCGACAAGCAGCTTCCATCGGGGGAAAGTGACCCCAGCAATCCCTTCGAACGAGGCCGTCGTCAGGCAACAGAAAGAGTGCTCTGTCTCGATGACAAAGATGGTTCAATTGTGTGGAAGCACGAATACGATTGTCCCTATACGGTCAGTTATCCGGCTGGCCCTCGAACAACCCCGGTCGTCAAGGACGGTCGCGTCTATACGCTCGGATCGGAAGGCCACCTGTTCTGCCTCGATGCCGATTCGGGCAAAGTTGTCTGGTCAAAGTCGTTTCAGAAAGACTACGAACGCGAACAATCACCCGTCTGGGGGTATTCGTCGAATCCACTTCTCGACGGCGATCGACTGATCTGCTTCGTCGGCGGAAAAGGGAAGGCCGTCGTTGCATTCCACAAGGACACGGGCAAAGAAATCTGGCGAGCGCTCGACTCTCAGGGTGAACATGCTTCAGGATATAGTTCACCGATCATCATCGAAGCAGGCGGACAACGCCAGTTGATCACCTGGCTTCCAACCGCGATCAGTTCGCTCAATCCCGAAACGGGTCAGTTATATTGGGAACGCCCCTTCACGTCACAAAGTGGACTCTCCGTTGCCACGCCCCGATTGAAAGACGACTTACTCTTCATCAGTGCGTTCTACAACGGATCATTGCTCTTGAAACTGGATGCCACAAAACCGGCGGTCACAGAAGTCTGGCGGCGGCACGGCCAGAACGAAAAAATCACCGATTCGCTGCACTGTCTGATCAGTACGCCCGTGATTGAGGGGAACCACATCTACGGAGTATGCAGCTATGGCGAACTGAGATGCCTCGACCTCAAAAATGGCGACCGATTGTGGGCCACGTTCGAAGCAACCAGTGGCGAATCAGCACGCTGGGGAACGGCATTTCTGGTGAAACACGAAGATCGGCACTTCCTGTTCAGCGAAAAAGGGGATCTGATCATCGCCAAGCTATCACCGGAAAAATATCAAGAACTCGGCCGCGCTCATCTGCTTGAACCAACCGGCCCATCTCAGCGAAGGGAGGTCGTCTGGACTCATCCCGCCTTTGCCAATCGCAACGTTTACGCCAGAAACGACCGCGAAATCGTTTCCGTTTCGCTCGCCGAGAAAGAATGACTGACTTGGCGTCGATTAATCACGCTGCCCCCCTGTCATATCCGCACGATGTTTTGTGAGATGAATCAGACTTCGTAGAATCGCCATGAGGTACGTGCTCCGTACATCGACGAAATCAACTTCGGCGAACACGCCAATGACAGCGGCGAGCACAATGGGTACAGTAAACGTAGTTATCGTGCCCCGCCTTGATCCGTATATTGGCTGACCTTCGTCACATGAAATATTCCCGCGTTTACATTGATGCCATTGGTTACGAACTGGCTCCGGTCATCGTAACTTCCGCCGAAATCGAACAACGTCTCGAACCGCTTTACGAAAAGCTGAAAATCCCGGCTGGACAGCTTGAAGCCTGGACCGGCATCAGCGAACGACGCTGGTGGCCGGCCGGACATCGGTTGAGCGATGGAGCGACCGAAGCGGCCCGACGAGCCTTAGAGCACTCCAATGTCGCCGCACGGGATATCGGCGTGATGATCTATGCCGGCGTTTGCCGTGAACAGTTTGAGCCTGCGACCGCCTGCAGTGTCGCAGCCAATTTGACAATCAGCCCGGATGCATCCGTGTTCGATGTCAGCAACGCCTGCCTGGGAGTTTTGAACGGAATGGTCGACATTGCCAATCGAATCGAGCTTGGCCAGATTCGTGCCGGATTGGTCGTTTCGTGCGAAACTGCTCGGGAAATCATCGACTACTCCATCCAGCGATTACTGGAAGATATGACGATGGATTCATTCACCAAGTCACTGGCAACGTTAACCGGCGGGTCCGGTGCTGTGGCAGTGCTTTTGACCGATGGATCGTTTTCACGAGAAAAGTGCCATCGATTGCTGGGTGGTGCGACCAAGGCCGCTCCTGAACATCATGCCTTGTGCCGCTGGGGATTTGAATCGTTACTCCCCGCTGCCGTCAGCAAAGTTGATGCGATTCTCCCCCCTGTGGTGACGCATACAAAATTCGGAAACCTTCTTCCAAACCTGGTCCAGCAGAAAGTCAGCGGACTGCTTCCTGCAAAGCTGTCACACGCATTTACGCAGTTTATGCAAACCGATTCGATCAGTGTCCTGAAGCACGGAGTCGATCTCGGCCTGAACACCTGGCGGTCGTTCCTGACGAAAGTCGGATTTTCATCGGAACAGATCGACAAGGTGATCTGCCATCAAGTCGGAAAAGGGCATCGCGAGCAGGTTCTGAACGCCTTGGGTATCTCACCCGACAAAGATTTCAACACGTACCCGTATCTCGGCAATATCGGAACCGTCTCGCTGCCGCTCACCGCCGCGATCGCTGACGAACGTGGCTTCCTGGTGAAAGGAGACCGAGTTGGTTTCCTGGGGATTGGCAGCGGACTGAATTGCCTGATGCTGGCGATTGACTGGTGACGATCAGTATTGGCGGATTACACCAACCACGATCCCAATCACAACCACACGACTGACGAACTCAGGCGGACTTGTTTTTCTGGCTGATTCCAGGCGAATGCGAAGCGTTTCCTGATAGAGACGGCGGACACCGATCGTGCCGTCCTCGTAGGCGATCACAGCCAGATCGCCGTCGCGGAATGTTGGCTGCTTGTGGACAATCAGTGTGTCACCTTCAGCGATATGATCATCCTGCAATGCGGTGCCGTGAACCCGAAGACAACAAAGGTCGGGCAGGTTGAAAAGACCGCTGAAATCGAGTCGATCACCAGGGCTACTGGTCGGAAACGGCTCCCCAACCATCAACTGACCCAGATACGGAAGTTCTGTCTGAAGTTGTGGAGGATGCGATAATTGAATCGCCCGCGACATATGGGCTTCACGCGAGATCAGACCCTTCTTCTCCAAAGCCTTCAAGTGGCACATCACACCGTTCGGTGACTTGATCCCAAATTGGGCTCCAATTTCACGAACGGTCGGCCCATATCCACGGCCAATAATTTTGTCTCGAAGAAAATCGTAAATCTCGTTCTGTCGCGCGGTCAAATTCTGCGTTGGATTCATTAAGCTTGCCTTCTCCACTCAAAGAAAGGAACTTCCCGTTCCATGAATGATTGGCCCGCATTCATTTCTGGTTCGTCGAAATTCGTTCACATGCTCGTCCATTGACTTCACTGGACGAAACAGCAGCAATTATTACACCGTCAGCAATTTCATCCACAAAAAATTGTTTATATGATTAAAAAAGTCTCTCTAAATTCCGATCGAACGAATTCTGAACAGCGAACATATTTCACAACATCAACACAGAATTGAACTTACAGCCACGCAACTTAGAAACCCGAAAAACACCTTCCGGGTCATACTGAACAAGACACACCGGTGTCATTGAGTTTTTCGACGAACGACACCGTTTCGGGGGTTAATGTCTAGATTCAGGTCTTCGTCTTCGGCGACGTAAAAGCCGTAACCATTGAACATCTCGTCATAGGTCTGCAGTCCGTACGGCACTGTCCGCTTGGGGTCCGGGTTATAAGGATTGAATGTCGAATTATCGTAGTGGGCGACAGACTCGATCTTTGTCCCTTTTGGCAGCCGGTGTTTTCCGGGTTCGATTTCATAACCTAACTGCCACTCGAAGTTGTAGTTGGGGATTTGCAGCAACGTTTCGCGTTGCTTTCCAGGAACATCTGCATAAAAAGTTGCATCCTTGCCTCGTAAATGCATATGCGCAAACAACCCCAATAATGAAATATCCTGATCAAGCACGAGGCTGGATCGAACGGGGAATGCACCGTGACCCGGTTCGATTTGAAGCCGGCGCGGATCGAGCAGAAAATGTCGCAACTGCTTGTGTACCGTTTTTCGTGGATAACGGAGCCCTACCGAGATGCTGCAACGCTCTTCTTTTCCCGTGGTCGTGTAGTGAATCTCTAATCCGAGTCCGGAAAATGCCGGCACGCGATAGGCGACACCGTTATCGAACCGCCCAAGATCCATCGGCTGGCCCCCCGGAACATGCCCCGTGATGAAAGTCTCATGGCTTGCTCCCTTAGTGGTCACGTACGCCATATTACAGTGATGAACCACGGCAGCGTTGTCGGGACGGATTTCGATTGCCTCCAACCACGTCTCATTGAGAAACACATACGGCAAAACAAGACGCTTATATTCAACAAACCCTGTTGCCGGGAGCTCATGCTCGCCAATCATATTGATGATCAGATCAGGCTCGCCGATTCGCCATTTTGCCGTCGGTATTTCAGGTCGCGGAGTCGCATTGTTGGGGTCCCCTTCCCGTCTCCCGGACTTCACCCAGCGTAACAGGGTCTCGCGTTCGTCACGTGTCAACGAAGGATCATTCTGAAAGACCCCATGCCGGGAACTGGCGAACCACGGAGGCATTCTCTGATCAACAACGACTTCTGCCAACATTTCGGCATGAGCCACGGCATCATCAAACGACGCCAGCGTAAATGGGCCCGCCGCTCCTTCGCGGTGACACGATATACATCGCCGATTCAAGATCGGTGCCACATCCTGATGAAACGTCGGTCCTGCAGCATCGCTGATACGTGCCGAGCGAGCCTCAATCAAACAGCCATCAACTGTGGTCTCACTGACCAAAACGGTTCGATCGTCCAGTACCTCATTGATCGCCACTTCAAGGTCATATCGAGTTGGCTCGGGACGAGAACCACCCAGGCGAAACTGGTCATCGATTCTCCCACGATAGACCAGCTTCCGGTCCGAATTCAGCACAGCCACTTCGGGAGTTCGAGTGACTCCAAGTGCTTTGACACACGAGAGATCGGTATCTTTGACAAAGGGAAATGCGGCATCGAATTCAATGGCCTGCGACGCCATGTCGCGAATCGTTTCCTCAGATCCGACATTAATCGCCACAACCTGAATATCCCGAGGCCCGAACTTCTGATCGATTTCAATCAGTTTTGGCATCGAACGACGAACAAGTGGGCACTGCGTCGTCGTGAATACAAAGACGTACGCTCGTTTTTTTCCCAGGTCAGCCAGGGATCGAGATAAACCTCGAATGTCCTTGAATCGGAGATCGGCAATCGTATCGCCAATCGCGGGCTGTCGATCTGCCGCACTAACGCTGGAAACAAGTCCAAACACCACAAGCAGAAGGATAAGTCGTCGCATCTAAGGGTCCTTGATTGTGTTGCCAACAATGACCAACGTTCACAAAACTCGACAACAAAGACCGTCGAACGTCAATTTGCGGAATACTGCTCTTTTCATCATAACGTGTTCCAGCCCTCAATGGGACCGGTGGGTAAACGCGTGCATCAGGTGGTCAGAAGTGAAAAGTTTTTTCCGCAGGGCCAATTTTTAACCGTGAGTGACTGTCGATCTGCGATGAACAATCCACCCGATCTCAGTGTTAGAAATACCCCGATGTCCCTGTCAGGGTTGCGGACAAGTGACGCATCTGTAGAATGTAGCGTCTCGAAGTACCGAATTCTGTTTCCGCTGGCGAGTAAAGCCGATAGTTTAAAGCCCGTTGCGGAAGTCCTCGCTTTTAGACACGTGAAAGAGCCTGAGTCATGCCTTTGTCGCGCCCTACCCTCGAACGACAGTTGCAAGCCGCCAACGCGGACTTGGCGACATTTGCCAAATCCTTACAGGAAAAGGGTTTGACAGAAGCACAATATAAAAAGAACACCAAGTGGCGTCAGCTGAACGCCAATATCCGCACCATCCGCCGACGCATCGCTGCCGTGACTCAAACGGAAGCGAACAACGCCGAAGTGATTAAGCGCAAGGCAGAACGACTGGCAGGCGCTGCGGCTGAATAATCCTTGTCTGCAAGACAAAGGACCGCTTTGGCCCAAAAATTGACGGCAAGAATTCGAAAGGGCTCTAAGACATCGCCCAAAAAACGCCGTCGAAAAAGTCATTTTGCATTTTCTCAGGAGAGGTGGCAGAGCGGCCGATTGTGCAGCACTGGAAATGCTGTGTCCTCGAAAGGGGACCGAGGGTTCGAATCCCTCCCTCTCCGCTTTTTTATTTGCGATCAGTTGTTTCACGGAAACGGCTTATCTCTACGATGAGATCGCAAAAAAATCCGATGGTGCGGCCGAAGGCGGGAAAAAACGCGGGCCTGAAAAGGACCGCTGGACGAAATCAAGATAGGCTGTGTTCGCCGTGATTGACGAACCTTCGATCTGATCATTAGCAACTCGCAATGAAATCCCAGTCCTTGAAGTCGGAAGATGTGATTCGTGGTAGATTGAGTGTCGTCACATCGACGTATTTCTGGGCCGCGCCGCAGTTGTAGATCACGATTCGGTCGTCGGGTGTCAGCCATCCTTGCTCGAGTAACTTAATCGCGGCACCGATGCATGTTGCTGACTCGGGGCAGATTGAGATCCCTTCGCTCGACATTCCGAGCTTCATCCAGTCGATGATCCGGGTCTCGTCGACTGCGACCGCTGTCCCGTGACTCTCGTGCACGGCGTCGATGATCATGAAATCTCCGATCGCAGCGGGGACGCGAATTCCGCTGGCAATCGTGGCCGCCGGACTGAATGGTTCAGCAAACCGGCTTCCGTTTTCATAGGCACGGACAATCGGGGCACATCCGTTGCTTTGCACCGACACCATGCGAGGAAGATCGGCGGAGTCCAGCCAACCGAGTTCTTTCAATTCCTGAAAGGCTTTCCACATGCCGATCAGTCCCGTCCCACCCCCGGTCGGATAAAGAATGACACTGGGAAGCTTCCAGCCGAACTGTTCAGCCAGTTCCAGCCCCATCGTCTTCTTTCCCTCAATCCGGTACGGTTCGCGCAAAGTGGAAAGATCGAACCAGTTCATCGCCTCTTTGCCCGCTCGAACAATCTTGCCGCAATCGGTGATCAGGCCGTCGACGAGGAACACTTTTGCGCCCGCCATCGTGGCCTCGAACTGGTTGATTCGAGGAGTATCACTCGGCATAAAGACGTACGCCTCCATTCCTGCCCGGGCCGCATAGGCTGCCATCGCACCACCGGCGTTACCCGCTGTGGGAATCGCGACTCGGCGCACTCCCAGTTCGTTAGCCATCGAGATGGCAACCGCCTGACCGCGACTTTTGAAACTTCCCGTGGGCAACTGGCTGTCGTCCTTGACCCAGAGATTCGGTAACCCCAAAGCCTTTCCCAACCGAGGCGACTTTAACAATGGAGTCGTTCGTTCACCGAGCGAGACGATGCTTGACTCTTCCCTGACCGGCAGCAGTTCTCGCCACCGCCAGATGTCGCCGCTTCGTCGAGAAATCGTATCTCGATCGACGGATTTGGCGATCGCCGGAAGATCGTACCTCACCCAAAGTGGCCGATCCTTGTGCGTCGTATAAAGATGGCCAGGCTCGAACCGGGTTCCATCAATCGCGCTTTCGAGATGAGTCACATATGAGGACGACATGGGCTAATTACTTTCGTTGGGTACCGGAAATAGATAACGGGTATCTTAAAATGACCCTCGATTTTTTACTTCTCCGGTAGCAACTGGCGAGTCACCAGGTGATATCGATCGCCAGATTTCATCGGTAGCGGCTCCGGTGTGCGGGAATCGACGATATTCACTTTGCGCTTGCCGATCACGGTCATGACAGATCCTTGAACCTCCACGGCGGTATCTTCGTCGATACCAATTCCCAGCATTTGCGGGAACGTCTGAACCAGGCTGACCAGATCTTTCAATCGACCTCTTTCGGCTACATGGATATCGATCGCACAGCCAGGCAGAAAATTCAGCCCTCGTTCGTACCCTTCGGCCATGATTTCCCGATTACCAAGTGGAGAACCTCGCACCATGTACTCTGCTTGAACAGCAGCCCCGGCACTACTTCCACCGATCACACCATTGCGCTTGAGGACATCATGGAACAGGTCCTCTGAAGTCCCCTCATAAGCATCGATATATTTCCATTGCCGACCACCGACAAACCAGACCCCTCGAGCCTCCTTCATTGCCTCGACAAATTCGGGCGATTGGATGTCGGCTTTTGTGTGCTGGTTCAGCACTTTGACTCGTTGACAACCAAGCTGCTTCAATTTGGCAAGGTCTTTTGGATTAGGATCGTCAGGATTTGGTTGTGCAATGGGGATGACGACAATCGGCGAGTTAGTTCCCCCCGCCAGATCAATAAATCGTTGCCAGATTTCGTCCGAAAGGTTTCCACCTCCACAAGCCAAAAGGGCTCCGTGGGGTACTTCGGGTGATACAGGCTCCCTGGCGGGAAATTCTGGTCCTCGGCGAGCAATTGCCGATCGATTCAGCTCCAGCAAATCGACCTCCGAACCCGGTTTGTTTCTCAACAACTTAGTCGGGCGATGTTCGGGATGCGTGATCGATGACGGAAGACAGAAGACCACATTCGATTCGCCCACGACTTCCAGTTTACGACCTTTGGCAATGAGGGCTGTCCTGGCCGGAATTCCAACACCGACCCGACCGGGACTCGCCGATAATTTCGCGACGAGAGACTCGAGTGTCGCTTCACCAGGAAACGGGTCCGAGACCAGCAGTTGATCGATGCATTCTGAATCTGGCGAAAGACTCTTGATATCGATCCAGACCGCTTTGAATCCCAGCAGTTTTTCTTGCAATTGGAGTGTGTCAGGTCGTACGACTTCGACTGGATGATTCGTTGCATGGCACCAGTCCGTCAGTTCGGGACTGATACTACTTTCACTTGCTACAACCGCAACAGCCGAATTCGCGTCGGCAGTTGCGAGCCGCTCAAAGACGGCGGTCGGAACTTCACCACCACCCCACCAGACGACAACGCCTGAGTGCGGCGATACCGTTTGAGGAGTGCCGTCAGTGACGTCAGCGGCGTCAGCAATCGAAACCTCAATCGGATTAAAGAGACCGTCAAAGAGAAGCGTCGACACCAGAACGGCAACAGGAAAAAATCTGCACATGTCTTAGCAACTTATTTTTGAGACAGTTCAAGAACGATGGAATGAATCGTTTCGTTGAATTCGTTCGGCGTGCGATACGATCCGACAGCGCCACCATCATCGCGACCGACGAGCAGGCCTTCACCCGGTTGACTGGACAAAAGCGGGCAGTCGACGTCCGCCCCTGCCGAGGCACCGTCAACTTCAAGCTGAAGTTTGCCATTTTTACTCAGCCGAGCCTGCAGTTCATGTTTGCCAGACGCAATCTCCGTCCCGCGAATTTCATGCACGCCCGAACTGTTGCGAACCGCGAAGACCGGTTTTCCGTCATCCAGATACAGTGTGTATCCCAACCGCGAGCCCCCTTGTGAAAGGATCACGCCATTCGGCTTGGGCTTTGCGAGAGTCACAGTCGCCGTTACCGAAATTCCCCGACCCGCGATTGCAGGTGCCCTGTCCTGTTCGAGCGTCGCTCCTGGAGCAAGTTCAAATCGTGTCTGTTTGAGATTTCCAGCGGACGCTGTTCCCGCGCCCCCTTCGGTTCTCAAAGGGAGCACGTTTGTTCTTGCAGCGTACGCAAGCCACTGTTCGCTCAATTTTCTGACGATTTCAGGTTCGGCTGCGACGAGATTGTTTGATTCAATCCGATCATTCTGAATGTCGTAAAGTTCCCACGGCTGGTTGGCTTTCGCCACCAGCTTCCAGCGACCGTCGCGGACCGCTTTGTTGACTTCATGTTCCCAAAAAAGTGGCTGCGCGCGGTTCAGCGATTGACCATGGAATGCAGGACGCAAACTCACCCCTTCTCGCGGCTGAATCGATTGACCATGGAATTCTTTCGGGTAATCAACGGCAGCGAGATCGACGCACGTTGCCATCAAGTCAATGAGATGAGCTGGTTGCGATTCCAATTGACCGATTCGTTCTTTGGAGATCCCCAGTGGCCAATGCGCAATCAAAGGTGTTGAGATCCCCCCTTCGTGTACCCAGTGCTTGTATTCACGGAAAGGGGTGTTACTGACATTCGCCCAACCGCGACCATAAGCGATGTAGGTATCGCCCGGCCCGGGCATGGCCGTCGGCCCGGTTCGAACAGGACGGCCTTCAAACGTCTCGTTACCGCGGCTTCCTGCCGCTCTTCCAATCGTCTCGGCGCAGGCTCCGTTATCCTGCAGGTAGAAAATCAACGTATTTTCAAATTCTCCAGTCGACTTCAGGTGCGAGACGATTCGTCCGATTCCTGTATCCATGTTCTCGATCATGGCACAATAAACGGCCATGCACTCGGCCTCCCAGTCTTTATGCTCGACTTGTGACCATTCCTCTGCATTGGGGGACAACGTCGTATCTGTTGAGACGAGGCCGAGCTGTTTCATCTTTTCCAGCCGGGCGACGCGGTGGGGTTGATAACCGTCTTTGAACTTGCCTCGATACTTGGCAATGTCCTTTTCCCGAGCATGCATCGGCCAGTGTGCCGCGGTGTAGGCGACATAAAGCAGGAATGGCTTTTCAGCCGATTCGTTCCGGTGCTGATCCATGAATCGGATCGAATTATCCGTTAGCGCTTCCGTGTAGTAGAACGATTCTGGTTGATACTCGGGATCGGATTTATGCGTAATCAGCGAATTCTGGCGACACAGTCCGTTCGGACTAAAAAAATTACCCGCCCCGACCAGCGTTCCATAGTACTTTTCAAAACCACGTTGCAACGGCCAGTTAGACTTGTCACTGTTCTCGCCGACATCTTTCGTCACATGCCATTTTCCGGTCATGTAAGTTCGATACCCGGATGATTTCAGCACTTCGGCGATCGTCACACACCGACGATTCAGATTCCCTCGGTAACCATCGGTCCCACGGTCATCCATCATGTGACCCACCCCCGTCTGATGGGGGTAAAGCCCCGTCAAAAGCGATGCCCGAGTGGGACAGCATCTGGCTGTGTTATAAAACTGAGTGAATCGCACGCCGCCATTCGCCAGCCGATCCAGATTGGGGGTGCTCGCATCGACCCCTCCGTACGAGCCAAGGTCTGAATAACCCATGTCGTCACTCAAAATAATGACGATATTGGGCCGTCCCGGTGCCGCAGCATTAAGGTCGGCCACGCCAACGAGAGCGAAAACCCCCATCAAAACTCGAAACAACTTCATTGCGGCCTCCTTAGAATTTTGACGGAAATTCACACCCGAAGGCTGCGACCGTCGGAGTCAAATCGAATATGTGCTATGAAGAGCGTAACTCACGGCAGAATTACCGCGTTTTGTTCACACGAGCAATGGTGCGATCGTCGAAGTCTCGCAGAATTCGTGTAGATTGTGACGTTTGAGAGATTTAGTGGAGCGGGTTGATGGACTTGGTTTCGGAGGCCACGGAATGAACATTGGGGATCTGCTCAGCGGTCCAGCGGCGACTCGATCGGGGCACCCTGCGTTGATTTTCCAGGGTCGGACGTATTCCTACGGGGAACTTGATCGACTGACAAATCGCTTTGCCAGTGCATTACGGGCTGCAGGAATTGGAGCGGGGCAGGTCATTGGGCTGGTGCTGGAGAGTGGCCCGGAACTGGTGATCGCTGCACTGGGAGCATTCAAAGCCGGAGTCGTGCCGAATATCGTCAACGCCATGTTGCGGCCAGAAGAAGTACGTACGGTGGTTGCCGACTCCGGAGCGGTCTGGTTGCTCACCGACTCCGAACGGAAGAAGAATCTCGAGTCCGTACGCGAAGGGCTCGGAGTCCAGCGAATCATTGATGTCGATACCGAGTTTGAATCACTGCTGGAATCCGGGAGCGATGATTTCGCAACGGTAGACCTGACGCCGAATACCGTGGCCTGCCTGCTTTATACCTCAGGGACCACCGGGAATCCCAAGGGGGTGATGCTGACGCATCTGAACATTATCGACAACGCCGAACAGTTCGGTCGCATTCACTTCAGCCCCGACGACAGACTTCTCGTCGGGGCTCCGCTATTTCATTGCTGGGGTCTCATCAATGGCCTCTTAGGGATCTTCAGTGTCGGGGGGACCGCCGTGATTGTCCGGCGCTGTAAAACTGAGCCCACTCTGGAATTAATCGAAGCGGTTCGGCCAACTCAGTTTCTGGCCGTACCTGCAATCATCAACCAAATGACCCGTTCACCGGCTCGGGCGAATCACAACTTGACCAGCCTGCGTGTGATCCACTCGGCTGCGGCACCAATGCCGGCGGAATTGATATCCGCACTTCAGCAGGACTGGAAAGTCGGTTACGCAGAATCTTATGGTCTGACAGAAGTCAGCCCCGTCATCACAACGACGGCCCCGAACGAGATGCGGATCGGTTCATGTGGGCGGGCCATGGGTGACACTGAATTGAAAGTGGTCGACCCCCATGGACGGACGCTCGGAATCGGGGAAGTTGGGGAACTCTGGGCGCGGGGCACTGCGGTCTCTGCCGGGTATTACAAACGCCCGGAGGCAACGGCGGAGGTCTTCGTCGCGGAGGGTTGGTTCCGTACGGGAGATATCGTACGGATGGACCACGAAGGTTACGTCTTCATCGTTGACCGTGCCAAGGACATGATTAATGTCGGTGGCGAAAAGGTCTACCCGCGCGACGCTGAAGAGGTACTGTTTCGCCATCCTGCAGTTGGCGACGCCGTGGTGGTCGCAGCTCCCGACCCGATTCTTGGTGAGATTCCACGTGCGGTCGTTGCTCTTAAGCCAGGGGCAGAAGTTTCCGCAGAGGAACTTATCGCGTTCCTGCGGCCAGTGCTGGCGACATTTAAACTGCCGCGAGATATTGAGTTCGTGTCGGCCGTTCCCCGGAGCGCTTCAGGAAAGGCATTACGTCGGCTCTTACGATAGTTTTCGCAGCATTGGATTTCATAATTCTCAATTGGCATCAACTGACGGCATCCAATCAACAACGAGATCAAATGTGGCCAGACGCCCCGCTCGGGATTCAATCGCAAAAGGAAAAATCCAATGAATCAACCAACCAACGAATCACGAACAATTTCACTGAGTGAACCGGACTGGAATATCGATAAGATCGTGTCGGAACTGCGCGCGATCCGAAACGATTCGCTCGCCGCACGTCAACGCATCGGTAAGCCCGTAAAACTTCCTTCGCGAGCGGCTCTTTCCGGAATCGTCGAAGGCTTAACCGCAGCGATGTTCCCCAATCGTCTGAGTGCACACGTCCTGGTCGGGGATAATGTCGACTACTTTGTTGGCCATACCTTGAACGTGACCCTGCGTGAATTGACGGGACAGGCACTTCGCGAAATTCAATTTTTTTCGGGTGAGGAAGTCGCCAGCACTGCCGAACGTGAGCGGGCGATCGGAATCGTCCGCGAACTTGCGGCGACTCTTCCGCGAATTCGTGCGCAACTCGATTTGGACATTCACGCTGCCTACACAGGCGACCCGGCAGCACGAAGTAGTGATGAGGTACTCGCCTGTTATCCGGGAATTCTGGCGATTATCCATCATCGCATCGCACACACATTGTACCGACTGGGGCTACCACTGGTCGCCAGGATCATCGCCGAAATCGCCCATTCAACAACCGGAATCGACATTCATCCGGGCGCTGATATTGAAGGCCGCTTTTTTATCGACCATGGAACCGGCGTCGTGATTGGCGAAACGGCGATCATCGGAGAGAACGTCCGGCTGTACCACGGAGTCACGCTCGGTGCGAAAAGCTTTCAAACGGATGAGACCGGCACGCTGGTCAAGGGGAACGCTCGACACCCCATCGTCGAAGACGACGTCGTGATCTATGCTAATGCCACAATTCTCGGAAGGATCACCATTGGCCGCGGATCGATCATTGGTGGAAATGTCTGGCTCACACGCAGCGTTGCCCCCGGCAGCAACATTTCCCAAGCCCAGTACCGAAGCGAAGGTTTTTCACATGGCTCCGGTATTTAAAAAAGGAAATCAATCTCTTTCGTCCGTAGCAAGTCACAAAACTGCGACCGGGTTATTTCGACTCGCCATTGGCCTGCTTCACATCGCGTAACTTAAGAAACACCGCCGCGGCCGTTGCATAGTGCGTTCTCGCGGTTGGCGAATCAATTGAGTCAAAAGTGGATTGCAGTCGTACTGAATCGCCAGCTTCAACCCAATGACGAGCGAGCGAGATCAATGCGTTCATCGCTTCATCCGTTTCACCGACCTGGTTGATGTAGTTCACGGCGATGTTTCGGTCGCCGTGTTCAAAAAGTGAGATGGCGACCGTACCTTGATTGTCGCCGGAACCCAGCTCGGTTCCGATTCGTTCTGCCATCTTCACACCTGCTTCGACTTGACCGTTCTTGATTTGACAGGCTGCGATCTCCGCTGCCGCTCGTGATACGATCAATGGCGTCTTGATCGTATTAAGATGCTGAATTGCTTCGTTGATGCGTTTGAGCTGCAACAAGACATGAATCCGCAGGCTCTGCAGTTCCCATTTGACCAGTGCGGAGTGATCAGGCAGCGGATCAATCACGGCCTCAGCCAGTGCCAGATGACGAGCCGCCTGATCGTTCAAACCTTCATCCGCCAGCTTCGAAGCGATATACAGATTCACAATCCGGATTCTTGCGATCTCGGCGGAATCACCGTAGGTGCCAAATTTTGAAGATTGATCGGGCTGAGGGTTTTGCTCAATTACTCTAATGGTCTCCTCGATCGATCGTTCCAGTGAGTCGAACGATTTCTCTTGTACAGAAGGTATTACCAGCGTTTGAAATGCCGCAAGCTTATCTCGTCGATTCACCGCATCATCAAACGCCTTTTGTAATTGCTCAAGTGGAGGGGATTCAGGTTTTTTTAAAGTGACTGGCAATGTCTTCTGTTTTGTTTCCGCGATACGAAGCAAGCCTTTCATCGCCGCGTCATTAAAACTCCCCTCGTTTCCTTTGAGTGTCTGCCTGGCTTCCGCAACCAGCAGATCAGTCGCTTGATCAGCATTGACGGCCGCCTGAATTGTCGCGGTCAACGCATAGAGTTTCAGTTGCGGATTCGTGACCCGCTTTGCTGCTTGCAACGCTTCATCAACCTGCCCCAGCCGAGCATGAGCGTGAGCCAGCTTGTCCGCCGCATGACTGATGGCCGATTCTGGTTTGATCTGTTTGGATGACTCGACGGCAGTCGCCAGCCATCGTTCCGCCACAACGCGATCGTCGTCGACCGCATCAGCGGCGGAGGAAAGACAAGCCATTGAAGTGACGATTACTAAAAGTGTTCTCATCATCTTCGCGGGCAACCTCTGCTATTTGATTGGAATGCAAAAGGGAACAGTATATCCGATCAACAATTATTTTGGTCCATTATTTTATACGTTTACCGCTTGCTATCCTTGTAGCTTCATCTATGCTCTGCTTGGAGATTGATCTTTGACTGGCGGATTCCTCGTATATCCGTCTGTATCAGACTTACTCTCGTGGTCGTCGAAAGACTAGAAAAAGTGCAACCCACCGATTCGGGGAGCATGTTTCATAGTAAGCCGGCGCGGTTTAACACCTTAAGGTGCATACCGCGTCGGCTTTTTTCGTTTCTGGCCAGAACGGATTCGAAGTTCTTACGAGGCAAGTCACATGCTCGCGCACGATTTCGATGACACGCTGTTTGAACCTCGATAATTTCTAAAAAGGATGAATTGAAATGATTGATGCGATGAATAGAACCACGCCAGAGTATGCCGCACGGGAGGCAAAAGAGCACAGCGAAGATTTCATGACACGAACGTTAGAAAATCAGGCGGCGAAAGTTCCGTCTGACATCTGGTTATTTGCGGCAGTGGGCGCGATGGGGGTATCGCTGTATTTGCAAATGCAGTGCAAGAAAGAAGACAGCCAATTCGTTGGTCAATGGGCCGCACCACTCATGCTGATCGGCGTCTACAACAAGCTGGTCAAAATCGCGAGTTCGGATCGAGTTCACCGCGGCGCTTAGGACGTCAGGTCGAACTGAAATGCGGATAAATTAGTAAAACTCCCCTCGATTGTTTATGGGGCTGGCTACGGAACAGGCCGACGTGATTGAACGCCAATTGGGTGTTCAACTCGTCGGATTTTTTTATCGCCTCAGGCGAAGCCTTGACTTCAAAAGAATCATCCAACTCTCCAGGAGATATCGAAATGGCACCGACAAGCACTGATTCAGAAGATACCGAAAAGCCAGTCTGGTTTATTACCGGGTGCTCGACCGGGTTTGGCCATGAACTTGCGAAGTATGTCCTTGAACTTGGTTACAGAACCGTCGTGACGGCGCGCAACCCGCATGAATTGAAAGAGTTCGAAGGGAAGCCGGGCGCATTGATCCTCATGCTCGACGTGACGGATCGAAGTCAGGTTGAGGCCGCTGTCGGGAACGCGGAAGAGGAATTCGGACGTATTGACGTGCTGGTGAACAATGCGGGCATTGGGTATTTCGCCGCCGTTGAAGAGAGCGAAGAAGTACAAGTTCGAAAAATGTTTGAGATCAATTTTTTCGGTTTGTGCCGAATGATTCATGTCGCGTTACCCGGCATGCGCAAGCGTCGAAAAGGCGTTATCGTGAATTTCTCGTCCCTGGCGGGAATTTGTGGATTTCCCGGAGTGGGGTATTACAACGCGACAAAATTCGCCGTTGAAGGACTCTCTGAAGCACTGTCTCAAGAAGTCGAGCCGCTTGGGATCAAGGTGATGATCGTTGAGCCGAGTGGTTTCCGCACCGATTGGGCGGGGCGATCAGCAAGCGAAAGTAAACGGCAGATTAAGGATTACGAAGCAACAGCCGGTGAGAGTCGTAGTCACTTGCGTGCCGACTCTGGCAAACAACCTGGCGATCCGGTGCGTGCCGTACATGCCATCGTCAAAGCCGTTGAGTCCGCAAATCCACCGCACCATCTTCTACTTGGCAACAACGCCTTTGACGGGGCGATGGCCAAGCTCGAAGAACTACGGAAAGAATTCACTGCGTGGGAGGCCGTTTCTCGCGCGGCGGATTCACCTGAGGAATAGGAAAAATGAATACCATGATTGGTTCCCGATACCTCTTTGCAGGAGACATCGCCCGGGCGGCAGATGTGGCAGGTGTCATGGTCAAGTACGGACTTGCCGGCTGGCTCGCAGAAGTCAATTGGGAGCCGATTCATGACGCGTTGAAAAGTCATGACGGAGCGGTACTTTCCGACGAGCCGTTCGAGGCACGTGTTCGACTGGCGATTACCGATCTGGGAACGACGTTTATCAAACTCGGGCAGATGTTGAGTACTCGCCCGGACATGATTGGTCCGGCATTGGCTGACGAATTAAGCAAACTGCAGACGGATGTTCCGCCTGACGCACCGGAAGTGGCAGTCAAAATGGTTGAAGACGAACTCGGTCGTCCAATCTCGGAGTGTTTCTCAAGCTTCAATACAACCGCATTCGCATCGGCATCCATCGGACAGGTCCATCAAGCCCAGCTCAAGTCGGGCCAGGTCGTCGTCGTTAAAATTCAGCACCCCGGCATCGAAGGTGTCATTCGCAGGGATCTGGACATCCTTCGATTTCTCGCGGAAATCGCGGAAGGAAATGAGACTCTTAAGCGATTTCAACCTTCGGGCCTGGTCCGTGAGCTCGGTCGCGTGACACTTAATGAACTGGATTTTCGCCGCGAACTTCGAAACCTTCAGCGATTTCGTCGCAATTTTTCCGCGGATAAAACCGTCGAATTTCCACAACCCTACCCCGAGTTGACTGCCGGTCGCGTCATGACGATGAGCCTGCTTGAGGGGTTCCGGGTCACCGATTCAATCAATCTCGACAAGATAAACGTTGATCGGCAGGAACTCGCCAAACGCGGTGCGACAGCATTCATTGAAATGATTTTCCGCGATGGCTTCTATCAGGCCGACCCCCATCCGGGAAACTTCATCGTACTTCCAACTGGAACAATCGGCGTCATCGACTTCGGAATGGTCGGGCGAATTGATGAGCAGTGCCGGGCCCAGATAGAAGAGATTCTCGTGGCAGCCAGTGACCAGGATGCTGAGCGGCTGACGGACAATGTGTTGCATATCACGGGGACACCAAACCATCTTGATCGCAAGCTTTTGAGCGCTGACCTGAGCGAATTGTTTCAGGAATACGGTGCTCAGCCGATCGATGAATTCGACCTGAGCGGAATGCTGAACCAAGTGATGCGGCTGCTGCATCAGCACAATCTGATCCTGCCAAGCAAGCTATCGATGTTGATCAAGTGCATGATCCTTCTGGAAGGGACCGGCCGCCTTCTTAGTCCCACATTCAGTCTTGCCGGACTGCTTGCTCCCTGGCGAAGCAAATTCGTCAATCAACGTTTCTCGTTCCAGGCCAGACTCAAGAAATTCAAACAGATGTACTTCGACTGGGAACGATTGGCCCAATCACTTCCGCACGTCATTTTCGAGGCGATGGACCGGCTCGAGGACGGTCAGTTCGCCGTCCGCCTCGAACATCAGAACCTCAAGTCAGCGGTTGACCGACTGGTGGGTGGCTTGTTCATCAGTTCGCTGCTGCTTTCATCCGCGATGCTAATCGGTCATGACGTTCCACCAAACGCTTGGGGAATATCCATCCCGGGATTAGCAGGATACCTCGTAGCACTCGTCTTAGGATTACACCTCATTTCAGCATATCGACAAAAAGGGAACGCGGGAGACGAGTAGTGATGACAGTACTGAAGAACTTTTTTGACCGTTGAACAGGTATAACGAAATCATGGCTTTGTTAACGCTTAAGTATGGTCTAGGAGAATTCACATGAGGAACAGTTGAAAATAACGATGGAGCTCAGTCATCAAACGACGTTTCCCTCAGATCGAGCGCATCCTTGACGCGGCTGATTACCGAACAAATCCTCACGTAGCCAACTTCTTCCAACATCCGAACGCTTTTAGAAAACTTCAACATGACCCTTTGTCCCGTTGCCCTTGCCATTGGCTGCACCAAGTGCCCCATTTTTCCCATCTGCCCGGCAAAAACAATCATCGGCGACTACAAGCCGCCATTCGTTCCACCCACAAACGCTTCCAAGTATCCATCGACAAATTAAATCCAAGACTCCCCCCCCCATTCAGATTGGCGACTCAGGCACCCCGCCCGCTTTGCATGAGAAAACAAGACAATAATCCATGAATCCATTGATGCTTCTGCTATCTGCGAAATGGAAGACTCCGAACGATCGTAGCGGTGATCGACGAGTCGGTTCCAACCCCGGTCGTTAGTGCTGCAGTATTCGAATCTTTCAGTTCACACTGTGAAGCGAACATCGCCGGAAAAGTGCTGACTGCACTTCGCTACCAATTCAGCGTCCACGAGGAATGGGCCGTAAATTAGAAGGAGAAACCGCGTTGAACGCCGGGAGAGTTGATGCACTTGGCCTTGCTGAGAGTGACGGTTGAATTCGCCCATAAAAAGATCTACCCAACAATCGATGCTCTGGCGTGGGATGAGCGGCAAGCGGCTGAGCCGGCGGCCTGGAATGCCCCTCGGGTCATGGAAGTCCTCATCAAGCTGGTGATACTATCGCGGGCGAAGTACCTTCATCGAGGAGCACGAGCAAATGAGCAGCAACGATCAGAAACTTCCACTTGTTTACCTCGCCCGACATGGTGAGACGGCCTGGACCATTTCGGGCCAGCACACCGGCCTGACAGACCTCCCTCTGACCGAGCGAGGCGAGCGCAATGCCCGCAGGCTTGGTGATCGATTAAAAGGCCTGACCTTTACCCATGTTTTCGCCAGCCCTTTACAAAGGGCCTCACGCACATGTGAGTTGGCTGGCTTCGGATCTGTTGCGGTGGTGGACCATGACCTCGTGGAATGGAACTACGGCGACTTTGATGGAAAGACAACCGAGCAGATACAGCAGCAACGGCCGGGATGGGACCTGTTCCGCGATGGTTGTCCGAACGGTGAACTGGTCGGTGACGTCGCCGTCCGTGCAACACGAGTCATCAAGCGCCTTCAAGCGGTCGATGGTGATGTGCTGCTTTTTTCCAGCGGTCACTTTTTGTGCGTCCTCGCCGCTTGCTGGTTGCAACTGGATCCAGTCGCAGGCCATCGATTGTTCCTGGGTACGGCAGCCTTGAGCATCCTCGGCTACCACCATGGGCGGTACGACCCCGTACTTCGCCTATGGAATGATTGTGGTCATGATGGTCCATGATTCTGATCAGCGTCGAAGCGTTCTTCGACACGTACTTATGATATTATTCTAGAGGTTATTTCAAAACCCAAATTTGCAATAAATACTATGGCAGGCAATTTGCATTCCAATGAGGGAGAAAGGAGACCCTCGCATGCATTTTACCCTGTCACAGTGGCCCCAACGACGGCGGCCGAATACGACAGGGT
>CAIOKO010000186.1 GCA_903858935.1 uncultured Schlesneria sp. | reverse complement strand
GGGGCTTTGGGCTGCTGCGTATCTGCCAGCAAACGGGTCTGGGGTACCATCATTCCGAATGTGGCAAGGCTGACCGCCATGCCCTTAACAAAGCGAATACCGAACATGCGTTCCTCCTTGAATTCATTAGCGACGAGTCGAAAGACACTGTTCCGAATGCAGGCGTCGCCGCTCGGGAACAGACATGACATTGGGGAAATTGTTTTGCAGATGTGTAAGTCAGATGTGCGTCGGACAGGACGGGGCGGAGTATAGCCACTCACTCAAGTCGGTCAATTGGAATTGTGTGCCTTTACACGTTGATCACCATTTTTTTGATTTTTCGACCACATTTGATTCGAAAACCGGCGAAATCTGCCTTTCCTTTTGGTTCAAACGGGACGGGAAGCTACCAATCAGTCGTTTACTGCTATGGGATACGGGTATGAACATGACCCACAACAATTGAAGGCAAGGCTTCCGCAAAGCCGCGAAATCGATGCCTCGCCTCTCAGCGGGAACCGCACCCTTCTGATGCAAAATCTTCACGGTAAGCGAAGAAGAATATTCTCAGCACTATGGCGAAAGTTTTAATTGAACCATCAGGGATTGTCCGTGCCATGATGGGGAACGTCCGTTGAATAAACTCCAATCCGGATTGCGTCGGATTGACTGCTTCGACGGAATGCATCAGCGATTGAAGTCAGCGGAATCCATTCTGAAACAAGTCGGGCGAACGGGTACTGAGTATGTGCGTATGACAGAAAATTCACCGCTTCCAGCAAGTGGCGGGGTGCGTAGTTATGAATCCCTCGAATTGTGAGATGTCGACGCACAACCTGTTCCAGGGCAATTGGCATCGAAGGGCCAGGGAACACTGAACCCACTAATACGAGTGTCCCCCCAGTACGAATCAAGGGCCAGGTAACTTGAAACGCGGTCGGGCTGCCTGAAAGCTCGACTACTACGTCGAAGCCAAGCGCGTGAACTTCTTCGATTGCCACAGCGGCGAGTTCGTCTGGGGCACATGTCCGAGTCGCACCAAATTCCATGGCGAGTTTTCTTCGCGCAGAAACGGGGTCTACGGAAACGACTTTTGAAGCACCTAGAACGCGAGCCATGGCACAGGCGGTAAGCCCCAACATACCAGCACCACTCAAACACACGGTTCGTCCCCTGAGGTCGCCGGCTGCTTCCAACGCCGCCACGATCGTGGCGGTTGCACAGCTGGCCGGACAGGCAACAGCTAAAGGAAGTTCGTCGGGCAATCTCACGATTGATGTCCCTGGGACAAGAAGACAATACTCGGCTAATCCTCCTGTTAATTCGCGACCGGGACGAAATGGTTCATGTCCATATTTGACTCCATTCAAGCATTTCTGAGGCAAGCCACGTTGACATAAATCGCAGACGCCACAGTTCGCCATAATGGCCCAGGTCACTCGGTCACCACGCCGTAATTCCCGCCCATCCAGATCAAACCTTTCCGACGTACCGCCAATTTCGACGATCGTTCCCACGATCTCATGACCTAGAATTGTCGGTACCGGTACAGTTCGATGTCCATGAAAGCTATGTAAATCGCTTCCGCAAATCGTACAGCCAGATACACGAACAAGGACCTCGGATTCGCCAAGCTCGGGAATCGATAACTGACGCAATGTTATCTCGCCCGCCGACCCCGCAAAAACCGCCGCGTGCGCCGTTAACGCAAGTCGATTCGCGTCGCGTGACGGGTTAAGCACAGGAACTTCGTTCGCGGGAGGCTTGCTGGCGTCTGCAGATGAAGTATTCGGCGTCATGACGTTTTCTTGGCAATCGAGAAATAGATCCAACTCGTCGCAAGACAAGCGATGGAAACTACAATTGTCAGCCAGCTGAGCCACGTCAACAGTCCTAGGACACCCGATGCCGAGGGATGGAAATTACGCAATAACATCACCGCAACGTATCCCAGATATCCCACCGAATCTGCGACATACATCAGGAAGCCTACGTTCCCTCGTTCGCCGGTCATCGCCAACAGCCGTTCCAATAAAGTCGTATGTACGGCAACGTAAGGGAGATAAAGTCCGAGACCGATCAATACCATGAAAGTGAAACCGCCGTCGGCCGAGGAGTTACGTGTCAGCAATGCCGCCATCATCAGCACAAACCCCAATCCGCACGTTGCCAGCGATGAAAGGAATGCCCGGCGGTTATTGATTATCAGCACGGCCGCGCCGTTCATGAACAGCACACAAAACGCAATGATCGTTTCAGAACGGGTGAAAATCGAAGACGCAGTCGCGTTTCCCAGTTCTTTCCAGATTTCCGGGGCGAAATCGGCGCGAATACTTCTCACAATCGTGACCAGAAGGTACATCAGCACGATTGGCATTAATCCTATTCCGTAACGTCTGACGAACGCCAGCCGCTCGGATCGGTTCATCGTGTCTCGTTTACTGCGGGCGACAACGTCAAATTCGTTTGGCGCCGGAGTCCCTGCCAGAATCGCCACGCAGACGCCAAAGGGAATCAGAAAGATCAAACCAGCGACGGAGGGCATCCAATCTTCGGTAACTCCTTGGACAAGTAACCAGGTTCCCACCGATTTCGTCATGCCATCAGCCACAATAAAACTCGAACAAAGCCCCGCTGTCAGCAATTCCGTTAACCGTCTCCCTTCCAAAAAGCCTTGCACCAATCCGTAGACCATTCCCAACGGTAATCCATTCAGAAAAAGGCAGACCGCATTCCACGGTCTTGGAACCAGACCGAATAGAACCAAAGCCCCTTCAGCCGCGATAATCAGCCACAACATCGTCATTGCTCGCCGATGAGCAGGCATTTCCGCAATAATTTTGATGCCGATGATTTTTGATAGCATATAGCCTGCGACCTGAGCCATCACGAGCACGACCTTGAAGCTTAACCCCCAAACGTCGGCATCGTGGAAACGAGCTGCGGTGAAAGGTTTGCGGAAGAAATACATGCAAAAGTAGCAGCCAAAAGCTGCCGTAACCGTCCAGAATGCAAACGCAAAATCATTGACATGATGGCGGTCGTTGACATCACGGTGTCGAGATTCAATGCCAGATTCACTGAATAATTTCATTAAAAACTCGCGAAAAAATGACTCGATGACCGCACATTTTGTGATCTGCAGTGTACTACAATCTCGTCTATACTGGATCGACGTTGTCGAATGATGAAGGACCGATAAGGATTTCAAGAAATGCTTGAGACGGACGGCAATCACTGCGCGATAACGATCAAGGTTATTCAACTTTTTCAAAAACGTGGCGGTTCTCAATATGGTCGCGAAGCTGTGTCGCAGCAAGAACACGCGTTACAGGCTGCATTTTTTGCGGAAACTGCAGGTGTCAGTTCCTCGTTAATCGCTGCAGCGTTGTTACATGACGTCGGCCACTTGCTTCACCAACTCGATGATGACGCACCCGAACGAGGAATCGATGATCGACATGAAACGCTCGCTGCCCAGTGGCTCGAGCGTCGATTCGGGCCGGAAGTTGTCGAGCCTGTCAGGTTACACGTCGATGCGAAGCGATTCCTATGTGCCACAGAAAAGGATTACATCGCACAACTCAGTCCGGCATCCATCGTCAGTTTACGATTGCAAGGGGGAGTAATGTCTGACGACGAAGTCAGATTATTTCGATCACATCCATTCTGCGAAGCGGCGGTCGCACTTCGCCGTTGGGATGATTTCGCGAAACAGCCACAATTGGTGACCCCGCCGATTGAACATTTTGCCACGCACCTTGACCGTGTTGCCAAATCAGATTTCGAAGGGGATTTTGAGTGCCTCGTTTGAATGTCGGAGTTGTCGGGGGAGGTATCGTAGGTTTGGCACACGCCTGGTCAGCGGCCGAACGAGGGCACCGGGTGACGGTATTCGAACGGTCACCGATTGCCAGCGGTGCGTCGATCCGAAATTTCGGCATGGTCTGGCCAATCGGTCAACCTTCCGGTTCAGCCCATCAGACCGCTCTTCTCAGCCGCGATCGCTGGTTGAAACTGGCAGGCCAGGCGAATATCTGGGCGTCTTCCTGTGGATCCATCCATCTGGCTCACCGTCCCGATGAATGGGACGTGTTACAAGAGTTTCATGCAGTCGCATCAGAGATCGGCGTTGATTGTACATTGCTTGAACCCTCTCAGGTTCTCGAAAAAACAAGTGCTGCAAATCCGGCGAGATTGCTTGGCGGACTATTCAGCCCGACCGAACTTTGCGTGAATCCCCCATCGGCGATTCGCGCGCTCCCTCGCTGGCTGTCGTCGATGTTCGACGTGCGATTCGAATTCAAGACAACCATTATTGGAACCGATGGAAACCTGGCCCAAAGTGCCGATGGTCGTCGTTGGAACTTTGATCGAGTCATCGTTTGTGGTGGAGCGGATTTTGAAACTTTATTTCCAGATCTATTTGCCAACGTGGGATTGAAAAGATGTAAGCTGCAAATGATGAAGACGGTGCCGCAACCGAACGGTTGGCGGATCGGGCCTCATCTGGCCAGCGGGTTAACAATTCGTCACTATCGTAATTTCGAGGTCTGTCCGAGCCTTTCCGTTCTGAAGCAGCGAGTCGCCGCCGAATCTCCCGAACTCGATCAATTTGGAATTCACGTGATGGCCTCGCAGAATGACGAGGGTTGTGTGATTCTTGGCGACTCGCATGAATACGACGACCAGATCGAACCATTCGACAAACAAACGATCGATGAATTAATCCTTCGTGAGCTGAGGTCGATTATTCAACTGCCTGATTGGACGATCCAGGAGCATTGGCATGGGATCTACGCCAAACATCCATCCGAACCGGTTTTCGCCGCCGAACCTCTGTCAAATGTGTTTGTGCGAACATGTACGGGGGGTTCAGGTATGACGATGTCTTTCGGACTCGCCGAACAAGATTGGGAGCACTGGTCATGATCGAACTGAAACACCCGATCGAAGCAATTATTTTCGATTGGGCTGGAACCACTGTCGATTACGGAAGTCGTGCACCAACAAATGTATTCATCGAGGTCTTTCGAAAGAACGGCGTCGAAATCACGGTCGCCGAAGCACGCGGCCCGATGGGACGAACAAAACGGGATCACATCGTGGCAATCGCAACGCTTCCGCGAGTCGCCGCCCTCTGGTCCGAACGTTATGGACGCTTGCCTTCCGATATTGATATCGACCAATTGTACTACGACTTCCTCCCGCTGCAAAAAGAAGCCCTGGTCACTGGTACCGACGTGATTCCAGGCGTTCCAGATGCAATCGAGAGACTACGTTGCCAGGGATTAAAAATCGGCTCGTCAACCGGTTACGCTCGCGAACTGATGGACATTGTCGTACCGATTGCCGCAAGAGCGGGATATGCTCCAGACGTCGTGATTTGTGCGGACGACGTCCCATCGGGCCGACCGGCTCCCTGGATGAACTTCCTGGCCGCTCAGCAACTCGGAATCTATCCGATGGACCGAATTCTTGTCGTGGATGACACACCAATCGGGATCGAGGCGGGACTCAACGCAGGTGCAATTACGATTGGTGTTACCAAAACCGGTAACTCGCTTGGACTTTCAGAATCCGAGGTATCACAGTTGTCACCGACGGATCTTCAATCCCGACTTGCTATGATCGAAAGCGATTTTCATGCGATCGGCGCACACTTCACCATTCCATCAGTGGCCGATTTACCAGACTTATTACACTGATACATGTCGACTCTCGAATTTCATAATTCCATACCCACAAAATTCGATTTCCCCACTCGCATGTTGAGGCTTGGTTTGAAAATGGCAATTCATCAAAACGCTGCACTGCTAGTGGTCGTTGCTGTCACTATTGGTTCGTTCGGATTTGGCCAGGACGAACCGGTTATCGAACGCTCAATAGACCCCGTTGGCCGGTCGCGCGAAGACGTCATTGTCACTCCCGTGAACCAATTGCTCACGCCATACGGCAAGCAAGTTGAACTTCCTGGACTTCGGCCGCAGGCTTTGGCGTTGTCGCCGGACGGTCGATTGCTTGTCGCTTCGGGAAAAACGAGCGAATTGATCGTGGTCGATCCAGTGACGAGCGAAATCCGGCAGAGAGTCCTCTTTCCTGACGATTCACAGGTCAAGCCAGCTTCGGGTGTCGCGATACTAAATCCTTTGGACCGTCGGGCCCCCGATCGCCGTGGTCAGGTCAGCTTTACAGGATTGATCTTTTCGCCGGATGGGAAGTGGATCTATCTCAGCAACGTTAACGGAACGATCAAGGTCTTTGAGGTCAAAGAGGACGGACTGGTTCACGCATCGCATGTGTTTTTGCTGCCGCAGGCCAAAGCACCCCGTCGACCGGAAGAAATCCCTAGCGGGTTGGCAGTAAATTCTGATGGCTCGAGGCTTTACGTTTGTGGAAATCTATCGAATCGACTCTTTGAACTTGATACGGCGACAGGCACGGCGCTGAGAAGTTTTGATGTTGGTGCGGCTCCCTACGATGTTGTCCGCGTTGGCAACAAAGCGTACGTGAGCAATTGGGCGGGGCGACGGCCAGACGAACAAAGTGTTCGCGGGCCGGCTGGTCGTGGTACAGAAGTCCGCGTCGACCCGATTCGACATATCGCCAGCGAAGGGTCGGTCAGCATTGTGGATCTCGAAGGCGAATCAAAGACTGTCGAATTGATCGTCGGATTACATGCCTGTGGGCTGGCCGCTTCTCCCGATGCGAAGTACGTCGTTTGCACAAACGCGGGCAGTGATCACTTAAGCGTCATCGACGTTGCTGCTGAGAGAGTTGTTGAAACGATCTGGGCGAAAGCCAAGCCGTCAGATTTGTTCGGTGCTTCTCCCAATGCGATCGCCTTTCATCCGTCGGGAAAGAGTCTGTATGTCGCCAACGGAACGCAGAACTCAATTGCTGTTTTCAATTTCGACCCCAAAGAAAAGGGCGATTCGAAGCTCAACGGGTTGATCCCGGTAGGCTGGTTCCCTGGCGCCGTGGTGTTTGATCCACGTCGAAATGCCCTCTACTGCGCCAACATCAAAGGGTTACCTCAGGCACCGAAAAAGAAACCGAACGGAGCGGAGGGTTATAACTCACATCACTACCACGGTTCGGTATCGTTGATGCCTGTTCCCAACGACGAGCAACTTTCACTGCTTTCGGAACGAGCGGCAAAGAACATGCGACGGGGCGCAATCGCTCAAGCAGCACTGCCAGCACGCACTGGCCAACCTGCACGAGCGATTCCTCAACGGATCGGCGAGCCGAGCTTGATTAAGCATGTCGTCTACATCATCAAAGAAAATCGCACGTATGACCAGGTATTCGGTGCACTGCCACAAGGTAACGGTCGCCCGGAACTGTGCATCTTCGGTGACGAGGTGACTCCCAATCAACATAAAATGGTGCGGGAATTCGTCTTGCTCGACAACACCTATTGCTCAGGCATATTGAGTGCCGACGGACATCAATGGAGTACGACGGCGTTCGCAACAGATTACCTCGAAAAGAGCTTCGCTGGATTTCCCCGTAGTTATCCAGACGGTATGGAAGTAAACGACGAGTCTGACGCGATCGCTTATTCACCCGCCGGCTTTTTGTGGGACAATGCGATCGCTCACAACGTCACGATTCGAAATTACGGCGAGTTCATGGCACCCGTAGTTCGTTGGAGAGATCCACAGAAAAAGGGAAAACCAAACTTTCTAGCCTGTTACCGCACCTGGAAAGACGACTCGAAGGAAGTGATCTTCGAGAGCAGCCCCACGATCGAATCGATCAGGCCGTTTTCGCCGACGGACTACGTTGGCTGGTCAATGGCCGTGCCGGACCAGTTTCGAGCTGACTTTATTCTGAAAGAACTCAATCAATTTGAAGCGGACGGAAAGTTTCCCAGTCTCACCATTATCTGTCTTCCAAACGACCATACCAGCGGCACAAGTCCCGGTTCACCAACCCCGGCTTCGCAGATGGCAGATAATGATCTTGCGTTTGGCAGAATCATACAGGGGCTCAGCCAATCACCGTTCTGGAAAGAGATGGCTATTTTTGGGATTGAAGACGACCCCCAAGACGGCTGGGATCACGTTAGCGGCTACCGCACAACAGCATATTGCATAAGCCCTTACGTAAAACGAAGCCATGTTGTCAGCACGCAGTACAACACGACGAGCATCCTTCGCACGGTCGAACAGATTCTTGGTTTGCCCCCGATGAATCAGTTCGATGCTAGTGCAACGCCGATGTTCGACTGCATGACGGACACTCCCAACTTTACACCATTTGAATCGGTGCCAAATAAAATCCCTCTAAATCAGATGAATCCTGATCCAAACGCAATCCGTGATCCAATTCTGCGCGACGATGCGATTCGTTCGGCAAGCCTCAATTTCCGCGAAGTTGACAAGGCCCCGGAAGACATCCTGAACCGAATTTTATGGCGGTCGCAAAAAGGGAGCGAAATCCCCTACCCTGAATGGGCCGTTTCCATAGTCGAAGATCAGGACGAAGAGGAGCATGAGGAAGATTGAACAACCCCGGTTCCCGGTTCGAGGCGGGCTGCTTCCCCAAGGATCAGTGTGAACCTATAATCAGCGTTTCACGTCATTTAGCGTGTTGCGTGGGTTTGACATCCGCGTACTGTCCATACGGGCTCAAACTAAAAACGCCACGGCAGCTCTCATAGACTTTGCAAGGATCGATTTTCGTGCTTCGGACTCATACCTGCGGTGAATTGCGGACGGCTCAAGTTGGACAATCAGTCACTTTGTGTGGCTGGGTCGACACGTATCGTGACTTCGGTGGACTCGTTTTCATTGACTTGCGGGACCGTTATGGGATTACACAAGTCGTATTCAGCCCTTCTTACGCCGAAATGCACGCCGTCGCTCGGTCGCTTCGAAATGAGGACGTGATTCGAGTCACTGGTGAAGTGGTTGCTCGTCCCGCCGATATGACGAATCCCAAGCTGGCGACGGGTGAAATTGACGTCAAAGGTCGACAGATGGAAGTGCTCAACAAGAGCAAGACTCCGCCGTTCTTCCCGACCCAAGCCGATCTTCCCAATGAGGAATTACGTTTGAAATACCGGTTCGTTGACCTGCGACGACCGGCCGTGCAACAGGCATTGATTCTTCGCCATCAGCTGTCAAAAGCGACTCGTGATTACTTCGACGAAAACCAGTTCCTGGAGATCGAAACGCCGATGCTGGGACGAAGCACGCCCGAGGGGGCGCGTGACTATCTGGTGCCGAGCCGCGTTCATGAAGGTTGCTTTTACGCCCTTCCGCAATCGCCGCAGATTTACAAACAGATTCTGATGGTCGCCGGATTTGATCGTTATTTTCAGCTGGCGAAATGCTTTCGCGACGAAGATTTGCGAGCTGACCGGCAGCCCGAGTTCACTCAAATCGACGTCGAAATGGCCTTCGTACAGCAAGAGGACATTCTTCAAACGATCGACGGCTTGATGGCGCGGCTCGTCAAAAAACTGCGTGGAACGGAACTGAAACTGCCGCTCCCTCGACTGACTCACCGCGAAGTCATGGAACGATTCGGCAGCGACAAGCCAGATTTACGATTTGACCTGGAATTGACCGACCTGGCTGAGATCGCCAGCGCGTGTGATTTCGGCGTGTTTAAATCGACAATCGCCGCAGGCGGACGCGTTCGAGGGATACGGGTTCCCAACGCGGCCGAAAAGTATAGCCGAAAGCAAATCGATGAATTGACAGAATTCGTGAAGCAATACGGTGCCAAGGGTTTGGCATTCTTCCGAGTAAAAGACGGAGAACTCGATTCCCCCATAGCGAAATTCTTCAGCGCCGACCACCAGAAGGCGATCATTGCCAAGCTGCAAGCCGAGCCTGGCGATCTGCTCTTCTGCGTCGCCGATTCGTTCAAGGTCAGCTCCGCCGCGTTAAATGCCTTGCGGCTTCGACTGGGTCGCGAATTGAACTTGTACGATCCACAAGAACTGAAAATCGCCTGGGTTCTCGACTTTCCCATGTTCCAGTGGAACGACGAAGAAAAACGCTGGGACGCTGAACACCATCCGTTCTGTCAACCGGTCGATGAAGACATTCCGCTGTTAGATACCGATCCGGGGCAGGTTCGGGCACAATCGTATGACCTGGTCTGCAACGGCTACGAAGCAGCGAGCGGTAGTGTCCGTATCCATGACTCAACCGTCCAGCAGAAGATCTTCAACCTGCTCGGAATTTCGAACGAAGAAGCGGAAGCCAGATTCGGCTTCCTGCTCGAAGCACTTCGATATGGCGCACCTCCTCACGCAGGTGTCGCGTTGGGCCTGGATCGCTGGGTGATGCTGTTCCTGGCGTCCGACAACATCCGCGACGTGATTGCGTTCCCCAAAACGCAAAAAGCGAGCGATATGTTGACAGGAGCACCTGCTGAAGTGGATCTTCGCCAATTGCGAGACTTGCACATCAAGGTTGATGCGCCGAAGAAATAGTTCGGCGGATTCGATAGTCACGTTTCGTGGCACAGCTTTGGAGAAGCGATGACTTCCTGCGTGATCGCGATATCACAAAGAGCACTGCTTGACCCATAGCGGTCAAGCAGTGGCACGAAGATTACTTCACATCGTCGATTGATAACTTGGCCGTCGCCGTTGGGAACATTGCTGGGACCGGTAGCGTGACCTTGTCGGTCGCAACCCACTCGGTTCCGCGAGCAAGAATCGTCTGAAAGCCGACGCATTTCATTGAGTAATCGCCGTGTCCGAACACGGTGGTTAAGACTTTTCCCTTTCCGTAGGGGATCCACCAGACCATTGGTTCATGTTCGTCGGTTCCTCCTGTGGATTTCGCAGAGAAGGCTGTGGCGAGGATATTCATGTTCGCTGCGGGGCCTCGCTGTCCGTGATAAAGCTCGTCCTTGACGTGCATCCATTCAGCAGGAATCCCCGCCATGACTGGATTCTGCCGATCCCTGACGATGACCGCAAAGTCGTGCTGCGATCCATGGCCCGCTCCTGGCCCCTGATTCTTCTCTTTCAGAACGAGTTTTCCGTCGTTATCGGTTGTAACACGAGCACCGTAATCTGCGCCTCGCCATCCGAGTCCAATCATCTTGTTATATTCAGCCCATTCTGGGAAGGCGTTATTTGCGGCGTGGACAATCACCAGTCCGCCTCCCCCCGAGACGAATTCTTCCAGCGATTTCTGCACAGGCTCGGGCCACGACTGACCATTGTAATTACTCATAACGGCGTCGTAGTCGGTGAATTTCGGACGAAAAGCGTTCCAGTCTTCGGCGGGCTTGCCATTACCGGGCGTCGTGACGACATCGACCTTGAAACGACCTGTCGCGTCCAGACACGATTTGAGGACTGGGGTCGTCTTACGCCAGTCGTGATTATTCTGCCCATCGATAATCAAAATCCGGACTGCTTCGGCGGCTTGTGTGCAAGTGCCAGAAGCCATGAGACTGACAATCCCCACAATTACGGCCAATACCGTTCCAAAGAATCCGCGTTGTTCAGTGCTGATCATGGTTTAACTAATTCCTTCGTGGTTGTAATTCAGTAACGATTGTTGCGATCGTTATAGCAGGCAACAGCGGAACTCGCACAGTTCACGGACTATTCGATACCCGATGCGAACTCAGCGAAACAATTCTTAGAACCAGCAATTTTTGCGATCTGCAGTTCTTCTTTAATGAGCTGAGATGACGATGAGGAATGTCGTCGCAAGTCATTGTTTGGCAGTCATCAAGCATCGAATCAAATTAAGCTCGAACTGGCGGCGAGTTCACTCGTGAAGCAGCGACAACTGAGATTGCGAAGCGTCAGGAACCGGAGAGACCACAACTTGGAGATTCGTTCGTAGCGTGAGAACGACGCGACGAACGCCCGATAAGGAGACACGCAAATGCTCGTTCTTTCACGTCAGCGCGATGAAAGCATTTTCATCGGCGATAATATTAAGATTACCGTCGTCGATATTCGTGGAGATAAAGTCCGGTTGGGTATCGAAGCCCCAACAGACATTCCCGTTCATCGCCAGGAAGTCTATGAGGCGATTCAACGCGAAAATCAGCGAAAATCGGAAGAAGCGACGAAATAATAAAAAAACAAGCCGAACTGAAAAGTTCGGCTTGTTTCACTTTTGATCTTCAGATTCACGAAGTGAATCAACTCATTAAACCAATCATCAATTCTTCGGGGCTGCGTCACCAGAATTAGTCGCGTCAGCCTTTGGGGCTTCTTCGCCTGCTTTTGCCGGTGCCTCTTCAGCGGCCTTTGCCGGTGTTTCATCAGCACCTTTTTTCGGTGCAGCAGGAACTTCAGCACCACCACCTGTCGTCGAACCAGCTCCGGAGGACTTGCCAGGAGTCTTGGTTACGGGTTTTGGAGCATCACAGCCCACGAACATGGCCGACAGACCGAAAGCCACTAACAGAGAGCAAATCACCGGAATCTTACGCATTGAGATCTTCCACCATAATTTCCAACGTCTGCCTGAGATTCATTCCGGGCGGACGAGGATGGTTTTGCCTTACGACATCTTGACTGCGCCGCTGACCATTGCGGCGATTTGGCCCCCAGTGGCCAATAATTGTCTACTCATTACAATGTCTGCCGCCTCGCTTTGCAACCGTGGCTCTGATCTAACCTCGGCGATTTAAGCCTTTTCACCACCCAGCAAAGTTGGGCATTCCGTATGCGCAATCTGAATCTCCCTAATGCAATCACACTATCGCGACTGCTTTTGTCGTTTGTGCTGTTTGCACTGATCGAATCGGGTGTTGCCTGGCTTTGGGCTGCCGGATTGTTTGTGTTTGCAGTGGCAACTGATGTTCTGGATGGTTACATCGCCCGAAAGTACAACCTGATCACTCAACTCGGTCGAATCCTTGATCCGTTCGTTGACAAGTTCATAACGAGTGGAACGTTCCTGTTTTTATTGCCTCATTCCGCATCCGGTGTCATCCCGTGGATGGTCGTGATCGTGCTGGGTCGTGAAATGTTGGTGACCAGTTTGCGAGGATTTCTTGAACAGCAAGGGGCCGATTTCTCTGCCTCGGCATCAGGCAAACTGAAAATGTTTCTGCAATGCGCTGCGGCAACCGCCAGCCTGCTATCTCTTGACCCGGCTTTTTCCGGGTTATCAGTTGCCGGTATCGGATTTCTTCAGATTCGCGATATCCTGCTGTGGAGTATGGTCGCCGTAACTGTCTGGAGCGGATACGATTACGTTCTTCGCGCACTCGAATTACTTCGTAAGACAGGTTGACGAAGTCATTATTTCAAATCTTTATCATCAGAGAAGAAGCCTTCGCTGGCAATCAAGCCGTCTTTCATGACGATCTGACGCTTTGCACGTCGTGCTACCGAGTTTTCATGCGTGACCATAATGATCGTCCGACCTTCCTTGTTCAGGCCGGTTAGAAGCTCCATGATCTCTTTCTCGGTCGTCGAATCGAGGTTACCCGTCGGTTCGTCGGCAAGAATGATTTCAGGATCATTGACGAGCGCCCGGGCGATTGCCACGCGTTGCTGTTGACCACCAGAAAGCTGGAATGGACGATGATCGAGTCGTTCACCAAGCCCCACTTTGGAGGCAAGGTCAATTGTACGGTTCATTTCCGCAGGACCGATCACACGTCGATCGGATCGATAGTGGAACGGAACCTGAATATTTTCCAGCACCGTATATTGCGCAATCAGGTTATACGACTGAAAAATAAAGCCGATTAATCGATTACGAATCTCGGATAACTGATCATCGTTCAGGGTACTGACGTCGTAATTCGAAAGGATGTACTTTCCGCTTGTGGGTCGGTCGAGTGCCCCGAGCAGGTTCAGCATGGTACTTTTGCCGCTACCTGACGAACCCATAATGGCAACAAAATCCCCTTCGGGAAACTCGGCAGAGACGCCGCGAAGCGCTCGAACCACGTTCTCACCGAGAAAGTAGGTCTTGGTCAGATCAACAAGTTGCGCGGCTAACTTCATAAGGTAAATGCCGATTCAAAGGGGAAAGTACTCTAAAATCAGAGGACAAACCCCACCCCCCTTGCGGGGGTGGAAAACGGGCCTTGGCCCTAGTGCCGTGAGCTAACGACTCACGTCCAAGGTCAGACTTTCAACTATTGATGATCTTGGAGCACAAGCCCAATAACCACCGCCGCATGGAGCGGGTGGGGTGGCTCGATGCTCGTAACGAAATCCTTCGAGGCATCATTTCAACGTCTACAAAGCGATGAAGGCAATTCAGAACGGTCAGTTTCCGCCTGCTTCAGAAGGACGCGGCCGTCCGCCGCCACCCCCACCACCCCGAAACTTGGCGATCGCCCCAAGGTACTCGTCTTTGGTCACGCTGCCGTCTGAATCTGTATCAAAGTTGTCAAAGCTGTCGGCCATCCGACCTGTCGCTTCGTCCTTAGACACCTTGCCATCCTGATCTTTATCCATTTCATTGAATCTAGCCATGGGATCAAAGCCACCGCCAGGTGGTCGACCTCCACCTTCAGGTGGGCCTCCCTGTGGACGACCTTCCCCACCACCGGGTCCCGCTGCTGGCGAACGTTCTGGCCTGCTACCGGCAGGTCCTGCAGCCAATGCCCCTTCACCAGGCTTTTTCGTTGGTGAAGCCGGACTGCCACCCTCAACGGGCTTGGGAGGAGCAATAATTTCAGGAGCCTTCGCCGCTTCCTTTGATTGTTCTTTCGCCTGATCGGCTTCCAGTTCACTGATTTCCTTCTTGAAGTGCGAATGTGGGTTCATCACGACCCCATCCCCTTCCACGAGTCCATCGAGAATCTCAATGAAGTTGGAGTTTGTCTTTCCTACCTTGATCGGTCGTAAATCAACCTTTTTACCAGTCACCACGAAGACGAACTGCTTTGCCCCGAATGTGATGTTGGCCTGCACGGGAATCTGTAAGACATCGTCACGACGTTCGACGAGAATTTCCGTAGTCGCTGTTAGACCTGGGCGCAGTTTATTTACTTTTTCGGTTTCGTCCGTGATTCGGATGACCGCCTCGTATTCCTTCGTCGTACTGCCGAAGCCCCCCGTCGAACTCGGAACTGAAGCGACCATATCGACTTCGCCATGAAATACTTCTTCAGGGTAGGCGTCGATCTTGACGATGACGGGCATTTTTGGGCGAACCATACTGATGCGAGATTCGTGAATTCTTGCATTCACCTTCATCTGATCGAGGTCCGGCAAATTGATAATCGCCTGACGTTCACGGACGCCAACGCCAACGTCGATCATGACGTTTTCTGTCGAACGGCCGTCACGAACATTGGCGTAAACGACTTGACCGTCTTGCGATGCGTAGATCTTACAGGCTTTGATTTGAGCAATCAGACGTTCGTACTTTTTCGACTCGACCTCAAAAGTCAATTCGCGTGCTCTAAGCTCCGCCTTTTTCTGAGCGAGTGCTGCTCGAGTCTTGCTTTCAGTCCGCTGGATTTCACGACCATACTCTTTGACGTTTGCTTCGAGTTCAGCGAGATTTCGACCTTCGGAGTAATCAACGAGCACGCGTTTTTCACCGACGACCAGCTTCACGTTGATCTTGGCGGTCTCGACTGCGATCCGTTCCGATTCCAGGTCGTTCTGCGTCCGATAGCCCTTTTTGGCGAGTCGCTGAACGTATTCGTAGCTCTCCTGAGACCGCGACAGATTTTCTTCCGCTAACGTGATCCGACTGTCGAGATCGTTTTTCTGCTGAACGAGGTCTCCGTCCGTAAACTTCTTCAGGTCAATCTCGGCCAACCTTAATTTCAACTTGGCAGCTTCGAGATCACTCTCGTTCTGGGCCTCCTGGATTAACAGGTCTTCCTTACCCTGTTCGAAAGCTGCTTTCGCTTTTTCAACAAGAATTTCCTGTGCGGTTTCCTTGTCACTGAGCATCGAGGAATCGAGTTCGCAAACGAGGTCTCCCTCATTCACGTTCGTCCCTTCCGGAACGATCATGATAATCGTTGTCTGCCCTTCGACCTTACTTGTCAGAACGGCGTTCTTCATACTGTCGAGAGTTCCCTTCTCGACGACCGTAATCTGGAACGGCCCCTTCTTCGCTGTCTCGATCACTAAGCCCTCCGTCTGATCTGGCGTCCGCGTCATCGACGCGGCGATCTGAGACCAGGCGAATCTCATCTGGGGCCAACCGAGTACGGCCACTACTGCCAGTCCCGCGAGCAGCAGCCCGCGATTCCATTTTCGAGTTGGTTTCGCCAGCTGGCGCGAATGCTCCGATGCGGACGATTCCGGGGTGAACGCTCCGTTTGGAGCGAGATTTTGCTTCTGCGGGTTCTGGTGGGATGTCATGGGCAGGTCCGTTCTGGTAGGACGACGAATCGTTGCCGCCGAGGTTCTGGTATAGCGGGTCGATCCAGAGGCCCCGTTCGTCAATCTGCATGATATCCATATCGCGGTAAATGTTAATCCTATTTCGCTCGTACGAGACCCAATATTGGATCAAATTGTTTTGGGCCGTCAACAGCGAACCCAAAGCCTGGATCAGATTAAGTCCCGTCTGACCAAGGTTTGTCGTCCCCGCTTGACCGGCGATTTGTTGTTTCGGATTAAGATTGTTCGCCACGTTAATATCAAACTGAAGCGCTGCTTGGCGCAGAAATTTCCGTGTAAGCTCAAAGTTCTGCTGATTCAACCTTAATTGCCGCCAACTTGTCCGAATATCGTATTTCACCTGATCTTCGAGAAGCATGTATGCGCGACGCTGTTGCTGATAGCTCACGATCGCCGCTCGATAGGCATTTCGGACCTGAACCTGATCAAGTGGTGCGGTCATCTGCAGACCAACTTGAAACGAGCTGCTCGCTTTGTTGAAGTCGAGCGGGTGGCTTCCCCCTGGAATTGTATTCAAACTCCCCTGGCCAACGACGTTCAAAATTGCTTCCAGGCGATTCGCGGCGACTTCCACATTACGCCGTGAATCCATGACCTTTGCTTTGGCATTCATCAGGTCCAGGCGATGTTCCAGCGCTTGTTCGACCGCTTCTTCCAGCGTCATGTCAAACTTCTGCAGCGTAATCAGTTCCGATCGAAGGCCCGTTTGTAGCACTCGCAGGTTTTGCACGACCAGTAACAGTTCTTCCCGATTGTCCTTAATTGCACCCAGAATTGCGCTTCGCTCGTTTGGTGTCAATTCAGGTTTTTTCAATAACTCTGCCCATTCATCGACCTGGCGAGCAACCTCGTCAAAACTGGATTGAACATTAGCAAAAATGAGGCGATCACGTTGAAACGTTGATTCCACCACTTCTTTTGACTCGTCCCATAACAACATCGACAACCGGTTTGGCATATTTGCCTCGACGCGACGGAAGTCGTCTTTAAGGACTTCGATCCCTTCCGTGCGTAATCGGTCGACCGTCTGAGCGAATCGATCAACGAGAAATCTCAGCTCTTCCAATTTCGGAGCCGCATCGTCTGGACGAGAAATCGCCTTAACCATATTGACGATCCCCTTTTCCGCCGCGATCAGTTTGGGGTCTGTCAATTCGAACGGCTTGAGCATCGTCCGGTCGATTGTGATTTGCATATCGATCGGAAGACCAAGAAAGAACTTGAATTGGTCGATTTCATCATCGAAAGCCAACCTCAATCTTCGTTCCGCCAATTCGGCATTTGTCAAATTGGTTGCGACCTGCAGGAAATCCAGTGTCGTGACTCCAACCTTCAATTGTTCGAACAATTCGACAATGGCATTCTGATAATCGGTGTCGTCGTTGAGCGCGAGCAGTTGCTCACGTTCACGTTCCGACATCGGCTCCGCATCCTTCCAGCGCAGGCGGCGACCTTGCGGTGAATAGTCGATCTTGTTTCTAAGTCCTTCAGGAAATTTAATGCCGTCCGGAAATGCCCCTTCCGGTAGTCGTCGAAAGGGCGTCTGGGCCACCAGCTCCTGCAAACGGTCGGCTTGAACGCGAAATAATTCCACGTTTTCGTGCTGATTGAGAACCTGCTGTAACTGGAATAACAGTCCGTAATATCCCGCCGATGTCAATGCGTTGGCCGCAGTCGATCCGGACGTGCTTCCTGCCGCGATATTAACACCCGCATTGGTACTGATGACCGCCGGGTTTGAGACCGATGCCCCTGTCGATGCCGAAATCGCCTGTGGTGAACTGACAGACCCCCCACCGGCATTGACGACGGTATCGGCAAAAAACAGCTTGCGATAACGAGCCAGCGTTCGAACATCGTATAGGACTTTACGCTCGCTGAATGTCAGGTTTTCCAGGAAAAACTTCCTTCCCGCACCAGACAGTAACGGCTGGACCAGTGAATAAGACAATAACGATTGCGACGCTGTTTGGTGCGATCCGCCCGAAAACAGCCATAAGGTGTTGTTGGCGATCCCGACAATCCATTGTCCGCCGGTCGGCAAGACCTGACTCACCCCTGCCGCCGTATTAAAGGCGTATCCGTTGTTCGTTCCTGGAACTGCCGAAGTATTCAAAATTCCCGTCGGGACCGTTGTCCCCGGCAGGGATGCCGACGGCGCTACGGGTGCCCTGCCGAACAGAAATCGGGCCTGGAACTGGAACTGGTCCAGTGACAGTTGTAACGCCGACTCAAACAGGCTTTCAATTTGCGTCTGGTAATCGCGACTGTGAATGCTGGCAAGTTCAATCGTCTGTGCCAGTGTCAGGTTATCAATGGTCGGGACCATTCTGGTCGTGTCCCCGGTCGGCAGTGCTGCCAGATCGGTCCCGTAGGTCAAACCATCCGACAACATGTAACTATCGTGAAACGTATCGGGGGCGAGCCCAAACTGCTCCAGCCACTGGGGATTTTCGACGGTCATATTCTGGCCAAACGTGTGCCAGCTCTTATAACCGCGCATTCCGTTGACCCATTGCATATAACGGGCTGCGGACGGGTCATCCGGTGGAAGCGGCGGCTTATCACGGTCATCTGGATCATAGAAACGACTTCGCGGGTCGGGCTCGACAGACGTGCGGGGTAATACCCAAAGCGGGTGAAATTGCTTCTGACTGAGCAAATTATACCCATCGAAATCAGCCTGGCTCCGCCAGAAACTGCGCGAACAACCGCTGCACAGCATCCCTGTACATACGGCAAAAACCAGCCAACATCGTCCAGTCGGAGTGGAGTCGTTTCTCATGCCACTTCCTTTTCCGCAGATTCCGTGCTTGCATGAACGCTGAGAGCGAGAAGCATTTGCTGCAGTGCAAATTGAGGCGAACCGGGATTGTCGATCGGATCTTCGCTGTGAAACATCACGGTGGTTGAAGCTTGACCTTCGACGAACCCGTGTGCGTTCGTTCTTGTTTCAAACTTGTTATGGCTCAAGGATGCCGACTTCAAAACCTGGCCAAGCTGGTTTAACAGTGATACTAACTGAGTCGAATCGACAACGGTCATCTCTTTGAATAATCGAGCGGTCCACTGCGAGCGCCGTTCATCGACGTCATCCAAGGCCAAGCGGCCACGTGAACTGATCAGTAGAACTCGCTTTCGCCGATCGGCTTCGCTACGCGATCGATCAACCAATCCATCTCGCTGCATTCGCTCGATTAAAGTACTGACATTCGATTCCGATTGCCCAAGTCGTTCAGCCAGTTCTGCTTGCGAGAATCCATTGTTGCCGGCCGTTGCCAGAGTCTGCAGGACCGTATAACGACCATCATTCAGATCAAACTCTGCCAACCATTCGTTGAAGCGCACGCGCACGATCTGCGATACCCGCAAAAGTGTATCCAGCAAGGTGGTCGAATTCGTCAGGAAGTTCTCGTTCCGCGCAGGGTCGGCCAGGTCCATCAAGTACTCCTCAAAGTCACAATCATGCGGTCGATTTCATTGAATGGGCATCTCAGTGGAACCAATCCAGGTGGCCTCAGGCTGGCGCAATCAAGGGCCCCAGTTTCCACGTACTGAGTTGCGGTAACTCAATGATTCGTCCCGAATTCGTTCGCATCTGAAGGAATTTTCGGAATGACCCGAAGAATTCAGCTAAGACTTAAAGCCCGCTTGGTTGTTAGAGTCGACCAGGCACCATGAATGCACGCAAATCTGGTCGGTCGTAACCAAAACAACGGCGATTCGAGAATCGGCAATTTTTGCCGGTCAATCTGCCGATATTGGGGACGAGATATGACTTGGCACATAATTAACTTGAGATCCGAATACGGCGCGAGTAGCATTCTTTAACGCCGGAAACTCGTTTTCGCATTGGACGAAAAGCCATCGGCCTCATCGTTTGCAGGACAAGAACCCTATGAGTGACTTAATGCATCTGGAACTGACGGAGCGCCAACGCGAATTACTGCTGCGTGGTTTGCGATATGTCCGTAGCAGTCGCATGCTCGAAATCCGCGAAACTCCTGATAAAGCCGAGGTAGAACGGGCCGATGAACTGACCGAGATTCGCCATCTTGTTGCCATGCTCGATCAGAAGGCTGGGGCGGCTGCGGCGGTTGGCTAATGAGTTATGAAACTCGTTTACCGACGAATCGAATCCGAAAACATAGACGTTTTCAAATTCGTTGTCGGTTCGTTCTTCAGACGGGCGTCCGAGTAATGGTGCTACTTGTGGTTGGAAACAATCATATGTGGCGTATGTTCCTTTAAACTCGCCTCGAAAAGATGCGGGCGTGAACGGAGCGTCACAGGCAAACCGAGGCGTCATTTGTAGTGAGGCAATTGCGATCGGTCGCCCAACGACATCCGAAAAAATCGGCTGAACGCCGATCAGACTGCGCCGCTGCCTGCGGGTTTGACCAGGAAGGTCACCTCGGGTATTTGTCACAAACATTCTCGACGCCGACCTTCACTCCTCATCTGCTTGAATCAGCGCGTTCTCAATAATCTTATGCTGTTCGTTCGAGGGAACCTGTTCGTAATGGCTGAACTCCATCGAATACGACCCCTGACCACCCGTCATGCTCGACAGCGACCGCGCGTAAGTCATCAGTTCGGCCAACGGGGCCCTGGCATGAACGACTTGCATCCCACCGGGCAATGAATCCATCCCCTCCATGCGACCGCGACGCGTGTTCAGGTCACTGGTGATGTCGCCCAGTTTCTCGCCTGGAACGGTGATTTCCAGATGCATTACCGGTTCAAGCAGTGACGGCTTAGCTTGCTTGAAAACATCGCGAAAACAGTTGCTGCCTGCCGTACGAAATGCTGCTTCATTACTGTCGACCGGATGATCTTTGCCAAAAAAGAGCGCCACCGCGAGATCCTGCACCTGGTAACCCGCGAGGACTCCTCGTTCCATCCGGTCACGAATCCCCTTTTCCACCGCCGGAATGAATTGATTCGGAACAGAACCTCCCGTCACGCAATCCAGAAACGCAAAATTCAACTCAGGATCATATATGTGATCCCGCAGGCTTTCGAATCGATCGCGAGTGAAATACGTCTTCGGATCGAGTTCCTGGGGTAGCGCATAAACGCGCAAGTGGACCTCAGCAAACTGCCCCGAACCGCCTGATTGCTTTTTATGACGGTATGAACCTTCGGCGCGACCAGCGATCGTTTCGCGATAGGGCACCTTCGGCGCGTGCGTCACCACGTCAACTTTGTCGCGCTTGTGAAGTCGCTCCTGAACGATCTTCAGATGCAGATCGCTCATCCCGCGCATGACCATTTCGTGTGTCTGAGGATCGCGAGTAATGCGGAACGTCGGGTCTTCTTGTTCGATTTTGTGTAACGCGCCGGAAATCTTCTGCTGGTCCGAACGGCTTTTCGGCTCAACCGCCAGTCCAATCATCGGCCGGGGAAACTCCAGCAACGGCATCGTGACGCTCCGGTCACCATTAACCAGCGTGTCGCCTACCTGAAATTCGTCGATCTTCGCGACAACAACCAGGTCACCCGCATGGGCCTCATCCACCGCTTCGACCTGACCACCCTGGACGTCCAGTAACTGATGGATCTTGATACCTCGCCCCGTCCGCATGTCGCGAACCGTCGAATCCTTCGTCATTTTACCGGAAAGGACTCGAATGAAACTCATCTTCGAGACAAACGGATCGATCCTGGTCTTGAAGACCTGTCCGACAAATGGAGCGTCTTCGGTCGAGCTCACTTCAATGTCTTGACCCGATTCTCCTGTCGCATGCCGGACAAGTTCACCTGGCGCGAGCGCAAAATCGGCCAAGGCATCCATCAGCTCTTTAACACCGATGCCGGACTTTGCACAAAGACAGACAATCGGAATCAACGCTCCTGATCCGATCGCCTTATTAACCCCGCCAAGCACTTCATCAGCAGTCAGTTCTTTTCCATCCAGATACCGTTCCATCAATTCATCGTCAGTCTCGGCAATGATGTCCATCACTGTTGAGCCATAAGCTGCCGGATCGACGACAGATCCATTCTGTTCCACATGCAACGCCAGAGTACTTTTCACTGCATGGAACTTGGCTCCCGCGCCGCAAGGGACGTTAATTGGAACGCACTGGGGACCGAACGATTCCTGAATTGATTCGATCAGCTCTGCGAAATTGACGCTCTCGTGATCGAGTTTATTAATCGCGATGAATCGAGCGAGATGAGCTTTCCCCGCCAGCTCAAATGTACGACGAGTATTCGCTTCGATCCCCGCTGCGGCGCTAATCGTGATGATCGCGGTTTCCGCGGCACAGATGGCGCTGATGACTTGTCCCACAAAATCAGGATAGCCCGGCGTGTCGATGACATTCATGCGTAGCCCGTGGTGCTCGAAATGGACCATTGCTGACGAGATCGAAAAGTGGTGCTGACGAGCCTCATCATCGGTATCGAGTTGACTGGTCCCCTCATCAACCGAGCCAGCTCGCGAGCCGATGCCCGCCTTGAAGAGCATCTGATCTGCCAGAGTCGTCTTCCCGACGGCTCCATGGCCAACAAGAACAATATTACGAATTTGCTCCGATTTGAACTTGGACATGAGAACCCCTTTGTCGATTGACGGAATCGCTGTCGAACAAAAGAAAGGACGTGGCTAATATTCTGGCTCGCCGGAACCAGGATTTCCAGACCATGTTTGTTTCTACTACCCAGACGCCACCACCGAAATCGAAAAAACGATTCGCGATTTGACTTATTCTTGCTGGAGTGCGAAGTCATCACACGAGCCAAATTGGTTCCAGTGAAGCTGCTCGACTGACATTAATCGTTTGATGTTGACTCGATCGAGAAACCAGCCGCCAGTGCTTTTAACAGCCCGCTGCCGCACGTACATCCTGGAGCACAGATCGCAGATTCGTTTCGGTGAACAAAATCGAAAATCGATACGGGACCATTTGCTGGCGAATCCATTCGGGATAATCGCTCTTCGTAGAGCAAATTCAATCGTTTGATTTCTGCCAGTTGTTTGTCCCGACGTGTCAGTTCACGCTGTGAATGGTCTTGTTCTGGTTTCGAAACCGGGAAAACTCGTCCTTCGTGGATGGTCCCCAGGATGTTGATGTCTTTGATTCTGGCGGCGTCACAGGTCACCGGGCTTTCGCTCAGGATCGTGAAATTAGCGAGTTTTCCGCGAACGATACTTCCAACATCATTCTCCATTTGAAGTGAGTAGGCCGCATTGATCGTCACTGCGCGCAGTGCTCCTTCGCGACTGATCCTTTGATTGAGTCCCGCCACGCGCCCTGAAATCGTCGTCCGGTTAACGGCACAGTGCATCAGGAATAGCGGTTGAGCGGGTGCCATCGGCATATCGGAGTGGAGCGAGTACGAGATTCCCGCTCGTTCGACATCACCAAGTCTGACCATCGAATCGGCTCGGTCGGGTCCCAGTCCCTGCTTGCTGTAATTATCTGCAAGAACCGTCGTGTAATACGGATTACCACTGACAATTGCTTTCAGCTCTTTAATTTTTTCGACTTGCTGGGGCGTTGAAACCGCGAAGTGGACAATGACCGTTCGATGATTCACGCGTGGCTTGCGTCGCATGTTCTCTTCGAGCGTGTTCAGCACCATGTCGAGTCCAGCATCGCCATTGACATGGACATGAATCTGATAGTCCGCATCCCAGTAGACCCGGAAGCTTCGCTGGAAGAAGCCCAGATCCATCATCCACTCCCCTTGATGGCCGTCCAGATACCCATCACGCATCTGCATGGCCTGTGAGAAAATTGCCCCGTCAGCAAACAGCTTCACTTGTCTGGGAAGAATGGCAGTGTTCCCCCATCCCCAGTCGCTCAGTTTTCGAGTTTCTTTAATAACTCGGTCATCGGGGTACATCGCGGTCAGAGATTTCCCGTCGGCGATAAAGTAATAACGGAACGGCGTTGCCGCGTCGGCGAACTGCGCGTTCTGCGCGTCCTGCATCGGTTTCGAGAGAACTCCACCCGGTTCACAGCCAAGAGTGACACCGTTAGCATGCAGATATTCTTCTACAAATCGCAGACCATCCTGCAGGCGTCTCGGCGATGCAATCGCTTTGCCGAGAAGTGGGAGTACACCAAAGACTCCCTGCTCCCAGTAGTGGCCATCGTCGAAGTTTGACTGCTGTTTCTGAGACGCGTTCAGCGTGTCATACCATTCCCTGGTAACTCCAAACTTCTTGCTTGCTGCCGTGTTGAGAATCACCTCGTGAGCGGAACGATGCCAGACGATAATAGGACGAGTGGAAGAGATTTTATTCAGGTCGGACATTGTCAGTTTTCCATGAAAATAATGATGGAAACCCCATGTCAGCAGCAGTTCATTCGGGTCAGGTCGCTTGCGGTCTGCCTCCGCAAGCCGTGCGAGATATTCATCGCGATCCTTCGCAGCGAGGACTGTTCCTGACGGTAATACCCAATCTTCGATCGCAATGATCTCTGACGTCATCGTCAGCGCCGCCAGTAATGGATGATCATGCTGGGAAATGAACCCAGGGACAATAACGCGGTCGGCAAAGGTCTCAACAATTTGAGGTCGACTTAACGCGTCGTCGTTGACTTGCTTCAGAAGTTCTTGCAGAGTCCCAACCCCATAAATCCGGTCACCAATCACCGCAACCGCGTCCGCCTTCGGCTTTGCAGGGTCAAGCGTAATGATCTCTTTGGCCTGATAAATCTTGACCCCATCCGACGACGGTAGTCTCCTGACGAGATCTTGCAGAGAGCCAGGCTGAGCCAGGGCGACCATCGTCATCGATTCGATCACGCAAAGGAAGAGGAGGGACTTCATGGTTGTTGAACCTTGCGCGAATTGTGAATTTGTTGGCCGTAGGTTCTGGGTTCGGGCGTTCAAATTTCAAAATTGGCTGGTCGAGCGATTTTCCTCGACAAGATTATCCACGGGGCCAATTTTGAAATTTGAACACCCGAACCCCTCTTCGATCACTTCGCTACGTAGATCGTTTTCCCGTCCTTAATCGTCTCGACTACTTTGATGTCCTTGATCGACATCGGATCGACCTTAAGTGGATTCTTGTCAAGAATCACCAGGTCAGCCCGTTTGCCGACTTCGAGCGAGCCTTTGGTTTTTTCTTCCTGATACATATGTGCCGAATCGATCGTCAGAGCTTTTAGCGCCTGTATTGGCGTAATTCTCTGGTCGGGTCCAATGACTTCTCCCTTACGTGAGATGCGATTGACGGCCGACCACATCACAAACAACTGGTCGATCGGCGAGACATTGAAGTCCGTGTGATTGGCACAATGAATCCCCATTTCAAGAGCGGTCTTCATCGGACTGAGAAAGAACGTTTGTTCTTTCCCTCGATTCTTTAGATGAGTCTCACCAAAGTAAAAACAGTGTTCGGTGAAGAACGAGGCCATGATTTTGTAATCGACGTATTTTTCGAGCTGATCCCTTCGCACGAACTGCGAATGGATGACCGTTGTTCGTCGATCAGCGAACCGGTCTTTGGCTACCTTTTCGTGGCATTCCAGAAACATGTCGATTGCCGCGTCACCGTTACAGTGAATGATCAGCTGCAAATTGTTGTCGTAGACAAACTTGATGAACTCTTCCGCTTGAGCTTTCGGAAACAGGGGTTCGCCACGCCAGTTCTTTTCACCCCCCGGCCCACCTGTCAGGTAGGGGGTCGTAAAGTAGGCGGTTCGTCCCTGAGGCGATCCGTCGAGTGTGATCTTGATCCCGGCAAGTTTCAGATGGTTTGAGTATTCTCCAAACTTCGCTGGAGGAGTCGTTTTGAAAACGGTTTCGGCTTCGGTCACGAATGGGTAGGCAGCAACATCAATAGTCAGTAATCCCTGCGCCGCAGCCTTTTGCAAAAGAGCGACGTCTCCCCGCATTGTGGCCCCTTCCTGTGCAGTCGTGATGCCGGCTGCGGCATAAATCGCCTGGCCTTCCTGGAATCGGGTCAGTAGCTCCGCTTCCGATGGCTTTGGCAGATTCATAAAGACCGACATCCAGGCCGCTTCCATCAACAGACCTTCCGGTTCCATCGAATTCGGTTTACGAACAATGACCCCTCCCGGCGGAGTTGGCGTCTCTTTCGAAATCTTGAATTTCTTAAGCGCAGCCGAATTACAGACCGCTCCGTGCAGCGACACGTGCTGGACAAAAACAGGATTATCTGGAAACGCAGCGTCCAGATCCGCCGCAGTCATCTCGCGCCCGTCAGTAATGGCACTGCCGTCATATCCATAACCGACAATGAATTCGCCGTTAGGGATCTTGAACTTGGACTCGGTCGCTTTCAAGGAAGCGATGATGTCGGCAATCGACTTGCCTGGACCTGCGGGGGGAGCGAAGCAGTTCGCCTGATTAGCGACCTGCAGGCAGTTAATGAAATGACTGTGTCCATCAAGGAACCCGGGAACCAGTGTTTTTCCGCCCAGGTCAACCAGCTTGGTGGCTTCTCCCTTGAGTTTCAGCACATCAGCCTTCGTCCCGACCGCGACGATCTTTCCTTTTAAAACGGCCAGTGCTTCAGCAGTCGGATTCTTATCGTCAACCGTGACAATATCGCCGCCGTGATAGATGACATCGGCGGTGTCGGCACAATTCGCCACGATTGGAAAAAGCAAAAACAAAGTCAGCACCATGAAACGTTTCATCGGAGATCCTTCAGATTGAGAGCAGTTTATGCCGCCACGAGCTGGCCATTGGAGTTAATAAATCGTAGTCAGTTACGTGCACCCCATCTACTGATTTCGTATGTTAAGTGATCTCTCTCGCGTCGAAACATTGACCTCGTTAACGGAACCCGCTGATGGCTGGAACGCCGCATTTGACCGCTGCCCTGGGATTCATACTCGGTTCATTGACGTCTCTGGTGAGTGCCGCAGATCCTCAAAAAGCTCTAGGGGTTCAGCCAGCACCATCAAATGCAGGTGTGATCCAATACCATGGCTATTCGCGGGCCATCGAATTAAAGCGGAAAAATGCCCGAGTCGTACTTTGCCCTCAGGTTGGCGGACGTGTTCTCGAGTTCTCGGTCGACGGAAAGGACTCGATGTTTATGGAAGACGCCGAAAAGCAATGGCAGCCCGGAAATCCCGTCAAAGCGACAGCAGGCCGATTTGACTATGGCCCTGAACTCACCGTCATTCCACACCCCGAGTTGTGGTCGGGCGAATGGTCTCACGAGATCACTGGGGAGTCTTCTGCCAGATTAACAAGTCAGAAAGACGATCGGGCGGGGATTCGGCTTGTCCGTGATTTCCAGTTGGTTGAAGGTGACACGTCCGAAGCGAAATCGACGATCCATCTAGCCTGTAAGCAAACGATCCATAACATCGGCAAAGAAGTCCGCGAGGTGTGTCACTGGGGTCGATCCTTCTCGCCCGGTGGCGGAATCTGCGTTATTCCACTCGGCGACCGACCAAGTCGTTTCCCCTCCAAATATGCGATGTATGAAGAGAGTGCGACCATTAACGTCCGAAACACGGACGAGAAGATTCGCGAACGGGACGGCTTTCTGGAAATCCTGGCCCCACCTCGCAAACCAAAATTGGGATTTGACGCAACCGCCGGATGGTTGGGGTATCTGATGCCCAACAATACGCTGTTCGTGAAACGGTTTCCGACATTTCCGGACCGTGTCTATAACGAAGCTGCGGGATTGACGATCTCGGTCTGGTATCCAACGGGACCACGTATTGAACTCGAACCGATCGGTCCACGAGAACGATTGCAGCCGGGTGAATCGGCGTCGTTTACAGAGGAGTGGTGGCTATTGCCGTTTCAATTCCCAAGGGAAGGGGAACAGATTGATTTGAAGTCGCTCGACACGTTGGTCAAGACTCAAACCGCCAGGCAGTAACGCGATATTGTTTCGGCAATCTTCGAACCGAATCTTGTCACAACCTCGTGAGCCTCTGGAAACGGTTCGAAAACTTGGGTAAACCTTTAACGTTACAAATACCGACGAGTGACTCCGTCTGGTTTACAAAGTTGTCCATCAGAAAGATTGCATGTCCTTTCATCATACGACGCTGGAAAACGGACTCGAAGTTGTTGCCGAAACGAATTCTGACGTGCATAGCGTTGCGTTCGGCTTTTATGTGAAGGCGGGTGCTCGCGATGAAACCCCAGAAGTTTCGGGCGTCAGCCACTTTCTCGAACACATGGCCTTCAAGGGAACCGAACGTTTCACGGCCGAAGACGTAAACCGGATCTTCGATGAAGTGGGTGCCGACAACAACGCCGCCACCGGTGAAGAGAGTACGGTTTACTACGCTGCCACACTGCCTGAATACTTGCCGCAGACGTTTGAAATCCAGTCGAGCATTCTGTTTCCCACATTGCGTCAGGACGATTTCGATGTCGAGAAGAAAGTGATTCTGGAAGAGATCGGCATGTACGCCGACCAGCCCTCGTCCGTCGCCTACGACAACGCAATGCAGGCTCACTTCCACGGACACCCGCTTGGCCAATCGGTCCTGGGTACGACCGAGAGCGTCGGTGGACTTTCATCCGAACAGATGCGTGAGTATCACCGCCAACATTATCTCGCGGGAAATATCGTACTTGCAGTCACGGGACAGACCGACTGGCCAACAGTCCTGGAACTGGCAAATCGTCATTGCGCGAATTGGCCAAAGGGAAAATCGGATCGCAAGGTGATGCGCGCAACGCCCAAGCCATCCACGAAATACATTGCGAAAGACGAATGCCAACAGGAGCAGATCATTCAGCTTTCTCCCGCACCATCGGGCAGCGACCCGCTACGGTTCGCTGCCGAACTGATGTCAGTCATCGTTGGTGACGACTGTAATAGCCGACTCTATTGGGACCTACTCGATCCCGGCCTGGTTGAGTCGGCTGAGATGGGTTACTACGAATACGAAGAGACCGGTGCGTATCTGACCTTCCTTAACGGGCCGCCCGAAGAGACGAAATCCAACCTCAAGCGAATCGCCAAGATCTACGCCGACGTGAACAAGCGAGGCGTCACAGCGGATGAGCTTGAACAGGCCAAGAACAAAGTTTGCTCGCGTCTGGTATTACGGGGCGAGCGACCGATGGGACGACTGGGGGGACTCGGCAACAACTGGCTGTTCCGACGTGAATACCGCAGCATCGCCGACGATGTAGCGATCGTTCAGAACATTACACTGAACGACATTCGTTCGTTGCTCGACCAATTCCCACTCGGCCAGATGACCACCATCGGCGTCGGCCCACTCAAGAACTGATCGCCGTGAAATGCAGGGTGGGTCGAGCTTCGAGGCCTACCACCTTTGCAATTTATCCCATCCCCTTCACTCACAAACGGACAGAAAAATGCAGCTCATTTTTGACCGTCTTGCAGTTTGTTTTTTTATTGGTGCTCTGTTGGTTTCGTCATCGGCGTCTGCACAAGAGACACCAAAAGGCGAAATCATCAAGTACACGTTCGATCAATCAAAGATCTTTCCCGGGACAACCCGTGAAGTTTCAATCTACGTTCCGAAACAATATGACCCCGCCAAACCCGCGTGCGTTTACGTCAATCAGGATGGTGTTCAATACAAAGCACCGGAAGTTTTCGACACGTTGATCAGCAAGGGTGAAATGCCCATCACGATCGGGGTGTTTGTCACACCAGGAATTGTCAAACCGACATCAGATCAGGCATTGCCACGCTTCAATCGCAGCTTTGAATATGATGGCCTGGGTGACGGATACGCTCGGTTCGTGCTGGACGAGTTATTGCCGAACGTCGAGACCAGAACTACCGCCGATGGCCGAGCGATCAAGCTTTCCAAGGATGGCAACGATCGAGCCATTGGCGGAGCGAGCAGTGGAGCGATTTGTGCATTCACAGCAGCCTGGGAACGGCCCGATGCTTTTCGTCGCGTCTTCAGCGCGATTGGAACCTATGTGGGACTGCGGGGCGGACAGAACTATTCGACGCTGATTCGCAAATACGAACCGAAACCGCTTCGGATCTTTCTGGAAGACGGCAGCAACGACCTGAACATTTACGGTGGCGACTGGTGGATGGCCAATCAGGCGATGGAACGATCGCTGGTCTTCGCCGGTTACGAAGTGACTCACGAGTGGGGCGAAGGGGGCCATAACGGCGAACACGCAACGAAGCTGTTTCCTGACGCGATGCGATGGTTATGGAAGGACTGGCCCGCCGGGATCAAGGCTGGAAAAGGTTCGCCACAGATTCAGGAGATTTTGATTCCCGGCGAAGACTGGAAGCTGGTTGGCGAAGGTTATCAGTTCACCGAAGGACCAGTGGCGAACGCCAAGGGTCAGGTCTTTTTCAACGATGTCGGAGCGGGCAAAACGTTTCAGGTGACATCGGAGGGGACCGTTAAAGAGTTTCTAAGTGATTCGAAGAAGGGGGACGGTCAGGCCTTTGGGCCCGACGGACGCCTGTACGCGAACGCGGGTACAACAAGCCAGGTCCTTGCATGGGACGCTGGAGGCAACTCCTCAGTGATCGCAGACGGTTTTCGAGGAAACGATCTTGTCGTGGCCCATAACGGCGGGATTTATGTGACGAACCCCGGCTGGAATGGAACGGACCCCAGCAAGGTCTATTACATCAATTCCAAGGGCGAAAAGACGGTTGTCGATACGGGTTTGAGATTCTCGAACGGCATCTGCATGTCGCCCGACCAGTCGTTGCTGTACGTCGCCGACAGTCGCACTCATTGGGTTTACAGCTACCAGATTCAGGCCGACGGATCGCTGGCTCACAAACAAAAGTACTTTCATCTGCATGTCCCCGACACGGCGGAAGACAGTGGAGCCGACGGCGTCCGCTGCGATCGGGATGGCCGAGTGTGGGTCGCGACGCGACTCGGCCTGCAGGTCTGCGATCAGCCAGGTCGAGTCAACTGCATCATCCCGACCCCCAATGGAAAAGTTTCGAACCTGACATTCGGTGGCGAGAATTTCGATGTTCTGTACTGCACTTGCGGAGATCGGGTTTACTCCCGCAAAGTGAAGGTAAAGGGCGCCAACGGCTGGGATGTCCCAAATAAGCCAGGGAATCCTCGGTTATAAGCGAGAGTCTCTGGCGATAAATCCGGGTTGGTTCATTTTGTTACGAGGCATCAAGAAGTGCGATTCCCGGATTTTGAAATTGTGGGATAACAGTGGGTGAGTCCATTCAAACAAACCGTTGACGACGACTTTTTCGCTCAATCTTCCAGCCTGAAGGGCCGTCTGTTGAAATAGCCAGAGACAACGGCGGGCCGTGCGAAAGCAAAGAATTTTTGCCACAGATGAACACAGATTCGCACTGATAAATACAAGAAATTGAATAGACAGGCCAAGGTGTTTCTTTCGATTTTATTCCTCTTTATCTGTGTGGTTCTGTGTGTATCAGTGGCAGAATTCTCATGAAAGAGCTTTCTAACGATGTCTTACTCGTCAGAAGTCGCGAACCTGATCGCCAGTCAGCTTTCGCGGTTTATGATGCTCAGCCGATATCAACTCGCAGTTCAGGCAGCAAATCTTGATTTCTGGCTGATTGAGGCTCGCCATGCTGTTGAGGTAATCGATCGGTATGGCCAACGATTTGAGCAGATGAAATCGGCGCGAAGTCGTTACGTCAGTGAGCATGAGACCTTGGCCTATGACAGCAGAGACGAATTTTCAAAACCGAAACCCCCTGACCCGCCAATCCGTGTTTCTGATGTGGAAATGAAGCAGGCGCGGCGTGCCGTGACTGATGCGGCGTACCGATTCTTTGTGCGATGCACGAATGAAGGCAGCATCACCGAATCGCGACTACGCAAGGCGTGTGACAATATCGGAATTGGTGTTGTGGTCAGCGACCTTAAACGTCGCAACTGAAATTTGTGTAATCGGGTCTTCAGAATCACATTGGGATGATCTGAGAACTGATAGAGTGATTAATGACATTCCAAAAGAAAAATTGACAATAAACAGAAGCCCGTGGACTTGCCCATGAAATGTGGGCGCGGGGAAAAGCGAGTAAACTTAACCCCGAGGAGTCCAGAGCATGTCGAAAGAACGTCGCAAGCACACATCGGAATTCAAGCGAGAAGCAGTGGGTATGGTGCTGAACCAGCAGCT